>NZ_JBEOUE010000001.1:0-723280 GCF_040303965.1 Streptomyces sp. NPDC094032 | reverse complement strand
CAGACCTTAGCGAACCGAGCTGACAGTGCAACCGACGGGTGAACCGCAACGAACCGATCACCCAGAACCACAAGATCCGCCGGACAGGCCGTAGGCCGCTCCCGGCCGTTCAGTTGGGCCACGCGATGTCGTCCACGGCCAGGAACGGTTCGGCGGACACCGTTGCGGGGGTTCTCCCCGTGTATGTCATCACGTCCCTGTGCAGGTGCGACTGGTCCGCGTAGCCGGATTCGGCCGCTACCCGGGCCGCGGGCACGCCTGCCAGCAGGCGGTGGGCCGCGTGGTCGAAGCGGATCAGTTTGATGGCCTGCTTGGGTGGCAGGCCGAGTTGTACGTGGAAGCGGGACCACAGGCGCTTGCGGGTCCAGCCGGTTTCGGTGGCCAGGGCGTCGACTCGGGTCCGGCCGTGTGTGGTGGCGATACGGTGCCAGGCCCAGGCGATCTCCTTGTCCACCGGACGCTGCGCCGCGTACCGGCGGGCGAGCAGCGCGTCGGTCAGGGCGAAGCGTTGCTGCCACGATGTCGTGTCCGCGAGTCGTTCGCGGATGCGGGGTGCTTCCCGGCCCCACAGGGCGTCCAAGGGGACGATGGCGCCGTCCAGGTCGGCGAGGGGGACGCCCAGGACGGCGCGGGCGATCACCGGGGACAGGCGTACTTGTACGCACTCGATGTTCTTCCCGCTCGCCTGGATCGCTCCCCTGGAACCGGCGCCCGTCCCGGCCGCCACGCATCCCTGCTGCCGCTCGCCGGAGGCCGATTCGACCACAGGTGAGCCCGCGCCGAACTCCAGGATCAGGGTCACGGCCGGATGCGGGACCATCCGGAGGGTGTCCAGTTCACGGATGCCGAAGCCGGCCATAGTGAGGCCGGGCACCCTGCTGGGCCGTTGCGGGCGCGCGATGTCCCACGCCGTCGCGCCGCGTGTGTAAGTCGGCATTCTTGGATGGTAGTTGAGGGCGAACCCGGGAACATTTGTTCAATCTCTGTGTGGGTGGGGGCGGTGACAGTGGGGGCATGACTGCTTCTGACTCCCGGCCTCTCTTGGGTGAGGCCGGCCTCCTATCGATAGATGACGGCGATATCTATGTGTGTCAGGGTGGGGTTGCTGACGGACCCGTCCTTCTCCTCATCCATGGGTCCGCCTCCTCCACCCGGTCCTGGGATGCTCTGGTCCCGCTCCTCGTCGGATCGCACCGTGTCATCCGTGTCGATCTCCTTGGGCACGGTCGGTCCGCCAAACCCGTCGACGCCAGCTACACGGTTCCTGAGCAGGCTCATCGGGTCGGTGCTGTGCTGGATCGGCTCGGGGTCGACCGTGTCGTGGTCGTCGGGCACTCCAGCGGTGGCGTCGTCGCCACCGCCCTCGCCTCGCAGCGGCCCGAGCTCGTGGCGGGGCTCGTGCTCATCGGCACCGGGCCCGGCCTGGACGCCTTCATCGCCCCGCAGACCGAACCGCTCGGGCTCTCGTCGTGGCCGCCGAGCGACGAGCAGCTGCGCCGGTTCGCCGGCACCGCCTTCAGCCGGGCCGGTTACCGGATCCCCTCGGAGATCCTCGATGATGTGCGGCGCATGAGCCCACACACGCTCGCGGCCGCCATGCAGGGCACCCTCGACTACCTGGCGCGTCAGGCCCTCCCCGAGCGCCTGACGCCGCTCGGCAAGCCGCTGCTCGTGCTCTTCGGCGAGGAGGATCGCAGGTGGCGGCCCTCCTCCGCCGCCGACTACCGCGTCGTACCGGGCGCGAAGGTCGAGTTGCTGGCCGGTCTCGGGCACTCGCCCATCCTCGAAGATCCTCCGCGGACCGCCGTCCCCCTGCTGGCCTTCGCCGCGCTCCACTCCGTACGCATGGACTGAAATGACACGTGTGAGGAGGAGAGGTGCCCTGCGCCTCCTCGTCTCCGCTCTCCGTCCTGCCCCCGGGACCGAGACGGGCCCTCCTCCGGCTCGCTGCCAAGTACGCACGTCTCTACGACTCCATGGTCGTCGACGACCACCCGCCGCCTTCCGCCCCAGCGCGTGGACACGGGGACGGCGTTGCTCTCGGGTGATGTCCCGCTGCCCGACTAGGGTCGGCCCGTGGGCCAGCCCGAGCAGCGCGCCGAAGGCGTGGGACCGTTCATCACCCGCCTCACCTGGCGGCCGCCCGGCGGCGGCACCGCCACCTGGGAGTCCCGGCCCGCCCGGCGCCGCGGGCTCATCGTCGTCCGTCCGCCCGGTGCGGGCGGTGGACGTCGTGCCAGGGCCGACAGTGCCGTCCTCGCCCGGCTGCGCAGGCTCAACGCCGTGGCCGCCACCGCCTTCGTCATCGGCGGGGCGCTCTTCGCGGCCGGTGCCGCCGTCGCCCAGTTCGGGTCCGGCGACGCCACCACCTGTGCCTCGATCTACTTCGCGGGCGGCCTGTTCTTCAACACCGGCGGATACGTGTCGCTGCTCCAGGTCGTCAACGCCCCGCGCCACGTGCCCGGAGGGGAAGGGGTCCTGGTCGCCCGACGGTGGCGGTGGTGGGCGTATGAACCGATGCGGGTCGACTGGCTGAGTGCCTTTGTCCTGTTCGCCGGCACCCTCGTGTTCGGTGTCGACCTGCTCGATTCCTTTCTCCAGGGCCTGAGCGTCCAGCAGGTCAACCGTCTGATCTGGGCTCCTGACGTGATCGGCTGCGTGCTCTTTCTGGTCTCCGGGCATCTCGCGTTCGTCGAGATCTGTCATGGACGGCCGTGCGTCCGGCGGCGTGATCTCGGCTGGTGGATCGTCGCCGTGAACCAGCTCGGCTCCGTCCTCTTCATGGTCTCGGCGCTTGCCGCCTTCACACGGCCCGCCACCGGCAGCCTGATCAATGCCGACATCTCCAATTGGGGGACGCTGATCGGCGCCCTCTGCTTCTCCGCGGGCGGCATCCTCCAGCATGTCGAACGCCCCTGACCCCGCCCCCGCTCGCAAGGAGAGCGGGGGCGGGGCCGCCATCAGCGATCAGCCATCAGCAGGGGCGGATGTGGTAGACCGGGGTCCAGGACGCGGTGCCCGTGCCCTTCGCCACGTGGGACCAGCGCTCGCTGCCGTCGCTGTTGTAGAAGCGGGCGCGGGTGCCGGGGGTCTGGTTGTTGTTGAAGGTGCCGTCGCCGATGCCGTCGAAGTCGTAGTAGCCACAGCGGTAGTAGTCGTAGTTGACGCCTCGGCCGTCCGTGATGCACAGGTGGCCTTCGTTGCAGGCGCGGGGCGCGCCTGCGGGCTGTCCGGGTACGGGGAGCGTGACGGTGGCGCCGGGGATCGCGAGGGTGTTCGCCGAGGTCTGGCGGGCCTGGGGGTCGCGGGCGAGAACGGCGTCCACCTGCCGCTGGAGCTCTCCCGCCTGCTGGTCGGTGAGGCCCGCCGCCCGTGCCTGCTCGATCGGGGCGGTCGGGGCGGTCGGAGTGGTCGGGGTCGCCGCGTAGGCGGACAGGGCGGGGCCCGCGAGCAGGGCCACGGCGGCGACCATCAATCCTGCGGACCGACGGAAATCAACACGCTTCAAGGTCTTCTCCCTGGGTGGGGTGTGCACCTCGTTCGAGGTAAGGCCACCCTTTCCAGCCCGGCGTCCCTTCAATGACCGGTGGCGAGGGTGCGCCACTCGGTGTGAGCGGGGTCGGCACCAGGGCGTCGTTGCGGCGCGCCATCCAGGATGATGGGCAGTTTGAACTACATTGCCCGGTTATGGGAAAAGGTGACGGGATCAGCCGTCGATCCGTACTGAAGGCCATCCCCGCCGCAGGTCTCGCGGTGGCGCCCGGCCTCATCCTCGCCCGGCCCGCGGTCGCGGCGCCGAAGTCCTTTCCGCAGCCCGCCGTGTCCGCCGTGTCCGCCGTGTCCGCCTCGCGAGCGGTGCCCGGCTCGGCGCGGGTGCTGGAGCAGACGCTGACCGTGCGGTACACGGACGTCTCCGTACCCGGGTTCGGGAAGGTCACCACGCGTACGTACAACGGGACGTTCCCGGGTCCGACGCTGCGGGTACGCGCGGGGGACACCGTGCGGCTGACGCACGTCAACGGCCTGCCGCCGAACCCGGACCACATGGGCCGCAGCAACACGCCGCACCACCCCAACAGCTTCAACGTGCACACCCACGGGATGCACGTCTGCCCGTCCGGGGAGGCCGACAACGTCCTGCGCGAGTTCGCGCCGCGCACCTCGGACGAGGTCGCCGCCGGTGCGCCGGAGCCCCGTTACACGACGACCATCCACGTACCGGCCGATCACCCCGCCGGAACCTACTGGTACCACCCGCACCTGCACGGATCCATCGCCGAGCAGATCGCCGGGGGCATGGCCGGGGTGATCGTCGTCGAAGGCGACGTCGACGACGTGCCCGAGATCAGGGCCGCCGACGATCTCGTCGTGTGCATCAACGAGCTCAAGGTCAAGGACGGCAAGGTCCCCGCCTTCACCTCCGGTGGCTGGGTGGCCGGCATCCCCTCCACCTTCACCGTCAACGGCACCGTCAACCCCACGCTCCGGCTGCGCCCGGGCCAGGTGCAGCGGTGGCGGCTGGTCGCGGCGACCGCGTTCTCCGCCCTGCGGCTCCAGGTCACCGGCGGCAGCGGGGGCAGCGGGGGCCTGAAGCTGCACCAGATCGCGCAGGACGGCGTCACGCTCACGAAGACCGTCGCCCTGGACCAGGTGGACCTGGCCATGGGCAACCGTGCCGACGTCCTGGTCCGGGGCGGCGCGCCCGGCCGGTACGAGCTGCGGGCCGACAAGGTGGCCGGGCCGCTGATGACGATCGAGGTCGCGGGAGAGCCCGTACAGCCGGCGATGGAACTGCCCACCTCCCTGCCGCCGGGCCGGCCGTTCCTCGACGAGAGGGACATCGCCAACCCCGACGCCGACCGGGAGGTAGTCTTCCACGCCGACTCCAATGTCTTCTCGGGGGCGTTCACCAACGCGTATCGCATCCTGGGCAGCAACCCCACCCCACCGGCGGACCCCAAGGGCGACCTCACCCGCGACCCCGCCTACGGCCTGTTCGACCCCGACTACACCAACCACACCCTGCGTCTCGGCATCGTCGAACGATGGACCGTCCGCACCGACGAGACCCTGCCGCCGCACCACCACCCGTTCCACCTGCACACCAACCAGGTCCTCCTCACCCACCGCAACGGCAAGCGGCTCGACCCGCCGGTCTGGCACGACACCATCGGCCTGGCCGGCGGCGCGCCCGGTGACTCCGCCACGTTCCTCGTCCGGTACGAGGACTTCACCGGGCGCGCCATCGCGCACTGTCATCAGCTCCAGCACGAGGACCTCGGCATGATGCAGACCGTCGAGTACGTCCGGGAGTGATCAGGCCGCCGGGGCCCTGAAGTGGCAGTTGGTGGAGATGGGCGAGGTGGTCGTGCCGTCGGTGGTGCGGACGCGCCAGCCGTACGCGTGGCCCGGGACGAGCCGCGGGACCGGGACGGAGACGGTGCCCTGGCCTCGGACCTTCGTGCTGGCCGAGCCCGCCTCGCCCATGGTGATCGGCTGCGGCTGGGTCTGGTCGGTGTTGTCCCAGATGGAGAACTCGGCCCAGACCTCCTTCGACGGGTCGGGGTGGGTGACCGTCGCCGTCAGGGTCGGGGTGAGGGTGGTGGCCGTGCCGTAGTCGGCGCCGAAGGGGTCGAGGTTCTGGTGGCAGCCCTGGGACAGCGGCTCACCCGGGACCTCGCGCAGCGCCGTGCTCCTGCCGGTCGGCGGCATCAGCCTGCCGGCGTACGCGGCGATCTGGTCGTCGCGCAGCGGGTAGTCGAACGCCGCCACGCGCTGCACGGAGCCGTTGAAGTAGGCGTTGTACGCGCCCTTCACCTTGTCCCGACCGACGACGAACGGACCCGTGGCGGCCCAGCGATCGGCCTCCGCGTGGACGGCCGTGGCCTTCTTCACGCCGTCGACGTAGAGGCTGACCGCGCCGGTGGTGGCGTCGTACACGCCCGTGAGGTGGGTCCATGTGCCGGTCGCGGCGGCGGGGGCGATGGCCTGGTCGACGCTCCACGTGGAGCTGTCGGCCTTCGGCAGGGCGAAGCGCCAGGTGCTGTCGCTCGCGTTGTACCAGAGCATCATGCCGCTGATCGTCGTGCCGTCCTGGGAGAGGACCACCGACGTGCCCGCGCCCGGGTTCACCTTCGCCCAGGCGGAGACGGTGAAGCTGTACGTGGTGTCCACGACGGGCCCTGACGCGGTGGCGGCGCCGGTGGCACCGTCCAGCGCGAGCGCCCCGCCGTGCTCGCCGGGTGCCCAGGAGGCGCCGCCGGTGAGCGTGCCGTCGAATCCGGCGGGGCTGCCGTCGAGCCGCCAGGACAGCTTCCCGCCGCCCTGGGTGTGACCGTACAGCGGGGTGTGGTCCGAGTAGCCGGTCGCGCCCGGCCTGCACGGGTCGGGGACCGTCACGGGCGTCGCTTCCGTGCAGGTCGGCTGGACCGCGAGCCGGTAGTCCGTCTGGTCCGCGAAGTCGGTCCGTGAGTCGCAGCCGGTGAAGCCGCCGGTGGCGAAGAGGTAGTCGATCTTCGAGGTCTGGTAACCGGCGTACGACAGGATCCCGCCGCTCGCGTCCTTCGTCACGCCGTCGAGCGTGAACTTGGTGGGCTCGTTGGAGGCGTCGCCGGGCCCGTACGCCCGCTGGTCACACTCCGACATCAGGCTGTAGAGCGGCTGGAGCCGGTCCTGGAGCCGGGTGTTGAAGTCACCACCGAGGACGACGGACGGGAACTTCCTCACCACGTCCGCGACCGTCGCGATCTGCTCGTCGTAGTACTGGTCGGCCTGCGCCTGCGTCAGCTTCAGCGGGACGGAGGCACCGAAGTTGGACACGTGCGTCGTGCAGACGTGGTTCTCCCAGCCGGCCACCTCCACGCACAGCACGGAGCCGCGCCCCATCGACAGGCCGAGCGGCGTGGTGAAGTCCGTCTCGGTCTTCCACGTCATCCGGCCCTTGACGCCGATGGCCACGCCCAGCGTGCCGGACAGCGCGCCTCGGCACTTCGAGCCCTGCTTGTCGATGAACTCGACTCCCGGCACATCCGGTTGGTACGTGTCGTCCGGGCGTGTGTCGCCCGCGAGCGCGAACGTCCAGTCGGAGCCCGGATCGTCGGCCTCCAGCTTCGCCTCCAGCGGGACCAGGTGGCTGACCGAGCACACCTCCTGGAGCATGACCACGTTGAGGTCGCGGTCCTTGACCAGCTGGGCGATGCCCTCGATCTTCTTGCCGGGCACGTTGCGGTACGGGCAGTAGCCGGCGTCCGAGGCGACCCGGCCGCCCGCCTCCCCGCAGATGTTCCAGGTCATCGCCCGGACCGACTCCCGGCTGGTGGCCGTACCGGCGGCGTCCCCGGGAATCGTCGTGACCGCGACGGCGGGCGCCGTCTGTCCCCCGACCAGGACGACTGCCGCGAGGACAGTCGCCATGACATGCAGCCCGTAGGCCGCGATTCTTCTCATGCGTCGTCTCTTACCGGCGGACCTTGGGGGGTCCGCTCCTCCCCCGCCCCGAGACCGGGGCAGTGGTCATGACTCTGCCATCCGCATACGCGCAGGTCGACGGCCCACCCGGCGTGACGGACCCCTCCGGGTCAGCGGGCGCCGAAGACCTGGGTCCAGTAGGGGCCGCCGGAGTCGTGGATGCCGATGCCGATCTCCTTGAAGTCGCAGTTGAGGATGTTCGCGCGGTGGCCGGGGCTGTTCATCCAGGCCTCCATGACCTGTTCGGGGCCGCTCTGCCCCTTCGCGATGTTCTCGCCGTACGTGGACCAGGGGTATCCGGCGGCCGTCACACGGTCGCCGGGGCCGGCACCGTCGGGGTTGGTGTGGTCGAAGAAGTCACGGGCGGCCATGTCGTCGGAGTGGCCCTGGGCCGCCCGGGTGAGGGTGGCGTTGGCGGTCAGGGCGCCGCAACCGGCCTTGGCGCGCTCGGCGTTCACCAGGGCGATGACCTGGTCTGCCGCCGAGGACTGGCCGGTGTCCTTACGGGTGCCACGGGCCGGGCCTTGGTCGGTGCCCTGGGCGGGGGCGGTCTTCGGCGCGGTGCCGGTCGTGGCGGTGGACGCGGGAGCGGTGGAGCGCTTCGGGGCAGGGGGCGCCGTGGTGGGCCGGGGGGCCTTGCCCGGTGCGGTGGTGGACGTCGTGCCGGGGGTCTGCGTCGCGGAAGCCGAAGCGGACGTGGAGGTGGAGGTGGAGGTGGAGGTGGTGGACGGCGGGGCGGTGAGGGTGCCGGGTTCGTTCGCCAGCGGGAGGTCGAGGCCCCCGGCCGCTGCCCGGTTGGCTCCTTCGTCGCCGCCACGGCCGGCGTTCAGCGTGAACGCGCCGCCGGTGACCGCGACGACGGCCAGGCCTGCCGCGACCACCGCGCGGCGGCGGTTGCGGTCGTCCGCCTGGCGACGGCGCCGAAGGTCGGCCCTGGTGCCGCGCCGCCCGGCGGCAGCGGTGGGGCGGGGGCTCGCGTCGGAGGGAACGGCCGTGAACGTCTCGGTCGGGGCGAGGGCGTCGGCCGCGCCGGGTCGGCCTGGGGCGCCGCCTGTCGAGAAGTCCCGGCCGACCGGGCCCTGGGCGGCTGCCGCGTACACGGGCGGCGTGACGTCGGCCGCCGTCACGACGAACCCGGTGGCGCAGTGCCCGCAGTGCGCGGTGTGCCGGGCCAGTTGATCGCGCCAGACGGCGCCGGGGTGTCCGTCCCAGGTGGCGGCCTGCTCGTCGAGGGCCGGGCAGCGGGGGGTGCGGGCGAGGGCGGTGGTCACCGATCGGGCGGCCTCCAGGCGTACGCGTACCGCGTCGAGGCGCAGCATCGTGTCCTGCGGGGACCAGTTCAGCGCCGCCGCCGTCTCGTATCGGCCGAGGATTCCCTCCTGCTCCAGGGACCAGAGGGCCGCCAGTACGGCGTCCTCGATGTCGAGCCAGCGCAGGGCGTCGGACGGGGCCGTGGAAGCGGTGGTCTGAACGGGGAGGCCGGCCGCGTGGGCGAGGGTGGTCGCCACGCCGATGCCGACGAGCCAGGGGCGGAAGGCGTCCGGCGACGGGAGGGTCCCCAGCGCGAACTCCGCACGGCCCAGCGTCTCGCGCACGATCGCGTGCACGGCGGCGTCCGCGCCGCGGCGGCCGTCGAGGGCGCGGGCGGCGAGCGCGTGGACGAGGGGCCGGCAGGCGCCGATCAACTGCTCCCGCGCCCACGGGGCGCCGTACTGCGCCCCCCGTATCAGCTCCGCATCCGTCTGCTGCTCGAAACCCGTGGTCCGCTGCACGCCGTCCGCCCTTCGCTTGCCTCGTGTGGAGATCCTTGTGGAGGGGAGAGCCGCCGCCCAGGGCCTGGACAACGGAAAAGCGGAGTCCAGAGTCGTGACGTGCGCCACACGGGTCGGCCTGGGCGCCGTTTTCGGGCGTTTCCCTTCCCTGGCCACTCCCCCGGGGCTGCGCCGCTCGGTCGCGAGTCAACGCCTTGCAAAGGGCTGCCGGGCGGCCCGTCCGCCCTCCCCGCGCGCGACGGCCGGTGGCGGTGGCCGCTTCCTGGAGCCGCTGAATCGTTGCTGCCGCGATCCGGCCGACGTGAATCGGCCTCCCGCAATAGGGCCGCGATTATCGCCGTAAAGCATCTCTTCCTATCAGTCGGATTACGGCGACCCCCTTCGCGCACTGGCCAGAAAGCATCGTTGAGGAATCAACGGGCGCCCGCACCCGCTGCTAGTGTTCAGTCCCTCATTCGGACGCGATGGAGATTCTCCGTATGGAAAATCGACCCGAGATGGGGTCACTGCCGGCGAAATCGTGGGCCATGGGGACTTCCTTGCGCGGGGTTCTCCGATGCGCCGCATACCCGGCCCTGGCGCTCTCCGCGGTCTGGCTGTTCGCCTCGACCCTGCGCTACGGCTGGGACCGCGGGCAGGCCGTGCAGGTCTTCCTGGTCGCCGTCATCCTCTATCTCGCGGCGCTGGAACGACTGATCCCCCATCGTGCCGACTGGCATCCGAGCGGTCGCGAACTCTGCTGGTACGCGGCCTACTTCGTGTTCACCATGGCGGGAGCCGTGCTCGCCCAGACGGTGGTCGCGGTCGTCGTCGCGGCGGCCGCGAGAGGAGGGCTGAGGCTGGGGCTCGCGCTGTGGGTGCAGATTCCCCTGGCCCTGCTGGCCTCCTCGCTGGCCGGGTACCTGGCGCACCGGCTCGCACACACCCACCGGTGGCTCTGGAAGGTCCATGGAATTCACCATGTTCCGCAGAAGGTGAATGTCGCCAACAACGGCGTCAATCACGTATTGGACGTCGCATTCAAACAGGGCGCGGTCCAACTGAGTCTCGGACTGCTCGGATTCTCCGCCGACTGCCTTTTCGCGGTGGCGCTCTTCACCATTGTCCAAGGGTATTTCGTGCATGCGAACATCGAGGTCCGCCTCGGTCCTTTCAACCATGTCCTGGCCAGCCCCGAACAGCATCGGCTGCACCACAGTGCCGACGTGGCCGAGGCCGGGCACTTCGGCGTCGACCTCTCGGTCTGGGACCGGCTCTTCGGCAGCTTCACCTGGCGGCCGGACCGTCAGCCGGCCGTGGTGGGCGTCCAGGATCCGGCCTCGTTCCCGGAGACCGGGGCGGTGCTCGGCGGCCTGCTCCACCCCTGGCGCCGCCCCACGCGCACCGCGTAGCCCCGTGCCGTACGGGCGACGCGCCCGAAACCGCCCCCGCCTGGCCCGTACCGAGGCGCCATCACCTCCGGATTGGATCATGACCGACTCACCCAACGCCGCCCTCCGTGACAAGGTCGCCATCATCGGCATCGGCTGCCGCCTCCCCGGACACGCGGGTGACCACCGGGCCTTCTGGCGGAACCTGATCGAGGGGCGGGACTGTCTCGTCCCCACCCCGGCGGACCGGTACGACACCACCACGCTCGGCAGCCGGGACAGGGCCAAGCCGGGCCGGCTGATCGGTGGCCGGGGCGGGTACATCGACGGCTTCGACGAGTTCGACCCCCATTTCTTCGGCATCAGCCCGCGCGAGGCGGAACACATGGACCCGCAGCAGCGCAAGCTGCTGGAGGTCTCCTGGGAGGCGCTGGAAGACGGCGGGCAGAAGCCCGGTGAACTGGCCGGACGGAACGTCGGGGTGTTCGTCGGCGCCTTCACGCTGGACTACAAGATCCTTCAGTTCGCCGACCTCGGCTTCGAGACCCTGGCCGCGCACACCGCCACCGGCACCATGATGACGATGGTGTCGAACCGCATCTCGCACTGCTTCGACTTCCGGGGGCCCAGCCTCTCCATCGACACCGCGTGCAGTTCCTCCCTGGTCGCGGTCCACCTGGCCTGTCAGAGCCTGCTGCGCGGCGAGAGCGAACTGGCCCTGGCCGGTGGCACCCTGCTGCACCTGGCGCCGCAGTACACGATCGCCGAGACCAAGGGCGGCTTCCTCTCCCCCGACGGGCGCTCGCGGGCCTTCGACGCCTCCGCCGACGGCTATGTGCGCGCCGAGGGCGTCGGCGTCGTGGCGCTCAAGCGCCTCTCGGACGCCCTGCGCGACGGCGACCCGGTGCACGCGGTGGTGATCGGCAGCGGGGTCAACCAGGACGGGCGTACCAACGGCATCACGGTGCCCAGTGCCGACGCCCAGGCCATGCTGATCGAGCGGGTGTGCGCCGAGGCGGGAGTGGCGCCGGGCAGCCTCCAGTACGTCGAGGCGCACGGCACCTCGACGCCGGTCGGCGACCCGATCGAGGCGGAGGCGCTCGGCCGGGTCCTGGGCATCGGCCGGGCGCCGGGGGCCCGTTGCTACGTCGGCTCGGTCAAGACCAACATCGGGCACACCGAGTCCGCCGCCGGAGTGGCCGGACTGATCAAGACGGCGCTCGCCCTCCGGCACCGCCGCATCCCGCCGCACCTGAACCTGGAACGCCCCAACCCCGCCATCGACTTCGCGGCGCTGCCGTTCGAGATCCCGACCGCCGCGGTCGACTGGCCGGAGCACGAAGGCCCCGCCCGGGCGGGCGTCAACTCCTTCGGCTTCGGCGGCACCAACGCGCACGTCCTGCTGGAGGAGGCGCCGCCGCGCCAGGAGGAGACGCGGAGCGAGGCAGGCCACGCCCCGGCCCACTCCGTGCTTCCGTTGAGCGCCCGCCACGCGGCGGGGCTCGCCGAACTGGCCGGTGGCATCCGGCGGGAGCTCGCCGCCGGGGTGCCGCTCGCGGATCTCGGGCACACCCTCGCGCACCGCCGCCAGCGCTTCGAGGAACGGCTGGCCGTCGTCCACTCCTCCCGCGAGTCCCTGGACGAGGCGCTGGCCGCCTGCGAGCGCGGCGAGCCCCACCCCCGGGCGGTACGGGGCCGCCGACGGGAGGCCGGGGAGCGGCGCCTTGTCTGGGTGTTCACCGGCATGGGGCCGCAGTGGTGGGGCATGGGACGTCAGCTGCTCGACGCGGAGCCGGTCTACCGGGCCGCGGTGGAGCGCTGCGACCGGGAGATCCGCCGGCAGGCAGGCTGGTCGCTGCTCGACGAACTGACCCGGCCCGAGCCGGAGTCCCGGATGGCCGAGACCTGGCTCGCCCAGCCCGCCAACTTCGCCGTCCAGGCGGGTCTCGCGGCGCTCTGGGAGCACTACGGGGTGCGGCCCGACGCGGTGGTCGGGCACAGCACCGGCGAGATCGCGGCCTTCTATCAGGCCGGGGTGTACGGGCTTGAGGACGCGGTACGGGTGGCGCTGGGGCGCAGCAGCCTTCAGCACCGGCTCGCCGGAACGGGGGCCATGCTGGCGGCGAACCTGCCCGAGGAGGAGGCCGAGCGGCTCGTCCTCCCGTACCGGGACCGGGTCTCGGTGGCCGCCGTGAACAGTCCGGCCTCGGTGACGCTCTCCGGGGACCGCGACACCCTCCGCGAACTCGCCGACCGGCTGGGCCGGGACCAGGTCTTCACCCGGTTCCTCGACGTGGAAGTGCCGTACCACAGCGTGCGGATGGACCCGATCCGCGACGAGCTGCACGAGGCGCTGGCCGGGATCGAGCCGCGTCCGGCGACGCTCCCGCTGTACCTGACGGCCCGGGACGGACGGGCGCACGGGCCCGAGCTCGACGCCGGCTACTGGTGGGAGAACGTCCGGCAGCCCGTCCGGTTCCGTTCGGCGGTCGACCGGCTCGTCGACGACGGGTACAGCCTCTTCCTGGAGCTCGGCCCGCACCCGGTCCTCGGCCACTCGATCCGGGAGTGCCTGGACGGCCGTGGCGCGGACGGGCTGACGCTGCCTTCGATCTGCCGCCGGGAGGACGAACCCGAGCGGTTCGCCCGCTCGTTGGCCGAGCTCCACACGCTCGGCGTCGAGGTGGACTGGACGGTGCTCCAGCCCGAGGGGCGGCCCGTACCGCTGCCCCGCTACCCGTGGCAGCGGGACCGGTACTGGGTCGAGCCCCGGCCGGTGGAGCAGATCCGCCTCGGCCGGCTCGACCATCCGCTGCTCGGCCGCCGCACCGCCTCGCTCCAGCCGACCTGGGAGAGCCGCCTCGACACCGAGCGGCTGGCGTACCTGGCCGACCATCGCATCGAGGGGAGTACGGTCTTCCCGGCCGCCGGGTACCTGGAGATGGCCGCCCAGGCGGTGCGCGCGATGACCGGCGGCGCGCTCGCCACCCTGGCCGACGTGGAGTTCTCCCGGGCCCTGTTCCTGCCCGAGGGCGAGTCCGCCACCGTCCAGCTCTCCTTCTCGCCGGAGGGGGCCGGGTTCACCATCGCCTCCACGGCGGACGCCGGAGCCGGGGGCGCGGAGCTCGTCGTCCATGCGAGCGGAGTCGTACGGACCGGCCAGCCGCGCCGGGTCGCGGGACCGCTGGACGCCGATTCCGTCCGTGCCCGCGGTGGGCGCCGTCTCGACCGGGCCGAGTGTTACGCGGAGCTGGCGGCGCTCGGCTATCAGTACGGCCCGGCCTTCCAGGCCATCGACGAGGTGTGGACCGGGCCCGGCCAGGCGCTGGCCCTGATCCGTCCCACGGCGGAGATCGGCGGCGACGCGGCGGGCTGTCACGCGCATCCCGTGCTGCTGGACGCCTGCTTCCAGACCATGCTGACCGCGGTGTCGGCGGACGGCGACCGGTCCGGTGGCATCCGCCTGCCGGTCGCGATCGAGGAGGTGCGCCTGGACCCGGTCGGGGACCGGGCGCTGTGGGCGCACGCCACCGTCACCGAGCAGAACGACGCGGAACTGGTCGGCGACATCGCCCTGTACGCCGAGGACGGGACTCCGCTCGGCGCGATCACCGGCTTCCGCGCGGCGGCGGTGGATCGCGTGGCCTCCGCGGTGAAGCTCAGCACCATCGACGGCTGGCTGGCCGAGGTCGGCTGGGAGGAGCAGGGCGCGGAGGGGGCGGAGGAGGCGCCGGCGGAAGTGACGGTGACGGAGGCGCCGGTCCCCGACCTGCTGCTGTTCGCCGACGCGGACGGCCTCGCCGATCGGCTGGCCGAGCTGGTCGGGGAGCGTGGCGGGCGGTGCCGGCTCGTGCGTCCCGGCCTCCGCTACCGGCGCGGTGCGCGGTACACGACCGTCCGGCCGGACTCGGCCGCCGATCTGCGGAGGCTGTTCGCGGACCTCGACCCGTCGATCCGGACCGTGGTCCATCTGTGGAACCTGGACCTGCCGCCACTGGACGCGGTCGCCCCGGAGGATCTCGCCGGGATCGGCACCATCGGCGCCTTCTCCCTGGTGCCGCTCGCGCAGGTGCTGCCCGAGGCGCGGCCGGACGGGCGGCTGCACATCGTCACGCGGGGCGCCCAGGCCGTCCGGCCCGGCGATCCGGTGGAGCCGTTCGGCGCGCCCGCCTGGGGCATCGGCCGGGTCCTCTGGCAGCAGGAACTCGTCGGTCACAGTGGCAAGCTGATCGACCTCGGTCCGGTCGCGGGACCGGCTTCCGGGTCGGCGGCGGAAGCCGAGGCACTGCTGGGCGAGCTGGCGGCCGACGACGGCGAGGGCGAGGTCGCTCTGCGGGACGGCCGCCGTCATGTCAGCCGACTGCGCCCGCCCGCCGGGCTCACCCGCCCGTTGCCGCTGCGGCTGCGCGCGGACGGCGGCTATCTGGTCACGGGCGCGTTCGGGGCGCTCGGGCGCCTGCTCTGCCGCACCTTGGTCCGGCGTGGTGCCCGGCGCCTGATCCTGCTCGGCCGCACCGCCGTGCCCGAGCGCGGCGACTGGCCCGGGATCGATCCGGCGAGCCCCGCCGGGCAGCGGATCGCGTTCCTGCGGGAGCTCGAAGCCCTGGGTGCCGAGGTGCTGGTCGCGGCAGTCGACGTGACCGACCGGGCGGCGATGGAGCGCTGGCTGGCCGAGCGGAGGAGCGGCGGGCTGCCGCCGGTGCGGGGTGTGTTCCACCTCGCCGGGCAGGTACGGGACGTACTGCTGCCGTCGCTGGACCGTGCGGCGTTCGACGCGGGCTACGGGCCGAAGGTGCACGGCGGGTACTTCCTGCACCGGCTGCTGTGCGAGGAGCCGGTGGAGCACTTCGTGCTGTTCGCGTCGGTCGCCTCGCTGCTGACGACGGCGGGTCAGGTCAACTACGCCGCGGGCAACGCCTTCCTGGACGCGCTCGCGCACCGCCGTCGTGCGGAGGGCCTGCCCGCGCTCAGCCTGGACTGGGGGCCGTGGGCCACCGGCATGATCGAGGAGCTCGGTCTCGTCGCCCACTACCGGGACGCCCGGGGCATGAGCTCGCTCGCGCCGGAGACCGGGATGGCGGTCCTGGAGCGGGTGATCGGTCAGGACCGGGCCCAGTTGCTCGTCGCCACGGTGACGGACTGGCCGGTGTTCCTCTCCTGGTACCCGACGCCGCCGCGGCTGGTGTCGGGTCTCGCGGCCGCCGCCGCGCGGGCGACCCCGACCGGGCAGGGCGGCAGCCTCCTGGACACGTACCGCCGCTCCGACGAGCCGGCGCGCGTGGCGCTGGTGGCCGAGCGTTTCGCGGCGCTGGCCGCGGGCGTGCTCCGGGTGGCTCCGGAGCTGGTCGACGCGGACAGCCGTCTCGGCTCCCTCGGTCTCGACTCGCTGCTCGCGATGGAACTGCGGGCCCGGGTCCACACCGAACTCGGTGTCTCGCTGCCGGTGGTGGCGCTGCTCAGCAACGGGCCGGTCGGTGAGCTGACGGACCGGCTCCACGCGGGTCTCGCCGAGCTGTTGTCGGCCGACGGAGTCGCGCAGGAGGCGGCGGTGGAGCTGTTCACCGACGAGCACTGCCACCCGCTCACCCACAACCAGCAGGCCCTGTGGTTCCTGCGGCAGCTGAACCCGGACGGTTTCGCGTACAACATCGGCGGCGCGGTGGAGGTCCGTGCCGAGCTCGACCCGGAGCTGCTGTTCGAGGCGTTCCGGACGCTGATCGCGCGGCACCCGAGCCTGCGGGCCGCCGTCACCACCGAGGCCGGCCGTCCCGTGCAGCGCGTCCGGAGCGAGGTCCGCGCCGACACCGGCCTGTTCGACGTCGAGGGCCGACCGTGGGAAGAGGTCCGCGCGCTGCTGGTCGGGGAGTACCGCAAGCCGTACGACCTGGCGGCCGATCCCCTGGTCCGGCTGCGGCTGTTCCGGCGCGCGCCGGACCGCTGGGTCGTCATGAAGGCCGTCCACCACATCGTGTCGGACGCGATCTCGACGTTCACCTTCATCGAGGAGCTGTTCGAGGTCTACCACGGTCTGCGCACGGGCAGGCCCGTGGAGCTCGCCCCGGTGCCGGCCCGCTACCTCGACTTCCTCAACCGGCAGAACCGCTTCCTGGCCGGGCCCGAGGCACGGCGGATGCTGGAGTACTGGCGCGGCCATCTGCCGGACGAGGTCCCGGCACTCGACCTGCCCACCGACCGGCCGCGCCCGCCGGTGCAGACCGACAACGGGGCCTCCGAGTTCTTCCTGCTGGACGAGGAGCTCAGCGCCCGGGTGCACGCGCTGTCCCGGGAGCACAACGTCACCGTGTACATGGTGCTGCTCACCGCGTACTACCTGCTGCTGCACCGCTGGTCGGGCCAGGACGAGATCGTGGTCGGCAGCCCTGTCACCGGGCGGACCGAGGAGGAGTTCGCCTCCGTCTACGGCTACTTCGTCAATCCGCTGCCCCTGCATGTCAGCCTGGCCGGTGAGCCGACGGTGTCCGAGCTCCTCGGCCGGGTGCGGGACACGGTCCTCGGCGGGCTCGACAACCAGGAGTACCCGTTCGTGCTGCTCGTCGAGCAGTTGGGCCTCCAGCACGACCCGAGCCGCTCGGCGGTCTTCCAGGCGATGTTCATCCTGCTCACCCACAAGGTGGCCACGGAACGCCTGGGCTACGAGCTGGAGTACATCGAACTCCCGGAGGAAGAGGGGCAGTTCGACGTCACGCTGTCCGCGTACGAGGACCGCTCGGACGGGCGCTTCCACTGTGTGCTCAAGTACAACACCGACCTGTTCGACGCGCGGACGGTCCGGCGGATGTCCGAGCACTACCGCAATCTTCTCGACGGGCTCACCCGCGCGCCCGCCGAGCGCCCGGCCGGCCGGCTGCCGATGCTCGGCGCCGGGGAGCGGGAGCGGATCGTCGCGGAGTTCAGCGGCGCCGCCCGCAGGATCGACCACGACGTCCCGGTGCACGAACTGATCGGGAAGATCGCCGCCCAGTGCCCGGAGGCGGTCGCCGTGTCCGTCCCCGGCGGGCGGCGGCTCGGCTACCGGGAGCTGGAGCGCCGCTCCCGGCGCATGGCGGCCGCGCTGCGCGAGCTCGGCGTCGGGGACGGCACCGTGGTGGCGCTCTGCCTGGACAAGTCCCCGGAGCTGGTGACCGCCCTGCTGGCGGTGGTCCGGGCGGGCGGCGCGTATCTGCCGCTGGATCCGGAGCATCCGGCCGAGCGGCTGGCCGAGCTGATGACCCACGCGGGCGCTGGGCTCGTCCTGACCGACCGGCACCGGGAGGGGGCCTCCCGGCTGCCCGGCCGGGCGGTGACCCTCGACGAGCTGGACCGGCCGGAGCTCGACGCCCGGCCGGAGCCCGTCGTGGGCCTCGACCAGGCCGCGTACGTGATCCACACCTCCGGTTCCACCGGCCGCCCCAAGGCCGTGCGGGTCAGCCACCGCAACCTCGCCTCGGTGTTCGTGGCCTGGCAGTCGGAGTACCGGCTGGACACCGAGGCCCGGGTCCATCTGCAGATGGCGGGCGTCTCCTTCGACGTCTTCACCGGCGACGTGGTCCGGGCCCTGTGTTCCGGCGGCACCCTGGTGCTTGTCGACCGCGACCTGCTGTTCGACACCGCGCGGCTGTACCGGACCATGCGGTCCGAGGGCGTCGACTGCGGCGAGTTCGTCCCGTCCGTGGCGCGCGCCCTGCTGGCGTACTGCGAGCGGGAGGGTCTGGGCCTGGACTTCATGCGGCTGCTGATCGTCGGCTCGGACGCGTGGAAGGCGGGCGAGCACCAGCGGCTCAAGGCCCTGTGCGGTCCGGGCACGCGGGTGGTCAACTCGTACGGCCTCACCGAGGGCACCATCGACAGCGCCTGCTTCGAGGGCCCCACCGGCCACCTGGAGGCGGGCCGGATGGTGCCGATCGGCCGGCCGCTGCCCAACAGCGAGGTGTACGTCCTCGACCGGCACGGCGAGCCCGTGCCCCCGGGGGTGACCGGCGAGCTGTGGATCGGCGGCGCCGGGGTCGCCGACGGGTACCTCGGCGAGCCGGAGCGGACGGCGGAGCGCTTCGTCACCCGCACGCCGGGCCGCGAACCCGTACGGCTGTACCGGACGGGCGACCTCGGTCACTGGGACGCCGACGGTGTGCTGCACCTCGTCGGCCGGGCCGACGGGCAGGTCAAGGTCCGCGGCCACCGGATCGAGACCGGCGAGATCGAGGCCCGGCTCGCCGCCCGGCCCGAGCTCGCCCAGGTGTGCGTCACCGTACGGCGGGACGAGACCGGCGAGAACCTGCTGTGCGCCTACTGCGTGCCCGCCGAGGGCGCCGGGCTCGACGCCAGGGAGCTGCGCCGCCACCTCGCGGAGCAACTGCCCACGTATCTGATCCCGGCGCACTTCACCGAGCTGACCGCCCTGCCGCTCACCGCGAACGGCAAGGTCGACCTCGCCGCGCTGCCGGAGCCCCGCGCCGAGTCCGGGCCGGACCGGCACGAGCCGCCGGTGACGCTGTACGAGCGGCGGATGGCCGCGCACTGGCAGGCCCTGCTCGGGCTCGAACGGCCGGGTCTGCGGGACGACTTCTTCGAGGCGGGCGGCAGCTCGATCAAGCTGATCGAGCTGATCCACCACCTGCGGACCGAGTTCAACGCGGCCGTCCCGGTCGGCGCGCTGTTCCGGACGAGCACCCTGCACGGCATGGCCCGCACGCTGGAGGACGTCGTCACCGGACGGCTCCCGGGCGCCGAGCCGTACCTCTGGTTCAACCCCGGCGCGGACCGGGACCGTACGATCCTCTGCCTGCCACCGGCGGGTGGCCACGGTCTTGTCTACCGGGAGCTCGCGGCCCGGATCCCGGAGTACCGCTTCGCCGCGCTCAACTACCTCTCCGGCACGGACAAGGCCGCCCGCTACGCGGATCTGGCCGAGGAGCTCCGGCCGGAAGGCCCGTACACCCTGTTCGGCTACTCGCTCGGCGGCAACCTGGCCTTCGAGATCGCCGAGGAGCTGGAGCGGCGGGGCCGTGTGGTGAGCGCGGTGGTCATCATGGACTCGTACCGGATCACGGAGGCGGTCACCCTAGGCGAGGAGCATCTGGCCGAGTTCGAGCGGGAGTTGGCCGGGCATCTGCTGCGGCACACCGGGTCCGAGATCGTGGCGCGGGAGACCGTGGAGCAGGCCCGGGAGTACCTGGCGCACTGCGGTGCCCATCCCGCCTCGGGCGTGCTCCGCGCCCCGATCGTGGTGATCTCGGACCAGGACAAGCTGCGGCACTTCGCGGCGGGCGAGCCCGGCAGCTGGCACAGCGCTTCCGCCGCCGGGTGCGCGCTGCACCAGGGGCACGGGCCGCACGCCGAGATGCTGGACGGAGCCTTCCTCGACGCCAACGCCGAGCTGGTCCGGACGCTGCTCGCGGGAGGTGCCCCGCATGGCGGCGCGTGACACCGGGCCCCGGTGGGACGCCCGGCCCCCCGGCGGCACGCCGCGCGTCATCATCATCGGCGCGGGCATGTCAGGTCTGGCCGCCGGCTGCTACGCGCAGATGAGCGGTCTGGAGAGCCGGGTCTTCGAGAAGCACGTCCTGCCGGGCGGCTGCTGTACCGCCTGGGCCCGGCAGGGCTATCTCTTCGACTACTGCATCGACTGGCTGATCGGCACCGCGCCGGGCACCGGGGCGAACGACGTCTGGCGTGAGCTCGGGGCGCTGGACGGCAAGCGGATCACGTTGTTCGACCAGTTCAACCGGGTCGTCGACGAGCATGGCAGGTCGGTCACCTTCTACAACGACCCCGACCGGCTCCAGCGCCACCTCCTGGAGATCTCGCCCGCCGACGCCCGGCTGATCCGGGCGTTCTGCCGGGACCTGCGGCGCTTCGCCGCCCTCGATCCGCGCTGGGAGCTGAAGCCGCCGCCGCTGAAGTCGGCGGCGGAGAAGGCACGGACGCTGCTCGGGATCCTGCCCGCGTTCCGTCTGTACTGGCGTACGGCCGCCACCCCGATGCGCCGCTTCGCCGACCGCTTCGAGGACCCGCTGCTGCGGCAGGCGTTCCCGAACATGTTCCTCCAGGAGCTGACCGGGTTCCCCCTGCTCCCGTACCTCTTCACGATGTCCTGCGCGTTCAACGGCAACGCCGGTTTCCCGGAGGGCGGTTCGCTGGGGCTCGCGCGGTCGGTCGAGGAGCGGTACGCCGGGCTCGGCGGGCGCGTCGACTACCGCGCCCGGGTGGAACGCGTCCTCGTCGAGGACGGGCGCGCCGTCGGCGTACGGCTGCGCGACGGGCAGGAGCACTTCGCCGACCATGTGATCGCCGCCTGCGACGGGCCTACGGTCCTGGACCGGCTGCTGGAGGGGCGGTGGACCAGCCCGCGGACCGACCGCCTCTACCGCGAGCTGCTGGACAGCCCGGACAACCTGTACCCGGCGGTGGTGTCCGCGTTCGTCGGCCTGGACGGGCCCCTGCCGGCCGGTGAACCGCACAGCACCACGTACCTGCTCGGCCCGGAGCAGGGGGCCGCGCTGCCGGGCTGCCTCCAGAACAGCCTGGTGGTCCAGCGGCGTTCGGATTACGCGGGCGGCTTCGCGCCGGCCGGGAAGTCGGTCCTGCACTGCACGTACTTCACCGACCACCGGTCCTGGCAGGAGCTGCGTACGGCCGACCGCGGGGCGTACCGGGCACGCAAGCGGGAGGTCGTCGGCTTCGTCCGCCGGTTCCTCGCCGAGCGGCACCCGGGCATCGAGGAGCGGATCGAGCTCGTCGACGTGGCCACCCCCGCCACCACGGAGCGGTACACCGGCAACACCTACGGGAGCATCCTCGCCTGGAAGGCGTTCTCGGAGGCCGACGACGTGTCGACGGCGCTGGTCAACCGGGACCGGATGCGGCTGCCGGGCCTGAGCGGCTTCTCGATGGCCGGGCAGTGGACGGGCATGGGCGGCCTGATCCGGGCGGCCACCAGCGGCCGCTACGCCGTCCAGTACCTCTGCGACGAGCTGGGGCTCGATTTCCGGGCCTGGCCGAGCGAGGGGACCGGACCCTGGCATCCCGGGAAGCTGGGCCGGCTGCCGCAGCTCGAACCGCGAAGGACCGACCGAGGGACCGGACCGGGGACCGACCGAAGGACCGCCCGGAAGGCGACGGTGGCCGAATGACCAGAAGGACGATGCTGATCGTCGGCGGGGGGCTCGGCGGCCTGTCCACCGGCTGCTACGCCCAGATGAACGGCTACCGCAGCAGGGTGCTGGAGATGCACGACATCCCCGGTGGTTCCTGCACCTCCTGGGACCGGGGCGACTTCACCCTGGACTCGTGCGTCAGCTGGCTGCTGGGCAGCGGCCCCGGCAACGAGATGCACCAGATCTGGCTGGAGCTCGGCGCCCTCCAGGGCAAGCGGATGCGCAACTTCGACGTCTTCAACACCGTACGCGGCCGGGACGGCCGGGCGGTCCACTTCTACTCCGACCCGGACCGTCTCCAGGCCCATCTGCTCAGCCTCTCGCCCGCCGACGCCCGGCCGATCCGGGACTTCTGCGACGGACTGCGCACCTTCCGCCGGGCCCTGGCCCGCTACCCGTTCCTCACCCCGGTCGGGCTGATGGGCCGGCGGGAGCGCTGGCGGATGCTGGCGTCGTTCGTCCCGTACTTCAACGTGATCCGTCGCTCCCTGACCGTCCTGATGCGGGACTACTCCCAGCGGTTCAGGGATCCCCTGCTGCGCGAGGCGTTCAACTTCATCCTGTACGAGAAGCACCCCAACTTCCCGGTCCTGCCGTTCTACTTCCAGCTCGCCGCGCACGCCGGGCAGTCGGCCGGAGTGCCGGAGGGCGGCTCGCTGGGCCTGGCCCGGTCGATCGAGGAGCGGTACCGCGGGCTCGGCGGGGAGATCACGTACAACGCCAAGGTCGTGGAGATCCTGGTCGAGGAGGACCGGGCGGTCGGGGTCCGGCTCAGCGACGGGAGCGAGCTGCGGGCCGACATCGTGGTCTCCGCCTGCGACGGCCGCACCACCCTGATGGAGCTGCTCAAGGGCCGGTACCTCACCGACGCCTACCGCGAGCTGTACACCAGGACCATCACCGAGCCGGGCATGGTCTTCCCCGGCTATCTGACCGTCTTCCTCGGTCTGCGCCGCGCCTTCCCGGAGGGCGCGCCCTGCACGACCCATCTGCTGGACGAGGAGTTCGCGGCCCGGCTCACCGGGATCCGGCACCCCAGCATCAACGTGCAGTTCCGCAGCCGCCACTACCCCGAACTGTCTCCCCCGGGCACCTCCGTCGTGTACGCCACGTACTTCTGCGACATCGCGCCCTGGCGGGAGCTGAGCACCGGCCCGGAGCAGGCCACGCGGCTGCGGCGCGGCGAGGAGCTGCACACGCTGCCGGTCGGCCGCGGGCGCGAGTACCAGCGGGCCAAGCGGCAGGTGCGGGACGCGATCACGGACTTCCTCGACCAGCGGTACCCGGGGCTGAGGGACGCCATCGTGGTCCGGGACGTCTCGACCCCGCTCACCCAGGTCCGCTACACCGGCAACCACGACGGCACGGTGCTCGGCTGGCAGCCGTTCGTGGCAAGCGGCGAGACCGTGGAGCAGGAGGTCAAGCGCCATGGGCCCGGCCTGCCCGGGCTCTCCGGCTTCTACCTCTCCGGGGTCTGGGCCACCACCGGCGGCCTGATCAGGGCCGCCGCGTCCGGGCGGCACGTCATGCACTTCGTCTGCCGTGACGACGGCCGGCCGTTCACCGCCTCCGTCGACCACGGCGCCCCCCTCCCCGTCCAGATCATCGAACCGGCAGGAGCAACCCCTTGAAGACCGAGAAGTGGATCGTCAGCGAGCACAACGACGGTGTCCCGGACGTGGACCGGATGTACGTGAAGGTGGTGGAGGACCTCGACACCGACCTGGCGGAGGACGAGATGCTCCTGCGCACCCGGTACGTCTCCGTCGACCCGTACCTCCAGGGCATCGCCCTCGACACCCCGGTCGGCGACCACATGGGCGCGGACTCGATCATGGAGGTGCTGGCGGCGGGACCGCGCGCCAGGTTCGCCGTGGGCGACCTGGTCCAGGGCTTCGGCGGCTGGCGCACGCACCTGGTCAGCACCGGTGCGCCCGCGCTGTGGCAGACCGGGACCTTCCCGATGGTGTTCCCCGCCTACCGCCGGCTTGACCCGGGCCACTACGACGACGCGCTGCCGCTGAGCACGGCGCTCGGCGTCCTTGGCGGTGCGGGCATGACCGCCTGGGGCACCCTCAACCGGTTCATGACCATCCGGCCCGGCGACACTCTGGTGATCAGCGGGGCGTCCGGCGCGATCGGCACGCTGGTCGGCCAGTTGGCCAAGCGCTCGGGCGCGCGGGTGGTCGGCACCACCGGATCGCCGGAGAAGGCGACCCGGCTGACGGCCCTCGGCTTCGACGCGGTCGTCCTGTTCCAGCACGGCGGGGACGCCGCCCAGCTCCGCGAGGATCTCGCCAAGGCGGCGCCCGGCGGGGTCGACAAGTACTTCGACAACCTCGGCGGGGTCCTCACCGACACCGTGTTCCCGATGCTCAACGTGGACAGCCAGGTCGCGGTCTGCTGGCAGTGGGCCAGCCAGGTCGGCGGCGAGTGGACCGGGCCGCGCCTGCTGCCGTACATCATGTTCCCGCGCACCACGATTCGCGGGATCTTCGCGCTGGAGTGGTTCACCGACGAGAACTGGGCCGCCCTGCACGCCGAGATCGGCCCGCTGGTCCGGGGTGGGGACGTCCGGTACCAGCAGACCGTGCA
Source organism: Streptomyces sp. NPDC094032 (assembly GCF_040303965.1). Lineage (NCBI taxonomy): Bacteria > Bacillati > Actinomycetota > Actinomycetes > Kitasatosporales > Streptomycetaceae > Streptomyces > Streptomyces sp. NPDC094032. Next base: position 698,923 of record NZ_JBEOUE010000001.1, on the reverse strand, counting down.
CCGGGGCTTCGACAGCATCCCCGCCGCCTACCGCAGCCTGTACACCGACCGGGCGGCATCCTTCGGCAAGGTGCTGGTCGAGCTGTGAGCCGTCCGCACACCCGGCCCTTCACCGAGGGACCGAGCCCGGCCGACGCGCACGCGCCGACCCTCCCGTACCCCGACGGCTGGTTCGCGGTGGCCTTCTCCTCGGAGCTGGTGCCGGGCACGGTGCTGACCCGGCCGCTCCAGGGCGAGGACGTGGTCCTCTACCGGCTCCGCGACGGCGGCGTCCGGGCGGTCCGCCCGTACTGTCCGCACCTGGGGGCCCACCTCGGGCTCGGCTCGGTGGAGGGCGACGACCTGCTCTGTCCCTTCCACCGCTTCGCCTTCGGCCCCGACGGCTCCTGCGTGCGTACGGGGTACGGTACGCCTCCCCCGCCGTCGTCCGGCCTCACGCTGCTGCCGGTACGCGAGGTCAACGACGCCGTCTTCGTCTGGCGGCACCATGACGGGCGGGCACCGGACTGGGAGCTCCCGGCCTGGCACACCCTCGGCACGCGGGCCCCCCGCGTCGCCACCTGGGAGATGGCGGGGCACAGCCAGGACGTGGTCGAGAACGCGGTGGACCTCGGGCACTTCACGCCGCTGCACGGCTGGGGCGAGTCCGAGGTCGCCGAACCCGCCGTGTTCGAGGGCCGCAGCTTCCGGGTGTCGGTGCGTTCGCGCGAGCGGGTGCCGCTGCTGGGCGAGAGCCCGCTGGAGGTGACGCTGGAGGGCTGCGGCATCAGCCGCGTCCACGTGTGCACCGCGCTGCCGAGGTTCGGGGTGCGCACTTGTGCCATGTACGCGGCCACGATGATCACGCCCAGCGCCTTCCAGCTCCGGCAGGCGAGCTACCTCGACGTGGCCGAGCCGGGCGCGCTTCCGGCGCCGGTGGCCCGGTGGGTGAGCCGGTCGGTGACGCGGCTGCTGGGCGGGGTGATGTTCCGGGGGAACTGCGAGTTCGTGGCCCAGGACTTCCCGGTGTGGGCGACCAAGCGGTATCAGTCGCCGCCTCGGCTGGCCCGGGGGGACGGGCCGATCGGGCCGTTTCGGCAGTGGGCTCGGCAGTTCTATGCGGCGGATCCTTTGCGGGCGCAGGTGCCGTCGTCGGCCGTGCGTGCGGTGGAGGGGAGCAGGGTGAACTGAGGGGGCTGGGGTGTGTCGTGCGGCCGGGTTGGGGCGGTCGGGGTGGTCGGGGCGGCCTGGGTGGTCGGGCCGGCCTGGGCGGCCTGGGCGGCCCGGCCAGGTCCGGTGGCCCTCACTCGATGCCCAGGGGGCCGATGCCCAGGTCCTCGCGCATGAGCCGACGCATCCGCGCCATGGCCGTGCGGCGCCGCTCGATCAGGGGCGCGTCGTCGGTGGAGCCGACGGCCGCTCCACGGGCGTAGGCGTCGCGGAGCGCGCGCAGGCAGTGGAAGGCCTCGTTGCCCGCCTCCACCACCTGGGGCGGGCCTACGAGCCAGAGGCGTTCGCTCGCCGTGTAGATGCCGGTGCCGCGCACGGCTTCCCGTACCGCCGCGTCGCGGGCCGCCTCCGACAGGTGGTCGCCGAGGGCGACGGCGCGTATCTCCTCACCGGCGGCTTTGAGGGCGGTGACGTACTCCGTGTAGACCTCGCGCCGGACGTCCAGGCTGTGCCGGGCCTCCTCCCGTCGCCACCGGTTGCGGTCGGCGATCAGCGTGGCCGCGATGCCGATCACGGCACCGGCGAGGGTGGAGAGCAAGGGCGTCCAGTCCATGCGGGACAGCTTGGCCAAGGCGCCTGGCCCGCACCAGTGGATGAGCCGGGTCGGCATGAGGGCGCATCCGATTCGCGGCGGCGTGGACGGGGTACCGCTTCCCTCGCCCGGGCCACGGACCATACTGGTCAGGTCCTCATCACACACTGAACGGTTCCATGGCCAAGAACAGCGTTTCACCGACCGCCGTCCCCGACACCGCGTGGCTCGGGCGTGGGCGTCACCTCGGGCCCGAACCCGAGCGGGACGTCCGGCGCAACCTGATCGCCCTCAAGGCGGCCCGGGTGATCGACGACTTCCTGGACCTCGACCCCGTCGAGGCGGCCCGCTCCAGCGACCTGTACCCGCGGGACGAGTCCGCCGACCCCGGACCGTTGGCCCGGCGCGTCTTCGAGGCCCGCTGGCGCGTGGCCGACGATGTCACGGTGCGGGCGCAACTGACCACGTACGACCCCGAGTCCCGCCGTTCGGAGAGCGAGGGCGTCGTGTGGGTCCTCGCGGCCGAGGCGGAGCGGGCGTGGGAGGCGGGGTGGCCTTCGCCCGCCACCGTGTTCTGGCCGGACAGCGAGCAGGTGGCGTGGGACCACGTGACGGTGCCGGGGGTGCGTCTGCGGTCGACGAACCACCTGCCGAAGGACGACGACGAGTTGCGCCGCCTGGTGCGGGAGTGCAGCCGGCAGAGCTGGTTCATCCATGTCCTGGTGCACGAGGCGATGACGCCGGAGCCGCTCGGGCGGCAGCCGATCACGGCGTTCCTGCCTCCGAGCCTGCGGCACCGGGTGGTGGAGCACCGGGCGACGCCGGATCAGGCGCTGACGGCGGACTTCGCGTTGAAGCGTGAGCTGGGTGGTGTGGGGATACCGCGTGGCGGCGCGGTCGTGCTGCCTGCCGAGCCGCGGGTGCCGGGGTACGAAGCGCAGCGGTTCACGGTACGCAATGTCTTCCTGGACGGTACGGCGCCGACCGAACTCCTGGAGAAGATCGTGGAGTTCGCCTCGCTGCCGCAGCCGATGCCGGCGGACGCCGAGCAGGCCCTGACGCGGCTGCGCGAGGGCTGGCATCTGCTCACGCCGGACGAGGAGCTGGTCCACGCGCGGGCCATGGTGACCCGGTACGCGAAGGCGCTGGAGGCGATGACCTCCTCGTGCGACCTGTACAAGGAGGCGGCCGAGTCGGCGCTCGCGGCGCTCGCCGAGGCGACGGGCGGGGAGGGCGCGCCCCGGACGCCGTCACCGGCGACGGCCAAGCCGGACGCGTCACCGCTGAAGGCCCTGACCAAGTCGTTCGGGATCTTCCGCGGCCCGTCTCGGTAGCGTGATCGACCAGCGCGTGGAGCGACCATGCGCCCGGGTGGTCCGTACGCGGGTCCCCGGCAGAGAGCAAGCGAGGATGCAATGAGCGAGCCGGTGAAGCCCGAAGTCCACGTCCCGGAAGGTGACGCCCCCACGGAGCTGACGATCCGCGACCTCGTCGTCGGGGACGGCCCTGAGGCCAGGCCGGGCAATGTCGTCCAGGTCCACTACGTCGGAGTCACCTTCGCGTCCGGCAAGGAGTTCGACGCCTCGTGGGACCGGGGGCAGCCGTTCAAGTTCGCCGTGGGCGGGGGCCGGGTCATCAAGGGCTGGGACCGGGGCATCCGGGGCATGCGGGTGGGCGGCCGACGCGAAATCGTCGTTCCCCCGCGCCTCGGCTACGGCAACCAGTCGCCCTCGTCCCTGATCCCGGCGGGTTCGACGCTGGTCTTCGTCGTGGACCTCATCTCCGTGGTGGCGTGAGGGCTGAGTGTCACGGCCCATCCGGCGTGAACGACTTGCTCACGAACAGTCGAACCAGTGCCCGATGGGGCGCTCGGGGCACGTACGGCACTCGAAGATGTAGACGCCTCCGGCGTCCCCGAGGCACAGACCGGCGGGGTTGTGGGCGTGCGCTTTCCAGCGCGGGCCGTCGGGATCGCTCTCGTCGGCCCGGTCCTCCTCGGGAAGCCATGTGCGCCAGGACTCGCCGTCGAATTCCCAGCTGGCCACGGTCAGGAGATGCTCCATCTGCCGGCCGCACCCGTCGCAGTCGGGCCAGTACGGTTCCTGCGTCCAGCCCGGGTAGCCGCCCAGCTTGATCCCCGGGGCCTCCGCGAGGTGGTGGGAGTACTGCAGGCCGGCTTCGGCGAGCAGCGTGTCGAAGCGGTCGCTCAGGGCGCCGTGGACGTCATCGGGAAGGTCCCAGCTCGGGTACTCCGTCACCTGCTCGGGGTGGACGACGCAGGGACCCGGGTACCAGTCCCCGGAAAGCCCGGCCGCCGGTTCCGGAGTCGGCCGTACGTCACCGATGGCGCCGGAGTCCCGCCAGTGGACCTGGGGCAGGGGGTAGCAGAACTCCCCGTGGGCGTGAGGACACCACAAGACCTGAAGCAGGTCCGTCCCCTCGGGAAAGGGCACGCCGGGCGCGTCGACACGATGGACCTGCACGACGGGAACCAGGGGCACAGCGGGCTCCGGACCGCTCCCGGTGTTGATGTCGTAGTGCTCTTCATGACACATCGGCCATGGCTCCGCGGCGGGCCAGCGCAGAGGACCTCCGACGGAACTGTCCTTGAAGGTCGGCGAACCGGGACGCGGGTGCAGACGGACGGACTCACGGCGGAAGGGGAGCAGCTCAGGAAAGAGGCTCTCCATGTCCACCGGACGGGTGGGGGTGTTACGGGACATACGGCGGACTCTAGAGCCGGGGTATGACAACCGACGCTTCAAGCTCTTCACTCAGGGGCCCTATCGCGCGGGTCGGGGCGGTTCCTGGGCAGTCCGAGGAGCGTTCCCGATTCATGTCGTGCTGTGAGGACGAGGTGGGAGTTCAACCGCAGATCACCCAGCTGGGCCGCTTCTGCCTATGCCGGCAAACTCGTGACCGGGGCTTACGACCGCCTCTGGCTCACCCTCCGGACCGATCTCATGACCAGGCAGCTTGTGCGTAAGCGCTGATCAGCTCTCAGTCCCACCAGAACGTCCAGTGTGTGTTCCCCACCAGGGCTTCCTCCGCATAGAGGCGCAAGGTCTCATGTTCCTGCCAGATGTTGTCGGGGCAGAAGGCTAAATGCTCAACCGCAATCGCGAGAGCTTCTTCTACCGTCTGCGGAGGCGCCGCCACGGACAGGTCCAACCGGTCGTGAGAGAGGGCAACCACCCTGACGCCGAAGCGGTCCTCCCATGATCGGAGCACGGCGCATAGGCGAGCCACGTCGTTCTCATAGTTGATCGGCCCCGTCCAGCCGATCGCTGCCAGAAGATCCGCAGAGCGGACTGCGGGGACCAGCGCGATCCGAGGGCTCGAAAGCCGGTGCTCCGTGAGACCGGCGGCAACGTGGGCAGCGGTCGCGTCCGGGGCTGTCGCCGCGGATAGCCGCAGGGCCAACCCGGGCCAGCTACCGGTATACGGAATGATGGTCTCGCCCTCGTCCCCGGCATCCTCGTTCTCCTCCGTGTCCGCCACCGCAGCGTTCCAGAACTCTTCGAGAACCGCCTCCGCATCGTGATCGCCGGGAGCCGACATCCTGGCGGGATCCAGGTCGCTGTTCCACCAGCCGTCAAAACCGGCGTCTACCGCGAGAAGAACGGGCTGAAGCCCCACAGCATCCCGGGCCGGCGCGTACTGGGCCCAGGCATCCGAAGTGGCGACTCCGTCGGCAACCCAGAGCAGCGGCTCGGGCCACCGGCCCGAGTGCGTTTCGGTGGTGAGCGAGCCTGGCGGCAAGCTGAGGCCCAACTTGTCACCGGAAGGATCGGTTGACAGCACGGACAGGGGGTTTGCATCCATCGCCATGACGCCGAAGGTAGCGGCACCCACTGACACTTCAACCGCCTTCAACGACCCCGGGATCGAGCACATCTGGAGGGCCTCTCTCTTTCCGTAGCCGCGCGCCCTGCTGTGCTCTGAGACCTCCCCAGGGCCGGGGACGGGAACAGACCCTTCGAGTCCGAACGGCGTGCGTGGTTCATCGATGCGGGGTCGCTCACGAAAAGTTCGTCCTTGGCGTCACCACAGGTCGTCAGATCCGCTGCGCACTCGAGCCCGGATTGTGCATCGTCTGCGCGTCCGCAGCCGACATTGCGCACCGACTCGCGGATACTAGGCCGTGTCCGGCGGGTCGAGTGACTCGCGGAGGGGTGAATTGTTCTGCTTGGTGTGGGGCGTGGTGATCCCTCCGATGCCGAGTGGGCTCAGTTGGAACCGCACCTGCCGCCTCACTTTGGGACGTGGCAGACGGTCTATGACCGGCATCGCAGGTGGTCAGCCGATGGCACGTGGGAGAGGATCCTACGTGCCATCCTCGCCGCCGCTGACGCTGCGGGCCGGATCGACTGGAGTGTGGTGAGCGTGGACTCCACGGTGTGCCGAGCTCATCAGCATGCGGCCGGGGCTAGTCGTCGGCCGGCCCATGTGCCGGGGCGACGCCGCCGTCCCGCAGAGCATCGCTCCTACGAGGCGGTCGGCCGCTCGCGGGGTGGCCTGACGACGAAGATTCACCTGGCCAGTGACGGGAGCCGACGTCCGCTGTCGGTAGATGCCCTTCCACAGTAGCCATGCCCACCGACTCAGTCGTCAGCCGCGACGAGGAGAGTGATCCGTCCAGCTGAGCGGTCGATGAGCACGAACTCGTGGAAGTCCTCGTGCACACGCCCCCAGTCATGAATGGCCTCATCCCCGAGCCCGCGCAGGTAGTGGATGTGGTCGGCCGCCGCCAAGCGGTCGAACACCTCCTGCTGCAGATCCGCCTCCAGCTCGTAAGGAACGTCCCCGGACTGCTTCACCCACCCCCACAGGATGTGCGCGCTCTTCTCCCGACTGACGGCTTCGTAGACGTCGGGGGTGACCAGCCTCAGCCAATACGGGCCGTGCCTGAATCCCTCCGGCAGGACTCCGCCGCCCGCGTAGTCGTCCCGGAACTGTTCATGCCCGATGAGCGCCGCGAGCAGTTCCTGGGCGTCGCCGGACTCAGCTGGGATCCGCAGGTGCTTGATGTCGACCCACCTGTAGCCGTATGACCTCGGATCTTGGAACTGGTAGCTCCGAAAATTGATGAAGGCACTGGCCTCATGGGTGAGCTGGTTCTCCATAGCGCCACAGCTTAGGAGCCGACCAAGGTCACTCTGCGGAGCCATCGGACAGGCTCTAGAGCTGGGGCTCGTCCCCGTACGTCAGCGCCTGTGCGAGTCCGTCGATCGACTCGCCCGACAGCCTAGCGAACGAGTCGAGAGCTCGGGCGTCCCCGAGGACCAGGCCGCACCGGTCGATCGGCAGGCCACCGAGTGGGATCGGCTCTCCGCCGGGGTCGCCCGGCCAGGGCACGCCGAGGTCGACCTCAAGTACGGTGACGACCGGCCCGTCGTACGACGCCCCCCGCTTCGGCGCGAACCTTCAGCAGCCGGTCGGGAGCGGCCTGCACCACGACCGCCTCGCAGGACCATTCCCGGCTCGGGCTGTCCACCGGCTCGTGCAGATGGCCACCAATGTCCTGTCGGCAGCGAGACTGTCCGGCTTCTTGTGGGGCCTCCCCGGCCCCCTCCACTAGACGGGCGGGAGGGCTCTGCCACGATCACTCGTTCGGTGTTCTGCCTCAGAGGCCCCTTTGCAGCAGACGTCGGTGGGAGATCACTGCGGGCGCCAGCCGCGTGCTGATGCGCGCGGACTGTCATGGCGTTCACCGGGATGTCCGAGTCGATCCCACCCGCCGCGCCGGCCGCGGCCTGCACCTGCTGGAGCAGCCGTTCCCAGGTGCCGTCCGCCGACCACAGATGGCGGCGTGCGTAGACGGTCTTCCACGAGCCGAACGGTTCGGGCAGGTCACGCCGCTGGACCCCAGTCCGAACCCGTTGCCGACCGGCAGCAACGGCCGGAGCCACTCCCCGTCGGCATCACTCAGATCACCCCGCGCCATGCTCACATCAACGGCTTGGGCACGCCTGCAGTCACCTGGCCGGCGCGACACCTCGGTGCCGACCGGCCTCCGGCCTGGAGAGGAACACCCGGCGGGTCGACAGCTCGATTTCCGTGACGACGACGGCGATCTCCTCTCCGACCTCGCAGTCTTGCATCGGACTCGCCGCAGGACGGCCGTGAACTTCTCTGAAGGGGACCAGCCCGACGATTCCGTCCGTGAGGCGGACGAAGACGCCGAAGGGAAGTATCTTCTCCACCGTCCCACGCAGTTCCTGGCCCACCGTCGTGCGGTCAGCGAAGGCTCGCAGGGGGTCGGTGCAGTGCCCTCAAGGACAGTTCGGGGATGACGATGAACCCCACACCGGGCAGAGTGGGATGGGCAGGCCCGTCGTCCAGGGCCACGAAGACCCCGAAGCTCTTGACCGCCGCGACCGTGCCGGACAGGATGTCGCCGCGGTGCAGGGACTCCAGGAACGCCCAGAGTTCCGGGCTTTCAGACTGCCAATCCATGCCTGCCACCCTGGCACACGACATCGTGGGCCGACTATGCCCTCGACGAGCTGCGGCCCCCGCCAGGTCTCAGCAGCCGGGACGGTGATCGGCCGGACAAATCCTCGTCGTAGCGCTGCTGTCCAGGATGGTAAGTACGGTGGCGGTTCCCGGCTCAACGAGAACGACCGCCGGTGCGCTTCATCATCCCCACGGTTTCTTCCGGTCGGCCTCGTCGTAGTCGCGGAACTCAAGATCGTTCACGTCTGGGAGGGGTTGCTCGCGGCGACAGCCCCTCGGGGCCGTGTAGGAAGGTCGCGGCCCCGGCGTCACCGGCCTAGCGGGGCCGCGCTCGGTGAGGTTGGTCCGGTCATGACGATCGGAGAGGGTTTCCCGCGCGGAACGACACCGATGCGGACCTGCGCGAGAATGAGCCCGACATAGACCAGATCCGTGCTGACCTCACCGCCGTGACCAGCATCGCGGCGTTCACGGGCTTTGCCGATAAGGTGCCGATCGCCTGCTGTTCACCTTGCCGCGGGGGCCACACGGGCGCACCGAGGGGATCAGCATGGCGACGATCACAGTGGACGTGGCAGTTCCCGAGGCGCTGCGGCCGGTCGTGGATGTGGCAGCGTTGCCAGCGGCCCTCGGTGACGCGGGGTCGGCATGGCTGGTGCTGTCCGAGGACGGACGGCTGGCGCGGTGGACGCCGACGACCGGCGAGGTGCGGGACGTGGCCCGGTACGCCGAGGAGAGGCGGGCGTCCGAAAAAAGTGGCGGCGTTCGGCTGCGGCTTCATGTGTCTCGATGTGGCCGATGGGCTGGGGTGGTTCAAGACCGCGGTCGGTACGGCACCGTCATCGATCTCACCACCGGTTCGCCGGTGCTGGAGTTGGACGGCCGGGACTACTGCTGTGAAACCGTGCCGTTCGCCTTCGCGTTCGCCGAGCACGGTGGCCGACCGGTTGTCGTCCATCGCACGGACTGGAACCGGTTGGATGTCACCGACCTCGCGTCCGGCGAGGTGCTTACGGCGCGGGACAGCCCGGATCGAGATGCCGAAGACGCGGAGCACGACCTCGACTACTTCCACGGCGCGCTGTCGCTGAGTCCTGACGGGACCCGTGTCTATGACGGCGGTTGGGTGTGGCATCCGTGGGGGATGCCGGCGGTGTGGAGCCTCACCACCTGGCTGAACGGCAACCCGTATGAGTCCGAGGACGGGCCCAGTTATGCGGTGTATCCCGAGGTCTCGGAGTGGAACTGGCCGGTGGTGTGGATCGACGACGAGCGGATCGCGGTGTACGACCGGGATGCCGGCGGCGGTACGGTCCACGTCCTCGACCCCACCTCGATCGAACTGCGCTCGCCGGGCGTCCGATGGATCAAGGCGGTCGCGACGTTCCCCTGGCCGGTCGGCGATGTCGGCTTTTTCACCGACGGAGAGCATCTGCTGATCGCCGACGAGGCCGGTCTGAAGGGCGTCGACATCACCAGCGGGCGGCAGGTGTTCGCGATCGACGGGTTCCGCCCGACGCGTCAGGATCGGCATACCGGAACGCTGATCCAGGTCGGCAGCACCAATGCCCGGTTGTGGACGCCGCCGAAGTGGACTGCGCGCGCTGGCTGAGCTGTCATTTCGTGGAGAGTGCCGAGCAGGAGAGCCTTCGCGATGTCCGCACTCGAAGGGCAAGCACGGCGGCCGATCGCCGGTCATCACCGACAGCATGTTGCACACCCTTGCTGCGGCGCCGCGCGAACGGCGAGTCCGTCGAGCAGATCCAGCCCGACCTGATCATCCCCACCGGCAAGCGCAAGGGGGCGCAACCCCATCGGTGGCCAGGACCTACCGGTCACTGGCCGAGCACGCCAAACGCGAGGCGTACTTCGGGAGAACACGGCCTCATGGGCGGCCCGCCTGGGACCATCTCGGACGCCTCCGCCGGCGCCAGCTCGCCTCGGTTCGTGGATCAGCACTCCCATCTCATGCCAGTCCTCCCCTCCGTGAGGTCTGTGCTCGTGAAAGGCCTGTCACCCGTCGGCGAGCGGGCTCGGGCCACGTCTTCTCTGTCGCCTGTAGAGGTGGGTGACGGTGACGGTCTGGGTGCGCGGGCCTGTGCCTGGGAGGTCGGTGATCGCGAACGCGATGGTCGGCCAGGTGGCGATTCTGTGCTGCGGGACGCTGACACGGGTGGTGACGGGCGCTGTGTGGATGGGGGTCCTCCGCATGGACTTCCTGTGGTTGTCGGGGTGGGCGCGGCTGTCGGACGGTGATGGGTACCGGGCGCTTGTTTCGGCGGCGGCTTTGGTTGGTGGCGGTGTGGGGAGCTGTGCGGCGGTGGGTCTGCGGTCCTGTGGCGGCGGGTTGCGGTGCCGGGGCGAGGGGGTGGGGGTGGGTGGTTTCGGTTCGCTTGGGTTTTGGTTTGCGAAGTGTTTTTGGTCTGTGTCTGGGGTCTCGTGGGTGGTGCGCGACCGGCCTTGGCGGGTGTCATCTGCCCTCTTGTCAGCGGGTTCGCCCCTCCTTACCTTTGTCCAGCGAGTCCTTGGCCCAGCGGGTCCACCGATCCGTGTCGGCCATTTCCTGCTCCTCAGCGCACGACCAGACATGGAGGCCTCACATGCCCGTAGCCGTGCAGGAACTGATTGAAATCGACGACGAGGCGATCTCGTTCGAGGACGACGACCGCAGTGACCGCGAGTACTCGGCGTGTCTCGCCGACCCGTGGGTGACCGCCACCACGCGTTTCGCGTGTGACCTGAACTCCTAACGATGCCCGCCGTTTCCATCACCGGCCGCATTGGTGGGGCCGATGACACGTGGTCGTATCTGAACGATCCGCGCATGCCGGCGATGGAACACGGCTGGAAGCTGCACATCTCGGCGCGTCCCGGCGACCTCGACGCCGTCACCCGGCTCGTACTGCCGGTGCTGGCTCGGCACGTCTGTCACGCGAAGTTCGCCCGTGACCCGGAGACGCTGCGCCGTCTCAACTCCGGGGTGGTGGGCGCCGGGGCCGTCGGGAAGGCGATCACCGTCTACCCCTCGGCCGACGCCGTGGTCCAGGTCGGACGGGAACTCGCCGCCGCACTGCGTGACCGGGAAGGCCCGCGGATCGTCAGCGATCGGCGGGTCGCTCCCGGGGCCCCGGTCTACTACCGTTACGGGCCCTTCACCGGCGACTACCGGACCGGGCGGAGCGGGCGGCTCGAATCCGTCATGACCGGGCCGGACGGCTCCGTCTTCGACGGCCTCGCCGTCGGCCGGTACCGGTGTCCTCCCTGGGCCGAGGATCCCTTCGCGTCCGGTTCCGGACGGGGTGACGGGCCGTCCAGGAGCGGGTTCGGCGGCGGGCGCTACGAGGTCACCGGCGGCATCACCCGTGCGGCCAGTGGCAATGTCTATCGTGCCGTCGACCGCGCGCACGGGCGGCCCGTGGTCGTCAAGCAGGCGCGGGCCTTCGTCGGCGAGGACGAGTCCGGTACGGACGCCCGCCATCGGCTGCGCAACGAGCGTACGGTCCTCACCGCGCTCGACGGGGTCGTGGGTGTACCCCGCGTTCTCGACTACTTCGCCCACCCGTCAGACGAGTACCTCGTGATGACCGACTGCGGCGGACGGGACCTGCGGAGGGAAGTGCTGAGCCGCGGTCCCTATCGGGGTGATGGCGCCCGGCACGCGAGCGTCCTCTTCCGTCTCGCCTCCCGGCTTCTGTCCGTCTTGGACGCCGTTCACAGCCGCGGTGTCGTCGTCCGGGATCTCAAGCCCGACAACGTCGTGCTCGACGACTCCGGGCCCGGCCACTGTCACGTCATCGACTTCGGCATCAGCGAATGCCACGGCGTCGGACCCGGAGGGGCCACCCCCGGATACGGCGAGCCCGTTCTGCGCGCGAGCGGGCCGGCCTCCCCCGCCGACGACTACTACGCCCTCGGCGCGACCCTCTACTTCGCCGCCACCGGCATGGATCCGGTGATCGTCGACACCGACCACCGGGTCAATCGGGACCGTACCCTGGCCTGCCTGGCATGGGCGCTGCCCGGGCGCGCCCACCGTGACGTCCGGGAGTCGATCACCGGCCTGCTCAGCTTCGACCCGGCCGTACGGACCGCCGCCGCCGACCGTCTGCGTACCGGGACGGCCGCATCGTCCGTCCGCCGGCCCGGGCATCCTCGGATCGACAGCGGCCTTCTGGAAGAGATCGTCGAGCATACGACCGCCTTCTGCGTCGGCGAGGCGCAGGCGATCGTGGATCCCGTGCGGGCCGCGCAGTTGAACGTCCCCACCTCGATCGACGTCTACGGTGGCAGCTCGGGGCTCGGGCTTGAGCTGCTCCGCCATCTTCACCGGCCCGGAGTGCGGTCCGCCGTCGCCGCGCTGGCGGATTGGACGGCGGAGCAGTCCAGGAACCTGCCCGCCGGGTTCTACACGGGACGCACCGGTGTTGAACTCTTCCTCGCTCAGGCGGGGTTGGGGGGTGGGAGTGAGGGTGGGGGTGGGAGTGGGGGTTCGGGCGATCTCGAGCCTGGGGTCCGGTACCCCGTTCTGCCGGAGTGCGCGCCGGATGGTGGGCCTCCTGAGGCCGACCTGATCGCGGGCGTCTCCGGGATCGGGCTCGGGCGGCTGTTGCTCGCCCGGCATGCCCTCCGGTCCGGTCGCCCGCTTGCCGCGGAGCGGCATCTCGGCATCGCCGCCGACTGCGACCGGATGCTCGCGTCCGGCACCGCCCGGCTCACCCCGGCCGGTGCGGACACGGCCGGCAGTGCCGCGCTCCGCGAAGGCATGGCTCATGGCGAAGCGGGCATCGTCCTCTTCCTGCTTGAGTACGGTGCCGCGACCGGGGACCCGGACGCGATCGGCCGGTCCGAGAAGGCCGCCGCCCGCCTGGCCGCCGTGACGCCGGACATCATCGCGGCGTCCGCCGCGCCCGGGGCGACACGCCGTTACGGCTCCTGGTGCCGGGGGCTGGCCGGGATCGGGACCGTACTCGTCCGGGCCGGCCTGCTCCTCGATGAGCCCGGCTATCTCGATCTCGCTCAGCGGGCCGCACGCGCCTGCGGCGCACTGGCACCTCGGATGCCGCTGGTCACACAGTGCTGTGGGCTGGCGGGGGTGGGTGAACTGATGCTGGACGTCGCGACCACGTCCGATTCCACTTCCGATTCCGAGGAGTTCTGGGAGGCGGCCGAGGCCGTCGCCCTCCTCATCCTGGGGCGCAGCGGCGGCACCTGGTCCCGGCCCGTGTTCCCGGACACCGGGCTCGCCCGGCCGAGTGCCACGTGGGCCGGCGGGTCCGCGGGGGTGCTGGGGTTCTTCAGGCGGCTGCACGAGCGGGGTGGGGTGCGCCTCGGGCACGTGGGCTGATCGCCCGACCGTCGATCGTCCGTCCGACCATCGACCGTCCGCCCGATCGCCCGATTCCACGAGCGCTTGAGCGCCTGCAATCTCATTCGAGGCGAGACGGTTCGTCTTGCTACGGTGGGGGCATGGCTTTCCTCTTCTTCGTCTGAGTCCGGGCACGGCCGCTGTCGCCGTTCGCGCTGCCCGTCGACCCTTCGTACGCCAGGAAAGTCCTATGCGCCATCACGCTCACACGCCCGTACCCAGTGGCTCTCCCACCCCCGCCTCCGTGGCTCAGCTCGCCGTCAACAACGTCACCAAGGTCTACGGCACCCGGACCGTGCTCGATCAGGTCTCCTTCGCCGTCCGGCCGGGCGAGAAGGCCGCCGTGATCGGCGAGAACGGGTCCGGCAAGTCCACCCTGCTGCGGTTGCTTGCCTCCGCCGAGACGCCCGATGCCGGGCAGGTCACCGTCCAATTCCCCGGCGGCACCGGCCACCTTCCGCAGATGCTCGACCTCACCCCCGACCGCACCGTGCGGGACGCCGTCGATCTCGCCCTCCGCGACCTGCGCGACATGGAGCGCCGGCTGCGCTCTGCGGAGGAGTGCCTGGGCGGGGCCACCGAGGACGAACTCACCGCGTACGGGGAGCTGTTGATCGCCTACGAGGAGCGGGGCGGGTACGAGGCGGACGTCCGGGTCGATGCCGCCCTGCACGGACTGGGGCTCGCCGGGATCTCCCGCGACCGGGCGCTCGGTTCGCTCTCCGGGGGCGAGCAGTCGCGGCTCGCGCTCGCCTGCGTTCTGGCCGCCGCCCCTGAGCTGCTGCTCCTCGACGAACCGACCAACCATCTCGACGCGGCGGCCGTCCACTGGCTGGAGGAGCACCTGCGCGCCCACCGTGGCACCGTCGTCGCCGTCACCCACGATCGCGCCTTCCTCGAACGCGTCGCCACCACGATTCTTGAGGTCGACCGAGAGGCGCGCACGGTGTACCGGTACGGCGACGGCTGGGCCGGGTACCGGGGCGCGAAGGCGGCCGCCCGGCGTCGCGCTGAGTTGCGGTACGTGGAGTGGAACGAGGAGGTCGCCCGTATCGAGGAGTTGCTCGAAGGTGCGACGAGACGGCTCGTCTCCACCGGCCGCGACCCCAAGCAGGGGTTCGGCAAGCACCGCCGCTCCAGTGAGGCCAAGCTGGGCGGGCAGGTGCGCTCGGCCCGGGAGCGGCTGACCGAGCTGCGGCGCCGTCCGGTGGCGGAGCCCACGCCGCCGTTGCGCTTCACGGCGGCGTTCGGCGCGGCCGGTGGCCCCGGTGAGGGGCCGCTCGCCGAGCTCGACGGCGTACGGGTCGGCGAGCGGTTGCGCCTGGACGGGGTGCTCTCGATCGCGCCCGGGCAGCGGCTGCTGGTCAGCGGCGAGAACGGTGCGGGCAAGACGACGCTCCTGCGTGTCCTGGCGGGCGATCTCGAACCGGACAGCGGTACCGCGCGCCGTCCCGCTCGGATCGGCTACCTCGCGCAGGAGCTGCCCGCCCACGCCCCGCACCTCCCGCTGCTCCGCGCGTTCGCCGCCGGGCGGCCCGGTCTGCCGGACGAGTACGCCGAACGGCTGCTGGCCCTGGGCCTGTTCCGCGAGGAGGACCTGCGCGTCCCGGTCGCCGCCCTGTCGGCGGGCCAGCAGCGGAGGCTTCAGCTCGCCCGCCTGGTGACCCGGGCGGCCGACCTCCTGATCCTCGACGAGCCGACCAACCACGTCACCCTCGACCTGGCCGAGGACCTCCAGGACGCGCTCATGGCGTATCCGGGGGCCGTCGTCGTGGTCTCGCACGACCGTCACTTCCGCGCGCGCTTCGGGGGTGAGCGGCTGGAGTTGCGCGCCGGGCGTCGGTGCTGAGCGGCGGCAGGTGGGGTGTCTAGTCGCCGAAGCGGTCGTCGAGGTCCTGGTGGACGTCCGTGCCGACGATGCGGGAGAACTCCTCGTACGTGTGCTGCGGCGGCCCGCCCTCCGGGGTGCCGGCCGCCCTGAGGTGGGCGAGGGCGTCTGCGACGGCGCGGGTGGCGGTGAAGAGGGCGGTCACCGCGTAGAGCGCCAGCGAGAAGCCCAGGTCCTGGAGGTCCTTGGCCGTCAGGGCGGCCGTCTCGTTGCCGTCCACGATCGACACCACCTTCGGGCCCTCGACCGCCGCCGCCACCGCCTCCAGGTCCTTGATCCTCTTGACTCCGTCGACGAAGACCAGGTCGGCGCCCGCGTCCCGGTACAGCCGGGCCCGCCTGACCGCCTCCGCGACGCCCGCCACGGGCAGCGCGTCGGTGCGGCCGATGACCAGCAGGTCGGCCGATCCGCGCGCTTGTACGGCGCACTTGAGGCGCTTGACGCCGCTGGTCGCGTCCACCAGGCGTACGCCGCTCGTCTGGCCGCAGCGCTTGGGCATGGCCTGGTCCTCAAGGTGGATCGCCGCGACGCCTGCTTGCAGGTATTCGCGTACCGTGCGGTCGATGTTGCTCGGTCCGCCGTAGCCGGTGTCGGCGTCCGCGATGACGGGGATCGACACCGCCCGCGTCATGTTCCGGGCGTGCTCCGTCATCTCGGTCTGGCTGAGCAGGCCGATGTCCGGCATGCCGAGGCGGCTGGCGGTCGCGCCGAAACCCGTCATGTACACCGCGGGGAAGCCCGCGGCCTCCACGAGTCGCGCGGTGAGCGCGTCGGGTGCTCCCGGCGCCAGGACGATCTCCCCTGTCTCCAGGAGTCTCCTGAACGGCTTGGCGGCGGTGGGCTTGTCTGTGGGTGACAACTGGACCTCCCCCGTCCCCGGCTGGACCTCAGCCTGCTACCCGACAGCGGCTCGCCGCACACCTCATGCGCAGTTGACTGTCACCTGACCGCTCCCGCCGCTGCTGGCGAACGAGAGCGTGAACCGGCCGCTCGCCGGCGGGTGCTCTGCCCGTCCGCCCAGCTTGATCTCCTGCACGCTGCCAGCGGGGAGGGATCCGGCCGTCTGGTTGACGGTGATTCCGGGAGGCAACTGGCCGATTGACCAGTTCAGGTTGCCGCCGCCGCTGTTGCGGACCTCCAGGGCGTTGGGCCACTCGCCGTTCGCGCAGTACTCCTGGACGTCGGTCGGACGGAGCGACAGCACCGGTGCGGCGGCTTGCACGGGCGGCGGGCTCGACGGTGTCGGTTCTGTCGGCGGCTTCGAGCGCGGCGGGGGCGTTGGGCGGGTCGGTGACGGGCTGCTGGTGCTGGTGGCGGTGGGCGGGGCGGAGGTGACGGGGGGTGGTGGGGCCGCTTGAGTGGGCGGGGCGGTCCGGGTGGGGTCGGGCGTGTGACCGGCCGACGGTGAAGCGGTGGGCGTCGCCGCCGCCCTCGGCAGGGTGGCGTCGGGGTCGTGACCGAGCTGCCGGCCCAGGAGCGCCCCGCCCACCGCGAGCACCATGACGCCGCCGATGACCAGCGCCATGGTCTTCATTTTCTTCTTGGCGCGTCTCTGCCGCGTCTTGTTGTCCGGATCCCGCTCCGGATGCCCCGTACGCCCGCCCTGGACGATGATGCCCTGGCCGAGCGTCCGGGGGTCGTCTTGTTTCGGGCCGATCGCCCGGGGGTCGTCTTGCTTGGGGCCGATCGCACGCGGGTCGTCCTGCTTCGGACCGATCGCGCGCGCCGATTCGTGGGTGTCGGGTGCCGTGCGTCCGCCCTGGACGATGATGCCGTCCTGAGCCGGGGTCGGGTCCGTGACGCCACCGCCTCTGGCCGGCGTGCTTGCGTGAGGTGTGCTTGGCGTGTGCTCGCCGGGCGCGTCCGGCCTTTCTCTACCGTCACTCATGGCGCGAAGTCCCCCTGCCGTCACGTGATGCCGGTACGAACGGGCCTCGTCCGTGGCGGCGAGGCTGCTTCTACTCAGCCACTTTTCAGCCATCAGGTCCAGCCCTCCGACACGACGACATCGACAGAACGTCACCGACTGGACACACTGAGCTCGGAGGTGTGCTCATGACTCAGGAAGACCGGCCCGAGGGCATGCGGGCAACTGTTCAGGAGACGTACGGTCCCGCCGATCTGAGCGCGGTTCCCGTGTTCGCCGGTGGGTTCATCAACTTCGGCTACTGGCGGCCCGAGGATCTCGACGGTCCGCCCACCGTGGAGGACAGGATCCGCACGCAGCAGGATCTCTACCGGCGGGTGCTCGACACCTCGGGCCCCCTCAGCGGCGCCCGGGTGCTGGAGGTCGGGTGCGGGCTGGGCCTCGGCTGCGCGCTGGCCCTGGAGGAGTACGGTCCCGACCTGGTCACCGGCATGGACATCCATCCCCAGCAGCTGGACCGGGCCCGCCGGGCCAACGCGGGCCTCCTGGAGGGGGCCGGCGCCGGGCGGCTGCGGCTGGTGCGCGGGGCGGCCGAGCGGATGCCGTTCGAGGACGCCGAGTTCGACTGCGTCTACAGCGTGGAGGCCGCCCAGCACTTCGACGACCTCGGGCTCTTCGCCGCGGAGACCGCACGGGTGCTGCGGCCCGGCGGACGGACCGCCGTGACCAGCTTCTTCGCGCCCGATCCCGGCGCCGCCCCTCGGCTGGCCGAGTTGCTCGACACCTTCGCGGACGGGCTGGACATCGCCCGGCCGCCGGCCGAACTGACCGACGCCCTGGTCCGGTCCGGCATGGCCGACGTCCGCTGCGAGTCCATCGGTCCCTCCGTCTGGCCCGGCTGGGACCACTGGCTGTCCGCCCAGTGGAAGCCCGGCACCTGGCCGAGGAACTTCCTGTACGCGTGGGAGCAAGGCCTTCTCGACTACTACGTGATCACCGCCGTACGCCCTCGCTGAATCCTTTTCCGGGCTTGCCGACTCTTGTCGGTGTACCGGCCGGACGGGCCGGCGGAACCGGGAGGAACTTCCATGATGGTCACTGGTCTCGTACTGGTTGCGATCCTGCTCGTGGGCGCGTGCAGCTGGCACCTGATGCGGCGCTACAAGAGCCGCCACTGACCAGCGCCTGTACGTGGAACGACTCGTGAAGGTGAGTAGTTCGTGAACCATCGCTCCAACTGGCCGGACGAGCGGCTCGTCAGGGCCGCTCAGGACGGCGACGTGGCCTCGCTCACCACCGTCGTCGTGAGATCGCAGCCGCATGTGCGCAGGTTCGCCCTGTCGTTGTGCGCCTCCCCTCAGGACGCGGAGGACGCGGCGCAGGAGGCGCTGATCATCCTCTACCGGAAGATCGGCACCTTGCGGGCCACCGGAGCCCTTGCCTCATGGATGTTCCGGATCGTGCGGAACGAATGCCTCCGGCAGGTGCGGCTGCTTCTCGCCGCTCGGCGCGACGAGCGGCCGGGCGAGTCCGACGGGTGCGCGGAGCCGTCCGCCGAGGAGGCGGTGCTGCGCGGGCTGGAGGCCGAGCGGATCGCGGCCGCGGTCAGCGCTCTTCCCCGTGACCAGCGGCAGGTCCTGGTCATGCGTGACGTCCAGGGACTGCCCGGCAAGACCGTGGCCCGGTCGCTCGGTCTGAGCACCGCCGCCATGAAGTCGCGGCTGCACAGGGCGCGTACGGCGTTGCGTGACGCGCTGGAGGCGACCCATCAAGGCGCGGGAGAGGCCGCCGGGCCCGGTGGCGGGCCCGCCACCGGGCCCGCTGCCGAACCCACTGCCGGACCAACCGCCGAACCAACCGCCGAACCAACCGCCGGACCAACCGCCGGACCAACCGCCGGACCAACCGCCGATCCAGGCATCGGCCGATCAGTCGAAGGGGAACGATCGTGAAGAGCTTCGCCAGTGCGTCTCTCCCCCGTCACCTGGCACGCGGCGCCATCGGGTTCGGGCTGATCGTCGGGTCCATCGCCGCCGTGCCCGTCGTCGGCCCGGTCGCCCTGCTCGCGGCGCCGCTGGCCCTGATCGCCTTCCGGGGGTGCCCCACCTGCTGGGCGGTCGGGCTGGCGCAGACCGTCTCCCGTGGCCGGCTGCGACGCGAGTGCGCCGACGGGGCATGCAGCCTCGTCAAGGCGCGGCCTGCGGAGCGGGCCGTGGCGGAGGACGCCTCGCGCTAGTCGACGGCGGGCCTCGGCCCGGGCAGGACCGCGGCTGCCACGTGGGCGCGGAACCAGCGGTGGGCCGGGTCGGCGGCGTTGCGGGGGTGCCAGGCCATGGCGAGGTCCAGGGGTGGCAGGTCCAGGGGGAGGGGGAAGGTGCGCAGGCCCAGTGCCGTGGTGGTGTCGGGGAGCCAGTCGGCCAGGGTGAGGGCGACCAGGTCGGTGTTGGCCGCGAGCATCATCGCGCTCGTGTGGCTGGGGACGACCACCGCGACCCTGCGCCGGAGTCCCAGGTCCGCCAGCGCGCTGTCGATGGGGCCGCGGCGTTTGCCGAGGCGGGAGATGCCGATGTGGTCGGCGGCGGCGAAACGGCGGGCGTCGATCCGCGCGTCGAAGAGGGGGTGACCGCTGCGGGCTACGCCGACCAGGGGCACCCGGGTGAGCGGCCTGGTCAGGATTTCCGGGTCCAGGTGGCCGAGGACGCCGAGTTCGACGTCCACCCCGCCCTGTCGCAGGGCGGGTCCGCCCTCCAGTGCCTCCGGGAGGAAGACCACGTCCACGTGCGGCGCCTCGGCGTGGATGCGGTCGCTCAAGGTCCCGGCCAGTCCGGCGAGGAGCAGGTCGGTGGCCTGGACCGTGAAGGCGCGCTGGAGGTGCACGGCGTCGAAGCCGGCCCCCGGCCGCAGGACGTTGTCGCAACCGCGCAGCAACACGGCGACCTCCTCGCGGAGTTCCAGGGCGCGCGGGGTCGGGACCATCCCCTGGCCCGCGCGGACCAGCAGGGGGTCGCCGACGGTGCGGCGGAGCCGGGCCAGGGTGCGGCTGGTCGCCGCGGGGGACGTGCCGAGGCGTTCGGCGGCGCGGGTCACGCTGTTCTCCTGGAGCAGGGCGTCCAGGGCGCGCAGCAGGTTGAGGTCCATCCATACTCCTGAGCTGCGTTGTTGCGTCTGAGGCAATGATTGGGTGTCAATTCTTGCATTGATGCGGACGTCGTTCTCGGCCGAGAGTGGGGGTGTCCGCGAAGCCGCGTGACATCTCCCTTTCCTTCACCCTTCCTCACAGGAGTCGTCTGTGCAGCAGTCTCCCCGCGTCGGCCGAGAAGGCGATGTGCTGGCCGTGATCAGCCAGAGCGGCCCGACCGTGTCCTTCTTCGACGCCGCATCCGACCGGTTCATCGGTGCGGTCGAGGTCCCGGCCGAGCCGCACGAGTTGTGTTTCGACCCGACGCGGCGCCTGTTGTGGTGCACCACGGCGTACCACTCGGGCTACTACCACGCGAACAGCGGGCGGCGTACCGAGCTGACCGTCATCGACCCCGACACGCGTCGCGTCGTCGAGGTCGTCGACCTCGCCCCCGAGCACGGCCCGCACGGGCTGGCCCTGGACGCTTCGCGTGGTCGCCTCTACGTGAGCGTGGAGGGCTCGGCGGAGCGGTCCGGCGGTGTGGTCGTGATCGACACCGGGAGCCGTCGGCCGATCGGCCGGATCGACACGGGCGCGCCCGGTCCGCACTGGTTCGCCATCGATCCGGCGGGGACGACGGGCTACGCCGCCAACAAGGAGGCGCCGTTCGTCTCGGTCGTCGACCTCGAACGGGGTGCGCTGACCGCGAAGGTGGAGGTGCCGGGCAGCGAGGGGCTCGCGGTCGCGGGCGACGGGAGGTACGTCTTCGTCGCCTCGCCGTACGCCGGTTCCTTCGCCGCCGGCGACGACGATCGGCGGCCGGCGGCCGGGATTCGGGTCATCGATGCCCGGACGGCGTCCGTCGTCGACTTTCTGCCCACGGGGAACATCGTGCTGCCGGTGCATCTGACCTCGACGGGCAAGCTGCTCGCGGGCGAACTGCGTACGGAACCCGACCCGGGGTCGGCACTCGGTGGCCACGCGCCGGGGCGTCTCACGGTGTTCTCGGCCGACACCCGCGAACGGCTGGGGCAGGTCGAGGTGGGGCGCTTCCCGTTGACCGTCACCTCGTCGCCCGACGGGCGGCTCGCCTATGTGGCCTGCGTCGTCTCGTCCACCGTCGACGTCATCGACCTGGAGTCGCTGCGGAGCCTGGCCCGGCTGCCGGTCGCCAAACGCGCCGAGCCCGGCGCCCACGGCCTGGCCTACATCCCGCGCCCGGCCTGAGGGCGGCGGCGGGTACGTACATCCGGGGGGAGAACTGTCAGGAACCTTTACTGACGACCAGGGGGCGGGCACTATGGCGCGCGTCATCGGCATCAGCCCCAACCCCACCTCTGGAGGCGGTACATGACACGCCGACGCACCATCCCGGTCGCCGTCGGGGCCCTGACGGCGCTCGCCCTGGCCCTGCTCGGTCCGGTCTCTCCCTCGCCCGCCGCCCACGCGGCCGCCGCCTGGACGCTGAAGTGGGCGCCGGACGTCGCCTCCGACGGCCTGGGCGCGTTCGAGACGGTCGAGGACGACCGCGCGGGCTCGCATCCCGGGGGCGCGCCCCACATCAAGGTCGCCGGAGACGCGTACCGGTTCGACATGCACATGGTGGACCGCGACTCGTACTCCGACCGGCAGCGCCAGGAGGTCACCGGCAACCGGACCTCGCCCTCCGGCTACCTGGAGTGGCGGTCCGGTGAGACCTGGCGTGTCACGTACTCGATGTACATCCCGAGCTCGCTGAAGGCCACCTCGACCTTCACCCACATCATGCAGACCAAGCAGCCGGGCAACGGGACCTCGCCGATCACGGTGACCTCGCTGCGCCGGGTCGGCGGGGTGCAGACCATCGAGCACAAGATCTTCGATGGCGACATCCTGGTGGGGCGGACCGACCTGGAGCCGTTGCAGGACAAGTGGATCGACATCGAGTACGAGATCAAGATCGGCGACGGGACGGCCGGTTCGGTGCGCTGGGTGGTGAAGAGCGGCGGCAGCACCGTCGTGGACGCCACCAAGACGGGTGTCGACACCTTCCTCGCCGACCGGGTCCGGCCCAAGTGGGGCATCTACCGGTCGCTCGGCGACACTTCCGGGTCGCTGCGTGACACGTACCTGCTCCTGAAGAACCTGCGCGCGTACCAGCTCACCGGCGGCGGCTCCGCGCCGGAGTCTCTGCTCTCGCAGGGCCGCCCCGCCACGGCCTCGTCCACCGAGGCGGCCGGCCTCGCGCCCGGCAAGGCCGTCGACGGGTCGGGCACCACCCGCTGGGCCTCCGCCGAAGGCAGCGACCCGCAGTGGCTCCGCGTCGACCTCGGCGCCCCCGCCGCCCTCTCACGCGTCCGGCTCGACTGGGAGGCGGCCCACGCGAGCGCCTACCGCGTCCAGGGCTCCCTGGACGGCACGACCTGGACCGACCTCCACACCACCACGACCGGCAACGGCGCCACCGACGACCTGCCGGTCTCCGGCACCGCCCGCTACGTCCGCGTGTACGGCACCAAGCGGGCCACGTCGTACGGCTATTCGCTCTGGGAGTTCAAGGTGTACGGGACCCGGGTGGGGTAGTTCTCCTGGAGGCGAGTACCGGCCGGGCGTCCGGACGGCGGCTTGTCCCGGTCGATCACCTGGGACGAGGGCCGGATCGCGGGGATCCGGCTCCCCGGGCAGGAGATCACGTCGATCGAGTTCGTCGAACCTGCCCGGCTGCCTAGCCTTCTCGCGCCGCGCGACGCCCGTCGCGCGCTTTCCGCGCTGCGGGCGCGGGTGGACGGCGGTGGCGTGGTCCTGTTGGAGGACGGGCTGCCGATCGCCCCGGGTGTCCTGGACCGGGCCGGGATCCTGCGTACCGCCCGAGCCGAACACCGTTTCCCGTTCCACGCCGGCCCCGCCCCGGCCCACCTCACGGTCCGGCAGTCTTGGGGGTGGCTGTTCGACGCCGTCGGTCGCGTGCTGGTGCTCCTGGACCCCGGCACCGGTGCCGCTTGTCTCCCCGGGGGGACTCCCGAGCCCCACGACGGCGGTGACTGGGTGGCCACCCTGCGCCGGGAGGCGGACGAGGAGGCCGCGGCCCGGTTCGGCGAGCCGGTCTTCCTGGGGCACCTCACCGATCCGGACCGGCCGATCGCCCGCGTCCGTTACGCCGCCGCCCTGACCCACATCGGCCCGTCGCGGCCGGACCCGGTCACGGGGCACCCGTACATCCGTGTGCTGGCCTCCCCGGAACAGGCACTGGAGCTGTTCGACTGGGGCCTGCCGGCCGCCCACCAGCTGGCGGCCGTGCACCGGGCCCGGGAACGGCTCGGTATCCCCCGGGCCCCTCGACAGCCCGTCAGCGTGCTGGTCCCGGACTTCGCGTAGGGCCTGCGGCGAGAGTCGTGGCGGCTAGGCGCTCCCTCCTATCCCCGCTGAGGTCGCATCAGGTGCAGGTCCTCGCCCCATGCGTCCAGCACCGAGTCGTGTCCGGCCAGATGCGGTGCGCGGCGTCGAGCAGCAGGAACCTGATGCTGTCGGCGGTCCCGCCGGCTTGATCAGGTCAGCGGGAACAGCGACTCAGGGGTTACGGCGGGGGCGCGGGGTACGAGGAGGGCTACGTGGCCGGGCTCCCATCGGGTCCGGGACCGGTCGACGCGCCAGCCCAGTGGCTCCGCCAGGGCCTCCAGGCCGCCCAGGCCGATGCCCCGGTAGATCTCGGCGCCCAGGGTGACGGGGCCCTGGGGCTGCCGGGTGATCGCCCGGCGCAGCCCGATGTCGGCGCGGCCTGTCCACTCCTCCGTGCTCCCCCGGAGCTCCAGGAGGTACTGGCGCCTGTTCAGAAACAGGCTGTCGCCGCCGTACGGATCCTTCGGCAGTCCTTTCGCTCCCGCGCCCTGCGGGGCCGAGCCGCCGAAACCGCCGCTCAGGCTGAAGACACTGCCGACGAACGCGACGGCCAGCCCCAGCGGGATGTAGAGCCACTGGAGGTAGTACTGGCAAGACAGCGTCCAGCGCGAGCGCTTCGGCAGCGGCCCGGTCCCGAGTTCCCATGGGCGCGGATCCGTCAACGTACCTCTCCCCCTCCTCCACTTACATGACCATGCCAGGGGGTGCGGCGAACACCGCCACCGCGAGCCCCTCTCCGAGGACGACGCCGCCCAACCGTCCCACGGTTCCCTGGCGCCGACCGGGTGGGGTGCGGCGCGGCTACGGAGACGCGGGAGTCGGGGCGAAGATCCGGAGCACGTGGTCGATGTGTGTGCGCACGCGGGCGTGGGAGTACGGGGCCAGGTGTAGAAGGAGCCGGTAGTACAGGGGGCCGTACAGGAGGTCCACGAGCATCGTGAGGTCCGTGCCCGGGGCGAGGTGGCCGTGTTCGCGGGCCTGGAGCAGGCGGGCGCGGGCGGCGGCGATGCGTGGGTCGAGCAGTTGGGTGCGGAGGGCGTCGGCGAGGGTCGCGTCGTGCTGGGTCTCGGCGATGATGCCGGCGTAGACGGTGGCATGCGGGCCCGTCATGACGTTGTCGAGGACGGCCGTCATCTGGGTGTGGAGGTCCTCCGCGATGTCGCCTGTGTCGGGGAACCCGGTGGTCGTACCGGCCAGTTCGATGACGGCTTCTAGGAGGACGGCGCCCTTGGTCGGCCACCACCGGTAGATCGTCTTCTTGCTCACGCCCGCCCGGGAGGCGATGGCCTCGACGGTGACCTTGCCGTAGCCGTGCTCGACGCACAGCTCCATGGCCGCGTCCAGGATCGCCCGGTGGCTCTTCTCGCTGCGGCGCTGCGGGGTGGGTTGGCCGGGTTGGCTGAGCTCGCTGGGTTCGCTGGGGGACGGGAGCATGGTGGCAGCTTAACAGGAAACGATACGTGTCGTATTGACAGGAGGGGTGAGGGGGGATCAGAGTCTGAGGGAGGGAAACGGTACGTGTCGTTTCTTCTGTTCTTCGGTTCGGCTTCAGCACTCTCCTAGGGAAGTAGCAACGTGGCAGACACCATCAAGGTCGGCATCGTCGGCGCGCACGCCTCGCGTGGCTGGGGACGGGCGGTGCACCTGCCCGCCCTGTCCGCGCTGCCCGACTACACCGTCACCGCCGTCGCCGGGACCAGTCGGGAGTCGGCCCGGGACGCGGCGGACATCTGGGGCGCGGAGCACGCCTTCGACGACCCGTACGCACTGATGGCCCACCCCGACGTCGACCTCGTCGTCATCGCCGTACAGCTTCCGCGCCGGGACGGGCTCGTGGACGCGGCGATAGCGGCGGGCAAGCACGTCTACTGCGAGTGGCCGCTCGCCCTGACGGCCGGCTCCGCGGACGGGTTCCGGGCGCGGGCCGAAGCGGCCGGGGTGCGGCACGCGGTCGGGCTGCAGAGCCGTCATCACCCCGCTGTCCTGCTCATGCGCTCGGTGATCGCGGAGGGGCGGATCGGCGAGGTGCTGTCCGCCTCGCTCACCTACTCCCTCAACTCCCCCGAGGTCTGGTCGCAGCGTTACGCGGCGCTGTTCGACGCGACCAAGGGCGTCAACCACCTGGCCGTCGTCGCCGGCCACTCCCTCGACATGTTCCGCTCGGTCGTCGGGGACTTCAGCGACGTGTCGGCGACCCTGGCGACCCGCATCACCAGCGTCACCGTCCAGGAGACCGGGGAGCCGCTCGCCGTGACCTCGCCCGATCAGATCGTGGTCGGCGGGCTCCTGGAATCCGGCGCCGCGGCCTCGGCGCACTTCATGACCGGCGGCCCGGCGGGCGCCGGATTCCGCGTCGAGGTGCACGGTCGCGCCGGGCGGCTCGTACTGAGCGCCTCCGACGACTCCCTGGTGGGACCCGAGTTCACCCTGTACGCGTCCGAGGGCACCGGCGCGCCCGTGCGGCTGCCGGTGCCCGACCGCCGCCTCCTCCCGGACGCGCCGGTCCCCGTCGCGAACGTCGCCGAGGTGTACGCGGAGCTCGCGCACGCCATCCGCACGGGAGGCCCGGTCACGACCGACTTCGGCGCCGCCGCCGGCACCCACCGGCTCCTCGACGCCATTCGTACCGCCGCCGACACCGGCGTACGCCAGCGGCTGGGCTGAGCGGCGGCGGCCGGCGCGCTCCGCGGGTGAGGGACTCAGAGGCCGAGGACCCGGCGGGCGTTCTCCTTCAGGATGAGCGGGCGCACCTCCTCCTTGAGGGCGAGCGTCTCGAAGTCGGACAGCCAGCGGTCGGGGGTGACGACCGGGAAGTCCGAGCCGAAGAGGACCTTGTGCCGGAGAAAGGAGCCCGCCGCCTTGACCAGCTGCGGCGGGAAGTACTTCGGGGACCAGCCGGACAGGTCGATGTACACGTTGGCCTTGTGGGTGGCGATGGAGATCGCCTCGTCCTGCCAGGGCACCGACGGGTGGGCCAGGACGATCGTCAGGCCGGGGAAGTCGGCGGCGACGTCGTCCAGGAGCATCGGGTCCGAGTAGCGCAGCTTGATGCCCCGGCCGCCGGGCAGGCCCGCGCCGATGCCGGTCTGGCCGGTGTGGAAGAGGGCGGGGACGTCCAGTTCCTGGAGCGCCTCGTAGAGGGGGTAGTGCTCGGGGGCGTTCGGGGCGAACGCCTGGAGGCTCGGGTGGAACTTGAAGCCGCGGACGCCGTGGTCGAGGACGAGCGAGCGGGCCCGGGCGACGGCGTCCGGGCGGTGCGGGTCGACCGAGCCGAACGGGATGAGGACGTCCGGGTGGGCGGCCGCCGCCCGGGCGATCTCCTCGCTGGACAGGGCCGGGTGGCCCAGGCCCGTGGTCGCGTCCACCGTGAAGATCACGGCGGCCATCCGGCGCTCGCGATAGTGGGCGGCGATGGCCTCGACGGTCGGGGTGCGGTCCTGGCCGGCCTTGAAGTACGCCGCCGAGGCGTCCATCAGCTCGGCGTCGAGGGCGAGGTGGCCGTGGGCGTCCTGCTCGACGTGGACGTGGAAGTCGATCGCGGTCAGGTCGGCGGGATTCATGGGGGTGCTCACAGGTGCTCGGTCCGGTTGGCGGGAATCATGAGGGCGCTCACAGGTGATCGATCCGGTCGGCGGGAATCATGGGGACGCTCACAGGTGCTCGGTCCGGTTCTTGGCGTCGAGGAGGAGGCGGAGGAGGGTGTCGCGTTCGGCGACTAGGGCTTCCTCCGGGGTTCCGGTCAGTTCGTCGGCCACGCCCTGGGTGATCGCGTGGGTCAGTTCGGGCGTCAGGCGCGGTGCGCCCAGGTCGGCCCACCACTCCTCCATGGGCGGGCCCAGGTGCTCCAGGACGTGGGCGATCCCGCCGGGGCCGCCGGAGAGGTGCTGGTTGAGGAAGGGGCCGAGCAGCGCCCAGCGCAGTCCGGGGCCGTGGGCGATGGCCGCGTCGATGTCCGCGACGCTCGCCGCGCCGCGCTCGACCAGGGAGTACGCCTCCCGCCACAGCGCCGCCTGGAGCCGGTTCGCGACATGGCCGGGGAGCTCCTGGCGCAGTCGGATCGGGTGGCGTCCGAGGGTGCGGTAGAAGGCCATGGCCGTGTCGACGGCCGCCTCGGCCGTGCGCTCCCCCGGCACCACCTCGACCAGCGGGATGAGGTGGGGCGGGTTGAACGGGTGCCCCACGAGGACCCGTTCGGGGTGGGCCGCGCAGGCCTGCTGGATGCGTGACGGCAACAGCCCCGAGGAGCTGCTCGCCAGGACGGTGCCGGGCGGGGCGGCGGCGTCGAGTACGGCGAAGACCTCGTCCTTCAGCTCGGGGCGCTCGGGGCCGTTCTCCTGGACGAAGCCGGCGTCCGCGACAGCCTCGGCGAGGTCGGGGGTGAAGGACAGGCGGTCCTGGTCGGCCGTGACCGCCGCGCGGAGGCGTGCCTCCGCGCCGGGTGCGGGGTCGGTCGCGACGACCTCGTGACCGTACGAGAGGAAGAGCCTGGTCCAGGAGGCGCCGATGACGCCAGTGCCGACTACGGCGACCTTCATGCGGGGCTCCCCTGGGCGGTGCCGGCCGATCGTCCTGCGGCGAACGTGACGAAGGGGGCCAGGGAGTTCGGGTCGGCCAGGACGTCGGTGCTGGCCACGGAATCCGGGTGTGCGCCGAGGAGGATGCGTTTGACCGGGACCTCCAGCTTCTTGCCGGTGCGGTTGCGTGGGACGGCGGGCACCCGCTCGACGAGGTCCGGGACGTGCCGTGGCGACAGCGCCGTGCGCAGGGCGCGGGCGATGCGGGCGCGCAGGGTGTCGTCCAGCTCCTCCGGTCCCGCGATGAAGAGCAGGAGTTCCCCGTTGCCGCCCTCGGGGTCCTCGATGTGGACGACGAGGCTGTCGTCGACCTCGGGCAGGTCCTCGACGACCGCGTAGAACTCGGCCGTGCCGAGCCGGACCCCGCCGCGGTTGAGGGTGGCGTCGGAGCGGCCCGCGACGACGCAGTGGCCCTCGGGCGAGAAGCGCACCCAGTCGCCGTGCCGCCACACGCCCGGGTACTCCTCGAAGTACGCGGCCCGGTAGCGGGAGCCGTCCGTGTCGCCCCAGAAGCCGACGGGCATCGACGGCATCGGCTCGGTGATCACCAGCTCGCCCAGTTCACCGACGACCCGCTCGCCCTCGCTGTCGTACGCGTAGGCGGCGACGCCCAGGCAGGGGCCGGAGATCTCGCCTGCGCGCACGGACTGAAGGGGGCTGCCCTGGAGGATGCCGGTGCACACGTCGGTGCCTCCGCAGCCGACGTTGAGGAGCACCCGGTCCCCGAACTGCTCGGCCACCCAGCGGAAACCCTCCGTGGCGAGCGGGCTGCCCGCCGCGCCGAGCTGTCGCAGGCGCGAGAGGTCGAACTCCTCGGCCGGCTCGATCCCGGCCTTGCGGCAGGCCATCAGATAGCCGGGGCTCACGCCCATCAGCGTCGCCCCGGTGTCGGCCGCGATCCGCCACTGCTCCCGCAGGTCGGGGTGGACCGGGTTGCCGTCGATCATGACGATGGACGCGCGGACGAGCAGGGCGGACACCAGGGTGTTCCACAGCATCCAGGCGGTCGTGCTGAACCAGAGCATCCGGTCGCCCGGCTTGAGATCCCAGCTGAGCGCGTTGTTCTTCAGGTGCTCCAGGAGGATGCCGCCGTGGCGGTGGACGATCGCCTTGGGGATGCCGGTGGTGCCGGAGGAGAAGAGGACGAAGAGGGGGTGGTCGAAGGGGACGGGTTCGAAGGCGAGTTCCGGCTGCTCCGCCTGTCCCGTGGCCTCGGTGGCGAGCAGTTCCGTCCAGCGCAGGGCCTCGGGGAGGGTGTTGCTCCCGTACGGGACGTGGACGATCCGTTCGACGGTCGGGAGCCGGGCGGCGATCTCCGCCACCTCGGTACGGCGGTCGATGTCCCGCTCCCCGTAGCGGTAGCCGGCGACGGTCAGCAGCACCTTCGGTTCGAGCTGGGCGAAGCGGTCGACCACGCTGCGGGAGCCGAACTCCGGTGCGCAGGAGGCCCAGACGGCGCCGATGCTCGCGGTGGCGAGGAAGGCCACCAGCGTCTCGGGGATGTTCGGCAGGTACGCGACGACCCGGTCGCCCTTGCGGACGCCGAGGCGGAGGAGGCCCGCGCGGGCCCGCGCGACCTGGTCGCGGAGCTCGCCGAAGGTCAGCTCGATCGGGGCCCGGGTCTGGGAGTGGGCGACGACCGCGACGGCGTCCGAGTCGTCGGCGGCGGTGGAGCCGGACCGCCCGAGCGCGTGCTCGGCGTAGTTGAGGGTCGCTCCCGGGAACCACTCGGTGTCCGGCATGGACCTGCGGCCCAGGGTCGCCGTGGGCGGGGTGTGCGCGCGGACGCCGAAGAACTCCCAGACCGACGACCAGAAGCCGTCCAGGTCCGTGACGGACCACTGCCAGAGGCTGTCGTAGTCGGGGAAGCTCAGCTGTCGCTCCGACTCCAGCCAGCCGAGGTAGCGGCCGATCTCCGAGTCCTCCCGGACCGTGGGGGCGGGGGTGCTGAGGATCTCGCTGCTCATCGGGCGGCCTTTCCGGGGGTGACCTGGGCGGCGGGGGCGGGGTCCGCCTTCGCCGCGGCGACCTTCGGCGCGCGGCCCTCCAGGAACGCCCGCATCCGGGCCTGGGCGTCGCCGCTGCCGGCCGCTACGGCCGACATGAGGGATTCGAGCAGGAGCCCGCCGGCGGGTGAGGCCTCGGTGATCCTGGGGAGCGCCTGGAGGACGGCGAAGTTGGTCAGCGGTGCGTTGGACGCGATCCGGGCGGCGAGTTCCAGGGCCTTGGCGCGGGCCCCGCCCTCGTCGGTCAGGTAGTGCGAGAGGCCCACGGCCTGGCCCTCGGCGGCGTCGAGGACGCGGCCGGTGAGCATCATGTCCGCCATCCGGTGCCCGCCGATCAGGCGCGGGACGCGGACCGAGCCGCCCCCGCCGACGAAGAGGCCGCGCCGGCCTTCCGGCAGGGCGTAGAACGTGGACGGATCGGCCACGCGGATGTGCGCGGCGGCCGCCAGCTCCAGGCCGCCGCCGATGACCGCGCCCTTCAGCGCGGCCACCACGGGGACCCGCCCGCCCTCGATCGTGTCGAAGACGCGGTGCCACATGAGCGAGTGCTCCAGGGCCTCCTCGGTGGACCGCTCGGTCAGTTCGCCGAGGTCGAGCCCGGCCGAGAAGTGCTCGCCCTCGGCGTCCAGGACGACGGCCCGCACCTCGGGGCCCGGCGTGCGGAAGAACTCCTCGATGCGGAGCACCGTGGCGTCGTCGAGGGCGTTGCGCTTGGCCGGACGGCAGAGCGTCAGGACGGCCACTCCGTCGTGCCGGTCAATGGAAAGCGTGCTCAAGGAAGGCTCCTCAATCATCAGGAATCCTGAGTATCGGAGGGCAAGCCGCCGTCGAGCAAGGGGGGTGGGCTAGAATTTTCGACAGGATTCCTGATGAAGGGGAGGTCATGTGAAGGACGTCGCTCCGCCGTCGTTCCTGTACTCGGTGAAGCAGGTCGAACTGGTCACCCGCGCCCGGCTCGACGAACTGCTCAAGCCCTCGGGCGTCACCGCCCTGCAGTACACGGCCCTGACCGTGCTCGAACGCCGGGACGGCATGTCCGCGGCCGAGCTCGCCCGCAACTCCTTCGTCACGCCCCAGTCGATGTCCGACCTGGTCGGCGCGCTGGAGCGGCGCGGCCTCATCGACCGGACTCCCGATCCGACGAGCAGGCGCCGCCACCTCATCTATCTCACCGAGGAGGGGCGCGCCCTGCTGGCCCTCCACGCCCTGGCCGTACAGGAGTTGGAGGACGCGATGCTGAAGGGCTTCACCGCCCGCGAGCGCGCCGCCTTCCGGGACTACCTCAACCGCGCCCGCGCGGCGCTCGGGTAGCGCTCCCGATCCTTCGCGTACGTGGCCTACCGGCCCGGCGTGCTGCCGCGCACCACCCGTTCCGCCGGGAGCAGCAGCCCCTCCCCGGGGGCGGCTTCGCGGTTCTCGACGGTGCTGATCAGGCGGTCGAGGAGGGCCTGCGCGATGGCCGGCAGGGGCAGCCGGACGCTGGTGAGGGTGGGCTGGAGCAGGGTGCAGAGCGGCATGTCGTTGAAGCCCGTGACGGCGACGTCGGTGCCGACGGTGAGGCCGGCCGCGCGGACCGCCTGGTACGCGGTCAGGGCCAGCCAGTCGCTCGCGCAGACCAGGGCCGTGGGACGGTCGGGGCCGACCAGGAGGCGCTGGAGCGCGTGGGAGAGGGCGGCCGGGTCGTCGTCGGGGACGCCCACCTCGAAGGCTCCGTCGGGGGCGGCGGACGCGGCCTGGAGCAGGCCGGCCCTGCGGTCGGCCAGCCAGGGCAGGGACGCCGCGGAGTTGACGTAACAGATCCTGCGGTGGCCCTGTCCGAGCAGGAGGCCCACGAGGTCCGCCATGGCCGCGGCGGAGTCGATGTCCACCCAGTTCTGGGGGCGGCCCGGGGCCGTACGGCCGAAGGCGACGAACGGGAATCCGGCCTCGGTCAGCACGTCGACCCGGGGGTCGTCGTGGACGACGTCGGAGAGGACGAAGCCGTCGACCTGGCGGGCGGCGATCAGTCCGTTGAAGGACTTGGCGACGGCGCCGGCGCCCTGCTGGGGGTCGCAGCGGAAGAGGAGGACGCGGTGGCCGACGGCGTCGGCGGCGCTGACGAGGGCCTGGAGGAAGCCGCCCATGAGGGGGTTGGGGTCGGCCGGGTTGTCGGCGGGTGCCGGGTAGCCGATGACCTTGCGGGTGCCGGTGCGCAGGCTGCGGGCGGACTGGTCGGGCTGGTAGCCGAGCTCCTCGATGGCGGCGGTGACCCGGGCGAGTGTGGTCGCGCGCAGCCGGTGGGGGGCGTTGAGGGCGTTCGAGACGGTCTGGCGGGAGACTCCCGCCGTGCGTGCGACGTCCTCGATGGTCACCTGTTGAGCGGTCATCGTTCCTCTGTGGGGGCAGGGTGGCCGGTGGCCCGGTGGGCGGCGCGCGGCCGCCCCCGGGCCACCGTCGTTCAGGCCTCGCGGGTCAGGGTGAGCAGTCCGCCGGTCGGCACGGTCACCGGGTTCACCCCGACGACGAGGTCGAGCGTGGTCTCGGACAGGATCTCACCACGGCAGTCCTGGACGAGGGCGAGGGCCCGTTCCGGCCTCGTGGCCGTGAGGAGCACCACGGGGTCGCTGTCCGCGTTGGCGACCAGGAGGGTACGCGGGCCGTCCGCCCCGCCCCCGTCCGGGAGCCCGGCCGGGAGCTCGATGGGCAGCGGCCCGTAGCGTGCGACCACGGTCGTGTGATGGTCGCCGGCGCGGACCAGGGGGTAGCCGAGGTCGGGGCGCGCGGGTTCCAGGGTGCCGCGTTGCAGGACGTCGGCGTAGCGGCGGAAGACGCCGAGCCAGAAGCGCAGGGTGGCGAGCTGGTCCGGGGTCTGGGCGGCGAGGTCGACGGAGATCTGCGGGACCGAGAACAACGCGTTGACGAGATGGACGGCCACCGACTCCGGGGTCTCGGCGGAGTGCCACATGATCATGTCCGCGTGGACGGCGAGCGGACCCGCGACGAGCCGGCAGTCGACGGTGCGCTGGCGGTTCTCGGCGGGACTCAGCGGGCAGTCGGTGGCGCGGACCATGGTGGCGTACGGCCAGAGGCCGGGGCTGACGTACGGCTGGCGGTGCTCGACGATCACGTCGGGTCGGGTGCGGCGCAGCCGGGCGTCGAGGTCGGCGAGGAGCGCGCGTACCCCCTCGTGGACGGTGGCGTGGTCGGCGCCGGCGGGTGCGGGCGGGGGTTCGGGGACGGCGAAGCGGTCGATGAAGTCCAGCTTCACGCCGTCCATGCCCCACTCCTCGACGGCGCGGGCGACCTTGTCGATCAGGTAGGCGCGGACCTCCGGGTGGCGGGGGTCGGGCACGGCCGCGTCGAGACGGGGTTCGTCGCGGAGGATCAGGTCCTTGAAGCGGTCCCAGGCCTCGTTGTGGCGGCCGATGAACGGCAGCGCGTACCAGAGGAGGTAGGCAAGACCGAGGCGGTGCACCTCGGCGACGTGGGCGGCGGGTTCGGGGAAGGCCTTCGGGTTGATGTCCCAGTCGCCGCAGTGTCCGTAGCCGCGGTTACGGTCGGAGGTCTGCCAGCCGTCGTCGACGATGATGCTCTCGCAGCCGACCGCCGCCGCCAGGGCCGCCTGGCGTTCGACGGTGGCGGCGTCGACGTTCTGGTGGAGGCTGTACCAGGTCGAGTACGCGGGCATCCGCGCGGCGGGGGCGACGCCGGGGTGGTCGGTGCCCTCGGCCCACCAGTCGGTGACGGCGCGGAGGGTGGCGGCGAAGTGGCGGCCGCTGAGGTCGATCCGTACGCGCAGCGGGGGGCCGTCCGGGGTGAGGTCCTGCTCGACGGTGAAGGCGAACTCGCCGCTCTCCTCCACCACTCCGGCTCCGACCCGTACGGGCGCGGCCGTCTCGCCCGCCGCCGTGGTGCACAGGGCCCTGTCGTCGGCGCCGATCAGGCTGGCGACGGGGGCGCCCAGGGCGAGCGAGACGGTGCGGGGGGCGCTCCAGGAGGGCGGGAGCCAGCGGTCGGCCTTGCTGTCGGGGGTCCAGTACGCCGTGGCCCCGACGCACGGGACCCGCCATTCGGCACGGACGGTGACCGCTTCCGCCGCCGTGACCTCGACGAGCGCGACGCCGTCGGCGACCCGGGTGGCGGACGCCTGCCAGCGGTCGCTGCCGAGGCCGGTGAGGTGGATGAGGAGCGGGGTGCCGGTGCCGGTGGGGTGGAGGAGGTCGGTGGGGAGTGTGCGGTGGGTGGGGGTGGCGGTGGTGGGGTGGCCGGGGGTGCCGGACGGGCTCCCGGTGGGGGCGTTGGGGCGCCAGGCCGGGGTGGGGACGTCGTGTGCGGGCGTAGCCGATGCGGCGGTATCCGCCGTGGGAACGTCGTGGGCGGGCGTGGCCGGTGTGGGTGTCACGGTGGTCACTCCTTGGTCGCCCCGGCCAGTAGGCCGGAGATGAACTGGCGCTGCAGGACGAGGAAGAGGGCCATCACGGGGATGGCGGCGATGGCGCCGGCGAGCAGGACCTGCGCGTAGTTGGTGGTCGAGAGGCCCTGGAGGGTGGCGGTGGCCACCGGCAGCGTGTGCATCTCCGGGCTGCGCAGGGCGATCAGCGGCCAGACGAACTGGTTCCAGCCGCCGAGGAAGACGAACAGCGCGAGCGCCGCGATGACCGGCCGGTTGACCGGGATGACGATCCGCCACAGCACCCGCAGCTCGCCGGCGCCGTCGACCCTGGCCGCGTCGAGGAGTTCGTCGGGCATGGAGCGCAGCGCCTGCCGCATCAGGAAGATGCCGAAGGGGGTGACCAGGCCGGGCAGGATGACGGACTGGTACGAGTCGATCAGGCCCAGGTCCATCATCATCTGGAAGATCGGGATCAGCATCACCGTGTCGGGGATGACCAGCGTGCTGAGCAGCAGGACGAAGAACAGGTTCCGGCCCCGGAAGTCGAACTTCGCGAACGCGTAGCCGGCGAGGACCGAGACGGCGACCGCGCCGACGGTCTGGAGGCCCGCGACGATGACGCTGTTGAGCAGGACGCGGGTGAGGCCGATGGAGTCCTGGAGGCCCTGGAGGTTGTCCAGGAGGTGGCCGCCGGGCAGCAGCTTGGGCGGCCAGGAGAACACGTCGTTGTCGTTCTGCGTGGCGGCCATGGCGAGCCAGTAGAACGGGCCGACGCACAGCCCGAACGCACCCGCGAGCAGGACGGTGAGCAGGGGGGCGCGGGACTTCATCGGCGTTCTCCCATCAGGCGGACCTGGAGGACGCCGAGCACGGACACGATCAGCGCGAGGGCGTAGGCGAGGGCTGAGGCGTAGCCGAAGTCGAAGTACTTGAAGCCGTTGTCGTAGAGGTACATGGTGACCGTCAGGGTGGCGTTGTCGGGGCCGCCGCCGGTGAGGACGTACGGCTCGTCGAAGAGCTGAAGGGTGCCGATGGTCGAGAGCACGACCGTGAGCAGGAGGATCGGCCGCAGCTGGGGAAGGGTGATGGAGAGGAAGCGGCGGACGGGGCCCGCGCCGTCGACCATGGCCGCCTCGTACAGCTCCTTGGGGACGCCCTGGAGGCCGGCGAGGTACATGACGGCGTTGTAGCCGGTGTAGTGCCAGGTGAGGACGAGGACGACGCCGATGCGGGCCCAGAAGGAGCTGCCGAGCCAGTTGACGGGGTCGATGCCGAACAGGGAGAGGACCCAGTTCAGGAGACCCGCGTCGCGGTTGAGGATCACGGAGAACATCACGCCGGTGGCGACCAGGCCCGTCAGGGACGGGATGAAGACGCCGAGTCGCCACAGCGGGCGCAGCCACACCTTGGAGTGGTTGAGGCCGAGCGCGACGAGCAGGGCGAGGCCGAGCATCAGCGGGACCTGGACGACCAGGATCAGCGCGGTGTTCTTGAGCGCGGTCCAGAAGAGCGGATCCGACAGGAGGCGCCGGTAGTTGGCGAGCCCGGCGAAGCGCGCGGAGTCGCCGTTGCCGGTGGTGAGGCTGATCCAGAACGAGGCGGCGATGGGGTACGCCTTGAAGACGGCGAAGCCCAGGACGGCGGGCATGATCAGGACGTACGGGATGGAGCCGCGGGTCAGCAGTCGGCGTCGGCCGGTGGGGCGGGCGGGGCCGGTGCGCGGCCGTCGGCGTGGGGAGCCGGGTTCCGCGTGCCGTCGGCCGGCGGGGCCTTCGGCGGCGGCGTTCCCGGCCGGGAGGCGTTCGGAAGGAGCGAGGGACATGGTCAGGCCGCCTGCTGCCGGCCGGTCTGCTGGGCGAGCTGCTCGGCCGCGGCCTTCAGCACGGTGGCCGGGTCGGCGCCCTTGAGCAGGACCTGGGTCTGCGCGTCGGCGGCGAACTTCAGGGCGCGGCTGTAGTCGCCGGTGAAGTTGGTCGGTGCCGTCTTCGAGCCGAGGGACGAGACGAAGGACCGCAGCACCTGCTGGCCACCGTAGAAGGGGTGCGGTGCGCTGAACTTCGGGTCGTCGTACGCCGCCTTGAGGGCCGGGAAGACGCCACCCGAGGCGAACATCCTGTTGATCTCGGCCGGCTTGGTGAGCGCGTACTCGATGAACCGCCAGGCGGCCTTGCGCCGCTTACTGGTGGCGGAGACGGACAGGTAGGTGGAGTTGACGAGGGCGCTGCGCCCTCCCCCGGGGACGGC
This sequence comes from Streptomyces sp. NPDC094032, assembly GCF_040303965.1. NCBI lineage: Bacteria > Bacillati > Actinomycetota > Actinomycetes > Kitasatosporales > Streptomycetaceae > Streptomyces > Streptomyces sp. NPDC094032. The sequence continues at coordinate 661,911 of NZ_JBEOUE010000001.1, read as the reverse complement.
GGCGGGCGGCTGCATGACCCGCCACTTGCCGTTCTGTGCCGGGAACTTGGAGGCCAGGTACTCGACGGCCCAGGCGGGGTCGGGGGCGGTGGCCAGCTTCCCCTGGCCGACCAGTCGCTTCCAGGTGCCCTCGCCCGCGATGTCGCTGACGAGGTCGGCGTCGTTGAGGCGCTTGATGACCGTGAGGGCTTCGACCGCGGGCTTGGCGGCGAGCGTGATCCTGCCGTCGGCGTCGAAGTAGAAGGCGCCCTGGAGTTGCATGAGGTTCTGGAAGAAGTCCACGTCCTGGTTGGCGCCGGGCTTGTCGAGTCCGAGCAGGCGGGCGCCGGTGACGGCGCGGATCTTCGGCCCGGCGGCGATCAGGTCGTCCCAGCTGGTGATCGACGCGGGGTCGACGCCGGCCTTCTCGAAGTAGTCGTGGCGGTAGAAGAGGCCGAGGGGATTGACCTCCCAGGGGAGGGCGTGGACGGCCTTGTCCTTGCCCACGACGGTCGGCCACAGGCCCTCGACGAAGGCGTCCTTGTGCCGGTCGGCGCCCAGCTTGGACAGGTCGGCGAGGCCCTGGGGGAACTTCTCCATGTACCCGGGCAGGTAGTCGACCCCGATGTGGAGGACGTCGGCGAGGCCCTTGCCGCCCGAGGCGAGGCCGACGGTGATCTTGTCCCAGATGGCGGGGTTGCCGAGGTCCTGCACGTCGACCTTGATGCCGGGGTTGTCCCGCTCGAAGGAGGGGACGACCCCGCGCAGGGCCTCGGCCGCGGTGGTCCAGCTCCAGACCGTGATCGGACCACTGTCGCCGTCGGCCCCGCCCGCACCGCCGCCGGAACCGCCGCTGCCGCACGCGGTCAGGCCGAGTCCGGCGGCGGAGGCGGTGGCGAGCTGGAGTATCCGGCGGCGGCTCAGGGGGTGGGAGTGGTGGGACATGTCGGCTCCTGGCTATGGGGGTGGGTGGGGTTGCTGGGGGTGGTGCCTGTGCCTGTGCATATGCGTGTGCGTGGGGTGGTGCTGGGACTGGTGCTGGCGGGGCCGGTGGGGCTCGTGGGAGCGCGGCTCGTGCGCCGGGTGAGCGTGTCGAGCGCGTCGCCGAAGAGGTCCGCCGCGGCGGACGTCGTGGAGGTGTGGGGCGAGAGCCGGATCCACTCCCCCCGGCGTGTGGTGATGACCCCGGCCGTTTCGAGGGCGTGATGGACGCCGGCGGGGTCGTGACCGGGCAGGCGGAAGGTGCCGATGCCGGCCCGTTCCCGCTCCCCCACGCCGTCCAGCAGGACGTCGGCGCCCGCCCGCCGTGCCCGGTCGAGGAGTTCGGCGAGGGTGGCCCGGATACGGGTCCCCACGGCGGCCGGACCGCCCCGGGCCAGCACGCTGTCGATGGCCGCTCCGATGGCGGCGGCCGCCGGGAAGTCCGGGTTGGTGGCGAGGTGTGCGGCGGCGCCGGGTAGCGGTGGTGCCGGATGTCGTGCCGCGAAGGGCTCCGTGACGCCGGCCCAGCCGCCGAGCCCGGGGGTCAGCCGATCGGCGCACCGGTCACGTATCAGCAGCAGCGCGGCTCCCCACCCGGCCCGCAGCCATTTCTGGCCGCCGCTGACGAGGATGTCGGCGGCGTGGGCGTCGAGGGGGACGGCGCCGAGTCCCTGGATGGCGTCGACGATCAGCAGCCGGTCCGGCCCGAGGACCTCCTTGAGGGCGGCGAGCGGCGCCAGGTGTCCGGTGAGCGAGTCGACGGCGCTGACGGCGAGCGCGGTGACGTCGGGGGTGAGGTGTCGGCGCAGGAGGTCGGCCGAGACGCGCCGTCGCGGGTCCGGGTCGAAGAAGCGCACGTCGGGGCCGCCTCGGCCGGCGAAGCGGAGCCAGGGGTAGACGTTGGCGGGGAACTCGTCCCGGGGCACCAGCACGGTGCCGGGCCCGCGCAGGGCGGCGGCGGCGGTGAACAGGCCGTTGCTGGTGGAGGGGGCGAGGGCGATCTCGTGGGGCCGGGCGTCGAGGAGCCGGGCCGCCGAGGCCCGGGCGGCGTCGCTGAGCGCGAAGAGCCGGTCGAGGTCGGCGGGCCCGCACCGGCCCGCGAGGGCGACTGCGTCGGCGAGCGCGGTGGCGGCCTCGGGGGTGAGGGGGCCGACCCGGGCGAAGTCGAGGTAGCCCGGGGTCGGGCCGCCGACGGGGGCCCGATGATCAATTTGATCGTTCAAAATATGTCCCTCGCGAAGCCAGGGGTATGGCTTCCCTGGAATTTGAAGGTTCACATTAGAGAGCCCCGGGGCCCTCGACAAGAGGTCGGGCGAAGGATGTACGGGACGACGGATGTACGGATGTACGGACGTTTCGATACGGGCAGGAGCCCGGGCCGCCCCGGGAACGCGGCCGGGACCGCGCACGCCAGGGCGACCCGGCGCGCGCGGTCCCTGGTGCGGCGCGTCCTAGTTCAGCGCGCTCTCGATCCGGGCGGCGAGTGCGAGGACCGCCTCCGCGGCGAGGGTCCAGCCGCCGGCGGTCGGCCGGTGCAGCGTGCGGGCGAGCAGCAGCCCGCCGTCCGGTCGGGGCTCGACGGTCAGGAGCCGGTCCACCTTCCAGCGGTGGGTGGAGTCGGGGCCCGCGACCGTGGCGGACACGTGGTCGGCCAGGGCGAGGAGTTCGGGGTCGAGGTTGAGCCGTCGCGCCGCGTCGGGGTCGCCCTCGAAGGCGGACGGGCGCCCGCGCCGGGGTTCGCCGAGGGCGGCGGGGCCGGGCACCGGGACGGCGAGCGGCACGGCGTACTGGAGCAGCCCCAGGCCGAAGCTGCGGCGGATCGCGCGGCCGGTCAGCACGGAGGCGCGCAGCTCGAACGGCCTGGGCGCGGGGGCGTCGACGTACACGAAGCAGTGGGTCGGGGCCGGCATCCCGCTGAGCCGCTCGCGGGGCGGCAGGAGGCTTCCGGCCGGGACGCCCTCGCTGTCGCCGGCGAGGACGTGGACGGGCGGCGGGCCGGGGAGGCGGAGTTCGGCGGCGAGGGCGCGGGCGATGTCGGCGGACACGGCGGCGGGGTCGCGGCTGCGGCTGGTCCAGTGGGCGATGGCCACGGGGAGTCCCCGCGCGCTCAGGCCGACCCGGCGCGGCTGCGCAGTTCCTCCAGGCGGCGCAGGGCGGACTGCCGTTCGGCCTGGAAGCGGCCCACGCGGGCCTGGGTGAGGGCGGTCCAGTGCTCGACGGCCGCCCGGGCGTGGTCGAGGGCCTCGGTCACGCGGCCCTGGGTGGCCAGTTCGTCCCGGTGGCGGTCGGCGTCCTCGGCGTGGCGCAGCAGTGTCTGGGTGGGGTCCTCGGTGGAGGTCTGGGCGGCCTCGGCGCGGGCGACCTGCCTGCGGCGGCGGGCGACGCTGGCGTAGCCGACGAGGGCGACCAGGGCGCCCGTGATGGCGGCGGAGACGAGCTTCATCATCACATCATTCATGGCCGCAGTATGTACCCACGAGCGATGCCCCTAGAACTAGTTTCTAGAAAAATATTCCACATCTTCACCTCTGCCTATACTCCCTGCATGGCAAAGCAATCCCGTGGCGAGGCCACCGTCGAACGCCTCCTGACCGCGGCGCTCGATGTGTTCGCCACGTCCGGGCAGGCCGGGTTCACCGTCAACGCGGTGACGCGGGCGAGCGGGGTGAGCCTCGGCAGTCTGTACCACCACTTCGGCAGCTTCGACGGCTTGGCGGCGGCCCTGTACGGCCACTGCCTCCAGCAGACGTACGGGGCGGCGCTCACCGCCGTCGACCGCTCCCGGACCGCGCGCACCGGCATCCGGGCCTTCGTGACGACGTATCTGCGCTTCATCCAGGAGAACCCGGCGGTCGCCCGCTACCTGCACGGCTCGGCGTACTCCAGCTACCTGGCCGTCGACGCCGACCGGGCGCGCGGCGTCGAGCCGGACCACTTCCCCCGGCTCGCCGACCACCTGAGGCGCTGGGTCGACTCGGGCGAGATCGCCCCGCTCCCCGACCCCCTCCTGGAGGTCCTGATCGTCGGCCCGGTGGCGGTGGCCGCCCACCGCTGGCTGGCCACCCCGGAGGAACTCGACCCCGACCGGGCCGCGCGCGTCCTGTCGGACCGCATCTGGGCGTCGGTGCGGGCGGAGTAGGGCGGCGTGCTGCCGAAGCCGGGACAGCAGGACGGGACGTGTCAGACCGCGAGAAGGAGACTTCGTACGGATGCTCAGAAAGCTCTTCGAGACGCTCAGGAACACCCACGACGCGCCCGGCGACGAGACGTTCACGACGACCGGACCGTGTGAATTCGACTCCGCGCGGGACGCGGACTCCGTCGAGGCGGCGTACACGATCAGCACCGCGAGCGGGAACGACTGGCCCGTGCTGCCCGGGATCGACTACGCGACGCTCCTCCAGCCTCGCTCACTGGCCTGCGAGTCGGCCGAGGAAGAGGGCGATCACTCCTTCCGTACGGGGACAGCCCTGGTCTCCGTCTCCTGGGAGCTCGCCGGTACGTGGGCCGTATCCGTCGAGGGCGCGGCTTCGCCCGAAGCCGCCGACCTGATCGTCGAGGAGATGGCACGGCAGCTCGGCGAGGCGACCGGCGAGACGGCGCTCCCTCACAGGGTCGCCGGCTAGTTCCGTACGTCGCGGGTGGCCGGGTCGGGTGGCGTTGTGTTCCGCCTGGACGAACTGCCCCCGGAGCGGGGCTGCGATGATGCCCCGGTGGACCACTTCTCGTACTTCCCCGTCGGCCCTGGTCATGACCGGCAGCTTCCCTCGGCACCCAGGCGAGCCGAGCCCGGCGAGTGGCCGAAGCTGGAGGCCGCGCTCGCTGTGATCAACCGCGATCTGGCGGCGACCCTGCCGGGACAGGGCCCGCTGGTACTGATGGTCGTCCCGTCTGAGCAGTCTTCGCCCCGGAGCGGGATCGGCAGCGATCAGGTCTACGTGGCGATGCCGGACGGCCTTTGGCACGGCAACCCGGTCAATGAGTGCGACCTGGAGGAGGGCGACCCGCCGGAGCCGGACGATCCGGCGGCGGCCCTGACCGCCGTCGCGGATGGGGCGCAGGAGACCATCATGGAGCTGCTCTGGCAGGTCTGGCCGATCTGCGAGGAGCACGAATCCGGAGTGCATCTCCGTCGCGCGGGGACCGCCGACGACGGGTATCAGGGCGAAACGGACGCGGTCGGCCCACCGGTGTGGTGGTGTCGGGGCGGCGCCGGCCGGGACGGCGACTGCCACGATGTCGCCCTGGTGGGTGAGCTGGCCGCCACCCTGCCGGGATAGCAGTGGCGCGGGGAGCGCGTTGCCGCCGACTCGATCGCCCGCGTCGGACCGGACATGTTCGGAGCTTGGTTCGGGCCGGTCCGGCGCTCGTCACCATCGTCGGTCGTAGAGCGCCCGCAGCCACGGTTCCTTGGCGGCGGGTGTGCGGGCGAGTGTGCTCCAGAATGCCTTTCTGGACGGCTCGAACATGAACTGCGGGTGGAGTGGCAGCGGGTCGTCCCGTTCCACGCCCGCCGGTAGCCCGCCCACCGCCGGCAGTCGGGTGCGGTGGGGCGGGAAGGCGAGCTCGGCCCAGAGCGCGGCGTCCATGGGGACCAGCACCGCGCCGGTGCGCGGCTGCCACGGCTCGCCGGTCTGCGGATGGACCGGCACCAGCAGCAGGTCGGCGGCCGGCTCGCCGAAGCCCGGTCCCGCGAGGTCCAGTCGTCTCGCACCGCCCCCGGCGGGGAAGATCGCGCCGAGTGCCCGGCCCAGGAGCTCGGCGACCGGTCCTGGCGCCGCCTCGACCGGCTGTCCGGCGGCGGCTGCCACCGCCTGGGCGAGCGCCACGCCCGCCGGGATGTCCCGGTACTCGCTCAGCCGGTGCCACAACGCGTCGGTGGCCAGCAGCTCCGCCCAGTCCGCCACCGGCCGTTCCGGCGGTCCGGGCAACCGCACGACCGCCCGCGGGTCGAGCCGGACGACCTGCCAGCAGCCGCAGTCGTCCATCCTCGTACCGACCGGAAGGTCGCAGCCCAGGCAGGCGAGGTTCGGCCCGTCGCTCCCGTCGATGCCCATGCAGTAGCCGCCGGCCCGCTCCAGGATCAGCCTCGTGCCGCGTACGTCGCCCGGCGCGAGGAGGACCGTGTCCGAAGGTCCGTCGGACAGCGTGCCGAACGGCGCGAACCACTCCTCCGCCTCGTCCTCCACGACCGCGCGCCACGGCGGCCCGAAAGGCTCGGGGTCGACGGCGTAGGAACCGGCCTCCAGCAGGAGCGGGTGCAGCCGCTCCCAGTGGGTGTCGGCCAGGTGGATCGGCAGCGCCACCTCCGACACCGGCGCCGTCAGGACCGTACCGCAGCCCGCGCACTCGAACACCGCCAAGCCGTTCCCTCCCCTCCCCATCGATCCTGTATCTCATCAAGTGGGCGGAGCTCGGAGCAAAGGGGTTTCGGGGCGGGGGCGGCCACTCGCGTCAGGCGATGTGTCGTGTGTGCAGGTGGCCGTCGAGTGGGTAGGCGGGCGGGGTTGCCGGCAGGAGGTGGTCGAAGGTGTAGCCGGTCTTCTCGGCCACGCGGCACGATGCCTGGTTGTCGACCTGGTGGAGGAGTTCGAGGCGGGTCAGTCCTTCGGCCTCGAAGGTGTGGAAGGCCCAGGCGGTGAGTGCCTCCAGGGCGCGGGGCGCCACGCCGCGCCCGCGGGCGTGCGCCGCCGTCCAGTAGCCCACTTCGGCCGTGTGACCGGCGGCTGCCGCTCGCTTGAGCACCACGTTGCCCGCCAGCCGTCCGTGGTCCGGATCGGCCGGCGTCGTTTCGAGGACCGCGAGGCTGTAGCGGGTGCCCGCGGCCCATCCGTCTTCCTGGGTCCGGACCCATCGCTTCGCGTCGGCCTCGTTCCGCACGCCGGAGGTTGTCCACTTCCGTAGTACGGGGTCCTCGAACGCCTCTACCAGTGCGGCCGCGTCGTCCATCGACCAAGGGCGGAGAAGGAGGGAGGGGGTGGGCGTAGAGGCCCCTACGCGGAGGTGGGTGGTGGCGGTGGTGGCGGTCGTGTCGTTCATCGGCCGATCCTATGGGGGCGTCGGTCGCGAGTGATCGGCCCCGGGGCATCCGACTACAGTTTCGGTGTGGACAGTTGCACGTGCGTACAGAAGGCGCCCGACTGGCGTGTGCTCATCGTCGGGGGTGCTTCCGGGATGGGGAAGACCGAGGTCAGTCGTCGGCTCGCGCGGCTGTACGGCGTTCCCGTCGTGGAGATCGACGATGTCGTGGAGGCGCTGCTGGCCGTGACCCGGCCTGAGCATCTTCCCGCTGTGCACTACTGGCGCACCCACCCGGAAGCCGCCCGCAGGGAGCCGGAGTTCGTGGTCGAGCGGCAGATCGAGATCGCGCGCGCACTCGTTCCGGCGGTCGAGGCGGTCGTGGCCAACCATGTGGACACGGACACTCCGGTGATCGTCGAAGGCGACTACCTGCTCCCCGGGCTCGCGGCGGCGCGCGGGCCGGTGCGGGGTGTCGTCGTCCACGAGGACAGCGAAGCGCGGGTGGTCGCCAACTACCTCGCCCGCGAGCCCGAGGAGGGACCGCAGCACCATCGGGCCCGGGTCAGCGTCCTGTACGGACGGTGGCTGGCGGAGCAGGCCCGGGAGGCGGGGGTGCCGGTGGTCGCCCCGCGTCCGTGGCACGACCTCTCCCAGCGTGTCGACGAGTTGACCGGTGCCGGTGATCCGCGACTTGACCGGTGCCGGTGATCCGCTTCCCTCGTGCTGAGCGCCTCGCCAGGGCGGCTACGCGCTCCGGCGGGTCAGGTGTCCCAGGCGCGCGGGCGGTTCAGCTCCTCCCATTCGGGGCGGAGCAGTGAGAACACGGCGAGGTCGTGGCGGCGGCCGCGGTGGAGGCAGGCCGCGCGACTGATCCCTTCCTGGGTGAAGCCGGACTTGGCGAGGACGGCGAGCGCGGGGGCGTTGTCGGTGTGGGTGTCCGCCGTGAGCCGGTACATCGGGAGCTCGCCGAAGGCCAGGTCCACCATGGCGTCGAGGGCGGCGGTGCCATGGCCGCACCCACGGTGCCGAGCGTCGAGCATCAGCTCGATCTGAGCTGTGCCGCTGGCAAGGTTCTGGTCGCTCAGCGCGATGTGGCCGGCCGGGGTGCCGTCGGGGAGGAGGACGAGGAAGTCGTCGCGGTCGTCGTCCTCGATGTCGCGCTTTTTTGTTGGTGCCCTCGGGCCCGGTCGTGTGAAGTTGAGGGTCTGCCGCCCCCAAGGGCGGTGCGGTGGCGGGGTGAGAGGTGGTTGTCGTGGTGGTGTTCGGGACGGACAGTGGGCGGGTTCGGGGGGTTCGGGTTTTCGGGGGTGTCGTCGCTGTGCTTGGTGTTCCCTATGCCGCGCCGCCGTTCGGTGTCGACCGGTTCAAGGAGCCTCGTCCGGTGGTGGGTTGGGACGGGGTGCGGGAGTGTGGGCGGTTCGGGGGTGTCTCGCCGCAGTCGGCGGAGTTGCCGGGGGCGCCCGTCTGGTCGCCGGGCGACGAGGACGTGCTCACCGTGAACGTGTGGACTCCGGCTCCGGAGGGCGGGTGTCTGCCCGTGCTGGTGTGGATCCATGGCGGCGCCTACACCTTCGGGTCCTCCGCCCAGCCCGACTTCGACGGCACCGTTCTCGCCCGTGCCGGTCTGGTCGTGGTCACCCTCAATTATCGGATCGGGTTCGAGGGCTTCGGGCACGTGCCCGGCGGCGGGACGGTCCGGCCGGACAACCGGGGGCTGCTCGACCAGGTCGCGGCGTTGCGCTGGGTGCGGGCGAACATCGGCGCGTTCGGGGGCGATCCCGGCAACGTCACCGTCGCCGGGCAGTCCTCCGGAGCCGCCTCCGTGGCCTGCCTGATGGTGATGGACCGTGCCCGCGGTCTGTTCCGGCGGGCCATCGCGCACAGCCCGGCCAGCCCCTGCTACCCGCCCGGCATCGCCGCCGCGACGACCCGCGAGATCGCCGCCGCGGCGGGCTGCCCCGCCACGGCCGACGGGCTGGCGGCCACCAGCCCGTGGGACCTGGTGCGTGCCGGGGACCGGGTCGTCGAGGCGTACCGGCGTGATCCCGCCTCCGGGTCCCGTCACTACGACCCCTCGCTGTACGCCCCCGTCCTCGACGGCGACGTGCTGCCCGTCGATCCGCTCACCGGGATGGACCGGGGGCTGGCCCGGGAGGTCGATCTGCTGGTCTGCCACACGACGGAGGAGTACTGGCTCCTCGACGCCGTGGGCAGCAGCGCCAAGGTCACCACGGAGGCGCGACTCCGCGCCTTCGCGGCGGACTTCGGGCTGCCCGACGGCCTGGTGGACGGTTACCGCGCCCTCGCGCCGCACGCCCCGGTCCTCGACGTCTATCTCGCCGTCTTCGGCGACCTGCTCTTCGCCGAGTACGCCCGCCGGCTCGTCGACCGGCACACCCGGGCCGGCGGGCGGGCCCACCTCGCCCGCTTCGACCGGCGGCGCGGCGGCGCCGGAGGAACCGTGCGGGCCTGGCACTGCGCCGACATTCCCTTCGCCTTCGGCAACCTCCACGACGACGCCCTCGCCTTCCTCATCGGCGGCGCGCCCAGCGCCGAGGACCACGACCTGGCCGACCGCATGGTCCGCGCCTGGGCGGACTTCGCCCGTACCGGGGACCCCGGCTGGCCCGCCGCCGACGGTGGCTCCGCCCACGCCATGACGTGGACCACGGATGGCCGGTCCGCCGAGGAGCCGCCCGACGGTACCCGGGCCCTGTGGGAGCCGGTCGCCTTCCCGGTGCTGCGCCCCTGAGGGCGGCGTCCGTCAGACCTCCGCGTGCAGGGCGTCGGCTATGCCCTGGGCCAGGAAGGGGATGCGGTGGGCGGGGACGCCCGCGATGTTGATGCGGCCGGAGGTCGTGCCGTAGATGCCGGAGCGGCGGCGCATCCGGGCCATCTGGTCCGGGCGGAGCGGGAGCATGGAGAACATGCCCTTTTGCCGGGCCAGGGACCGCGCCGGCTGCTCGTGGCCGAGGGCGGTCAGGTGGGCGACGAGGTCCGCGCGGTTGTCGGTGATGCGCAGGCGCATCGTTTCGAGTTCGGTGTGCCAGGCGGTGCGAAGCCGTTCGTCCGCCAGGACCGTGGCGACGACGGCGGCGCCGTGGTCGGGCGGCATCGAGTACAGGGTGCGGGCGGCGTTCTGGAGGGTGGTCTCGACGTGCCGGAGGGTGCGCGGGGAGGTGCCGAGGACGATGGCGCAGCCGGTGCGGTCGCTGTAGAGGCCGAAGTTCTTGGAGCAGCTGACGGCGATCAGGACCTCGGGGAGGCGTGTGGCGAGGAGCCGGGTCGGTGCCAGGTCGGCTTCGAGGCCGTCGCCGAGTCCGTGGTAGGCGAGGTCGACGAAGGGGACCCAGCCGTTGAGGGCGGCGAGGTCGGCCAGTTCGTCCCACGCCTCGGCGGAGGGGGCGACTCCGGTCGGGTTGTGGCAGCAGCCCTGGAGCAGGACGACGTCGCCGCGCCCCGCCTCCCGCAGCTCCGTGAGCATCCGGGCGGGGTCGAGCCAGCCGTACGTGCGGACGGTGAGGCCGGCGCCTTCCAGGATGGGGCGGTGGTTGACGTACGCGGGGTCGCTGATCCACACGGTGGCGCCCGGGCGTGTCTGGCGTACGAGGTCGGCGAGGAGGCGCAGGGCGCCGGTGCCGGCCACGGTCTGGACGGCCGTCGCCCGGGCGGTGAGGGCCTCGCGGCCGAGGACCATGGTCAGCATGGCGCGGTTGAACGCGGCGTTGCCGGAGAGGCCGAGGTACTCCTTGGAGCCGGAGCGTTCCGCCAGGCGTATCTCGGCCTCCTTGACCGCGCCCATGACGGGGGTGTTGCCGGTGTGGTCGCGGTAGACGCCGAGGACGAGGTTGAGGCGTTCGGGGCGCGGGTCGTCCGCGTACTCGGCGGTCAGGTCCCACAGCGGGTCGACGGGCGGGGCGGGGAGGAGCTCAAGCATCGGGTGAAACCTCGGTTCTGGGGCGGCGGTTGGCGAGTACGACGCCGAGGGTGATGAGGGGGACGCCGACCAGGACGGGCGCGGTCGGCGGCTCGTCGAGGAGGAGCGTCGCGAGCAGGACGACGACGGCCGGGCTCAGGCTGCCGACGGTGGCGCTGCGTTCCGGGCCGAGCCTGCGGATGGCGAAGGCGTAGAGCAGCCCGGCGCACAGTCCGACGCCGAGGCCCTGTACGACGAGGAAGAGCGCGATGTCGGAGCCGGTGGCGTGGGCGAGGCCGGAGGGCAGGACGCCGGTGAGGGTCAGCAGGGCGATGACGGCGAGGGAGGGCAGGCAGAGCAGGCCGATGGATCCGACGGGGTCGAGGTCCACCTCGCGCAGGCCGACGGTGTAGAGCGCCCACAGGCCGCTGGCGACGAGCAGGGTGCCCGTGCCGAGCAGGACGTCCGCGTCGAGGGCGGTCAGGTGGCGCCAGACCAGGGCCGCGACGCCCGCCACGATGAGGGCGAGCCCGGCCGCCTGCGTCCCGCGCGGGACGCTCTTCCCGCCGGCGACGACGAGGGCGGAGACGAACAGCGGGACCATGCCGGGCACGATCGCCCCGACGAACGCGGCGGAGGTGAGGGAGCCGCCGTACATCGCGGCGAGGAAGAAGGGGACCCCGGCACCGCAGACGATCTTCAGCGCCGGGCCCGGGCGCACCGCGGCCAGTCGGCGCCTGCGCCGCCACAGGGCGGGCGCCAGGACGACCAGGGGCACGCCGAAGCGCAGCAGGGCGGCGTCGGCGGGCAGCAGCGTGGAGGTGCTCAGCGCGCGGGCGCTGAGCGCGAACGCGGCCCAGATCGCCACGGTGAGCAGCAGGGCCGCCATGCCCACGGCCCGTGGGGAGAGCCCCCGGACCGGTGGCGGCTCCACCGGCCGCCTCTCCGTCGTTCGCGTCGCGGCCACCACAGATTCCTCCCGCTCGTTGCCGTACAGGCGAAATCGGCAGTCGACCTCCCCCGATGAGCAACCGTAGAGCGAGGGGGCGGGCAGATGATTGCTAGTTCTGCCCGCTGCTCCTAGCCTGGGGGCAGAATCTGCCAAGATGCGCCAAGGAGCGACCATGGACGCCGTGGACTTCCAGATCATCCACGAGTTGCAGGCCGACGGGCGCCTGTCGAACCAGGATCTCGCCGACCGGATCAGGCTCTCGCCCTCCCCCTGTCTGCGCCGGGTGCGCCGGCTGGAGGAGACGGGTCTGATCTCCGGCTACACGGCCACCGTGGACCAGGTCGCCTTCGGGCTGCCGATCACGGTCTTCGTACGGATCCGGCTCGATCGCCACACCGCCGAGGCGGTGAACGTGTTCGAACAGCACGTCGGTCTGATCGACCACATCCAGGACTGCTATCTGATGGCCGGCAGCAGCGACTACCTGCTGCGGGTCGTCATCGAGAGCCTGGAGGCGTACGAGGCCCTCGTCCGCACCCGGATCCACGCCATCCCCGGCATCGCGTCGATCGAGTCCAGCTTCGCCTTCGGCAGCGTCAAGCAGACCAGGGTCTACCCGCGTCCGGGGCCGCCGTCCCGGTGACCCGGCCGGATCGGGGTGACCCTGCCGGATCGCGAGGGGTGTTCGACCGCCGTTCGGATACGGCCAATCGGAGCAGCGCGCTCCGACTGCGGGCGCGGCGGTCCGCGTCAAGCGCGTACGGGCCCGTCCTGACCGCGATCCGGGGCGGTCGCCGCGTGCCGGTGTCGCACAAGCATCGTCCCGCCGTCACACGACGGTCACACGCCCATCGCCGTCCCATCCCACTCGGCGACGCCACGATGGCCTGAAGTCGTACGGATCAATCCCCCACGTCCGTACCGGCGTTGATCACGTCCCGGCCGCCTCGCATACTGCGCTGACCGGCGGCGGGCGGCGTTGCGCCCCCTGGCCGGAATCGACCACACCACTTCATTCCAGGCTCCTGGGGGAGACTTGCGTCCATACGTGAAGCGAACACGTGCCTTCACCGTCGCGGCGGCCACATCGGTGGCCCTGGCGGCGGGCATGACCGGCGGCCCCGCGACCGCGATCACCGCCCAGTCGGCGTCCGCGCCGGACACCGCACGGGTCGGGGGCAACGAGCGGATCCCGCTCGTCACGGGCGACCACGTGGTGGTGGACGCCAAGGGCCGGATGGTGGCCTTCGAGGCCGCCGCGGGCCGTGAGCGCATACCCGTCCAGGTGCAGCGCGCCGGGGGCCGCACCCTGGTGGTGCCCGCCGACGCGCAGTCGCTGATCGCCGAAGGCCGGCTGGACCAGCGGCTGTTCGACCTCGACGTGCTGACCGACCCGAGGCTGCGCGAGAGCCACCGCTCCGGGCTCAAGCTGATCGTGCAGTACGAGGGGGGCGCGGCGGCGGCGCGGGCCGAGGTCCGTGCCGCCGGGGCCACCCCGTCGCAGCGCACGTTCCCGACGCTGAACGCCGACGCCGTCACCGCCTCCGGGGACGATCTGGCCGGGGTGTGGAACGCGCTGACCGACCGTCGGAGCACCGGCCTGCGGGCCACCGCCGCCGGTATCCGCACGGTGTGGCTGGACGGGGTGCGCAGTGCGCGCCTGGACCGCAGCGTGCCGCAGATCGGCGCCGACAAGGCCTGGGCGTCCGGCTTCGACGGCAAGGGCGTCAGGATCGCCGTCCTCGACACCGGCGTGGACAAGACCCATGAGGACCTGCGGACCCAGGTCGTGGGCGAGAAGAACTTCTCCGCCTCCCCCGACGCCGTGGACCGGGTCGGGCACGGCACGCACGTCGCCTCGATCGCCGCTGGCACCGGCGCCCTGTCCGGCAGCCGGTACAAGGGGGTCGCGCCGGGCGCCGAGGTGATCAGCGGCAAGGTCCTCGACGACGAGGGCTTCGGCGACGACTCCGCCGTCATCGCGGGCATGGAGTGGGCCGCCGCCGAAGGCGCGGACGTCGTCAACCTCAGCCTCGGCGGCCACGACTCCCCCGGCGTCGACCCGCTGGAGGCGACGGTGAACCGGCTGTCCGCCGAGAAGGGCATCCTCTTCGCCGTCGCCGCGGGCAACGAGGGCGAGGGCGGCGCCTCCACGGTGGGCTCGCCCGGCAGCGCGGACGCCGCGCTGACCGTCGGCGCCGTCGACCACGAGGACCGGCTCGCGCCCTTCTCCAGCATCGGGCCGCGCGCCGGTGACGGCGCCGTCAAGCCGGACCTGACCGCGCCCGGCGTCGCCATCACCGCGGCCGCCGCTCCCGGCAGCGCCATCGACAAGCGCCCCGGCACGCCGCACCCCGCGCCGGGCTACCTCCAGATCGACGGCACCTCCATGGCGACCCCGCATGTCGCGGGCGCCGCCGCGATCCTGAAGCAGCGGCACCCGGACTGGACGGCGGCCGAGCTCAAGGGCGCGCTGACCGGCTCCGCCAAGGGCGGCGCGTACACCCCGTTCCAGCAGGGCGCGGGCCGTGTCCAGGTCGACGCGGCGCTGGCCCAGAGCGTGATCGCCGAGCCGGTGTCGCTGAACTTCGGCACGGCGCTGTGGCCGCACGCCGACGACCGGCCGGTCACCAAGAAGCTGACGTACCGCAACCTCGGGACCGCCGACGTCACCCTCGACCTGTCCGTGGCCGGTCTCGACCCGGCGGGCAAGCCCGCCCCGGCCGGCTTCTTCGCCCTCGGCGCCTCGAAGGTGACCGTGCCGGCGGGCGGCACGGCCGAGGTCGACCTCGTCGCGGACACCAGGATCGGCGACGCCGACGGCACCTACTCCGGCTATGTCACCGCCACCGGCGCGGGCCAGTCCGTACGCACCGCCGCCGTGGCCGTGCGGGAGGCGGAGTCGTACGACGTGACGCTCCGGGCCGTCGACCGCGACGGCTCCGACGCGGCGACCTTCCACAGCACCCTGCTCGGTGTCGGCGGCCCCGCCAAGGGCTTCTACTCCCGCGTCGACAACGAGCCGGGCAGCCACACCATCCGGGTGCCCAAGGGCTCGTACACCTTCGACACCGCCGTCTACCAGGACCCCTCGGACTATGCGAAGGGCACCGACTGGATCTCCCAGCCGAAGCTGGAGGTCACCGGTGACATGACCCTCACGGCGGACGCGCGCACCGCCAAGCCGGTGGACCTGACCGTGCCGGGCATCGACCGCGCGGACTACGCGGGCACGTACTACGAGCGCGACACCGAGTCCGGCCGGGTCGGCAACGGCTGGGTCCTTCGGGGCTTCACCGGTTTCCGCACCGCCCACCTGGGCCCGGCCGTCACCGACGGCTCGCTCCTGCAGACCTGGGACGCGCACTTCCTCAAGGGTGCCACCAGCCAGTATTCGGTGGCCTTCGGCGGCCCGGTGAACACGGTCGCGACCGGCTACACCAAGCACGTGAAGACCGACGAGCTGGCCACCCTCAAGGTCGGTCTCGGCGCCTCCGCGCCCGGGAAGAACGCCATCGCCTCCCCGTTCGCGCAGTTGCCGGGCGCGCCCGAGGGCAACGGTTTCTACGCGCCGCAGGCGGCACCGGGGACCCGCACCTTCCATGTCTCGACCGCCGACGGCGTCAAGTGGCTCACCCGGTTCGGCCAGGAGGGCGCGCCGGACCAGTGGGGCTACCCGGCCTTCGAGGGCAGCCTGGAGATGCCGAAGGCGAAGCGTTACGAGTCCGGGAGGACGTACCGGGAGACCTTCAACACCGGTGTCTTCGGGCCGCTCCTGGGCAAGGAGCAGGGCGTCTTCCGCACCGCGCCCGACCCGGCGACGGGCGAGCAGCAGCTGATCGGCTCCCTGCCCGTCTTCGCCGACGGCAAGGGTCAGCCCGGGTTCAGCCCGTACGGCTCGGCCACGTCGACGCTGTACCGCGACGGCGTCAAGGTCGCCGAGAACGACGACCCGCTGACCGGCTCGAAGCCCTTCACGGTCGACGGCTCCGACGCCGAGTACCGGCTGACGACCTCCGTGGAGCGCCCGGCGGCCCTCGCCGCCGCCTCCAGCCGGATCGAGGCCGGCTTCACGTTCCGCTCGCGGCAGGTCGCGGCCACCACGGCGCTGCCGGTGTCCACGGTCCGCTTCGCGGCCCCCGTCGACCTGGCCACCCGCGCCCCGGCGGACAAGCCGCTCCTGGTCCCGGTGACCGTGCAGGGCTCGGCGGCCGGCCGGAACCTCAAGTCGCTCACGGTGTCCGTGAGTTACGACGACGGGAAGACCTGGCAGCGGGTCCGGGTCACGGACGGGCGGATCTCCGTGCAGAGCCCGGCGAAGGACCGTGGCATCGCGCTCTCGGCCGAGGTCACGGACAAGCAGGGCAACACGTCGACGCTGACCATCCACAACGCGTGGTTCGGTAAGTAGTCCTCACCCGCCCACCAGAAGCGGCGTCACCACCGGGGGGTGGTGACGCCGTTCGGTCATGGTCCCGGTCGACGGGGTGCGGACGGGTGGCGGATCACCAGGTGCGGTCGAGGACGTGCGTGAACAGCGCGTCCAGCTCCCGCGCGGCCGTGTGCGCCAGCGGGGTGTCGCGCAGGGCGCGGTGCGCGCCGTCCAGGTGGCGGCGGGCCTCGTCGCGGGTCGCGGCGCGCCCGCCGGCCTCCTCCACGAGCGCGGCGACGAGTTCGGCGGAGGCGTCGTCGAGGGGCCGGGGCGACGAGAGCAGTGTCACGAGTTCGTGGGCGGCCTCTCCCCCGCCGGCCAGGGCGACGAGGACCGGGTACGTCTTCTTGCGCCGGCGCAGGTCGGCGTGGACGGGTTTGCCCGTCACCACGGGGTCGCCCCAGATGCCGAGGATGTCGTCCACCGCCTGGAAGGCGAGGCCGAGATGGCGCCCGGCCCGGTCGAGCGCGGTCACGGTCCGCTCCGGGGCGCCGCCGAGGACCGCGCCGAGCGCGAGCGCGCAGCCCAGCAGGGCGCCGGTCTTGCCCTCGGCCATCGACCGGTACTGCCCGGGGCCGACCGCGCCGGGCCCGTACCAGGGGCGCTCCTCGAAGCGCAGGTCCTCCGCCTGGCCGGAGACGAGGGCGTTCAGGGCCCAGCAGAGGCGCCGGACCGCCGCGCCCGTGTGGCGGCTCGGGGCCTCGGCGAGGACCGTCACGGCCTGGGCGTGCAGCGCGTCGCCCGCCAGGACCGCCGGGCCCGTCCCGTACGCCTTCCAGACGGCCGGGCGCTGTCGGCGTAAACCGTCGGCGTCCATGATGTCGTCGTGGAGGAGCGAGAAAGTGTGGACCAGCTCGACGGCCACGGCTCCCGGGACGGCGTCGGCGGCGTCGGCGCCGACGGCCTCCGCGCCGAGGACGGCGAGGGCCTGACGGACGCCCTTGCCCTCGGAGCCGCCGGGGTCCGGGCGCCCGGTCGGGTCGGCCCAGCCCAGCGCGTACGCCGACATCTCGCCGATCCAGGGGTGCAGTCGGCCCACCGCGTCCACCAGTGCGGGGCGGGTCAGGTCGCGGCACCGCTCCAGGACCCGGGCCACGTCGGGCGCCGGACCGCGGGGCGCGCGCGGCGGCGTCGGTGCGGGCGGTGTGGGGGCGGCAGGCGGTCCGGCGGGGGCGCGGAGCGGGGAGGGCGGCGTCGGGAGGGTGTTCACCGCAGCGCCTCCACGTCGGCCGCGCGCAGGGCCCGTACCCCGACGGCCGGCAGCACCGGCTCCGTGGCTCCCCGTACGGCACCCTCGGGGTCCGGCAGCGGGCCGACCCCGAGCTCGGCCGCGGCCTTGTCCACCATGTCCCTGGCGTGCCGCAGCCCGATGCGGTCCAACGTCGTACGCAGCTCGGTCAGTTCCGCCGCGGTCCGCGCGGTGTCGCGGCCGAGCCGGGCCTCGGACTTGACGAGGCCCAGCCTGGAAAGGGCCGTCCCGCGCGGCTCCTCCATCCCCCGGAACTCCTCCAGGGCCAGCGTGTACAGGTCACGGGCCTCCGCGTAACGGCCCGCCCGGTACAGCACGTTGCCGCGCATCTTGTGGTTGTACGCGAGGGCGCCGGCCAGGCGTATCTCCCGGCAGGCCTCCTCCGCCTCCGCCAGCAGCGACAGGGCGCGCTCCACGTCCCCGTCCCGTACGGACACCACGTCGGCGATGCCCCGCAGGGCCCAGGCCCAGCCGCGCCGGTCCTCGGCGCTCCTCGCCGTCTCGGCCGCCTCCTCGAACAGGGCGAGGGCCTGGTCGTAGGAGCCGGTGTTGCGGTGCATCTGCGCTATGCCCTCCAGCGCCCACACCGTGTGCCGGGCCTCGCCCCGGCGGCGGGCCTCGGCGAGGAGCTGCTCGTGCAGCCTGCCGACGGCCTCGTAGTCACCCTGGATGCGCCCGGTCTCGGCGAGCCCGGCCAGCGAGTAGCCGCGCACGACGACGTCCCCGCCGCGCTTGCCCGCCTCGGCGGCGAGCCCGAGCAGCCGGTACGCGAGCCGGAGCGCGCCGCGCTGGCGGGCCAGGGTGCCGCCGCTCCACAGGGCCCAGGCCATCGCGCCCTCGTGCCCGGCCGTGCGGGCCGCCCGGAAGCTGGCCTTCCACGCCCGGTCGGCCTCCTCGATCCGCCCGAGCCTGCGGCACGCCTCCGCCACGGCCAGTCCGCAGCGGGCCACCTCCCCGAGGTCGCCGGACCGCTCCGCCGACCGGAGCTCCTCGACGCCCTTGGCGAGCACCTCGGGCAGGGAGGCGTTCACCGACAGCGACCCGAGCGCCCCCTGATACTCCGGCGCGGACGCCTTCTCCCGCGTCGCCGCGCCCATCTGACCTGCCATCAGACCCTCCTCAGGCCGACTCGACGATCAAGCCGGCACGGGGAGCAAGACGGTGCCCGGGGCGCCGGGTTCCGTCCCGGGCGCAAAGATCCCTCTCGGTATGGGCCCCGGGTCATCCTCAAGTGCTACGCGGGGGCCGCCGGGTCCTCAACGAGACGGACGCCGGGGCCGGGTGGGGCGTGAGCGAGACCCCCCTACGGGCCGTCGTGCGCGACGAGCAGCGTCCCGAGCGCCGTCCGCTCGTGCGTCACCGACCTCCCCGTGCGCCGCGTCGTCACAAGACCGGCCCCGCGCAGCGCCGCCGCGTGGGCGGACGCGGTCGCGTTGCTGACGCGCAGGGCACGGGCCAGGTCCGTCGTGGTGTGCGGCTCACCGAGCAGCCGGAGGAGTTCGGCGCGGGTCCGGCCGAGGACGGGCGCCAGGGCTTCGTCCCGCCCGGGTGGCCCTTCCGCTACGAGCGGGAGGCCGGGGCCCGCCGGGTAGGTGAGGACCACGGGGCGCCCGGGGAGGTCCTGGACGAGGGGGCCGGCGGGGTGGTGGAAGGTCGGCAGCAGGAGTAGGCCGCGGCCGGCGAGGTGGATGTCGTGGGGGGTGTGGGTGTCGGCGGGGCTCCCGTGGATTCCGGGTGCGTCGCGGGGCGCGTGGGTGTCGGCTGCGTCGCGGGCCCGGCGGGCCTCGGCTCCGTCGCGGGCCGCCTGGATCTCGGCTCCCGAGCGGCACACACCGATCCCGGATCCCTCGCCGGCCGCTCGGGCGACGTGGAGCCCGGCCACGTCACAGGCCGCCTCCGCCACCTGCGCCTCGGCCGCCTCCCCCACCCCCGGCCACTCCCACACCCCCGCGTGGAACCGGCTGCCCGGGGCCAGTGCGGTCAGCCCGCCGGACAGGCCGTGTTCGGCGACCGACAGGGCGTGGCGGGCGAACTCGTCGCGGTGCAGGTCCTGTACGAGGGGCCAGACGGGGGCGAGCACCGTCTCGTAGGCGGCGCGCTGGGCTCGGCGTACCGTGCGCCATGCCGTCTCCTCGCCCGCGTGCAGGGCGCGGAGCCAGCGGGGCGCGGGGCCCGCCCCGTACACCCGCTCCAGTTCGGAGCGGACGGTGTCGGGGTGGGTCGAGCGGATGTGCTCGAAGCCGGCCGCGAGCGTGTCGCCGACGGCGTCGAGGAAGGAGGGCGGGCGGCCGGCGGGGACGAGGTCGGCGAGTGGTGCGGAGGCGGCGGGCAGAGTACGCAGCACCCTGCCCCGCCACGGTCCGAACAGCGGCTCGGCGCGCGGCGCGACGGCCGTCGTCAGGGCCGCGTGGAGTTCTTGCAGCGGCGCGGGGCGCGGGGCGAAACGGACCCTCGCCAGGTCGTCCGCCGTGAAGTGGATTCGCAGCACCCGCACATCTCCCCGCTCGACACCAGCCTTTCGGGCAGGGCCTGAACCTTCGCGCGGACCCCCGTCCCGTCCCCAGGATGCCGCCATGACCTCGAACCATGCCATCAGCCGCCGCACCCTCGTCCGGGGCGCGCTCCTCGGGGCCGCCTCGGCCGGTCTCCTCGCCGCGACGGGCGGGACCGCGGCCGCCGGGGCGGTGCTCCGGCTTCCGGCGCCGACCGGGCCGCACCCCGTCGGCCTGCGGACCGTCCATCTGACCGACCCGTCCCGTACCGACCCGTGGGTGGGCGGGGTGCGGGAGGTGATGCTCACGGTGCTGTATCCGGCCCGTACGGTACGGGGCTGCCCGCGCGCCCCGCAGCTCACGCCCGCCGCCGCCGGGTTCTTCGCCGAGTACGCCCCGCTCGCGCATCCCGGGCTGCCGCGGGCGGGGGTGGTGGACTGGGGCGCGGTCCTGACCCACGGGCACGTGGGCGCCCCGCCGCTGCCGGGGCGCCGACCGGTGCTGTTGTACAGCCCGGGCGGGGGCGACGCCCGTACCCTCGGCAGCACGCTCGCCGAGGACCTCGCGAGCCACGGCCGGGTCGTCGTCCTCGTGGACCATCCCGGGGACGCGAGCCAGGTGGAGCTCCCGGGCGGGTTGCGGACCACGGTCCTCTACGGGCCGCCGGACCCCGAGACCTTCCGTACGATGATCGACACCCGGGTCGCGGATCTGCGTTTCGTCCTCGACCGGCTCGGCGACCTGCCGTCCGACTCCGTCATGGATCTCGGGCGGATCGGGGTCTACGGGCACTCGGCGGGCGGTACCGCCGCCGTGTACGCGGCCCAGGACGACGTCCGGGTCCGCGCCGTGGCCAATCTGGAGGGCTATCTCGACCTCCGCCCGCCGTCCGGTCCGGGCCGCTTCGACCGGCCGCTGCTGCTCTTCCGTACCGACGGCTTCGAGGGTGCCGCCCGTATCGACCGCTCATGGGCGGGGCTGCGCGCGAGCCGCGCCGTCCTCGCGGCGAGCGATCACGGCGCGTTCAGCGACTTCGCCGCGCTGGTCCCGCAGCTTCAGGCAGCCGGACTCGTGACGGCCGCCACGCGGGCCGCCCTCGTCGGAGCGGGCGACCCGTCGCCGATCAGGGCGGAACTCCGGCGCCGGGTCGGGAACTTCTTCTGCCGAGCGCTGCGGGATGAGTGAGGAAGGCGGGGCGGAGCGCCGGGCCGGAAGGCCGGAAGGGAAGCCGCCCGGGGCTCCGCCCCTGCCCGGTCAGGCCAGCACCCGGAGCGCGCCGGGGCGGACCCGGAGGGTCACCGGCAGGGTCGCGTCGACCTCGCCGTCGGCGCCGTACGGGAGGGGACGGTCGGCTTCGATGCGGACCTCCTCGCCCCGCAGGATCTCGACCTCGGGGCGCCGTACGTGCGCGCCGGTCTTCAGCTCGTTCATCAGGGCGAAGAAGAGGTGCTTCGGGGCGTGCTTGATGACGACGACGTCGAGCAGTCCGTCGTCGACGCGGGCGCTCGGCGCGACCTTCCGGCCGAAGCCGTAGAAGCCGGAGTTGGCGGCGACCACGGTGTAGCCGGTCCGCTCGTGGGATATCCCGTCGACGGTGATCCGGTACGTGGCGGGCTTCCAGGCGAGGACCGCGCGCAGGCCGCCCGCGTAGTACGACGCGGCTCCGCGCAGCAGGCGGGAGGCGTTGGCGTGGCGGTTGGCCACGGCGTCGACGCCCGCGTACACGCTGCCGAGGACGCAGGTCCTGGCGTGGACGGCGGACTCCACCTCGACGGTGTCGACGGCCCGCGGCTCGCCTTCGAGCAGGACCTTCGCGAGGCTCGGGGCGTCGGTCGGGAGCCCCAGAGCGCGGGCGAAGTCGTTGCCCCGGCCCGCCGGGACGAGGCCGAAGACGGTGTCGGTGCCGCTGAGCGCGCCGCCGACGGTGCCGGCCATGCCGTCACCGCCCACGGCGAGCACGACGTGCCCCTTGGCGCCGGCCTCCCGGGCGAGTTCCCGCGCGTGTTCCAGGCTGCGGCTGTAGACGGTGTCGAGCCCCGCCCCCGCCTCCCTCAGCAGCCGGGCCAGCGGGAGCAGGCCCGCCGTGCCGCTGGAACCCCCTGCGGTGGGGTTGACGACGGCGGTGAACTGTCGCATGGATCTGGCCTCCGGCGGCAGGAGAAGGGATCGGCAGGAGCGGGCGGGAAGGGTGGGACCGGTGGTGCGACTTCAGCGGAGCGGGATCAGGACCCCGGGGCTCAGGACCCCGGACGGGTCGACCTCGGCCTTCACGGCCTGCAGCATACGGATGCCGAGGGGGCCGATCTCCTGGGCGTACCAGTCGCGGTGGTCGGTGCCGACGCCGTGGTGGTGGCTGATGGTGCCGCCCGCCGCCAGGATCGCGTCGTTGGCGGCCCGCTTGACCGGGGCCCAGTGCGCGACGGCGTCCTCGCCCTGCGCGGAGACGACCGTGAAGTAGAGCGAGGCCCCGTTCTCGTACGTGTGCGAGATGTGGCACATGACGAGCGGCGGGGTGCCGGCCTCGGTGAGGGTACGGGTCAGGGCGTCGCGCACCGCCGCGTAGAGGCCGGGGATCGCGGACCAGAAGGCGGCCGTCTCCAGCGTCTCCGCGAACGCGCCGGCGTCGAGCAGCGCGTCGCGCAGGTAGGGCGCGTTGTAACGCCCGTGCTCCCACTTGTCGCCGGCCTCCTCCCCGATGAACTCGCCGTCGCAGGCGAGGAGGAGTTCGCGGACGGCGGCGCGGCGGGCGGCCGTCTCGTCCTCGGTGCCCTCGAAGCCGACGATGGCCATGCAGCCGGGGTTCTCGGGGA
Organism: Streptomyces sp. NPDC094032; assembly: GCF_040303965.1. Classification (NCBI taxonomy): domain Bacteria; kingdom Bacillati; phylum Actinomycetota; class Actinomycetes; order Kitasatosporales; family Streptomycetaceae; genus Streptomyces; species Streptomyces sp. NPDC094032. Next base: position 639,079 of record NZ_JBEOUE010000001.1, on the reverse strand, counting down.
GTTCGGAGCTGCCGATGGCGTCCGGCTGGGCGAGTCCGATGAAGGTCTCCGACTCGTCGGACAGGCGCAGGACCGTGGGCCGGGGGCCGTCCTGGGCGAGGCGGCGCAGTGCCGCCGTGCCCGCTTCGAAGGAGGCGAAGCGCCAGCCCTCGTAGATCCGCTTCTTCGGGAGGGGCCGGATGCGGACGGTGACGGCGGTGATCACGCCGAGGGCGCCCTCGGAGCCGAGGATCAGCTGGCGCAGGTCGGGGCCCGCGGCCGAGCGCGGGGCGCGGCCGGTCTCCAGGGTGCCTTCGGGGGTGGCGACCGTCAGGCCGAGGACCATCTCGTCGAAGCGGCCGTAGCCGGAGGAGGCCTGGCCGCTGGAGCGGGCCGCGGCGAAGCCGCCGACGGAGGCCCATTCGAAGGACTGCGGGAAGTGGCCGAGCGTCCAGCCCTGTTCGTTGAGCAGTTCCTCGCAGCGGGGGCCGCGCAGGCCGGGCTGGAGCGTCGCGGTGCGCGACACCTCGTCGACGGCGAGGAGCTGGTCGAGGCGGCGCAGGTCCAGGGCGACGAAGGGGCGCTTCGTGGTGGGCGCGAGGCCGCCGACGACGGAGGTGCCGCCGCCGAACGGGACGGCGGACAGGCCGTGTTCGGCGCAGGCGCGCAGCACGGCGAGGACCTCGTCGTGGCTGCCGGGGAGCACGACGGCGGCCGGGATGTCGTCGACCTCGCCGGCGCGGATGCGCAGCAGGTCGGGGGTGGACTTGCCGCGGGTGTGGCGGATGCGGCTCTCGGCGTCGTCCCGTACGCCGTCCGGTGCGGCGACGGCGGCGCGCAGCGCGTCGTTCGCCTCGTCGGTCAGGGTCGGGGCGGGCGCCTCGATCTGGGCGAGGGCGGACGGGCCGCTCTCGCGCGGGGTGACGCCGAGCAGGTCGCGCAGGAGGCCGGTGACGGATTCGGGCAGGGGCGCCGCCTTGGCCGGGTCGCCCCAGCCGCTCCACAACATGTCCACTTCGAGAGGTTCCTCACGGTCTGTTTCACGGACGGCGCTGCCGAACGGCCTGCGCTGGCATTACACTGTGACAGATGACGCCCATTCGTCACAACCATGCGGACGCAGATCCCGTACTCGACGCCGCTCGCGACTGCGTCCTCGCCGTCGGCGTACGCCGGACCACCCTCACCGATGTCGCCCGGCGCGCCGGCGTGTCACGGATGACGCTCTACCGGCGCTGGCCCGATGTGCGCAGCCTCGTCGGCGACCTGATGACCCGTGAGTGGATCGCCGTCGCCGCCGACGCGATGCCGCCCTCCGACGAGGACCGGCCGGAGCGGGAGCGGATCGTCGAGGGACTGGTCGCCGGGGCCACGGCCTTCCGGGCCCACCCGCTCTTCCACAAGATCCTCGACGTCGACCCCGAGCTGCTCCTGCCGTACGTCCTGGACCGGCGGGGCGCCAGCCAGGACGCCCTGCTCGGGCTGCTCCACTCGGCCCTTGAGGACGGCCACGAGGACGGCTCCGTACGGCGCGTCCGGCCGGACCTCCAGGCCCGCACCCTGCTGCTCGTCGTCCAGTCCTTCACGCTGTCGATGCGCACCATGACCGACGAGACCGATCCCGAACTGAGCGAAGCCGCCTTCCTCGACGAGCTGCGCACCCTGTTGGAGAGGACGCTCACGCCATGAACCCCATGAGCAGCACCGCCCGGCCCGGCTCCTCGCTCGACTCCGAGCGGCGCCGCCGCGAACTGGAGCGGCTCGCCGAGGGCGAGAGCGTCGATGTGCTCGTCGTCGGGCTCGGCGCCACCGGGGCGGGAGCCGCACTCGACGCGGCCACGCGCGGGCTCAGTGTGGCCGCGATCGACGCGCACGACCTCGCGTTCGGCACCTCCCGCTGGAGCTCCAAGCTGATCCACGGCGGACTGCGCTACCTGGCTTCCGGCCAGCTGGACGTCGCCCACGAGAGCGCTGTCGAGCGCGGCATCCTCATGGAGCGCACCGCCCCGCACCTCGTGCGCGCCCAGCCGTTCGTCCTGCCGCTCACGCCGCTCGTCAGCCGGGGCCAGGCCTCCCTCGCCCGCGCCGGGTTCCTCGCCGGCGACCTGCTGCGCCTCGGCGCCCGCACCTCGCGGCGCACGCTGCCGCGACCGCGCACGCTGTCCGCCGTCGAGACCCGCCACCTCGCCCCGGCGCTGCGCCCGGTCGGGCTGCGCGGCGGGCTGCTCTCCTGGGACGGGCAGCTCAGCGACGACGCCCGCCTGGTGACCGCCCTCGCCCGCACCGCCGCCGCCCACGGCGCCCGGATCCTCACCCGGACCCGGGCGCTTGAGCTCCACGGGGACGGCGCGCTGGTCCGCGACGAGACCACCGGACAGGAGCTGCGCGTCCGGGCCCGTACCGTCGTCAACGCCGCCGGGGTCTGGGCGGGCGGCCTCGTCCCGGACGTGCGGCTGCGGCCCTCGCGCGGGGCCCATCTCGTGCTGCGCGCCGAGAGCCTCGGCCCGCTCTCCGCGGGCCTGCACATCCCGATCCCCGGCGAGACGAACCGCTTCGTGCTGGTCCTGCCGCAGGGCGACGGACGGGTGTACGTGGGCCTCACCGACGAGCCCGTCGACGGCGAGGTCCCCGATGTGCCGGAGGTGCCCGAGACCGACATCGGCTTCCTGCTCGACGTGCTCGGCTCCGCGCTGGACGTCACGGTCGAGCGCTCCGACGTGGTCGGCGCGTTCGCGGGCCTGCGGCCCCTGCTCGACACGCGGGACGAGGGCGGGCGCACCGCCGACATCTCGCGCAGGCACGCCGTGCTGACCTCGCCCGACGGCGTGGTCACCGTCGTCGGCGGCAAGCTGACCACCTACCGGCGCATGGCGCAGGACGCCGTCGACGCCGCCGTGGCCGCGCGCGGCCTGGGCGCGGGCCCGTGCAGGACCGCGTCGCTGCCCCTCGTCGGCGCGGCGAGGCCGCAGACCCTCGCCCGGCTGGACCTCCCGCCCCGTCTCGTACGGCGCTACGGCACCGAGGCGGCGGGCGTCCACGCGCTCGGGGTCGAGGACCCCGCGCTCGCCCGGCCCGTGCTGCCCGGCCACCCGGTCACCGGAGCCGAACTCGTGTGGGCCGTCCGCCACGAAGGCGCCCTCGACACCTCCGACCTCCTCGACCGCCGTACGCGCATCGGCCTCGTACCGGAGGACCGCGCCCTCGCCGAGGAGGCGGCGCGGGACGCCCTCGCCCGGGGCGCGCGGGTGGGCTGACGCCGACGCGCGGGTGTTCCTCCTGCGGCAGGACGCCGCCTGCCGGAGGAGGAACACCCGCAGCCCCGTGGGGGGACTTCGCGTGCCGGCCCGATCGGTCAGCGGCCCTGGAGGGCCTTGACGTTGTCGCCGAAGGTCCAGCCCTTCGAGCCGTCCCAGTTCGCCGACCAGGTCATCAGGCCCTTGAGCGCCCCGCCGTAGCGGTTCCAGGCCTGGGCGACGAGGGACGGGGACATGTAGCCGCCGCCGGCGCCCGGCTGGGCGGGCAGGCCCGGGACCTGCTTGTCGTACGGGACCTTGATCGTGGTGCCCTGGATCACCAGGCCCTTGTTCAGACAGTCGGTCTGCGCGACGAAGCCGGCGACGGTGCCCGCCGAGTAGGAGTCGCCCGCGCAGCCGTACATGCTGCCGTTGTAGTACTGCATGTTGAGCCACCACAGGCGCCCGTTGTCCGCGTACTTCTTGATGATCGGGAGGTACGCGCCCCAGATCGAGCCGTACGCGACGCTGCCGCCGGTGACGTACGCCGTCTCCGGTGCCATCGTGAGGCCGAATCCGGCGGGCATGCGCGCCAGGACCCCGTCGATGATGTACGTGAGGTTGGCCTGCGAGGCGGAGAGCGTGCCGATGCTGCCGCTGCCGACCAGACCGGTCTCGATGTCGATGTCGATGCCGTCGAAGTTGTACTTCTGGAGGATCGGCACGATGGTCGCGATGAAGCGGTCGGCGACCGCCCGCGAGTTGAGGTCGATGCCCGCGGCGGCTCCGCCGATGGACATCAGGATCGTGGCCCCGGCCGCCTTGGCGTTGCACATCTGGGCGGGGGTGGAGACCCGGACGGTGCTGTCCATGCCGTCCTCCCACAGCACGGTGCCGTCCGAACGGATCACCGGGAAGGCGGCGTTGACGACGTTGTAGCCGTGGGCCGCGAAGTGCGGGTCGTCGATGGGCGCCCAGCCGAACGGCGGGTGCACGCCGTTCGCCGAGCCGTCCCAGTTCTCCCAGTAGCCCTGGAGCACCTTTCCGGCGGGCCTCGGCTTCAGGGCGCAGGTGTCCGCCGCGGGCGCGGCGGGCGAGGCCGCCGCTTCTGCGGCGGGGGCGGCGAGCGCGGTGGCGGCTAACAGGGCGGCGAGACCCGCTCCGAGGGCGCGGGCGATCCGGCGAGCTGGCATGCGTGCTCCTTGGGACGTGGGGGGGGAGAGTCCGGGGAAGGGCGTGCACTCAAGCCGAAGGTAGGTTGGTCCAGACCATTCGTCAACAGGCCTGTCGAAGTGGGCAGTTGAGGCTTCTCGGCCGCTACAGATCCTGGATGCGCCGGAACGGGCGGTCCGCCTCCAGCTCGAAGGCGAGTTCGAGCAGGGTGCGTTCGGCGCCCGGGCGGCCCGAGAACATGACACCGACGGGCAGTCCGGCCCCCGTCGCGGCGGTCGCCGCGGCGGCCGTCGCGCCGACCGGGAGCGAGAGCGACGGCGTGCCCACGACGTTGTCGACCGGGGTGAACGCCACGTACGCGAGGATCCGTTCGATCAACGTCCCGTACGGAACGGCCGGGCTGAGGTGGCCGATCGGCGGCGTGGTGTGGGCGAGCACGGGCGTGAGGACGAGGTCGAGCCCGCGGAACGCCGCCGCGTACGCCTCCCTCGTACGCCTCAGGCGTCGCAGTACGCCCGGCGTGCGCCGCCACTCCTTCACGTACGCCTCACGCAGGCCCCGGCTCAGGCCGTCCATGCGGTGGCGGTCGAAGCCGGTGCCCAGGGTCCGGCCGGTGACGCCGAGGAGGAACGACAGCATCCCCCAGTACGTGAGGAAGTCGTCGGTGAAGCGGGGGTCGATCCTCAGCTCCACCGGCCGCACCGCGTGGCCGAGCCGTTCGAGCCGCGCCACCGTCTCCAGGACCGCCGCGCGGGTGTCGCCGTCGGCGTGGACGCCGTTCGGCGAGTCCACCAGGAAGCCGATGCGCAGCCGGCGCTCGGCGGGGCCCTCGACCAGGCCCACGGGCGGCAGTTCGGGGTTCCGCCAGTGGGTCTCGGCGGCGGCGAGGAACGCGGCCGTGTCCCGTACGGAGCGGCTCAGGACGCCGTCGGAGACGATGTCCAGGGGCAGTTGGCGGCTCTGGGCGTTCGTCACGACGCGCCCGCGGGTCGGCTTGAGTCCGACGAGGCCGCAGCAGGCGGCGGGGATACGGATCGACCCGCCGCCGTCGTTGGCGTGCGCGATCGGGACCGCGCCCGAGGCCACGAGGGCCGCGCTGCCGCCCGACGAACCACCCGCCGAGAAGCCCGTGTTCCACGGGTTGCGGACCGGCTCGGCACCCTCGTACTCCGTACTCGGACTGAACCCGAACTCGGGCAGCCTGGTCTTGCCGAGCACCGTGACGCCGCTGCTCAGGAACTGCCGGGTGAACGGCGCGTGCCGCCGGGCGGGCCGCGGCGCGAAGGCCGCGCTGCCGTGCCCGGTGGGCAGGCCCAGATAGTCGGTGTTGTCCTTCACGAAGGCGGGCACCCCGGCGAGCGCGCCGCCGCCCGACGCCGAGGGCACGGGGTCCTCGACGCGCACCTGGACCGCGTTCAGCCGCGCCTCGACCGCCCGCACGCGCTCCGCCGCGTCCCGGGCGGCCTCCGCCGCACCGACCTCCCCGCGCCGGATCGCCGCCGCGAGCCCGACGGCGTCGTGCTCCCCCAGCGCGTCGTCCCGGAAGGCGTGCACCGTGGCCCGTTCCTCGAAAGCCGTCACCGTCGTCTCAGCCCCTGCCCGCCGTAAGGATGTTGAGGCTCATCATGACTTACCGCCGAGTAACAGGCGAGGGCCCGAGGCTGAAGCTGAGGCTGCGCGAGGGATGGAGTGGGTACGCCCCTCTCACTCGTCGGATACGCCCAGGCCGCCTCAGAAGGGAACCCCTCATGTCCCACCCCTCCGGACCACGCCACACCGAGCCGCTCGACGTACATCTGATGGCCCTCCGGGAAGGCGCGGCGGGCGACGAGGTGCTGCTGTCCCGGCGGGCCGGCGGGGTGTACGCGGCGGGGATGTGGCACCTCCCGTCCGGGCACCTCGACGGGCCGCACGAGGACGTCGTCACCGCCGTCGTCCGCGAGGCGCGCGAGGAGACGGGCCTCGTGGTCGATCCGGCGGACGTACGCGCGGCCTTCACCGTGCACCACCGGGCACCGTCCGGGAGTGCCCGGGTCGGCTTCTTCTTCGAGGTCCGCCGCTGGCGGGGCACACCACGGATCAGGGAGCCGGAGGTGTGCGACGGCATGGCCTGGTTCCCGCTCGACGCCCTGCCGCAACCGATCGTCGCGTACTGCCGAGCGGGCCTCCACGCCTACCGGTCGGGAACCCGGATCGCGGTCCACTTCCAGGAGCCGGGCGACCCCGTCGCGTACGACCCGCGGGTGGACCGGGTGCGTCTGGTGCCGGGCGAGGGAGGGGGGCCGGGGCTTCGGTGAGGGGCGGGCCTGCGCGGCTTCGCCAGGGTGAACGGCGTGCGCGTACTGCTGGTCGAGGATGACGAGAACCTTCGGTCCGGTGTGGCCGCCGCCCTGCGGGCGGCGGGGCTCGCCGTCGACGAGGTGCCCGATCTGCCGCAGGCGGACGAGGCGCTGTTCGTCACCGCGTACGACTGCGGTGTTCGACCGGATGCTTCTCCGCGTGGACGCCGACGCCCCGGACCGGCTGACCGTCCAGCACGCGTCCGCCGAGCCCTGCCTGGACATGAGCCCCGCCGTGGTCATTGAGGCAGGCCGGGGGGCGGTGCGCGTGGACGACACGCCCGCGTGGGACCGGCGTACGCGGGACGGCGGGCCGGTGCGGGTGTTCGCGCAGCCCTTCTGTGCGCCCGAAGCGGCCGCCGACGAGGGCCCGCAGGGCGTTCTCGTCGCCGTGGCCGACGCGGCCGGCCCGTGCGCCGAGCACAAGCGGCTGGTGTGGATCGTGACGGGCGGCTGCGCGGTGCTGGTGCTGCTGTTGGCGGCCGTCGGGCATCTCCTGTCGGGCTGGCAGTACGGCCCGCGCTCGACGTGCTGGGCCGGCGGGAGGCGTTCCTCGCGGACGCGGCGCGCGATCTGCGTACCCCGGCGGCCTCGCTCCGGACGCTCGCCGAGACGGCGCTGCGCGGCGAGACGGGCAGCGCGGAGGTGCACCGGCGCACCCTGCGCCTGGCGGAGGGCATGGGCCGACTGGTCGACAGCCTGCCGACCCGGGCCCGGCCGTACCGGCACGTCAGCCGCTGCGGCTCGACCAGTTGGTGGAGGCGGTCGTCGACGAGACACCGCGCGCGGACCATCGCGTACGGGTCGAGGCCGAGGAGACGGTCGTGGTGGCCGACCCCGATCGTGCTGGTCACAGTGGCCGGGGACGGCACGCTGAGGGTCGAGGACGCGGGTCCCGGACTGCCTCCGGAGGTCGCGGGCGCGCTTCGGTTCGAGCGCTTCCGCAGCGGTTCCGGGTCCACGGGTCTCGGGTTGTCCATCGCGGCCCGGGAGCCCAGGCGCACGCGGGGACGCTCACGCGGAACGGGGCAGGTCCGGCGGGCCGGACGGACGGACCGGTGCGCGCTTCGTCCTGCGGCTGCCCACGTCGCGCTGAGCCACCGGACTCTCGATCGAGATCCCCGTGCCTGCGGATAACCCCTTGCCTAATGGTCAAGAAACGTTGACCATTGCTCGCATGCCAACCGACGATCTTCCCGAGACGTTTCACGTCACCACGGACGAGCAGCTTCGCGCCGTCTCCAATCTGACGCGCCACCGGATCATGGCCGTGCTCCGCTTCGAGCCGGCGACCATCACGCAGATCGCCGAGCGGGTGGGCCTCGCGAAGGGGAGTTCCAGCTATCACGTGCGGCTCCTTGAGCGGGCCGGCCTGGTGAAGGTGGTGCGGACGCGGAAGGTGCGGGGGGTCACCGAGCGGTACTACGCGATGGCCGCGCGGTCGATCGTGCTGCCGGATCCGGGCGAGGGCGGGCCGGATGTGCTGATGCGGCACGCGGTGGCGGACCTAGAGGCGTCGCCGACGGACGGCGAGCGGCACGTGGGGATGGCGCACCTGCGGCTCACCGAGGAGCAGTTCGCGGAGCTGGGGGCGCGGCTTGAGGCGCTGGCGAACGAGTACCGCGAGCTGTCCGATCCCTCGCTGCCGGACGCGTCGCTCGTCTTCGCGCTGTTCCACCCGGCGCCGCGCAGACAGGCCGAGGGGGGCGCCAAGTGACTTCAGCCGTAAAGAAGTTGCCGGTCGGGTTCGGGCGGTTGTGGACCGCTCAGACGGTGTCCTCGCTCGGTGATGGGGTGTCCCATGCCGCGCTGCCGCTGATCGCGCTGACGTTGACACGCGATCCGATGGCGCTCGCCGTCGTCACGGCCGCCGGGACGCTGCCGTGGCTGCTCTTCGGCGTGCTCGGCGGCGCGCTGGTGGACCGCTGGGACCGGCGGCGCACGATGTGGGTCGTGGACGCGGCGCGTGCGGTGCTGCTCGCGATACCGGCGGTGGCGGCCGCGCTCGACGCGCTGAGCATTCCGCTGCTCGCGGCCGTCGCCTTCCTGCTCGGCCTCGGCGGGCTCTTCTTCGACACGGCCGCCACGGCCTATCTGCCGGATCTGCTCGGCCGCGACCCGGCGCTCCTGGAACGGGCCAACTCCCGCCTGCGCGGGGCCCAGACCGCCATGTCCGGCTTCGCGGGACCGCCGACGGGCAGTGCGCTGCTCGCGCTCGGGCGGGCGGTTCCGCTGCTCGCCGACGCCGTGTCGTTCCTGGTCTCCGCCGTGCTCGTACGCTCGCTTCCCGCCATGCCCCGGCCCGCGCCGGAGGCCCGCGAGCCGCTGCTCCGGCAGGCGCGGGCGGGAGCCTCGTACGTCTTCCGGGACCGGCTGCTGCTCGGGCTCGCGCTGCGTCCGGCCGTCGGGAACGTCGCCTTCGTCGCCGTGGAGACCGTTCTCGCGCTCTTCGCGCACGACCGCCTCGGCATCGACACGTACGGCTTCGGCCTGCTCCTCACGGCGGAGGCCACCGGCGGTCTGCTCGGCGCGGCCGTCGCCTCCTCCCTGGGCCGACGACTCGGCACCGGCACCGCGCTGACCTGCACGGCAGCGGTCGAGGGGCTCGCCGTCCTGGGCCTCGCCGCTGCCCCGAACCCGTACGTGGCCGGGCTCGCGCTCGCCGTCTGCGGGGCCGGCATGGGGGCCACGATGGTCCTCGCCCCCTCCCTCCGGCAGGCGATCGTCCCGGCCCACCTCATGGGCCGGGTCGCCTCCACCTCCCGCATGCTGGCCATGTGCGCCGCGCCCGTGGGCGCCTTCGTGGGCGGCTGGCTGGCCACCACGTACGACATCCGCACCCCGCTCTACACCGCCGCCGTCCTCCTCCTCGCGATGACCGCCGTCACGGCGACCATGACCACCAACCGGCGCGTCGAGGCGGCCCTGGCGGCCCGAACGTGAGTGGGCATGGCCCGCCGCTCCGTCACCTAACGGAACAGAACACGCCGCGGTAGTCGGACTGTCCCGTGTACGCGTCGGCGCTGGATATCTCGGTCGACACCGTCTGACGGCCTGGCTAGGGTCGCGGGCGTGACGATCAAGCTGAGCGATGCCGCCCGCAGACTTCTCGACGACGTGAATCCCGCGGTGCTGGCCACCGTGAACCCCGACGGCAGCCCGCAGACCTCGGTGGTCTGGGTCGCCCGGGACGGCGATGACCTGCTGCTCTCCTCGGCCGCCGGCCGCCGCAAGGTCACCAACGTGGAGCGCGACGCGCGGGTCAGCCTGACGGTCTACGACCGGGCCGACCCGCTGCGATACCTGGAGGTACGCGGCACCGCGACGGTGGTCGAGGACCAGGGCCGGAAGCTGGCCGTCGCACTGGCCGAGCAGTACGAGGGGCCCGGCGCGGGCGAGGAGTACCTGGAGCTGCCGCCTGAGGTGGTGCGGGTGGCGGTCAGGATCACCCCGCAGCGGCTGGTCGGCACCTTCGCCGACTGACGGATCGCCGCAAGGCTGGGTTCGCCCGCCGCGGCCGGGGGCTCCTGCTCACCTCGGCCCTCACCGGCCGATCCGGTCCGGTCCGGTCCGGTGGGTCCAGATCGACTCGTACGCGTTGCTCCAGAGGTCCCCGCCCGGGATCGCACATCGCGCGCCAGTCCAGCAGGAGCCAACGGGCGTACACGGCACGTGCGTTGGAGATGTCGTGCCGCCTCGGGTCAAGGCGGGCTCGGGCCTCGGGGTTCAGGCACAGGGCGGGGTCGGTGAGCGGGCGGTACATGTCGTCGCCAGCACTTGCGGGACAGCCCTTAGCACGGCGGCACCGGCCTGTCAGATAGCGGACTGCTGCTAGCTATCAGGCATCATCTGGTTCGCCAACGGCATGGCGTTCGTGGTGCTGACGGGCTTGAGCACCTTGCAGATCTTCCTTCAGTCGAGTGGACCGAAGCCATCCTCGTACGGCGACGATGGCTGGTACCAGGCGACGGGCCGGAGTCGCCACCTGTTCTCGCAGTCCGGAACAGGCGGTGGACGACCCAGGTCCGGGGTGGGCGTCTGGACGGTGGGTACTGAGGCCGCTGACGAGGTGGGCAAGGCGGTAGCCAAGACGCGAAACGGCTCGTTGCCTGGCCAATTTCTCCGGGCCGATGGCGGCCAGTAGGCGGGGAACATGCTGCCGGTATACGGCGCGGTAGGCGCTGCTTCCCAGGTACACCCATGGGAACAAGAAGGGGATGCGGTCGGTGAGGAGGTACTGGTCGAGTGCATCGAGGCAGACTCGGGCGCGGGGTTCGGGTCGGTCCCGGAGCCAGTTCCGGGCGCTTTCCATAGCAGCGACGTGGTCTACCAGCGCGCGTGGAAGCATCGACTGCTGAGTGATGGACAGCTCGCCCCGGTCACGGACCCGCCAGTAGTACACGACATCAGGCAGTACATCGATGCTCGTGGCCAGGAAAGGGACACGGGGCCACACCGCGAGGTCCTCATGGTGAACGCCTTCGGGGAAAGCCAAGCCGGTGCTGTCGAAGAAGGCGCGCCGGAACATCTTGTTCCACACGGCGCAGTCCCCCGCCAGCTGAGGGGTTTCGGTGACGTCGGTTCTCAACCGCCGCCCGACGCCGGCTTTCCAGTCGCCCTGCACAGGGCAGAACCTGCCGGCTGCCAGTCGCACGCACCTGGCAGTGGCCAGCTGCGATCCCGTCGCCTCAAGCGTGGTGATCATATGTTGGTAAGCGTTGGGCGGCACCACGTCATCGCTGTCCACGAACGCCAGATAGCGACCGCTCGGGTCCAGGTGCTGCAGGCCGGTGTTGCGCGCTGCGCCCAGGCCGCGATTGTCCTGGCGCACCAGTCGGAAGCGCCTGTCACGGCTGGCATGAGCTCCGGCGATGTCAGGGCTGGCGTCGGTGGAGCCGTCGTCGACCATGACGCATTCGAAATCGCCGAAGGTCTGCGATGACAGCGAATCGAGGCATTCCTTCAGGTACCGCTCGGTGTTGTAGACCGGCACGACGACAGAAAGCGATGGACTTGGCATGGCTGCGGGAGACCTCCATGGGCGAGTGAGGTGATTCGCCCGGTTTTGATCTTATGAGTCACTGGCGGGCCGTCGAGGACGCCTCACCGCAGCTCGAACGAGCTGAGCTCCCCCGCTCCGCGAGAGGTGCTGATCAGCTCGCCAGTGAGGGTTGACAGGGTTTCAGATTCGTTCGTTCGGCGGTTACCTGGTCGGCGTAGCACTGCTCGTCGAAATCGATCAGACCGAGGAAGCCGAACCGCTTCTGGATGCGCCGGGAGTCGGAGAAGTTGAACTGGCCGGGTCGGACGGGGAAGTCGGCCGCGGAGGTCGCTCGGGACCTGGACGCCCGGGGACGCGCCGCAGACACCACACCGTCGATGCCCGTCACGGGCGAAACAGTGCGGCCGGCGCCAGATGATGCTCGGAGTCGACGATGTACCGGCTGCTGCGCCGCCAGGGTGAGGTCCGTGAACGGCGCCGGCAGGCACTCGGACCCGAACCGGTCACACCAGACCCGGACGGTCTCGTGGGAGACGATGATCCCGCGGGCCAGCAGCAGCTCCTCCACCTCGCGGAAGGAGAGCGGAAAGCGGTGGCGCGCCGCCCCGGCAGTCTTCACGGTCGTTCCCTCCCCCGGGAAGATCAACAAGCCCGGTGATCATCCCGGACCCGAGACACTCCGCTCACTTGACGACACCCCCGGCGGTACCAGCGAGGTTGACGCGGCGTGCGGCATGCAGGATGGACGTATGGACCTTCGAGTCTTCACCGAGCCCCGGCATCGGGCCACCTACGACACCTTGCTCACCGTGGCCAAGGCCACCGAGGACCTCGGCTTCGACGCCTTCTTCCGCTCCGACCACTACCTCCGCATGGGCGGCGCCGACCTGCCCGGACCCACCGACGCCTGGATCACCCTGGCCGGCCTGGCCCGCGAGACCAAGCGCATCCGCCTCGGCACGCTGATGACAGCAGGAACGTTCCGTCTGCCCGGCGTGCTCGCCGTTCAGGTCGCCCAGGTCGACCAGATGTCCGGCGGCCGGGTGGAGCTGGGACTCGGCGCGGGCTGGTTCGAGGAGGAGCACAAGGCGTACGGCATCCCGTTCCCGAAGGAGAGGTGCGCGCGGCTGGAGGAGCAGCTCGCGATCGTCACCGGGCTGTGGGCGACCGCGCCCGGCAAGACCTTCGACTTCCACGGCACGTACTACGACCTGACCGAGTCGCCCGCGCTGCCCAAGCCCGCCCAGGGGAAGCTCCCGGTGCTCGTCGGCGGCCACGGCGCGATCCGTGCCCCGCGGCTGGCCGCGAAGTACGCCGACGAGTTCAACATGCCGTTCGCCTCGGTCGAGGACAGCGAGCGGCAGTTCGGCCGGGTGCGGGCCGCCGCGGAGGAGGCCGGCCGCGGCGCCGAAGCGCTGACGTACTCCAACGCGCTTGAAGTCTGCGTCGGCCGGGACGACCAGGAGGTCGCGCGGCGCGCGGCCGCGATCGGCCGTGACGTCGCCGATCTGAAGGCCAAGGGCCTGGCCGGCTCCCCGGCCGAGGTCGTGGACAAGATCGGCCGGTACGCCGGGATCGGCTCCCGCCGGATCTATCTGCAGATCCTGGACCTCGACGACCTGGACCACCTGGAGCTGATCTCGGCCCAGGTCCAGTCGCAGCTGTCGTAACGCTGCCCCGGTCGTTCCCTCCGTCCCGCACCGGCGGACGGCACCGCGGCCGTCGTCGTGGTGCCGTCGAGCGACGGGCGGGGACCTCTCCTTGAGGAGGAGAGGTCCCCGCTCGCCTCTGGAAGGCCCCGGCCGCGCTTTCGCGTCACACACGGTGACGGTTCCGGGGGCGGGCCGTCGCTGTGCGTGTCACGGTGGAGGGGTCGGGCAGTTCTGCCCGCCCTGAGTCCCGTGGCAGTTCTACCCGTCCCCGGTCCCGTCCCGTCCCGTCCCGTCCCGTGAGGAGTACCCAGTGACAACGCAGCCGTACGCGCCGCCCCAGCCGGTGTACCCACCGCGGGTCGCTGTCATCGGCACCGGATTCATCGTCAACAACAGCCATCTCCCCGGGCTCAGGGCCCATGCAGGGCGCGTCGAACTCGTCGCCGCAGTCGATGTGGACGAGCGCAGACTGGACGCGTTCCGGGCCGCGGCGGGTCCGCGGGTCGCCGGGTTCACCTCGGCCGAGGCCATGCTCGATGTCGTACGCCCCGACCTGGTTCTCATCGGCACCCCACCCGAGCTCCACCGTGAGCAGACCGTGGCCGCGCTCAAGGCGGGCGCCTGGGTGCTGTGCGAGAAGCCGCTGTGTATGTCGCTCGCCGAGTACGACGACATCGCCGCCGCCGAGGAGGCATCCGGCGGCTACGCCTCCGTGGTCTTCCAGCACCGCTACGGTTCCGGTGCCGTCCACGCCCGGGACCTGATCGCGCGCGGCGAGCTGGGTGCCCCGCTGGTGGCGCACTGCCAGACCACCTGGTACGTGCCGTGGCGCGACCGCGGGGTCAGCGAGGGCGGCGGGCCGACCATGGGTCACGGCATCCACCAGTACGACCTGCTGCTGTACCTGCTGGGAGAGTGGGAGGAGGTGCGGGCCATGGCGGCCCGGCTGGTCCACGATTGCGAGAGCGAGGACGTCTCCACCGCCCTGGTCCGCTTCCGGAGCGGCGCGCTCGCCACCGTCGTCAACAGCCTCCTGTCCCCGCACGAGGTCAGCCGCATCCGTGTCGACTGCGCCGACGCCACCCTGGAACTCACCCATCTGTACGGGTACGGCAACGACGACTGGGTCTACACCCCCGCGCCGCACGTCGACCCCGGGCGTGCCGCGGCCTGGCGGACCCCCGCCGCCGACGTGCGCAGCTCGCACACCGCTCAACTCGGAGTCCTCCTCGACGCGTTCGACCGGGGCGAGCGGCCTCCGGGCAGTGGCCCCGAGGCGCGCGCCACCCTGGAGTTCGCCGCCGCCCTGTACAAGGCGGCGTTCACCGGGCGGCCGGTGCGGGCGGGCGAGCTCGTCCCTGGCGACCCCTACTACGAGGCCATGCACGGCGACCACCCCCAGTGGGGGCCTCGTAAAGTTGACCGCGGGGCGTGAGACGATCTTGATGGAGATTGGCTATCGGAGTGAGTCGATGATGGTGTCGCGGGCGGTCCGCTCAGCAAAGAACCGGATCCGCTTGAGGTAGACGTTGTCCGTCGGCATCCTTCCTTCGCCAACGGTCAGGGGCAGGGTGAGCGTGAAGAAGCGGAAGCAGTTCAGCCGCATCGCGTCCACAAGCAGCCGCTCGTCGACCTGGGGCCGGTGCTTGTGGTACCCGTCCAGGAATGCCTGCACGAGATCGAGGCAGAGATCGGTTTCCCCGGTGAAAGAGAGCTGCATGGCAGCGATCGCGACATCGAAGAGCGAAGTGCCGAAATAGGCGTCGTCGAAGTCGATGAATCCGGCGAATGTGCCGTCCTTGATGATCACGTTTCCCGGGAAGAGATCGGCGTGGAGGACACAGAGTGGCAGGCTGTCGTCCGCGAACGGGGCCCGGGCCTCGGCCCAGCCCCTTCGGATCTCCTCCACCAACTCGTCCGCACCTGCCTCGCACAGGGCGTTGTACGACTCACTCACCAGCCCGTCGATGAACTCGACGTCAGCCCGCGGCTTCGAACCTTCCGGTACGAAGCCTTCGAAGGCGTTCTGCATCTGGCCTACTGCCTCGCCGATGGCCACGTTCACGGGTGCCGACAGCGCGTCCTCCTCCAGCGCCTCTCCGTCGAGGAACGTGAACAGGCCGTAGAGGCGGCCGTTCCACTCGCCGCCATAGCCGTGCCCGCCGCGCAGTGGGTGTTGCGCGGGAACGCCACATTCAGCCAGTCGGTGCAGCGCGGACAGTTCGAACTCGATCTCGGCCGGGGAGCGTTCCTCATTGTAGACGCGCAGCAGGTACGGGGCGGCGTCACTGTCGATGCGTATGTTGGTGTTCATCAGGCCGCCTTTGAGCGGGGTCATCGAGATTACTTCGATGCCATACGGGGCGGCCATGTCCCGTGCCTGGTCCAAGGAGAGGGAAAGCGCCTCGTGCAAGCGCAGCTCAGTCATCGCTGTGTCCTTCCCTTGGAGATCGGCAGAGCGGAGCAGTAGACAGGGTCAGTTCGCCGTCAGGACCCGTTCAAGCGTGGCGTAGCCCGCTGGTTCCCAGGCCGGTTTGCCTCCGAGTAGGCCGAGCCTGGCCTTCTGTCCGATTCCGATCAGGTCCAGGGCGCGCAGGACAGCCCAGCCGCGAGCCCGGGTGATGGTGGCTTCGTCGGCGCGTTCATAGGAGTCGAAGAACCGACTCGCCGCGCCGGCAGGCAACAGGATCCAGGCGGCTGAAAGATCGGCCGCGGGATCGCCCGCGCACATCTCGCCGAAGTCGATCACCCCAGCGAGCATCCCGTCC
Source organism: Streptomyces sp. NPDC094032 (assembly GCF_040303965.1). Taxonomy (NCBI): domain Bacteria; kingdom Bacillati; phylum Actinomycetota; class Actinomycetes; order Kitasatosporales; family Streptomycetaceae; genus Streptomyces; species Streptomyces sp. NPDC094032. The sequence continues at coordinate 622,933 of NZ_JBEOUE010000001.1, read as the reverse complement.
CGGACGACCACGTTTGCCGGATGCAAATCACCATGCAGCCACAGCGGCGGGCCCTGCCAGGCGGACGCCGCGACGGCCTGCTCCCACACCTTCCGCGCAGCGTCAGCGTCCGCGTAGTCGGCAATGACCTCGAACCGATCGTCGACCCGATGCAATGCGGCCGGCGGGATCCCGCGCGTAGGGTTGGTCGGGGCGTCGGCCGGCGCCTGGTGATGCAGCGCTCTCAGGAACCCTGCGAGGATCTCGGCCGCCTCGATACGGGTGATCGGCGCGTGATCGGCCGATTCACCCTCGACCCAGCGTGCGATCGTCCAGGTGAGCTCGAACAGGCTCGAAGGCTTGCCGATGCGGACCGGGGTGGGCGTTGGCAGCGGCAGGCGCTTGGCCAACAGTGGCAGCCACGTGTGCTCCGTGCGCAGGAGAGCCGACGTCTGCTCGGTGCGCGGCAGGCGCACGGCCAGTTCCTCCCCGAGGCGCCACTGCTGATTGTCACAGCCTCCGCTGGCGTCACGCAGCTCGAGGTCCGCGAGATCGGGATGCTGATCCCGCAACAGTGCCCGCACTAGGTCTTGCTCGACCTTCAACTCGTCCATTGTCCGTACGTACCCTTCGCGCTCATGGGGCGGCCGGGATGCGGCTACGCGTGGTGCTGGGCGCAGTGGCGCGGATGATGGCGCCGATGAGGTGCACGATGCGTTCCGCGCGTGGCGCGGAGCACTGCGGTTCGTGGGCCTTGCGGAGCGCGTCGGCGAGGTCCAGAACTCCCAGGCCGCGACTGGAGGGGCCACTGCTCGGGACAGGACTCAGGGGGGTCCAGGTTCGTTGGCCGTAGGGGAGGTACAGCACCTGGCCGTCGTGGGCGTTCGGGTCGGGCAGGACGAGGGTGCCGTCGGTGCCGTGGATCTCCAGATGCGGTGCGCGGGAGCCGGCGGCGTCAAAGCTGGTGATCAGCGTGATGGGCGTCCCGGTGTCGGTGTCGAGCAGAGCAGTCACGTAGGTGGGTGCCTGTGCGGTGAACAGGCGGCCCGCGTGGGGCCCGGAGCCTACGCGCCGATCCGACCGGGTGCGGCAGATAGCGGAGCGGACGTGCAGGGGCCCGAGGAGATAGTCGAGGGCGGTGAGGTAGTAGGGCCCCATGTCGCCGAGCGGGCCGACGTGTTCGGAGTAGAAGGGCTCGGGACTTGGGTGCCACCCTTCGGGGCCGGTGCTGAAGAGGCTGGCCGTGGCGGAGAGGACGTCGCCGACGAGGTTCTGCTTCAGGGCCTCGGAGGCCGTCTGGATGGCGGTTCCGAGCATGGTGTCCGGTGCCACGCCGATCAGCATGTTGGTTCGCTGTGCGAGTTGGAGCAGCGCGGTCGCGTCCTCGGGATCGGTGGTGAACGGCTTCTCGATCCAGACCGCGCGTAGACCTGCGGCTATCGCCTGCCGGGCCAGAGCGGCATGCGTGGACGGCGGCGTGAGGATGAGCGCGAGGTCGAGCGTGGCCGGATCCAGCGCGTGATCGACCGGCACGGCGGTGATGCGATGGCGGTCCGCGAAGGACTGCGCGCGTGCGCCGTCAAGATCAGCGCACACTCCGAGTTCGATGCCATTGGCGGCGGCCAGCGTCTGGGCGTACTCCACCGCGACCATGCCGCAGCCGACGATGCCCGTCCGGACAGGAGAGGTGCTCATCGTGCCTCCTCCAGACTGTGCCCGATGTGGGCAGCCAGTTCGGCCGCCCACCCCTGGTGCTCGGAGGGCGGCAGCCAGGGGATCTGGACGTCGAGGTAGCGGCCCAAGTCGGTCAGGGAATGGGCGGCTTGGACAGGCCAGGTGGAGGCGGTGTGCAGGGCGCCGGGGCCGGGCCACCAAGCGCGGTATCCGCCGCGGACCAGCGCGCCGAAGAGTTGCTCGGCTGTTGCGGCGCTGCGCAGGCGCATGCCGACATGGGAGCCGTTGCCGATCGCTGTGGTCTGGTCGGGAACGAGCGTGAGGGCGGGCTGCGTAGCCAGGGCCTCCATGACCTGCTGCTGGAGTTCCCGCAGATTGCTGACGAGGCTGTGCAGGAAGTCGAGTTGGGGGATGGCCACTCCGGCGGCCAGTTTCGTCATGCGCGCTGTCCACCGCCACATGGCGTGCGGGCTCGGCTCCCGGGTGTCGCATCCTACGGCCCGCATCAGTGCCATCGTGTCGGCGTCGTCACCGACAATGGCGCCTCCCTCACCGGAAGCGATGAGCTTGAAGGTCTGGGTGGAAAAGGTGGCCAGAGTGCCCCAGCCGCCGGCTGGCCGTCCCTCGACGTAGACGCCCCAGGCTTGGGCGCAGTCCTCGATGAGGGCGATGTTCCGTTCTTTGAGGTGACGGGCGATATCCCCGGTGCCGGGGGCCGGGCGGCCGCGGAGATGGGCGATGATCACGGCACGGGTGGTCGTGGTGATCAGCGGCGCGATCTGGTCCCAGGTGGGTGTCAGGGTGTCGGTGACCGGTGCCACGCGGACGGTGGCACCGAGTATGTCGGCGGCGGCGCCGACGGAGACCCAGCTGACCTCCGGGATGATCACTTCGTGTCCGTGGCCGATGCCCAGGCCGCGCAGGGCCAGGCGCAGGGCGGAGGAGCCGGAGTCGACGGCCAGGGCATGGGCGCGTCCGGTGAGGTCTGCTACCCGGTGTTCGAAGTCGCGCAGGAGTTTTCCGTCGAACGTGGCGATCTCTCCTGAGAGTATCCCGTTGCTGATGATCGCGTTCTGCTGCTCGACGGTGAGATGACTGTACTGATAGATCGGTAGGGTCTGTGTGCTTTGTCGCATGACCGTGCATCCCTTCGTGTCAGAAGGAGTTGGATGCGAGCGGCGTAGGTGCGCTCGGGGTGGTCCAGCCCGTACCAGCCGTGGAGGCGGTGGTCTTCCCGGACGCGGCGAAGCCGTCAAGGAGAACGGCGAAGGGCACGCGTGGTGGTTATCCCTCGCGCGACAAGACTGCGTGAGCGCCGTCATCGGTGTACACGTACGGTCGCCAGGCTGTAACGATGCCGCGGGCCTCGCTGGGCCAGGTGGAGGGCATCCGGTGCAGACTCACGCGGCGGAAGGCCAACCTTGGATCACTGACGTTGATCACGCCGTTGTGCTGACCGACGTGGGCCAGCAGGCGGCTGGCCTCGCTTCGTACAGCAGGGCTCTGTTCCTGCCACGTGCCGGTCGAGAAGTGCTGGACCCGTCGGCGGAGGTCGTCCAGGACGCCGGAGTGCCACTTGAAATGGTGCACCACGCAGATATGGTCCGCATCGGGCTGGTGGCCGAAGGCGCAGTGATTGCCTGAGGCGACGGAGACGTCGTGGCGGACGAGGACGCTCTTTCGGGGGTCGCCGTGCAGGAGTCGGTGAGTGAGGTGGCCGCCGAGTGGATAGGCGAGGTCCAGGCCACCGTCGGACGGCCAGTCGACGAGGTGCCCGCCGGCGGCGACGCGGTCGAGCATCAGCCCGCCCACCGTGCGGTGCCCGGACTTCTCGGCCTGCGCGATGACCTCGGTGAGTGGGGCGTGGTACTGCTGGAACTCGTCGGCGTCCGCGAGCAGGTGCCAGCCGGGCCCGGCCGTCCGGCGGAGAGAGTCGCGGATCTGGGTGTTGGTGTGCTCGTGCCACGGTCCGGTGCTTGTGCGAGTGGGGATGACGCCCAACTCGCGGCTGGTGGCCTGGAGTTCGTGCCGACGCCGATCGGTGACGTGCTCGGGGAAGTAGAAGGCGATCAGGAACCGCTCGACGCCCAGGTGCTGGTAGTGGCGGACCCAAGCGGCCAACAGCGAAGGTTCGACCGGGCCGACGACGGCGATCAGGGTGGGATGCGTGCTTGGCATCGTGACTCCTTAGCCGTGAACTAGGTGAAGCACTGGTGAAGCACTGCGAGGAAGCCGGCTGCCCGGCCGCGGTGTGCGTCTCCAGCAGGCCGGGAGCCTCGGATCCGGGCCGTTCGGGTGGCTGGCTGAACGGTGTGCAGGGCCTCGGCCAAGGCGTCAGGGGTCGTGCCCGCGGGGAAGGGTCAGGTCCCAGGGCCGGCTGCGAAGGCGATGGTGGGGCGGTGAGTGCCACATCGTGGTCGGAGACGATGAGGGGGACGCCGAGACGGGGCGGCGTCCCTCATGAGCCCGGATTCCTTGCTGGCTCCGGGGTGCCGAGTGACCAGGCAGCGCTGTAGATCGACCGTAGCACCCTCTCGGCGACCGGGCATGGTGTGCGGGCGGACGTGAGCCAGGGGCCGTCCGCGGACCCGTACGGACTCGTCGAGTGGGGCCTCCCGGGCGGGGAGATCTGGCCGCCACCGTGGCGCGATACGGGACCTTCACCCGTGCGCGATCGTCACTCCGGCATGCGTCCTGTGGAGAGGAGCCCTGAGTCGATGTGAGCACCGAGACGGTAACCACAGGTCTTGAGTGGACTGAACTGGATCATGGATCAGCAGGCTGTCGACACACTTCTCGCAACCGCACCGGTCTCCGGCAGGGCCGATCAGGTGGCTGCCGCACGTTCAGGTCGTTGCCCAGGGCATATGCGGATAGGTTTCAACTCATGACTGAGCTGAACACACCGGCTCACGTGCACGAGATCTCGGCAGACCGTTTTCCGCGGCGACGCTGCGGCAGCAGGCAGCGGGAACGATCAGCGAGGACGGCCTCGGCGCCGAGCACGCACCGTCCCTCTTCGAGCGGGTGCTTGCTCCCTCCTGCCGGTCGGGTCCCCGACTAGGCCATCGTGTCCAGGACTTCGAGCAGCTGTTCCCGGGTCGTCCGCGGATTGACCAGGGCGAAACGCGCCGTCGGTGTGCCGTGGTGCGCGCTGGGCGCGACGAAGGCGAGCTGATCATGGAGCAGTCGCTGCGACCAGGCGGCGTAGTCGGCCGCGTCCCAGCCCGCGCGCCGGAAGACGACCACGGACAGCTCGGGTTCCCGTACCAGGGACAGGTACGGGCGCGCGGAGATCTCGTCCGCGATCTCCCGGGTGAGGCGCAGGGACTGGCTGATGGCCGCGCGGTACGCGCCTGCGCCGTGGGTGGCGAGGGAGAACCACATCGGCAGCCCGCGGGCCCTGCGGGTGAGATGGAGGGCGTAGTCCCGGGGGTTCCAGCTCTCGGTGTCGTCCAGGATGCGCAGGAACTCGGCCTGCTGCGTGTGGGCTTCCCGGGCCCGCTGCGGGTGCCGGTAGAGCAGCGCGCAGGCGTCGAAGGGTGCGAACAGCCATTTGTGGGGATCGACCGTCAGGGAGTCGGCGGACCCGACCCCGTCGAACAGGTCGCGGCGTTCGGGTACGAGCATCGCCGCCAGTCCGTACGCCCCGTCGATGTGCAGCCAGAAGTCGTGGTCGGCGCGCAGCCGGGCCAGGGACGCGAAGTCGTCCACGCCGCCGAAGTTGGTCGTGCCCGCGCTGGCGACGACAGCGAACACCTCCTCCCCGTACCGGTCGAGGAAGGGCCGGACCGCGTCGCCGGTCAGTTTGCCGTCCGCGTCGGCCGGGACCACGGTCGCCTCCACGTCCATGACCCTGGCGGCGATCGGCATCGACGAATGGGCCTCGGAGCTGTAGAGGATCCGCCAGCGGCGCGGCAGCGGCCGCCCCCGCTCGGTCCGCTCCCGCTTGGCGTGCTCGCGGGCCGTGACGAGCGCCGAGAGGTTGCCCAGCGTGCCGCCCTGCACGAACACGCCCGCCGCGCTGTCGGGGAGCCCGAACTCCCGGGCCAGGAAGGCCAGGACCTCGTTCTCCGCGTGGACGACCCCGGAGCCCTCCAGCCAGGAGGTGCCGTACACGCACGAGGCCGAGAGCGCGAGGTCGAAGGCGGTGGCGGCCTTGGTCGGCGCCGCCGGGATGAAGGACAGGTACTGCGGGTGGTCGACCGTGATGCAGGAGGGAGCGAGGACCCGCTCGAACAGCGACAGGGCGTGCTCGGCACCCATGCCGTCCTCGGTGATGGTGCCCGCCGCCCGTTCCCGCAATTCCGCCGCGGTGAGCGGCCGGCCGAGATCCGCTCCTCCGTCGAGAATGCGTCCGCGCCCGTATTCCAGGACGCGGTCGACGATGTCCTCGGTCTCCTTCGAGATCTCGTGCATGCGGGCCGGCGTGTTCAGCTCCGTCATGGGTCAACTCCAGATTCGGCGCCAGCGGACATCGAACTCGCCGTGTTCACCGGTCTGTTCGACCACAGCGTGGAATCTACCCCTCCCTCTCCCCGGAACTCGGTTCCCGGCACCGGGAAGTCACCTGATCAGACCCGCGTGGAGGGGGGTGCGCTTGCGGGAGGCCGCTCCGTCTCGTAGACGTTGTTCGAGGCTCGCCCTCAGCCCTTCGGCGCGCGCCCCGGTCAACCGAAACCATCCATCCCCTTGGAGAATTCGTGTTCCAGCAAGAGAATCTCACCCAGTTCGAATCCCTCGCGGTCGACTCGAAGGTCAATCTCTCGGACGGCCACGCCCGGCAGACGCCGACGCGAACACAGCAGGAGATCATCGACTCCTTCCCGGAGATATTCGCCCGCTCGGCCCGGGTGTCGCGGGCCGTGCTCCGGCGGGAGGCCCACCGCGAGTTCTTCCGGGCGCTCGGTCAGCACGCGTACCCGAAGGATCCCGCGCGGATCCTGGACTGCTACGCCTCCTCGGTGGCCATGGACGTCCTGGCCCGGGCCCTCGCCGAGGACATGCGGCCCGTGGCGCTCGTGCACCCGACCTTCGACAACATCCCCGACCTCCTGCGCGGATTCCGGCTCCGGCTGCTCCCCGTGGAGGAGCACGTGCTGCACGAGGGCGACCTGGCGCTCGCGGTGCCGCGGGAGGCCGGCTGCCTGTTCATCACCACCCCGAACAACCCGACCGGGCGGGTCCTCGGCGCCGACCGGCTCCGCCTCGCCGCCCGGATCTGCACCGAGCGGGACATGGTGCTGGCCCTGGACACCTCGTTCCGCGGCTTCGACATCCGCGCCCAGTACGACCACTACGCCGTCCTGGAGGAGTCCGGCTGCCGCTACGTCGTCATCGAGGACACCGGCAAGCTGTGGCCGACCCAGGATCTGAAGCTGGGCTTCCTCGCCTTCGGCGCCGAAGTCGCGCTTCCGCTCCAACGCATCCACTCCGAGATCCTGTTGGAGGTCTCGCCCTTCCTCCTGGCCCTCGTGCAGGCGCTGGCCCACGACGCCGCCCACGGCGGTCTGGCCGAGCTCCACGAGCACATCGCCGCCAACCGGCTGGAGGTGCGCGACACGCTCGGCGACGTGCCGAGGGTGGCCTTCCCCGACGCGGACAGCCAGGTCAGCGTCGAGCGTGTGCACCTCCCGGGCCTGGACTGCCACGAGCTCTGGCAGCGGCTGCGCCTCCACGGCGTCGAGGTGTTGCCGTGCCATCAGTTCCACTGGGCCGACCACCAGCAGGGTGCGTCCCATCTGCGGCTCGCCCTGGGGCGGGACCGCGACACGGTCGCCGCCGGTGTCGCGCGGCTGCGCGAGCTGCTCCTGGAGCTCGGATGACCACCGGCCTCGGCGCGTCGCGCCTCGCCGGCTACACGCTGCCGCTGTCGCCCTCCGGCCGGGCCGCGATGGTCACCCCGCCGCCCTGGCACTTCTCCGGCACGTTCATCTGGGTCGACTACACCGTCGACCCGGAACGCGCGGCGCGGTTCCTGCCGCCCGGTATGGAGCTCTCCGAGACGGGCGCCGCGGCGGCGGCCTTCAGCTCCTGGCAGTGGTGCGGCGACGGGGGCGCCGAGCTGGAGGAGCCGGCCCACTCGCAGTTCAGCGAGTTCATGGTGCTGCTCTCCGTCACCTACCGCGGGCGGCCGGCGGCGCGGTGCCCGTACGCGTGGGTGGACCACGCGGTCCCGATGATCCGCGGCTGGATCCAGGGCATGCCGAAGCAGTTCGGGAGCGTCCACATGACGCGGACCGTCTCCGCCGGACTCGCCGGACCACGGCGGCGGCCGGGCAGCGTCTACCGGGGTTCGCTGGCCGTGCACGACCACCGCGTCGCCGACGTACGGGTGAGCCTGACGGGTCCGGCGGACGAGCCACCCGCCCTGAACAGCGTGCCCCTGGTCCACACCCGGGTCTTCCCGCCCTGGATCCCCCAGGCCCCGGGGGTGTACGAGACGGTGGCCTCGGACGTCACGGGTGCGGAGTACTCCGCCGTCTGGACGGGCGCGGCCGAGCTCCGCTTCAGCCCGCAGCTGCTCGACGACCCCGACTTCGGCGCCCTGGCGCCGGTCGGCATCGGCCCGGGCTACGTCTTCGAATACGGCGAGACCCTCCTCGGGGGCCTCGACGCCGACACCTGGGAGCATCCCCATGAGCGGAACAGGCCTGCGCAGCAAGACCGGTGAGCGGACGGGCGGCGGGGTGACTGGCGCCTCGTTCCTCCCGCCCTCCGACGAGGCCGGCACGGGGTCCGGCGTCGGCACACCGCTCCGCCACGGCGGAGACCTCGTGATCGAGTGCCTCCAGGCCCTCGGGGCCACCCATCTGTTCGGCCTCCCCGGGCAGCACGCCCTTCCCCTGTTCGACGCCCTCCACCGCTCGGACCTCGTCTACGTCGGAGCGCGGACCGAGAACAACGCGGCCTTCGCCGCCGACGCCTTCGCGCGCCGTACGGGTTCGGTGGCCCCGTTGCTCGTTTCGACCGGGCCCGGCGCTCTCATGACGCTGCCCGCGCTCCAGGAGGCGGCGTCCGCGTCCGCACCGGTCCTCGGGATCAGCAGCCAGGTGCCGTCCGACGGCCTCGACGGGCGGACCCGGGGCTACTGGCATCAACTCACGGATCAGAAGGCCTCGTTCCGGGACATCGTCAAGTCCGTGCACCTCGTGCGCTCGGCCGCCCAGATCCCCTCGGCCCTCGCCGCGGCCTGGGAGGCGGCGCTGACCCCGCCGTGGGGGCCCACCTGGGTGGAGATCCCGGTCGACGTGCTCACGGAGCGGACGGACGTCCCCTTCGTGAGCGCGCTCCCGGCCGTGCCCCGCCGTCCCGCGCCCCGGCCCGAGCTGGTGGCCGAGGCGGCGCGTCTGCTCGGCGGCGCCCGCAGGCCGGTCGTCCTCGCCGGTGGCGGAGTCGTCCGCGCGGGCGCCCACCAGGCCCTGCGGGAACTGGCCGAACGGATCGACGCGCCCGTGGCGACCACCTACGGCGGCAAGGGCGCCTTCCCCTGGGCGCATCCGCTGTCCCTGCGGTCGCACATGGAGGACCCGCACGTCAAGGAGTTCCTGGAGAGCGCGGACGTCCTGCTCGTGGTCGGTTCCGGCCTGAGCCAGGACGCAACCCAGCACTTCGCCTTCGCGCCGCGCGGCCGGCTCGTCCACATCGACGCCGACCTCGACGTACTGGGCGTCAACTACCCGGCGCTCGCCCTGCACGCGGACGCGCGTACGGCCCTGGAGATGCTGGTGGCCGCCACCCCGCCCCGTATCGACGCGGGCGCTGCCCAGGCGGCGGCCGAGGTACGGATCTCCGTGGACCGGAGACTCGACGAGCAGGGGCTGGGCATGGAGCGCGGCCTGCTCGACGCGATCCGCGGGGCGCTCCCGGCGGAGAGCCCCAGCTTCTGGGACATGACGATCATGGGGTACTGGGCCCAGGCGGCGTTCGACCCGCGCGGCCCCGGCACCATGCACTCGGCCCAGGGCGCCTGTGGCCTCGGCTACGCGTTCCCCGCCGCGCTCGGTGCCGCCGTGGCGGACGGCACGGTGCCGGTCCTCGCGGTCAGCGGCGACGGCGGCGCGATGTACTCGCTGGCCGAACTCGGCACGGCCGCGCAGCACCGGCTGAACGTCACGTGGCTCATCGTCGACGACGGCGGTTACGGCATCCTGCGGCAGTACACGGCCGACGGCTACGGGCGGGCCATGCCGGCCCACGACCTCGCGCAGCCCGATTTCGTGGCGCTCGCCGGCGCGTTCGGCGTCGACGCCCTCGTCACCGACCCCGACCGGCTCCGGGCCGACCTGACCGCCGCGCTGCGTTCCCCCGGCCCCAGCGTGCTCGTCCTGCACGCGCGTCCGCGCATGTTCGCCTGACCGAGCCGCCCCCGCGTCGCGGGTACGGGCAGCAGTTGGAGACCCGACATGATCTACGAGAACGCGCTCGAACTGCTCGGCGGCACCCCGGTGCTCCGGGTGCGCCATGTCCTCCCCGACCCGAGGAGCCGGCTCTACGTCAAGATGGAGGGCTTCAACCCCTCGGGCAGCGTCAAGGACCGGGCGGCGTTCCACATGGTGGAGGAGGCCGAGCGGCGCGGGGAGCTGCGTCCCGGTGCGACGATCGTCGAGTCCACGTCCGGCAACCTCGGCAAGGCCCTCGCCCTGATCGGAGCGGTGAAGGGGTACCGGGTCATCCTGGTGGTGGATCCCAAGACCACGCCGTCGGCGCTGTCGTACGCCGTGAGCCTGGGTGCCGAGATCGACGTGGTGCGCGAGCCGAACAGCGCGGGAAGCTACCAGGAGGCGCGCTTCGACCGGGTGCGCGAGCTCCTCGCGGCGATCCCCGGCTCCTACCGGCCCGACCAGTGCGTCAACCCGGACAACCCCGGGGCCCACGCCCTGCACACGGCGCGGGAGATCATCGACGACTTCCCGCAGCTCGACGCCCTGGTGGTGGCGGTCGGCACGGGCGGGCACATCAGCGGCACCAGCTCCACCCTCCGCCGGCACTTCCCCCGTCTGCATGTGCGGGCGGTCGACTCCTTCGGCTCGTCCGCCCTCGGCTTCCCCTTCGCGCCCTACCGGGTGCGCGGCATCGGCAACAGCTGGGTTCCCGGCAATCTGCATACGGAGTTCCTCGACTCGCTGCACCTCGTCGACGATGTCGAGGCCCTGTCGATGTGCCGCGTCATGGCGTCCGAGGAGGGGCTGCTGCTCGGCGAGTCCGGAGGCGCCGTCCTCTTCGCCGCGCTGGCCTACGCGACCGCCCATCCCACCGAGACGGTCCTCGCCATCGCCCCCGACCGGGGCGACAACTACCTCGCCGAGTCCTACGACGACGACTGGCTGCGCGCGGAGGGCGTGGCACCCGAGGAGCTGTGGCGCACGCGGGCGGAGGCACTGCGCCACGCCCGCGCGCCCGGCAACCCGCCCGCTCCCATCACCCACGCACCGGCGCACGCACCGGCGCCTGCCCCAACGGTCTGGAGCCTGTCATGACAACAGCATTCCCCCCCGACCTGTTCTCCCTGAAGGGTCAGGTCGCCGTGGTCACCGGCGGCAACGGCGGACTCGGGCTCGCGATGGCCCGCGCCCTCCAGGACGCCGGTGCCACGGTCGTGGTCACCGGACGCGACCCGGGCAAGAACGCCGCCGTCGCGGACGAGTTCGAGGTCAGACCGCTCGACGTCACGGACAGCCCGGCCGTCACCCGCTTCTTCGCCGACCTCGGGCGCGACCGCGACGTGCACATCCTGGTCAACAACGCCGGCATCTTTCTCGACGACCCCGTGAGCGCGGGCGATCTCTCCGCCTGGGAGCGGATGATCGACGTCAATCTCACCGGGCCGCTGCGCTGCGCCCGCGAGGCCGCCGGGCACATGCGCAGGGCGGGCCGCGGAAAGATCATCAACATCGGATCGATGTACTCGGTGCTCGGGCATCCGCGCTCGGCCGGATACACGGCGACCAAGGCGGGCCTGGTCGGGCTCACCCGTTCGCTGGCCACGGAGCTCGGCGGTCACAACATCCAGGCGAACGCCATCCTGCCGGGCTGGTTCCCCACCGACGGCAACGGCGACCTGCCCCGCAGGCCCGAGGGCGAGGAGATCCGGCGCCGGACCCCGGCCGGCCGCTGGGGCCAGGTCTCGGACCTCGCGGGGGTCACCGTGTTCCTCGCCTCCCGGGCCTCGGACTTCGTCACCGGGGCGGCCGTCCCGGTCGACGGCGGCTATCTGGTCAACGACCGGTTCCTCGACGAGGGCCCCGTCTGAGCTCAGCGCCGCCGGGCGGCCAGAGCCTCCCGCGCGGCGGCCTCGACCGCCTCCCCCGTGAAACCGAACTCTCGGAACAGGGTCTCGCCGTCGGCGGAGGCGCCGAAGTGCTCCAGCGAGACGATCCGCCCCTCCGGGCCCACGTACTCCTTCCAGGTCAAGCGGACCCCGGCCTCGACGGCCACCCTCGCCGTCACCGACGGCGGCAGGACGGCGTCCCGGTATGCCCGGTCCTGCTCCTCGAACCACTCCACCGACGGCATCGACACCGCCCTCGCCGGTACGCCGGTCGCCTGGAGCCGCTCGCGCGCCTCGACGGCGAGGCGTACCTCGGATCCGGTGGCGATGAGGATCACCTCGGGCGCGCCGCCCTCGGCCTCCCTCAGCACGTAACCGCCCCTGGCCGCCTCCTCGTTGAGCTCGTACGTCGGCAGGTCCTCCCCCGCGAGAGCCAGGCCGTGCGGGGCGGGGGCGGTGCCGTGCCGGCGTACGATCTCGCGCCAGGCGATGGCGGTCTCGTTGGCGTCGGCGGGGCGCACCACGTTGAGGCCGGGGATGGCGCGCAGGGCCGCCAGGTGTTCGACGGGCTGGTGGGTGGGGCCGTCCTCGCCGATGCCTACGGAGTCGTGTGTCCACACGTAGGTCACGGGCAGCTTCATCAGCGCGGCAAGCCGGACCGCCGGGCGCATGTAGTCGGAGAAGACCAGGAAGGTGCCGCCGTACATCCGGGTGTTGCCGTGCAGCGCCACGCCGTTCATGGCCGAGGCCATGGCGTGCTCGCGGACGCCGAAGTGCACGGTGCGGCCGTACGGGTCGGCGCCCGGGAGCGGGTTGCCGGCGGGCAGGAAGGACGACAGCTCGTCGATGGTCGTGTGGTTCGAGCCCGCCAGATCGGCGGAGCCGCCCCACAGTTCGGGCAGCACCTCCGCCAGGGCCCTGAGGGTCGCGCCGGATGCCGTCCTGGGCGCGATCGTGTCTCCGGCCCGGAAGACCGGCACCTTCTTCTCCCAGCCCAGGGGAAGCTCACCGGCCGTGACGCGGTCGAACTCGGCCGCGCGCGCGGTGTGGGCGGCCCGCCATTCGTCGAGCCGCCGGTCCCAGGCGGCGTGCGCCGCACGGCCTCGGGCGACGGCCTCGCGGGTGTGCGCGAGGACGGCGTCCTCGACGTGGAAGTGCCGGTCGGGGTCGAGGCCCAGCACCCGTTTGGTGGCCGCGATCTCGTCCGCGCCGAGTGGCCGGCCGTGGGCCTCCTTGGTGTTCCGCGCGTGCGGGGCCGGCCAGCCGATGACCGTGCGGGCCGCGATGATCGACGGGCGCCCGGTCTCGTCCCGGGCCGCTGTCAGCGCCGCGTACAGAGCGTGCACGTCGATGTCGCCGTCGGCGGCCTGCTCGACGCGCTGGACGTGCCAGCCGTAGGCCTCGTAGCGCTTGAGCACGTCCTCGGAGAGCGCGGTCGCCGTGTCGCCCTCGCAGGAGATGTGGTTGTCGTCGTAGAGGACGACGAGGTTGCCGAGCCGCTGGTGCCCGGCGAGCGAGGACGCCTCGGCCGAGATGCCCTCCTCCATGTCGCCGTCGGAGACGATCGCCCAGATCGTGTGGTCGAACGGGGACGTGCCCGAGGGCGCCTCCGGGTCGAAGAGACCGCGCTCGAACCGGGCGGCCATCGCCATCCCGACGGCGTTGGCGATCCCCTGCCCCAGGGGCCCGGTCGTGGTCTCCACGCCGACGGTGTGACCGTGCTCGGGGTGGCCCGGGGTCCTGCTCCCCCAGCGGCGGAAGGCCTTCAGGTCGTCGAGCTCCACCCCGTAACCCGCCAGGAAGAGCTGGATGTAGAGGGTCAGACAGGCGTGCCCGTTGGAGAGGACGAAACGGTCGCGGCCGATCCATCCGGCGTCGGCCGGATCGTGCCGCATCAGGCGCTGGAAGAGGAGGTACGCGGCGGGCGCGAGGCTCATGGCCGTGCCCGGATGCCCGTCCCTCGCGTGCTCCACGGTGTCCGCCGCCAAGGCGCGGGCGGTGTCGACGGCCCGCTGGTCCAGTTCGGTCCACTCAAGATCGGTGGTGGCCGGATTCGTGCGCATACGGAGTCCAGAGCTCCTTCTCCAGGTGGCCCCCCAACCTGCCATCCCGGACCGACCGCACGACGGACCGGAGTCGCGACGTCGCCCATCTCCGCCCGAAGGGACCAGCGGGGAGCCGAGGGAGCGCCGGCGAGGTGACCTGCCCCCGCGCCGCGCTCCGAACAGGTGGCCGACGGCTCAAGCTCCAGACCCCTTCGACTCCCCCACACGATGCCGTTCCCGATCGAGGACACCCAGGCCTACGTCGCCGCGTCCGACCGGGCCATCGTGGTCGCTGCTTCGTGCACCACGCCTTCCAGCAGGCCCTCGCCTCGGTGTACCCGCAGGTGCGCGAGACCGTCGACGAGCTGCGCAGGAACGGGCAGAGGGTGTGGATCCCAGCGAACTGCCTGGCGGCGTCTACACGTTCGGGCAGCCGCGCACCTGCGATCGGCTGCTCGCGGCCGCTCACAGGACGCCGTTCAGCAGCCGGCACCACCGCTTCGTGAACAACAACGACGTCGTCCCCACCCTGCCACCGGAGCCGGCGTGTCCGACCCCTTCGCCCCCGCCTCGGACGGGGTGCGGGACCACGCCGTCAGCGTCTACCCGGCCTGCGTCGAGAAGCACCTCACCCCTTCCCGAGCGGCCCTCAGCCGTGGTGGCGCTCCAGCCGGTAGCCGTGGCCCCGTAGGGTCGTGATGGGGGGCAGGTGTACGGGGTGGGGGGACGCGGCCGTCGCGTCGGTGAGGCGGCGGCGGAGGCCGGCCATGGTGACGTCGAGGGTCTTCGTGGAGCCGGACCAGTTCTCGTCCCAGACCTCGGCCATGAGGGTCTCGCGGGAGACGGCCTCACCGGCGTGCCGGCCCAGGAGCGCGAGGAGTTCGAACTCCTTGGGGCGCAGGGGGAAGTCGGCGCCGTGCAGGGTGCAGCGGCGGGCCGCCTCGTCGACGACGAGGTCGCCGAGCGCGAGCGGTTCCGGGGGCGGGGAGGCGACGGTCCCGCGCCGCAGGTGGGCGCGGAGGCGGGCGAGGAGCACGGTCAGGCTGAAGGGTTTGACGAGGTAGTCGTCGGCTCCGGCGTCCAGGCCGGCGATGACGTCGATGTCGTCGGTGCGGGCGGTGAGGATGACGATCAGGAGCTCGGGGAAGCGGGCGCGGAGCGTGCGGGCGACGTCGAGACCGTCCATGTCGGGCAGGCCGAGGTCGAGGAGCAGCACGTCGTACGCCCCTTGGGACGCCTCCGTGAGCGCGTTCGCGCCGGTACGGCTCCAGACGGGCGCGTAGCCGTTGCCCCGCAGCGCGGTTTCGAGGTGGCGGCCGATGGTGTCGTCGTCCTCCACGACCAGCACGCCTCGGCGGCCGCGGTCCTCGGGTGTCGGGGTGCGCATGGTCGGCAGCGTACGGCCTGGCGGCCCGTCGGGTGGGTTCACAGGTCGCGCAGATCCTCTATGGCGGGGCGCCGGGCCCGGCGCACGCCGTTCAGCGCGGCGGCGAGGACGGCGGCCACGGCGGCGCCCACGGTCAGGGCCAGATAGACCACCGGGACCGCGAGGGCGGCCGGGGGCGGGTCGAAGACGCCCGTGAGCACCTTGACCAGCATCTCGGAGAGCGCCCACCCGATCAGGAGGCCGCCCGTCAGGCCGCCCGCCGTGAGCACGATCGCCTCGGTGAGGACCATGCCGCTCAGCTGGCGGCGGGTGGCGCCCAGCACGGTGGTGATCGCGAAGGTGCGGCGGCGCTCGGCGAGTCCGAGCGCGAGGACGAGACCGCCCGCCCCGGCGGCGAGCAGGACCGCGAAGGCCAGCTCGATCCGGGTCAGGCCGGCCAGGTCGACCGAGGTCAGGCTGGTGCCGACGGTGCCCCGGGTCTGGGTGAGGTCGGTGACGGTGGCACGCGTGCCGAGCTGTCCGCGCAGGTGGGCGGCGACGGCCTGCCGGCTGCCGCCGCCGGTGTCGACGAGGAAGGCGCCCACCGCGTCGCTGCCGGTCGCCTCGGTCACGTAGGAGGCGTTGGCGACGAAGAAGCTGTCCTTCGGCGCGGTCGGGAACTCCTTGACGATCCCGGCGTAGTGGAAGGGCACGGTGCGCAGGGCCCCGGTCCTGGCGTCCTGGACCCGGAGGTTGACCCGGTCGCCCGGGGAGAGCTGGAAGTCCTTCACGGTCTCCGCGCTGACCAGGAGGTTGTCGGGACGCTGGGCCAGCCTCCGCATGAGCTGTCGCGCGGTGCCGCCGGAGAAGTACGCGTCCTGGAGGGAGGTCGCCGAGGCGATCGTGTCCGGGCGCACGCCGTACAGGTCCTGGAGGTCGGAGCCCACGTAGGCGAACCGGTGCTGGAGCGGCTCGACGTGGCGGACCCCGGAGATCCGCAGCGCAGCCGCCGCGCTCGGCGGGATCCGCGCTCCCGGAGGCTCCGTGACCGTCACGTCGGCGCCGTTGGTGAGCCGGGCGTCCACTTCGGCCTGCTGCCGGTACGTCGAGTTGAACACCGAGGTGGAGACGGCGAAGGACACCGCGAGCGCCAGCAGGACCATGGAGCGGGCCAGCGGGCGGCTGCGCCGGGCCAGGACGGCCGCCGTGGTGCCGGCCAGGGTCGACGTCAGGGGCCGCGCGAGGCGGGCCAGGACCGGGCGGCCGTGGGTGAGCGCCAGGAGGGTGAGGCGCCACAGCAGCAGGGCGGCCCCGGTCCACAGCAGGGCGGGACCGAGGAAGGCCCAGTACGACACGGAGATGCCGGGTACGCCCTCGGGGGCGAGGACGAGCGCGTACCGCTTGCCGGAGGAGGCGCTGAAGACCAGCCAGGAGCCGGCCAGGAGCAGGAAGTCCAGACCGGTCCGCATCCACCAGGGCGAGGTGGTGCGGCGGGTGGTCCTGCGGGTGTCGGCGACGGTCACCGTGCGCAGGTCCCGTACGGCGGGGACGAGCACCGCGCCGGCGGCCACGGCCGCGCCGAGGACGAAGGCGATGACGTACCAGACGATCCAGGTGCCGGCGCCCGCGCCGAAGGAGGCGGTGCCGAAGGCGAGCCGGCCGGTCAGGGCCGCGAGCCAGAGGCCGGCGAGTCCGCCGGCGACGCCGACGAGCGCCGCCTCCAGGCCCGCCAGGGCCACGATCCGCCGGGGGGCGAGGCCGCGCAGCCGCAGCAGCGCCTGCTCCTGGCGGCGCCGCTCTCCGCCCGCACCGGCGACCGCGGCGGTCAGCGAGGCGGCGAGGACGGCGCCGGGGACGCCGAGGAAGAGGAAGAGGAGCTGCGCGTACAGGGCGTCCTGGCGGGCCGAGTCGAGTGCGGCGCCCAGGTTGTCGCCGACCAGCACCGAACCCGCGCCCCTGGCTTCCAGATGGTGGGCGGCGCCGGTCACCGAGGTGAACGCGGCGGCCGGGTCGTGGGGCAGGGCGGCGTCGCGGGCGACATGGATCTGCGGGGTGACGGCCGGGGCGCCACGGGTCAGGGAGGCGAACCGGGCGGCGGGCACGAGCAGGACGTTGTCGGGCGGCGCGACGGGCTGGGACTGGGGAGGCGCGCCGATCTTCTGGAACAGGGAGTCGGCCTGCGGGAGGTCGACGATCCCGTCCACCCGGACCTGGCGCACGCCCGTCGTGCCCGGCAGCCGGACACCGACGGTGGAGCCGGGGGCCGCGTGCAGGTTGGAGGCGGTCTGCTGGGCCAGGAGCACGCCGGTGGGACGTCCGGTCAGGGAGCGGATCTCGCCGGGGAAGAGGGTGCGGTACGTGCCGGGGAGACCGAGGAGCATGCCGGGGCCGGTGGTCTGGGTGCTGCCCTGCGCCGTGGCGGTGAAGGCGCTGGTGTGCGCGAAGCCGACCGGGACGGCGGAGCGTACGCCGGGCGTCGCGCGCACCAGCGACAGCGCCGCGTTCGGGTCGGCGCCGGTCTGCACCTCGACCTGCCAGGCCACGGACACCGAGCGCGCCGCCCGCTGGGTCATGGTCGCCTTGGACGCGGTCAGGAAGGAGCCGAGCGCGGCGACGAGGGCGACGGCGAGCGCGATCCCGGTCATGGCCGCGATCAGGCGTCCGGTGCGGTGGCGGGCGAGACCGTTCGCCCATGAGCTGATCATGAGGGCTCTCCTGGACGGGCGGCCGCGTCGGCGTCGGCGCCGTCCGGTGCCGTCAGGCGTCCGTCGCGCATGGCGCGGCGCACGGTGAGGCGGGCGGCGACCGCCGGGTCGTGGGTGGTGACGACGAGGGCCGCGCCCGTGGCGTCGGCCGCGGTCAGGAGCGCGTCCAGCACCCGTCCGCCGGTGGCGTGGTCGAGGCGGCCGGTGGGCTCGTCGGCCAGGATCACCCGGGGCGCCTGTGCCAGTACGCGGGCGGCGGCGACCCGCTGGGCCTGGCCGCCGGAGATCTCCTCCGGCAGCCGGTCGGCCAGGTCGGCCGCGTCGACCAGGGCGAGCGCGGCCAGGGCGGCTTCGTGCGCCCGGTCGTCGGGCGTTCCGGCGAGGACCAGGGGCAGCGCGGTGTTCTCGATGACGTCGAGCGCGGGGATGAGGCTGTCGCCCTGGAAGACGAGCCCGATGTCCCGGGGCCGCCCGGCCGGGCCCGGCCAGGTCACCGTGCCGCTGGTGGGCTGTTCGAGTCCGGCCAGCAGGTGCAGCAGCGTCGACTTGCCCGATCCGGACGGGCCGACGATCGCGAGCCGGTCCCCCGCGCGGATCCGCAGCCGGGCGCCGTGCACCGCGACGACGGCGTTCGGACCTCGGCCGAAGGTGAGGGCGGCGTCCTGACAGTCGATCAGCACGTCAGCCG
The DNA here is from genome assembly GCF_040303965.1 of Streptomyces sp. NPDC094032. Classification (NCBI taxonomy): domain Bacteria; kingdom Bacillati; phylum Actinomycetota; class Actinomycetes; order Kitasatosporales; family Streptomycetaceae; genus Streptomyces; species Streptomyces sp. NPDC094032. The sequence continues at coordinate 604,206 of NZ_JBEOUE010000001.1, read as the reverse complement.
GCACGTCAGCCAGCACGTCAGCCGGGGGCATGGCGCACCTCCGGACCGTGCGTGCCGGGGATCGGGGCACCGGCCTCGGCCGCCTCCGTGGCCCGGCCGTCGTCCAGGGTGATCACCCGGTCGGCGACGCGGACCGCCGCCGGGCTGTGGGTGACGATCAGGACCGCGCAGCCGTCCGCCGCGCGCTCCCTCAGGAGCTCCAGGACCCGCCGCTCGGTGCCGCCGTCGAGTTCGCCGGTCGGCTCGTCCGCGAGCAGCACGGCGGGCGCGTTCGCCAGGGCGACGGCGAGACCCGCGCGGGCCAGTTCCCCGCCGGACAGCTGCCGGGGCAGCGCGTACCGGCGTTCCCGCAGTCCCACCCGGTCCAGCAGCTCCTCGGCGGAGGAGGCGGGCCGTCCGGGTACGGCGCTCTGGGCGAGGCGTACGTTGTCGCGCACGCTGAGGTGGTGGAGCAGGTTCCGGCTCTGCAGCAGCACGCCGATGTGCCGGGCCCGCAGTCGGGCCCGCTCGGTCTCGGGCCGGTGGCTGACGCGGACGCCGTCCACCCGTACCTCGCCGCCGGACGGCTCGTCGAGCCCGGCCAGGCAGGACAGCAGGGTGGACTTGCCGGCCCCGGACGGGCCGATCACGGCGACCGTCTCGCCGCGCGCGACGCTCAGGGACACCCCGCGCAGCGCGAGGGTCTCCTCCTCCCCGGCCCGGAAGAAGCGGTACAGCTCCCGGGCGGTGAGGGCGTCGGTGTGCGGCCGCGCGGTCAAGGCGCTCACCGCCAGGCGAAGGAGTCGCTGACGATGCGCCACGGGTCGACGTTGTCGGCGTTGACCGGACCGGAGAGCGTGAGGTCCACCTCGTGGCCCTGCCGGTGGAAGGCGTACCGTTCGAAGGCGTCCCGCACGACCTTGCCGGTGACCGGGTCCGGGGCCGAGTCGCCCTGGTAGGTCAACAGCACCACGGGGCCGGCCTTCCGCTGCACCTCGGTCACCTTGGGGCTCGTGAACTTCGCGACCCGCGTGCGCAGTTGCGGTACGACCGTGCGGGTGACCGACGCGACCGTGGGAGCGGCGGAGGCGGGGACGGCGGAGATCTGGACGCGGTTGAGCTTGTCCGTGAAGAGCGTCGTGGTGCCCTGCCCGGTGCGGGCCCAGCCCTCGGGCACCTTCACCGTGAAGCCGGTGAAGCCACTGGACGGCTGGAAGGCGACGTACGCCTGGTTGTCGGGGATGTCCCCGGGCGGATTGGGCTCCGTGGCCGTGGCGGACGTCGCTCCCGCGGTCAGCACCGAGGCGAGCACCAGCCCGGTCACGAGGGCTGCGGACTTCCGTGGACGGGTCATGGCCACTGCCCTCCAGGGGACGTCGGGACCGGACGGTCACGTTCCCGACGTTAGGAGGGCGGCGGTTAACGGCCGGCGCGCCGACGGTTAGACGACGGCAAAGGCGTGCGCCGGGCCTGCCGGGTCCCGTACGGGCCGGTGGGCAGCGGCCATGATGGGGGCATGAGACAGCGCGTGGTGCGGGTGGCGCTGACCGCCGTCCTGGTCGCCCTGGTCCTGCTGGTCGTGCCCCTGGCGCTTGCCATCAGGTCCTCCCTGTACGCCGGCCAGCGCGACGCGCTGGAGCGGGCGGCCCTGGCCGCCGCCGTCCGGGTCAACCCCGACTACACCGGGGGCGACCCGGCGGAGCTTCCCGTGGCCGCGTCGCGTCAGCGGCTCGGGCTGTACGACCCGCTGCTGCGGCTGCGTGCCGGGACCGGCCCGCTACGCGGCGACGACGCGGTCCGCCGGGCCCTGGCCGGCACGGTGACCCGTTCCTCGTCCGGCGGCGAGCTGGTGGCCGCCGTGCCGGTCCCGCACGCCGAGCGGGTGATCGGCGTCGTCCGCGCGTCCTCGCCCGTGACGGACGTGCGGGGCCGGGTGCTCGCCGGCTGGGCGGCCCTGGCGGGCGGGTGCGTGGTCGCGCTCGCCGTCGCCGTCCTGGTCGCCCGCCGGCAGGCGCGGGCACTCGCCGCGCCGCTTGAGGACCTCTCCCGGCACTGCCGGGCCGTCACCGCCGGCGACCTCACCTCCAGGGCCGCGCCGAGCAGCATCGCGGAGATCGACCAGGTCGCCCGTACCCACAACGACATGCTGCGCAGCCTGTCCGAACTGCTGCGCAACGAGCGGGACTTCAGCACGAACGCCTCCCATCAGCTGCGCACCCCGCTGTCCGGCCTCCAGCTCACGCTGGAGGCCGGGCTCGCCCAGGACGACGCCCGGCCGGCGCTGCGGGAGGCGCTGGCCGCCACGCGCCGTCTGCACGAGACCGTGGAGGAGGTGCTCCGGCTCTCCCGGGTCACCGGGCCGCCCCGGCCGATGGTGCCGGACCTGCCGGTGCGGGAGCTGCTGGCCCGGACCGAGGAGCGGTGGCACGGGCTGTTCGCCCGCGACGGCAGGCGGCTGGAGCTCGCGGCCACGGACGTGCCGGACGACGCCCGCGTCCCGGGCGGACCGGTCGCGGAGATCCTGGGCGTGCTGCTGGACAACGCGCGCGTCCACGGACACGGCACGGTACGCGTCGTCTTCCGGGACCTCGACGACGCCTTCGCCTTCGACGTCACCGACGAGGGAACCGTGAACGGCGGGGACGGCGGAGACGGCGGAGACGGCGGGGACGGCGGCGGCGCCCGGCTCTTCGAGCGGGGCCACTCCGGCGGCGGACCGGGCGCCGGCATCGGGCTCTCTCTCGCCCGCGACCTCGCCCTCTCCCTCGGGGGGCGCCTGACGCTGACGCGCGCCGCGCCCACCACGTTCACCCTGCTGGTGCCGGTGGGCGGACCCTATCCCGCCCCCGTCAAGCCGGCGTAGACGACGGTGTTGGACTGGTAGCCGGTGGTGTCCGACCAGGTGCCGCCGCAGGTGATCAGACGGAGTTCGGGGCGGCCGGAGCCGCCGTAGACCTTCTCGTCGGGAAAGCGGTCCTTCGGTACGAGTTCCACGGCGTCGACCGTGAAACGGGCCGTGCGGCCGTCCTGGCGTTCCACGGTGATCTCGGCGCCCGGCGCGAGGGCGTGGAGGCGGTGGAAGACGGCCGGGCCGAAGGGGGTGTCGACGTGGCCGGCCACGAGGGCGGTGCCCGGTGCGCCGGGGGTGGTCCCGTCGGCGTACCAGCCGGCCAGGAGGGGGGCCGTCGCGGGCGGGGGCCGGAGCGCGCCCGCCGCGTCGAGCTCCAGGCGCGTCAGGAAGGCGTCCACGCCGATGGCCGGGATCCGGATGCGTACCGGGTCCGACGCGGGCAGCGGCCGGACCGCCGACCGGTCCGGGGCGGCCGCGGGAGCGGTCCGGGAGAGGGGTGAGCGGGCCTGTGCCACCGTCCCCGTGGCCGTCCCTGTCCCCGTGGCCGGGGCCGTGGCCGGGGCCGGGGCCGTGGTCATGGTCGACGCGGAAGGGGTGCCCGGTGGGTGGACCAGCAGGAGGGTTCCGGCCAGGGCCGTCCAGGCCAGGGCCTTGAAGGACGGGACGCAGCGGGGGCGCGTGCCTGGGGTGTCGGGTTCGCCCGGCGCCGGGCGTGCCCCCGGCCCCCGGCCCCGTCGCGGGGCAGGGGGCCGGGGCGGGAGTCCGTACCCCGGGGGCGGACGTATCGTCATGCCGAGGTACCGGACCGGGCGGCGCGCCGGCGCGCCCGGATCACTCCTCCGGCGACGGCTCCGCCGAGGAGCAGCCCGCCGAGGGCGAGCCGGGTGCCGTTGTCGTCGGCCGTGTCGGCCTCGGCGGCCCAGCCGAAGCCCGCGGCGACGCCGCCGTGCGGGCGGCCGGAGATCTGGTACGTGAGGGTCTCCTTGATCCGCGGCGGGCACTTGAGGGTCACCGTGTCCGTGCCGGAGACGGCGTCCTCCGGCACCTTGAACTCGCCCACCAGGACGCCCTTGCGGTCCCCGGCGAAGAGGTGGAACTGCCCGGCCACCTCCGACTCGCCCTTGCCGTAGGTCTCCTTGCCGCACGCGGTCGTGCTGACGGTGACGGTGCCGCCGGGGTAGGACTTGCCCGGGGTGATGCGGGCGGCGCCCGCGGCCTCGCCCGCGGCGGGCTCCACCGGGGCGGCCAGGGCGATGGGGGCGGACAGCGCGAGGGCTCCGGCGACCAGGGCGATCCGCAGACCGTGACGTGCGAGACGCATGCTTCTCTCCTTGTGCGGATGGTGCGGAGCCTTCTCGGCCGGCTTGCCTGCGTGGCGCCCGTGCTGTGCTCCGTGCACGAGGGAATCTCCGGCTCGTGATCTTCGCAACGCGAGCGGCGTGCGCGGGTGTCCTCCGGTCGGGCGGCTCCTCGCCCCCTCCGCCGACGTCTGCGCAGGTCAGAGCTGTGGGCGCAGGAAGTCGAGAGCGATGGGCAGTCAGGGGCGAACGGGCTAGGGGGCCTTCACCCCCTCGCGCCCGATGTCCGTCGGACGGGTGTACGGGGCGTCGTACCACCGCCGTAGGCGCGGGCGCCCCGCCCCGGAGGCGCATCCGGGGGACGTACAGCCCGCCCGGGGGATCAGTGGTGGCGGGCCGCAACGGGCGCTCATAGCGTCGCCATATGACGAAGCGACAGATCGCCCACCTGGCCTGCACCGCGGCCCTCGTGGCCTCGGGGCTGGGTGCTGCGGCCGCACCGCCCGCCGACCGCGAGACGGTGCACCGGGTGAAGCCCGGCGAATCCATTCAGCAGGCCGTCGACGCCGCACGGCCGGGGGACACCATCCTGCTCTCCCCCGGCACGTACCGCGAGAGCGTCCTGATCACCACCTCCGACCTGACGCTGCGCGGCTCCGGCGTCTCCCCCACAGTCCTCGTGCCCGCCGCGACACCGGGCGCGAACGCGTGCGCCAAGGCCGGCAACGGTCTCTGCGTGACCGGGACCAAGGACCGTCCCGTCGAGGACGTCACCGTCCGTTCGCTGACCCTGAGGGGCTTCGCGAAGAACGGTCTGTGGGCCTCCTGGACCGACCGGCTGAAGGTCCAGCGGGTGATCGCGGAGCGGAACGGGACCTGGGGCATCGGCCAGGAGCGGTCCGAGCGCGGTGTATTCACCCACGACATCGCCCGCGACAACGGCGACGCCGGACTCTTCCTGGCGAACACCGTCGACGCGGAGGGCGGGGCGGCCGACACCAAGGGCACGCTGGTCAGCCACAACCGGGTCTCCGGGAACCGGATCGGCATCACCGTACGGCGCCTGCGCAATCTGACCGTCGACCGCAACGACGCCACGGGCAACTGCGCCGCGGTCTTCGTCGTGGGCGACGAGTCCGCTCCCCGCGCCGGGGCGATGAGCGTGAGCCGGAACCACATCCACGCCAACAACAAGCTCTGCCCCAAGACCCCCCGGCTGCCGTTCCTTCAGGGCTCGGGCATCGTCCTCACCGGCACCGAGCGGACGGTGGTCGCCGAGAACAGGGTCGTGGACAACGTGGGCACCTCGCCGCTGTCGGGCGGCATCGTGCTCTTCAAGAGCTTCGTGGGCGCCCTCAACGAGCACAACGAGATCCGCGACAACGTCGTGCTGCGCAACGGCACCGCCGACCTGGCGAACCGGGACACCGGCAAGGGCAACTCCTTCCGCGGCAACACCTGCACGCTCTCCGAGCCCACGGGCATGTGCTGACCCCGCACACCCCCACCCACGGCACGACAGCAAAGGCGAGGCATCCATGACGACTGTTGATCCGGCTCCCCCGGCCCCCATGCGGCTGCGGGAGCTCGTATTCGGGGCGGCGTGCGCCGCCGCCGTACGCGCCGCGGCGCGGCTGGGCGTGGCGGACGCCCTGGGCGAGACACCCATGACCGTGGAGGACCTGGCGGCGGAGGTGAAGACCCGGCCGCAGACGCTCCGGCGGCTGCTGCGCGCCCTGTCCTGCCAGGGCGTCTTCGCGGAGCTGCCCGACGGCACCTTCACCCACACGGACATGTCCCGGCTGCTGCGCGAGGACGACCCGCACAGCCTGCGGTACATCGCGCTGTGGTGCACCGAGCCGTGGACCTGGGACGTGTGGCCGAAGCTGGACGAGGCGGTGCGCTCCGGCCGTAACGTCTTCGAGGACGTGTACGCGAAGGAGTTCTTCCCGTACCTCAACGAAGAGGCGCCCGAGTCGGCCTACGTGTTCAACCGGGCCATGACCACGTCGAGCGAGCAGTCCGCCCGGGACGTCGCCGAGCTCCTGGACCTGCACGGGGCCTCGTCGGTCGCGGACATCGGGGGCGGCCAGGGGCATGTGCTGGCGAGCCTGCTTGAGCGGCACCCCGCCCTGAGCGGCACGCTGCTCGACCTGCCGGGTGTGGTGCGGAACGTGGACCCGCGCCTGCGGGAGGGCGGTCCGCTGGCCTCCCGGGCCCGGGTCGTGGCCGGTGACTGCCGCGAGGACATCCCGGTCCGGGCGGACGTCTACGTCATCAAGAACATCCTGGAGTGGGACGACGACAGCACCCGCAGGGCGCTGGCCAACGTCCGGAAGGCGGCGCGTCCCGGCGCCCGGGTCGTCGTGATCGAGAACCTCGTGGACGACACCCCGTCGATGCGGTTCACGACGGCGATGGACCTGCTGCTGCTCCTGAACGTCGGCGGTGCGAAGCACACCCGGCAGAGCATGGTCGACCGGCTGTCGGACGCGGGGCTCGTCATCGACGCGATCCGTCCGGTCAACGCGTATCTGCACGCCTTCGAGTGCACGGTCCCGGTCTGATCGCCTGATCCCCCGGTCCGGTCCTCCTCTCCGGACACTCCTGGGCCGCCCGCTCCGCGTCCGTCGCGGAGGGGCGGCCCAGGGGTGTGTCCGCCGGTGGCCGGTTCAGGCGCCGGGCTCCCGCTCCCAGCGGTAGAAGCAGTGCGCCATGGCGTCCTTGGGGCCGCGCCAGGTCTTCGGGTCGTACGCGCTGACGTACGCCGACAGCTTCTCGCTGGTGTCGCGGAACTCCGGGTGCCCGGTCAGTTTCGCGATGGCGGGCGCCGGGTCCCGCTCGGACTCGATGAGGTGCAGGTAGACGTCGCCGAACTGGAAGAGGCTGCGTCGGGTGACGCCGACCAGGTGCGGGAGTTCGCCCCGGTCGGAGGCGGCGAACACGTCGGCGATGGCCGGCGCCGAACCGGGTGCCATGCGGGCGACGATCAGGGCGTGGTGCATCACGCGTCCTTCCTGGAGCCGGTCAGCCGCTGACCGGGGCGGTCCGGCGTTCGCGGGCGGCCTGCTCGATGCGGTCCCGGATCAGGGCCATCTGCGTGCGGGAGTTGCGGTTGATGTTGTCGGTCATCCAGTCGTCGTCGACCGGGGCGTCGGGCTTCATCGCGAAGTCCTGCACCCAGCGCATCGTGACGCCGTGGGGCTGCTGCCCGTACTCCCACCGGATGTTCATGTGGGCGAACGGTCCGGTCTCGACGCGGTGGGCGCGGACGGTGCGCCGCTCGCGGTCGACGGTGCGCTCGGACACCCAGCTCCAGACCTTCCCGTTGTCGTCCGGGTGCATGGTCAGGCGGAAGGTGGTGGCGTCGCCCTCGCGGGAGAGCACGTCGACGGAGGCGTATTCGCTGAAGAGCCGGGGCCAGTTCTCGATGTCGTTGGTGATGTCCCAGACGAGATCGAGGGGGGCGTCGATGGTGATGCTGTTGTCGGTGTGTCCTGACACGTCAGACTCCGGTCCTGAGGGTGCTGTTGACGAGGCCGACGAACTCGGCGGGCGTCTTGCTGCGCTCCGCGTCGGTCGGCAGCGCCAGGCCGTAGCGGTTCTCCAGCTCGCCGACGATGCCGAGCAGGCCGAGCGAGTCGACGCCGAGGGTGCCGAAGGGGGACTCGGCGGACCGCTCCAGCTCGCGGGGGTCGACGGTGACCCCGGCCGACTGCTTCATCAGCGTGGCCAGCTCGTCGTAGGTGAGTTCGGTGATGATCATCTGTGCTCTCTCCTTGTCCGCCCGGTCCTACCGGGCGGCGTCGCCACCGCGGCGCACTACCAGCGCCGCGTTGGATCCCATGAGTCCCCTGCTGAGGACCAGGGCCGTGCGCAGCTCGACGGGGCGAGCGCGGGACATCACCAGATCGATGTCGTGGCAGATGTCGAACACGTGGGGGGTGGGGGGCACCAGGCCGTGTTCCATGGCGAGGACCGCGGCCGCGGTGTCCAGGACGGGTGCCGCGCAGTAGGCGCGTCCGATGCCGGTCTTCGGCGCCGTGACGGGGACCCGGGCGGCGTGGGCGCCGAGGGCGTCGCCGAGGGCCAGCACCTCGGCGCGGTCGGCCGTCGGTACGCCGAGGGCGTCGGCGAAGACGACGTCGATCTCCTCCGGGGCGCAGCCGGCCTCCTCCAGGGCGACCTGGATGGCGCGGGCGAGCCCCTCCCGGGACTCCTCCCAGCGCGAGGCGCCGGTGAAGGTGGCGCCGTGGCCCGCCAGGACCGCCCGGACGGGCGCTCCGCGCTCCCGGGCGCGCTTCTCGTCCTCCACGACGAGCATCGCGCCGCCCTCCGCGGGCGCGAAGCCGCGGGCTGCCGCCGTGAAGGGGCGGTAGGCGCGGTCCGGGTCGTCGGCGGTGCTGAGCTCGGGGTAGCCGAGCTGGCAGGTCATGGAGTACGGGGCGAGCGGGGCCTCCGCCGAGCCGACGACGACCGCTTCGGTGCCGCGCCGTACGGCTCTCGCGGCGTGGGCGAGGGCGTCCAGACCGCCCGCCTCGTCGCTCGCGACCACCCCGCAGGGTCCCTTGAAGCCGCCCCGGATGGAGATCTGGCCGGTGCTGGCGGCGTAGAACCAGGCGATGGACTGGTACGGGCCGACGAACTTGGAGCCCTGTCCCCACAGCTTCTGCAGCTCGCGCTGGCCGAACTCGCCGCCGCCGGACCCGGCGGCGGTGACGACGCCGATGGAGAAGGGCTCCTCGGGGTCGTCCCGGCCGAGACCGGCGTCGTCCAGGGCGAGCGAGGCGCCCGCCATGGCGAAGTGGGTGAAGCGGTCGGTCTGGACGAGGAAGCGTTCCTCGATGAGGGTCGAGGCGTCGAAGGCGCGGACCTCGCCCGCGATCTTGAGCGGCTGGTCCTGGCATCCCTCGCGGGTGATCCGGTCCAGGACGCTGAGTCCTTCCCGTACGGACTTCCCGTACGCGTCGGTGCTCAGTCCGTTGGGGGCGATCACGCCGATCCCGGTGACGGCGGCGCGCCGTGGGTGCTCCGTGCTCATCGTTTCCTCCCGCCCGGCCCGGTCAGGAGCACGGCGGACTGGAAGCCGCCGAATCCGCTGCCGACGGAGAGCACGGTGTTCAGCTTCCGGGGGCGGGCGGTGCGCGGCACGTAGTCCAGGTCGCACTCGGGGTCGGGGGTCTCGTAGTTGGCCGTGGGCGGCACCACCTGGTGCTTCAGGGCGAGCACGCAGGCGGCGACCTCTATCGCGCCGATCGCGCCCAGCGAGTGGCCCACCATGGACTTGATGGAGCTCATGGGCGTGTCGTAGGCGTGCGCGCCCAGGGACCGTTTGACCGCCGCGGTCTCGTGCCGGTCGTTCTGCCGGGTGCCCGAGCCGTGCGCGTTGACGTAGTCGACGCGGGTGGGGTCGAGCCGGGCCTGGTCGAGGGCGCTGTCGATGGCGTGGGCCATCTCCAGGCCCTCGCCGGTCAGACCGGTCATGTGGTACGCGTTGCCGAAGGTGGCGTAGCCGCCGATCTCGCAGTAGATGTGCGCACCGCGGGCCCTGGCGTGTTCGTACTCCTCCAGGACGAGGACCGCCGCGCCCTCGCCCATGACGAAGCCGTTCCGGTTGTCGTCGAAGGGCCGGGAGGCGTGTGCGGGGTCGTCGTTGTCGGGTGACGTGGCCTTGATGGCGTCGAAGCAGGCCATCGTGATCGGGGATATCGGGGAGTCCGACGCCCCGGCGATGCAGACGTCCGCCCGGCCCTCCTCGATGGTGTGGAAGGCGTAGCCGACGGCGTCGAGGCCGGAGGTGCAGCCGGTGGAGACGGTCTGCACGGGGCCGCGGGCGCCGAACTGTTCGGCCACGACCGAGGCGAGCGTGCTGGGCGAGAACGCCAGGTGCAGTTTGGGTCCGGCCGCGCGGTGGTCCACGTCCCATCGCCGGCCGCTCTCGCTGACCAGGACGTAGTCGTGTTCCAGGCGGGTGGTGCCGCCGACCGCGCTGCCCAGGGAGACGCCGACGCGCCAGGGGTCCTCGGTGCCGGTGTCGAGTCCGGAGTCGTCGACGGCCTCCTTGGCGGCGACCATGGCGAACTGGATGTACCGGTCGGCGTGTTCGCTCAGTTCGGGGTCGAGGTCGTGGTCCCGGGGGTCGAAGTCGCACTCGGCGGCTATCCGGGAGCGCAGTCCGGCCGGGTCGAAGAGGGTGATGCCGCGGGTCGCGGTGCGGCCGTCGGAGAGGAGGTCCCAGAACGCCGTCGCGCCGGTGCCGCCCGGAGCGACCACCCCTATGCCGGTGATCGCCACACGCCGCCTCACTCGACGGCCCCGCTTCGTTCGGGCACCTGACCGGGATCGCCCACGGTCAGGTGCGGCCCGGCGTCGGCTTCGATGGCGTCCTCGGTGGCCTCCGTGTCGACATGGCCGAGGCTCGGCCGGGGCGCGAGCGGGCCGAGGTGGAAGACCATCCGGGCCTCGGCGTCGCCGACGTTGCGGAACCGGTGCCGTACGTCGATGGGGATCAGCAGCCCCTGGTCGGGCCGGAGCGCGTGCGTCTCGCCGTCCAGGTCCACTTCGAGGCTGCCGGAGACGACGTACACGAACTCCTCGGAGTACGGGTGGTAGTGCTCGCCGATGCGCTCGCCGGGCTGGATGATCGCCAGGCCCATGAAGCCGCTGGTGGAGCCCACCGTGGCCGGCGTGAGCATGGCCCGCAGGTCGCCTCCGCGTCTGCGGTTGGGTTCCGTCTCGCTGAGGTCCACGATGCGGGGACGGCTCTTCAGCATGGTTGTTACCTCCGGGTGGGGCAGGGACGTGCCAGGGGGACGGCCCGTGGCCTGGGCCGCTGCCGCGGGTCAGGAGCCCGCCGCGCTGCGGTCCGTGACGGGGAGCATGTCGGCGTGGGAGAGCAGGCGGTTGATGTTGCGCTCGGTCTCCAGGGAGCCCTCGACGCCGATCGCGGCGCCGTCGAGGAGACGTTCCAGTTCGGCGGCCTTGCCGGGCCCGGTGAGGCCGAGCGAGGCGATCGGGTCGCGGTCGAGGTCGCCCGTGCTGTCGACGAGGCGGACCACGATGTCGTCGCGCTGGAAGACGGTGCTGCTGTACACGGGGCTCGTCGGATCGGCCGCCGCGGCCTCGTCCTGCCCGGCGAGCAGCCGGGCGAGCTCCATCCCGCGGCCTTCCTTGGCCGGGTAGTACAGCGCGTGCCGCCGCAGTCCCTCGGGGGCCGGCCGGGCCGCCACCACGTGCTGTACGGCGGGGAGCGCGGCGCGGGTGAAGAAGACCCGCGCCGACTCGGGGTCGGTCAGGTCGCGGTCCTGCTCCAGGTACGGGTTGATGGCCTCCTCGACCGCCCGCACCTCGGGCTGGCGGGCCACGTGGCGCAGGGCCGCGAGGAGGTCGCCCTCGACCTCGACGGCGCGCACGACGCGGTTGCCGTGCATGAAGAGCGAGGTGCGGCGCAGCCGGGTGGCCTCGTCGACCTGGGCGTTGGGGGACTCGTACGCCGACAGCAGCTCGGCCACCTTCGACTCGGAGCCGGGCTTGACGGTGAAGGTGAGGGCGTGGCGTGCCACGCCGTCGCCGACGCGGGCGGCGACCTGCTCGCCCGCCGCCGGATCGGGGGTGTGCGGCTGCCGGGGCCCGGTCTCGCGCAGGATGCTGTAGCGCATCGACCGGGTGTCCCGGACGCAGCTGTGCATCGGCTTGACGGTCTCCACGTGCTCCTCGCTGTTCACCCAGGCGAGGAACGGGGGCGCGCTCTCCCACTCGCTGGTGATGAGCCACTGCGAGGGGTTCTCGATGGACTGGCAGAGCTGGTCGCTGAGGTGGCCGGGGACGGAGGCGACCTGTCTGCGCATGAGCTCGTACGCCTCCAGGAACTGCTGCTGGGCGCCTTCGTACAGGTCGAGCAGCAGGATCACCCGCAGCTTCGAGCCGTCGAAGGCGGACTGCGACACGCGTCCCGGAATCGTCATGGTCATCGGGAGGGCCTCTCTCTCACGTGGGCCGGGGTCGTCATGTGCCGATCCTTGGCAGCTGACCGGTGCCACGCGAGTCCCACGGGGCGGATGAGTGAACCGCGTGTCATTCGGGTGCCCCGAACGAAGGAACCGGCCCTCCGGAGGGCATGCATACGCATCCCATCCCCGACCCGCGTCGCAGATGGCGCTGGAGGCGATCAATGAACCGATTCGAAGAGGCCGGCGAGGTCGGTCACCGTACGCCCGTCCTCATCGTCGGTGGCTCTCTGGTGGGCCTGTCCACCTCGCTGTTCCTGGGGCGTCTCGGCGTTCCGCACGTCCTCGTGGAGCGCCATTCGGGCACATCGATCCATCCCCGGGGGCGCGGCAACAACGTGCGCACGATGGAGGTGTTCAGGACGGCGGGTGTCGAGCGGCGCATCGAGGAGGCCGCGTCGGTCCTGGCCGGCAACAACGGCATCCTGCAGACCCCGAGCCTGGTCGGCGACGTCGGCGAGTGGCTGTTCAAGGAGATCGACCCGGGCGGTGGGGTGGCCCGCTTCAGCCCGGCCGGCTGGTGCCTGTGCAGCCAGAACGATCTGGAGCCGGTACTGCTGGAGCGCGCCCGGGAGCTGGGCGGGGATCTGCGGTTCTCGACGGAGCTGATGTCGTTCGAGCAGGACGCCGAAGGGGTGACCGCGCAGGTCAAGAGCCGCGAGACGGGTGAGCACACCACCATCCGGGCGGACTATCTCGTCGCGGCGGACGGCCCGCGCAGCCCGATCCGCGAGCGGCTCGGGATCGGGCAGACCGGTCCGGGCGACCTCTTCCACAACGTGAGCGTCACCTTCGTCTCGCGGGACCTCGCGGCCGTCGTGGGCGACCGGCGCTTCATCGTCTGCTACCTGACGAATCCGGAGGCCGACGGGGCGCTGCTGCCGGTGGACAACCAGGAGCGCTGGGTGTTCCACGCGCCCTGGCATCCCGAACACGGCGAAACTCTGGAGGAGTTCACCGACGAGCGGTGCGCGGAACACATCCGGCGGGCCGTGGGCGTGCCGGACCTCCATGTGGAGATCACCGGCCGGGCGCCGTGGCACGCCGCCGAGCGGATCGCCGAACGGTACGCGGACGGGCGGGTGTTCCTCGTCGGCGACGCGGCGCACGAGATGCCGCCCACCGGGGCGTTCGGCTCCAACACCGGTATCCAGGACGCGCACAACCTCGCCTGGAAGCTGTCCGCCGTGCTGGGCGGCTGGGCCGGGCCGGGCCTGCTCGCGTCCTACGACGCGGAGCGCCGGCCGGTCGCGGAGGCGACGAGCGCCCGCGCCTCCTCGCGTTCGGTGGAGCACAGCCACCCCGGGTACGCCCCCGGCCCCGGCGCCGGCAACCCCGGGGCCAGGAAGGGCGGCATCCTCAATGTGGCGTTGGGCTACCGCTATCCGCAGGGCGCGGTCCTGGGCGCCGACGTGACGGTCCCGGTCGTGCCCGAGGGGCTGCGGCTGACGGGCGAGCCCGGGAGCCGCGCACCCCACCTGTGGCTGAACCGCGCGGGCAACCGGGTCTCCACCCTTGACCTGTACGAGCGGTCGCCGGTGCTGCTCAGCGGTGCGCGGTCCGGCGGCGGCTGGCCCGAGGCGGCCCGGCGCGTCGCCGCGGAGCTCTCGGTGCCGGTCGAGGCGTACCGGATCGGCGACGGTCCCGACGCGGAGCTGTCCCCCGCGGCGGGCGACGCCGACTGGGCGGAGGCGCACGGCGTCGGCCCGGACGGCGCGGTGCTCGTACGCCCCGACGGCTTCGTCGCCTGGCGCTCCGAGGGGCCGTCGGAGGACCCGGAGGCTGAGCTGCGCCGGGTCCTGGCGGCGGTCCTGGACCGGTAGCGACGCGGGGCCTCCCCCAGCCCGCGCGGGGCCTCCCCCACCGCGGGGTGGGAGGGGGCCCCGTCCGTGCGCCCCTTCGGACCGGCGGGAACGCGACGGCTCACGCGATCATCTGACTACACTCCGTATCTACTCGGTTCTGGGGAGTGTCATGGTGGTGCGCGCGGAGGTCGTGGTCGTCGGGGCCGGCATGTTCGGTTCGGCGGCCGCCAAGTACATCGGCCGGGCCGGTGCGGACGTGCTGGTGATCGGGCCCGAGGCGTCCGCCGGTGGCGGGTCGGCGCCGTTGTCCGCGTACAGCGCCCATCGCGACGAGGCGCGGATCGTGCGGCGCCTGGGCTGGGACCGGGTGTGGGGGACCTTGGACACCCGTTCGGCGGATCGACTGCCCACGATCGAGGGGGAGTCCGGGGTCGGCTTCTTCACCGAGTGCGGCGCCCTCGCACTGATGGGCAAGGGGGTGCGGGACCGTACGAGGGAGATGCTGCGGCTGAGCGCGGCGGCCGGCGTCACGGTCGAGGAGGTCTCCGGGACGACGCTGGGGACGGACTTTCCCGACCTGGGCGTTCCCCTGGTGGCCGGCGGGGTCGACGGGCTGCTTGAGCGACGGAACGCCGGGTATCTCAACCCGCGCCTGATGGTCCGGGCGCAGCTGGAGCTGGCCAGGGCGGCCGGTGCCCGGCTGGCCCGCGGGCATGTGGTGGACGTGCGCCACGGGGGCGGCGCGCGGGGGCCGTGGACGCTTCAGGTCGCCACGGGCCAGGGCGAGTTCGAGGTGCGTGCGGAGAAAGTGCTGGTCGCCGCCGGGTCCCTGCTCAACCGGAGCGGGGCCCTGCCCGCCGCACGCGAGCTCGACCTCCAGGCCTTCACCGAGCCCAATCTGCTCTTCGAGGTGGCCGGGGAGCAACTGCGACGCCTCCTGGCCCTCCCCACCGTCGTGGTCGTCGACCCCGAGGACTCGGGGAACGACAACCTGTCCGCCTACCTCCTGCCCCCGGTCCGCTACCCCGACGGCAAGTGGTACGTACGGATCGGCCCGGGCATGCAGCCGTTGGTGCACGAGCTGCGCACCGCCTCGGAGATGCGCGCCTGGTGCGCCGCGCAGACCGTCACGCGTGAACAGGCGCTGTTCCTCCGGAACGCCATGCGTACGCTGATCCCCGCCCTGGAGCCGGTCTCCGTGCACGCGGCATGCTGCGTCGTCGACAAGACGCCCACCCGCCACCCCTACATCGGCGCCCTCGACGAGGACG
Source organism: Streptomyces sp. NPDC094032 (assembly GCF_040303965.1). Classification (NCBI taxonomy): domain Bacteria; kingdom Bacillati; phylum Actinomycetota; class Actinomycetes; order Kitasatosporales; family Streptomycetaceae; genus Streptomyces; species Streptomyces sp. NPDC094032. The sequence goes on along the minus strand of NZ_JBEOUE010000001.1, from coordinate 588,996 downwards.
GCACGCTCACCGTGGCGGTCGGCGGCAACGGTCACGGTGCTCGCGGCTCCGACGAGATCGGGCGCCTCGCCGCGACGGTCGTCCTGGGGCAGGCGTGGGACTTCCCCCTCCCCCAGGAGGTGTTCGCCCCTCGGGCGGCGGCTCCCGACCCCGCGTCGGCGCGGGTCCGGCCCGGCTACCTCACACCGCCGTACGGGCTGTGCTGACCGGCCCCGAACCGGTCAGGGAGTCGGTGGCTGGGCGTATCCGTTCTGGTGTGCCCACGCGACGGCCTCCGCCCGGGTGCGGGTGCCGATCTTCGCGAAGAGGTGGTTCACATGGGTCTTGACGGTCGACTCGCCGATGTGGAGGCGACGCCCGATCGCGCCGTTCGACAACCCCTGCGCCATCAGCCGCAGGACATCCACCTCCCGCGCGGTCAACTCCCCCGTGGCGGGCCGCGGTTCCTCCCTGGCGCGGCCCGCCGCGTCCAGGAGGTGCTGGTGGACGGCGGGTGCCAGCGTGGTGTGGCCGGTGACGGCGGCTTCGAGCGCGCGGACGATCTCCGCCTTGCCCGCGTCCTTCGTCAGATAGCCGCGGGCCCCGGCCCGCAGGGCGTCGAGGATGAGGGGTTCCTCGGCGTACGTGGTGAGCACGACCACGGCCGTGTCCGGGTACTCGGCGGTGACGCGCGCGGTGGCGGCGATCCCGTCGGTCCCCGGCATGCCGAGGTCCATCAGGATCGCGTCCGGACGCAGCGCGGCGACCTGCTCCAGGGCCTGCCGGCCGTCGGCGGCGCCGCCGACGACCTCGATGCCCGGCATCAGGTCGAGCAGCGTCATCAGGCCCTCGCGGACGACTTCCTGGTCGTCGGCGACCACGATGCGCAGGCTCACGCGTCCACCTCCGCCCGCACGGTCCAGCCCTCGGGTCCCGGGCCCGCCGACAGCGTGCCCCCCACCAGGCGCAGCCGCTCGCGCATGCCGGCCAGCCCGTAGCCGCCGGAGTCGCGTGGCCGTACGGGCGCCCCTGCGGGGGCCGGCGGCGCGGAGCGGACCGTCAGCCGGACCCGGGCCGGCTCGTACGCGAGGGTGACGTCGATCTCCTGGCCGGGCGCGTGCTCGGCCGCGTTGGTCAGGGCCTCCTGCGCGACCCTCAGGAGGCAGAGCGACACGTCCTGGGGCAGCGTCCGCACCTGGCCGGTGACCTCGGCGCGCACCTCGCCCGTGTGGCGTTCGCGGACGCCGTCCACCAGGGCGCGTACGGCGTCGGCCAGCGGCGCGGTGTCCGCGCGCAGCGCCGTGATCGCCCGGCGCGTCTCGGTGAGCCCCTCCACCGCGATGCGGCGCGCTCCGCGTACCAGCTCGGCGGCCCGCTCGGTCCTCGGCGGATCCGCCTCCAGCAGCGCGTCGACGGTCTCCAGCTGCACGGCCAGCGCGCCGAGGGAGTGCGCGAGGACGTCGTGGATCTCCCGGGCGATGCGGGCGCGTTCGTCCAGCGCCGCGGCCTTCTGCCGCTCGGTCTGCATCTGCTCGCTCTGGTCGAGCAGGAGCTGTGCCTGCCGGTGCTGGATGCGGGTGCTGCGGAGGGTCAGGCCGATCACATGGAACGTGATCGTCGTCGCCGTCCAGATGACCACCTGCCACCAGTCGGAGCCGGCCGACCCGACCAGCAGGTTGCCGCAGGCCACGGCCAGCACTCCGGCGGTGAGCACGGCCACGCCCGCGAGGACGGGCCCGCGGGCGGCGGCGGCGAGGACCGCGGCGAACAGCAGCGGCACGGTCGCGGCCGCGAGCGACGGCTCCCAGGTCACCACGAGGCCCGCCGCCGTGGCGGTCGCCCCGAGCAGCAGGGGCCGCACCGCGCGGCGGGGCCCGGTGTCCGGGTGCGGGGCGGCCCGCAGTTCGGCCAGGCACCAGAGCGCGTACGCCGCCCACCCCGCGAGCGCCACCCACCCGGCGGCCGGCGGCTCCACCGCGCCCGCCACCCAGGCCCGTACCCCGGCCCCGGCGGAGGCACACAGCACCAGGCCAAGGACCAGCGCCCTGACCAGAGGGCCACGGGCGGGAACGATCAGACGCATACCGCCACCATGCCACGCCCCCGACCGCCTCTCCATCGGGTCGAGGGTGTCCTCGGTATGAAGGGGGTGGAGGAGGGTGGAGATGAGGGTGGAGAAGGGGGGTGGAGCAGGGCGGGGGCCGGGGGTCCACCCTGCTCGGTCGGTGGGCCGATGTGCCGGCGTGGGCGAAACCGGAAGCTCGAAGAGTCACCTCGTTCACCATCGGAGGCACCTCTCATGAGTCTCACCAGCGCCCTCGTCATCAACGCCGTCGTCCTGGCCGCCGTCCTCGGCTCCGACCTGGGCCACCGCCGGTTCGACAGCAGGAGCGTCCGGCGGTCCCTGATCATCTGCGCCGCCGTCGCCGCGTACTTCGTCCGGGACTTCTACACCAGCGGCACCGGACTGGTCGTGCAGATCACCGGTGTGGCCGCGGGTGTCCTGGTCGGTCTGCTCGCCGTCTCCCTCATGAAGGTGACCCGGCACCCCGACGACACCGTCCACACCTACGCCGGGGCCGCGTACGCCACGGTCTGGGTCGGCATGTCCGTCCTCCGGTCCCTCATCTCCATCGGGCTCACCTACTGGTTCGGTACGGCGGTGGGCACCTGGCTCGTGGAGCAGGGCGCCGCGCCCGCCCAGATCACCGGGATCATCACCAACTTCTTCGTCTTCATGGCGGTCACCGCGATCATCACCCGCTCCCTCGCCATCCGCGCCCGCGCGGCCGCCCTCCCCGCGACGCGCGCGTTCACGGGGTGACGATCGGGAAGTCCGGGTCGGGGGTGTCCAGGACCGCCAGGAGGCGGGTCAGGAGAGAGGGGTCGCCGGTCATGGTGATGCCGGCGGTCCCCTTTCCGGCGAGCAGGGCGAGGAGCTGGGGCTTGGTCATCGTCATGGTCAGGCCCGCGTCGGGGGCGGGTCGGGTGTCGGTGGTCCAGGTCAGGAGGCCGTTGGCCAGGCGGAGGTGCCAGTAGGTGCCGCCGATGCGCCAGTCGACGGCGAGGCGCAGCGACCACGCCCTGGGTCCGTCGACGCGGACGGCCATGCCGTCGATCAGCTGCCCGACGGTGAGGGCCATGTACATGTCGGGGCCGAGGGTGGCGCTGGTGCTCGGCGTGACGCCGTGGAGGAGTTCCTGGGCGCCGGTCAGGTAGAAGTTGCGCCAGACGGCGTTCTCGGCGCCCTGGCCGAGGCGGGTGTAGAGCGCGGCGAGCTGGCGCTTGGCCCTGGCGTCGTCGGGGTCGTTGAAGACGGCGTGGTTGAGCAGGGTGACGGCGAAGCGCAGGTCGCCCCGGTCGGCGTAGTGCCGGGCGCGGGCCCGTACCGCGGCCTGACCGCCGAGGGACTCGACCCAGCGGCGGGCCTCCTCCACCGGCGGGTGCTGCCACAGGTGGGCGGGATTGGCGTCGAACCAGCCCATGTAGCGCTGGTAGACCGCCTTGACGTTGTGGCTGATCGAGCCGTAGTAGCCGCGGTTGGCCCACACCTGGTCCAGTTGGGGCGGGAGGGTGAAGTTCTCGGCGATCTCGGTGCCGTTGAGGCCCTTGTTGATCTGGCGGACGGTCTGGTCGTGCAGATATCCGTAGAGGTCCCGCTGGTGCGTGAGCAGGGCGACGATGTTCTCGGCGCCCCACGTGGGCCAGTGGTGGGAGGCGAAGGCCACGTCGGCCGTTCCGGTGTACAGGCCGATGGACTCGGTCAGGTAGCCGGCCCAGGCGTGGGCGTCGCGGACCTGGGCGCCGCGCAGGGTGAGGATGTTGTGCATGGTGTGCGTGGCGTTCTCCGCCATGCAGACCGCGCGCAGGTCGGGGAAGAGGAAGTTCATCTCCTCCTGGGACTCGGTCCCGGGGGTCATCTGGAACCGGATGCGGACCCCGTCGAGGGTGACCTCCTGCCCCGTGGCCCCGATGTACTGGGTGGGGGCGAGCAGCCCGACGGTGCCGAGGGAGACGTTGAGGCCGAGTCCGCAGCCCACCTGGGCGGCGGCGCCCGTGGGCAGCTGGGCGCCGTACATGTAGGCGGCGCGGCGGGCCATCGCGGGCCCGGCGTAGACGTTCTCGCTGACCGCGTGCTCCATGAAGCCCTGCGGGGCGAGGATCGGTATGTCCCCGGCGCCGTCGGGCAGGACGCCGCGGCAGCCGCCGAAGTGGTCGACGTGCGGGTGGGTGTAGATCATCGCCCTGACCTGGCGGTCGCCGCGGTGCTCCCGGTAGAGCCGGAGCGCGGCGGCCGCGGTCTCGGCGGAGATCAGCGGGTCGATGACGATGATGCCGGTGTCGCCCTCGACGATGGTCATGTTGGACAGGTCCAGGCCGCGGACCTGGTAGATCCGGTCGGTGACCTCGTACAGCCCCTGCCGGGAGAGGAGCCGGGCCTGCCGCCACAGGCTCGGGTCGACGGTGTCGGGCGGGGTCGCGGCGTCGGCGCCGGTCAGGAAGCGGTACGCGTCGGGGTCCCAGGCGGTCTTCCCTGCGGCGGTGGTGATCGGCCCGCCGGTGAACGCGGCGACGAAGCCCCGGTCGGCGTCGGTGAAGTCGGCCTCGTCGTCGTAGGGCAGACCGTCGGTCCGGGTGGGCGAGGGCGTCGTGGGGTGCGGGTGACGACGTCCCGGGAGCGCCTCGGCGGTCTGCGGGTTCAGCGCCACGGCCGCCGCCGCGGCGCCCATCGCGGCGGCGACGAAACCGCGCCGGTCCATGGGGGTCATTGCAGTACGCACCCTTCTCGTCGGTCACGGCACGGTGGGGAGACCGCGGCCGGGGGGCCACTATTGCAGTACGACTGCAATAGGAGTCAAGGGTCGTACGGAAGATCCGGGAGGCGCGACCGACCGGTCGGCCGGCCGCCGCGCGGGATCAGCGCCCGATCGGCGCCCGATCAGCGCACGATCAGTCCCCCACCGCCCCCAGCAGCGCCCGAAGCGTCCGGCGGAGTGCCGAGCCGGTGGCCGGTACGTCCAGGCCCCGGCGGGTGCGCAGGTGGTCCCAGGCCGCCCAGGAGGACGCGGCCTCCAGGGCGTCGAGGAGGCCCCCGGGCCGCCGGGCCCCGGGCACGCGCCGCAGTTCCGGGGCGAAGATCGTGGCCAGGTCGTCGCGGAACCAGGCGTCTCCGCGCGCCATCACGAGCCGCAGGCCCGGGGAGCCCGCTTCGAGGCCGAGCCCCACCTTGCGGATCGGGGTCATCACCTCGTACATCCGGCCGCGCTGGGCGATCAGCGCCCGGATCTTGCGCGGCGGCGCCCACTCGGGCGGCACCGGTTCGGCCAGGGCCCGCCACCGCTCCGCCTGCCGTTCGGCGGCGGCGACGTACAGCGCCTCACGGTCGGCGAAGTGCACGAAGACCGTCCGCTCCGACACCCCGGCCCGCTCGGCGACCGCCTTTCGCGTGGGCTCCGGCTGCCCCTCGGCCACCAGCTCCAGGAGGGCGTCCACGAGCACCGCGTGGGTGTGCTCCGGATCCCGCCGCCACCGGCGCTCCCGCCCCGCCGAGGTTTCCCTGCCGTCCCGTTCACCCTGTGCGCTCACAGCACCCATCGTCGCAGTTCCAGGCACCGGAGGCGGGCGCGGTCCGCCGTCCCGGCCGACCGGCGTCGCCTCTCCCGGCCCCACGTACGCGAAACGGCGGTGCGTCCATGCAGCGATCCTCCGCGAGGAGCCCTGGCCGACGTACGAGACCGGCGACACCTTCGTCTCCGACGCCGACGAGGACGCGGCGGTCGCCGCGCTCCGTGCCCGACGTTACTTCCGCTACGACGACCGGCCGTTCGAGGAGACCCACAACGGGCGCCTGGAGCAGCGGATCACCGAGCTGCTCGGCACCCGCTACGCGCTGGCCTGCACCTCCGGTACGGCGGCCATCGCGCTGTCGCTGCTTGCGCTCGGGCTCGCCGGTGGCGTGTTCCGCCTTCACCTTCTCCGCCACGCCGAGCGCGATCCTGCTCGCGGGTCACCGGCCGGTCCTCGTCGGCATGGACGAGGACCAAACACGGGCGAGGGCGGTTTCCTCGTCACCGACGACGCCGAGCTCTTCGCCCGTCAGCGACCGCGAGTTCCCGCACTTCGCGTGGCGCATGGACGAGATCCGCGCCGCCCTCGCCCATTCCATGGTCCGCGCGCTGCCCGACCGTCTCGCCCGCCACCGGGAGAACTACGACGCGATCACCGATGAGCTGGCCCTCCTGGACGGGCTGCGGCTGCGCCGGCCGGTCGCGCCCGGCGCGTACACCGGTCAGTTCCTCACCCTGCGCGTGACGGGGGCGGCCGCCGCCGACGCCGACTGGTACGCGAACGCCCTGCGCGCCGAGGGCATCGCGGCGACGGCGCTCGGCAGCAGCCGGCGCCCCAACGCCCGGGCCTTCTGGAACTGGGCGTACCTGCTCGGCGCCGACCCGGCCACCGCCCGCGCCCACCTTCCGCACAGCGCCCGCAGACTCGGCGAAGCCGTCGACATCCCGCTGTCCGCGCACCTCACCCCCGCCGACCGCGACGACCTCGTCGACGCGATCGGCAAAGTCCACACGGCGTGGACCGTGCGCGGGCGCAGGCGCGGGGCGGGCGTGTCCACGGCCCTCGGGCACACGCCCTCCTGACGGCACGGCAGCGCGGTCACGACGCCGATCGCCGTGATGTGGCGTCATGTGCGCATGCGTCCGATGCGCCCCGTCGGGGCGGCCGGCGGCGGACGAAGAAACGTTCTCCGGCGACGGCCCGGCGTGGAAGGCGGGCTTCCGTCGGCGGCCGCGGATGCGGCGCGAGGCATGTGAGCTGGAGGTTTCGGGATTCCGGCGATGGCCGGGCGCCCCGCCGTCGGGGCGGTCGGCCGGGCGGCTGTCGTGCTGGGCCGGCAAACGAATCCGGTCAGAGGTCTTCCAGAACAATGCGACATGTGAAATTTTACACGTCACGTAACAGTCGCCCGTGTGTCCCCGCACGCGGCCTCAACGGCCCCGGAGGCCCCCACAGATGCATCCCTTCCGGATATCGAAGTCCCGCGCGCGAAGACTTCCCGTCCTCGGCGCAGCCGCCTTCCTCGCGCTCGGCCTGTTCGCGCCGCAGGTCCAGGCCGCCGCCGGCGCCGCCGCCCCGGCCGGCGCGCAGACGCGGAACGCCGCTGCCTCGGCGCCGCGCGCGATCCCGGTCCCCAAGTCGCCCCATGCGATCAGCAGCAAGCCCCGCTTCCGGCTGTCCTCGCAGGACACCGCCGAGGAGTCCGGCCCGGCGTCGGCGCCCGCGGCCACCGCCACGGCGAGCAGGTCGGCGTCCCTCGCCGCCGCGGACGCGTGTCCCGACCTCTCCGGCGTCATCAACTCCACGGGCGCCGCGCTGGTCCAGCAGCTCAAGGCGCTGCCTCAGATCACCTGTACGTACCCGCTGTTCAACCTCACCGGCGACAACGCGCAGAAGGCCTTCCGCGAGCCCCAGATGGTGACCGTCGCCAACGCGCTGCGCGACGCCTCCACCACGTACGCGGGCGACAACCGCGCCGCCATCGGGCAGCTCGTGCTGTTCCTGCGCGCCGGCTACTACGTGCAGGACAACAACGCGGCCGTCGTCGGCCCCTACGGCACGGCCCTCGACGGTGCCGCGCGCGGCGCCCTGGACGCCTTCTTCGCCGCGCCGCGCAGCAAGGACGTCACCGACGCCAACGGCGAGATCCTCAACGAGGTCGTCACGCTGATCGACAGCACCCAGACGGCCGGCCGGTACGCCGGTGTCGTCAAGTGGCTGCTCGGCAGCTACGACGGCACGTGGCCGAGCCAGATGAACCTCTCCATGCAGCACGTCGAGTGGGTCGTCGAGAACGGCTTCAAGGCCAAGAACGACGGCCGCGGCTGGCGGGCCGCCCTCAAGGCCGACCCCGCCATCCTGGACACCTGGGCCGGCTTCATCACCCGCAACGGCGCGCAGCTGAACCGCCTCGACGTCGTCAGCAACGTCGGCCGCTACCTCGGCTACGCCCTCGACATCCCCGAGCTCAAGGACCGCGTCCGGCCGCTCCTCAAGGACCTGATCAACCGGTACCCGAACGTCGGCCCCACCGCCCCGATCACCATGAACCTGGGCTGGTACACGCGCCAGTACGACAAGGGCAACTGCGCCGCCTACGCCATCTGCGACCTCGGCCAGCGCGTACTCCCCCAGGTCCTGCCCATCCAGAAGACCTGCAACGACGGGCTGAAGATCCGCGCCCAGGACGTCTCCCCCGACCAGCTGACGAGCACCTGCACCAGCCTGGTCAACCAGGACGCCTACTTCCACCGGATCATCGGCGACAAGGGCGCGATCCCCGGTGACGTCAACACCAACCTGGAGGTCGTCGTCTTCGACGACTACACCCAGTACGCGCTGTACGCCTGGGCCATCTACGACATCGACGTCGACAACGGCGGCATGTACGAGGAGGGCAACCCGGCCGTTCCCGGCAACCAGGCCCGCTTCATCGCCCACGAGGCCAGCTGGCTGCGCCCGGAGTTCCAGATCTGGAACCTCAACCACGAGTACACCCACTACCTCGACGGCCGCTTCAACATGTACGGCGACTTCGAGGCGGGCATGACCACGCCGACCATCTGGTGGGTCGAGGGCATCGCCGAGACCATCTCGTACGGCTACCGGGGCGAGCGCAACGCCGACGCCATCGCCGAGGCCGCCAAGAACACGTACAAGCTCAGCGAGTTGTTCGACACGGTCTACGGCCAGGAGGAGGACCCCGAGGTCAACTCCAACCGGGTCTACCGCTGGGGCTGGCTCGCGGTCCGCTACATGCTCCAGAAGCACCCCGCGGACGTCCAGACCGTGCTCGGCAAGTACCGCGCCGGTGACTGGGCCGGGGCCCGTACCCTTCTGAAGCAGACCATCGGCACCCGCTACGACGCGGACTTCGCGACCTGGCTTTCGACCGACTGCGCGACCAACGACTGCGGCACCCTGCCGGACGCCTCCACGGCGACTCCCGTGCCGCAGTGCACGCTCAGCGACCCGCGCCAGTTCGACCAGAACTGCCGCCGGGACGGTCTCGCGGCCGCCGCGGGCAACTACAGCTACCACTTCGTGTACCTGCCGGCCGGCGTCAAGCAGCTGACGATCACCAGCAGCGGCGGCACCGGCAACGCCGACCTGTACTACGGCGGCGGCAGCTGGGCCACCACCACCGCCTACCAGGCGAAGTCCACCAACGCCGGTAACGGCGAGACCCTGACGATCGACAACCCGCCGTCCGGGTGGGTCTACTTCAGCCTCGCCGCCGCGCAGGACTTCAGCGGTGTGAGCCTCTCCACGCAGACCAAGTAATCCGCCGTATTCCGAACGGAATGACATAAGGGCGCCTGTCCGGGTATTTCCCCGGGCGGGCGCCTTTCGGCCTGAAAAGGCATTCTCAATCGGCGGTCCCGGGTGCTCCGGGAAGATCGCGGAGGCCCCGCAGGGGGCCCAGGAGGAGGAATCCGCCGGCGGCCAGCAGCGCGGCCGTCACCACCCACATCGTGGCGCGGGCACCCAGCAGGGTGGCGAGGGAGCCGCCGAGGAGGGCGCCCAGCGGGATGGTGCTGTAGTTGAGGAACAGGGTCGTCGCGGTGACCCGGCCAAGGAGTTCGGGCGGGCAGTACGCCTGCCGGAAGCTGACGATGACGACGTTGCAGGCCACGACCCCGGCGAACATCACGCCCGTGCCGAGCACGAAGAGGAGCAGCCTCGGCCCGTCACCGGCGAGCGCGGCGAGCAGACCGAAGGGCGCGGCCGTGAGGTGGACGACCAGCAGGGCACGGGCCGTGCCCAGACGGCGGGCGAGCCGGCCGGCCGCGAGACCGCCGAGCACCCCGCCGAGGCCGCCGCAGGAGACGAGCCAGCCGAGCGTGTCGGAGCCGACGCCGACGGTCCGTACGAGGAAGACGATCTGGACGGCCTGGAAGCCCGCCATCGCCAGGTTGACCGCCGCGCCGAACGCGGTGACGGCCCGGACCCACGCGTCGCCGGCGACGAAGCGCAGCCCGTCGGCGATCTCGCGGCCCAGCCGCCTGCGGGGCGCCGCCGGGGCGGGGCGCGGTCGCTCGGCGCGGATCGCCGTGAGACAGAGCGAGGACACCACGAAGGAGGCCGCGTCGAGCAGCAGTCCCGGCGCGCTCCCCACGGTCTGGGCGATCAGCCCGCCGAGCCCGGGGCCCGCCACCCTCGCCGCCTGGTCCCCCGCCTGGAGCCGCGCGTTGCGCTCCATCAGGGCGTCCGTGGCGACCAGTCGGGGCAGATAGGCCGAGTACGCGGTGGAGAAGAAGACGGCGGCGGTGCCCGAGGCCAGGGCGGCCGCCAGGACGTGCACCATGGTCAGCGCCCCCAGCCACCAGGCGAACGGCACGCTCACGAACACCGCCGCGGAGACGGCGTTGCACACCAGCATCACCCGGCGTGGGGCGAGACGGTCCACCCATGCCCCGGCGGGCAGGCCGATGACCAGCCACGGCAGCCATGGCGCGGCCGTGAGCACGCCCATCATGAACGGCGAGGCGTGGAGCGAGCCGACGGCCACGAGCGGCAGCAGGACCGAGGTCACGCTGGTGCCCAGCTTGCTGGTGGTCTCGCCGACGAGCAGCAGCCGGAAGTTCCGGTGCGGGCGGTGGCCCCGGCCTTTCGCGGACTGCGCGGTGGTTGGCGTGGCGGACACCGGCACGGCCTCCGGACTCGTATGACGCGGCAATGACGCGAACGGAATTCCGAACGCGTCTCAGCGTATGCGTGGGGACCGTGAGTTCGGGACCGGATCGTACAAGTTCCACGCCCTGGAAACCAGGGTGGCCATTTCCCGTTGGTGCCGCTTAGGCTCGACCGCGTCCGTCACCAACGCGCATGACCTCGCGGGAGGACAGAGCCCGGATGACCAGTCCACGCCCGCTGCTCGACCTCTTCGAGGAGCGTGCCGCGTCCGCCCCGGACGCCGTCGCCGTCGTGTTCGGGGCGGACGCGGTCCCGTACGCGGAACTCGACGCCCGCGCGAACCGGCTGGCCCACGTGCTGGCCGCGCGGGGCGCCGGTCCTGAGACCGTGGTCGCCTCGGCGCTCGACCGCTCGGTGGAGCTGGTCGTCGCGGTCCTCGCGGTGCTGAAGACCGGGGCCGCCCACCTCCCCGTGGACCCCCGGTACCCGGAGCGGCGCATCGCCCACATCCTGGGCGACGCCGCGCCCGCGCTGCTCCTCGCGGACTCGGGCACGGTCCTCCCGGCGGGCACCGCCGTGCCCCGCATCGACGTGGACGACATCCCCGACACGGCCGACACGGCCGACATGTCCGGCCCGCCGGGCGGCGCCCGGCGCGACGAGGACGGTCTCGCGGCGTACGTCATCTACACCTCCGGGTCCACCGGCGTGCCCAAGGGCGTGGTCGTCACCCGCGCCGGGCTCGCCAATCTGGCCGCCCACCAGCGCGACACGCTCGGGGTCGGCGCGGGCAGCCGGGTCCTCCAGTTCGCCTCGCCCGGCTTCGACGCCTTCTTCTGGGAGCTGGCGATGGCGCTGTCCGCCGGGGCGGCGCTCGTCCTGGCGCCCGCCCTGAGCCTGCTCCCCGGGCCCGGTCTGCGCCGGCTCGTCGACGAACAGCGGATCACCCACGCGACCCTGCCCCCTTCGGTGCTGCGGGTCCTGCCGTCCGACGCCCTGCCGCACGTCCGTGTCCTGGTCGCCGCGGGCGAGGCGCTGGACGCGGAACAGCGGCGGCGCTGGGCTCCCGGGCGGACGCTGATCAACGCGTACGGACCGACGGAGACCACGGTCTGCGCCACCATGAGCGGGCCCCTCGCGGAGGGCTCGGACCCGCCGCCGATCGGCGGGGCGATCCGGGGCACGCGGCTCCATGTCCTCGACGCCGCCCTGCGGCCGGTGCCCGCCGGAACGGTCGGCGAGCTGTACGTCGCCGGGGCCGGGCTTGCGCGCGGCTATCTCGGCCGGGCCGGTCTGACGGCGCAGCGGTTCGTCGCGGACCCGTACGGACCGGCCGGGACGCGGATGTACCGCACCGGCGACCTGGTCCGCCGGACCGAGTCGGGCGAACTGGAGTTCGTTGGTCGTGCGGACGACCAGGTCAAGGTGCGCGGGCACCGGATCGAGCCGGGCGAGATCGAGGCCCGGCTCGCGGGCCACCCCCGGGTGTCCGCCGCCGCGGTGACCGTGCGCGAGGACGCGGACGGCGACCGGCGGCTCATTGCCTACGTCCGGCGCGAGCCGACGGACTCCGACCGCCCGAGCGACGCGGACCGGGTCGCCGCGTGGCGACGGGTCCACGACGCCGTCCCGGCCGACGCGTCGGCGCCCCTCGGCGAGGACTTCACCGGGTGGAACAGCGCCTACGACGGCAGCCCGCTCCCGCCGGAGCAGTTGCGGGAGTGGCGCGACGAGACGGTACGGAGCATCCGCGCCCTGCGGCCCCGCCGGGTCCTCGAACTCGGCGTGGGCAGCGGGCTGTTGCTGTCCCGTCTCGCCCCCGAGGCGGAGGCCTACTGGGGGCTCGACCTGTCGCCCCGGGTGATCGAGCGGCTGCGGCAGCAGGTGGACGGGCGCCCGGAGCTGTCCGGCCGGGTCGTGCTGTACAGCCGCCCGGCCGACGACCACGAGGGCGTCCCGCGCGGGTACTTCGACGTGGTCGTCCTCAACTCCGTCGTGCAGTACTTCCCCAGCGGCCGGCATCTCGCACACGTCCTCGGGCTCGCGGCGGCCGCCCTGCGGCCGGGCGGTTCGGTGTTCGTCGGCGACGTCCGGCACCTGGGGCTGGCGGAGGCCTTCCACGGGGCGGTCGCGGCCCGCACGACGGGGGCCACGTCGCCGGGCGGCCCGGAGCATCGCCGTGAGACGGCACGGGGTCTGGCCACGGAGCCGGAGCTGCTGGTGGACCCGGAGTTCTTCCGGTCGCTGACGGTCGGGGGCGGGGATTCCCGGGGTCGAGGGGATGCCGGGGGCGCCGGGCACCCCGGGCATCCCGGGGAGGCCGGGGATGCCGGGGACGCCGGGCATCCCGGGGAGGCCGGGGATGCCGGGGACGCCGGGCATCCCGGGGAGGCCGGGGATGCCGGGGAGGCCGGGGAGGCCGGGGGCGCCGCAGATACCGGGGATGCCGAGCATCCCGGCGATCCCGGGCACCCCAGACCGCCCTTCGCCACCTGCGACATCCGCCTGAAGCGCGGGACCCACCACAACGAGCTGACCCGCTACCGCTACGACGTCGTCCTGCGCCGTACCGCCGACGCGCGGCCCCGCTCCCGAGCGGTTGCCGAGCTGCTGTGGGGAGCGGACGTCCGTACGGTCGGCGGGCTCGCCGACGCCCTGCGGGAGCACCGTGCCCAGGACGCCTCGCCCGTCCGGGTCGTCGGTGTGCCGAACGCGCGCCTCGCCGAGGACCTGCGCGCGGCGGGCGGGTCGCCGGGCGCCGGTGCGGACCCGGAGGAGCTGGCTCGGCTTGGCGAGCGGCTCGGGTATGGCGTCGTGGTGCGCTGGTCCGCGAAGGCGGGGCCCGAGTACGTCGACGTCGAGTTCCGTACCGGGGAGCGGGAGTTGCCCGTGGGGGCCGGGGCCGAGCCGATGGTGGATCCCGAGCGGCATGTCAACGTGCCCTTCGCGGCGTCCGACGACGCGGAGTTCGTCCGGTCGGTCACCGCGTGGGCGGGCGCCTACCTCCCCGCGTACATGATGCCGTCCGCGATCGTCGTCCTCGACGTCTTCCCGCTCACCCCGCACGGCAAGCTGGACCGGGCCGCGCTGCCCGCCCCGCGCGGCGACCGGCCAGGGACCGGCCGCCGGCCGCGTACCTCGCGGGAGGTGGCGCTGTGCCGGATGTACGCGGAGGTCCTCGGGCTCCCCGAGGCGGGCGCGCCGGACGCCGTCGGCATCGACGACGACTTCTTCGAGCTCGGCGGCCATTCGCTGCTCGCCACCCGCCTGGTGAGCCGGGTCCGCGCCGAGCTGGGCGTGGAGCTCCAGGTGGGCGCGGTCTTCGAGGCGCCCACCGTGGCCGCCCTCGCGGACCGGCTCGCGGGGGCCCGCAGGGCGAGACCGGCGCTGCGGAGGATGCCCCGCCCCGACTGACGGCGGCGCGGGCCCGTCCTGATCAGCAACGACAAGGGTTACCGAGGGATCCCCTATGGACTTCAGCCTCTTCTACTTCGCCGACGACAGCACGGCGGACGGCGGCGCCGGACGGTACGAACTGCTCCTTGAGGGCGCCCGCTTCGCCGACCGGCACGGTTTCCGCGCGGTGTGGACGCCGGAACGGCACTTCCATCCCTTCGGCGGCCTCTACCCGAACCCGGCCGTGGTGGGCGCCGCCCTCGCCATGGTCACCAGCACCCTCGCCATCCGCGCCGGGAGCGTGGTCGCGCCCCTGCACCATCCGCTGAGGATCGCCGAGGAGTGGGCGGTCGTGGACAACCTGTCCGGCGGGCGGGCCGGGGTGTCCCTCGCCTCCGGATGGCACCCGGTGGACTTCGCGCTGAGCCGGACACCGTACGAGGACCGCAAGCGCACCCTTGCCGACACCATCGAGCAGGTGCGCGGGCTGTGGCGCGGGGACGCCCTCGACGTCGTGGACGGCAACGGCGCCCCGGCGACCGTACGGGTCTTCCCGCCGCCGGTCCGGCGGGAGCTGCCGCTGTGGGTGACGAGCGCGGGCGACGCGGAGACCTTCCGTACGGCGGCGACGGCCCGGGCCGGGGTCCTCACCCATCTCCTGCACCAGGACGTCGACGAGCTCGCCGCCAGGATCGCCGCGTACCGGCGGACGGCGCGCGAGGCCCACGACGGCTGGGAGGGACATGTCGTCCTGATGCTGCACACCTTCCTCGGCGCCGACCGCGACGAGGTGCGCGCCACCGTGGAGGAGCCGCTGCGCGCCTACCTCAGGAGCTCGGTCCATCTCCTGGCCCGCTCCTTCGGCGCCCTCGACCCGGACTTCGACATCGACGCGCTGGAGGACGAGGACCTCGACTTCCTCGTCGACCGCTCCTTCGACTCCTACTTCGAGGAGCGGGGGCTGTTCGGGACGGTCCAGGACGCGACGGCGACGGTCGAGCGGCTGCGCGGGATCGGCGTGGACGAGATCGCCTGCCTGATCGACTTCGGCATCGAGACCAAGACCGTACTGGACGGGCTGCGGCACCTGGACGCCCTCCGCGTGGCATCCGCGGCGCACTGACCCGAGCACGGCGAGACCCCAGCACAGCGAGACCCGAGCACAGCGAGACCCGAAAGGCCGAGACCACCGTGATCCCTCTGTCGTTTTCGCAGCTGCGGTTCTGGTTCCAGGAAGAGATGGACCGCGGGGGCGCGGCGCCGAACGCCTCGATGGCGCTGCGGCTGACGGGCCGGCCTAACGTGGTGGCGCTGCGCGACGCGTTGCGGGACGTGGTGACGCGGCACGAGAGCCTGCGCACCCTCTTCCCGGTCACCGACGGCGTGCCGGGGCAGCGGATCGTCGAGGCGGGGGCGGTCGGCCTGCCCGTGCGCCGGATCGCGGAGGAGGACGTGGAGGCGGCGGTGGCCGAGGCCGCCGGGCATGTCTTCGACCTGGAGCGGGAGCTGCCGCTGTGGGCGGTCCTGCTCGCCGTCGGCGCGGGCGACGACCACCACGTCCTCGCGGTCACCGTGCACCACATCGCCTTCGACGGCTGGTCGGTCGCCCCGTTCCTCCGCGACCTCTCGCACGCGTACGCCGCGCGCCTCGAAGGACGCCCGCCGTCCTGGGAGGAACTCCCCTTCCAGTACGTGGACTTCACCCTGTGGCAGCGCGAGGAGCTCGGCGCGCCCGACGACCCCGACAGCCTCTTCGCCGAGCAGCTGGCCCACTGGACGCGCGCCCTCGCCGACGCGCCGGCCGAGCTGGCGCTGCCCGCCGACCGGCCGCGTCCCGCCACCGCGGGCCACCGGGCCGGCACCGTCCCCTTCCATCTGCCGCCCGCCGCCTTCCGGGAGCTGACCCGGCTCGCGGCCCGGCACGGCGCCAGTACCTTCATGGTGCTCCACGCCGCGCTCGCGGGGCTGCTGCGGCGGCTCGGGGCCGGTACGGACATCCTGGTCGGCAGCCCGGTCGCCGGGCGCACCGACGTCGGTCTCGACGACCTCGTGGGCTGCTTCGTGAACACCGTCGTCGTGCGGACCGACGTCTCCGGCGACCCGGACTTCCACGACCTGGTCGAGAGGGCCCGGACAGGGGTCATGGCCGCGCTCGACCACCAGGACGTGCCCTTCGAGCAGGTCGTGGAGGCCGTCAACCCGGCCCGGTCGGCGGCCCGGCACCCGCTCTTCCAGGTGATGCTGAGCCTCCAGAACACGGCGGGCGCCGCCGTACGCCTCCCCGGCCTCGGCACGAGCCTGCTTGACCCGCCGCCCCACCGGACGGTCGCCTTCGACCTGCTCCTCGACCTCACGGAGACCGACGGGGCGCTGGACGGCAGCCTGGTCTACGCGCGCGACCTGTTCGACCACGCCACCGCCGAGCGGCTGGTCCACCGCTTCACCGCCTTCCTGACGCAGGCGGTCGCCGCGCCGGAGCGGCGCACGAGCGGTCTGGAGCTCCTCTCCCCCGCCGAGCGCCGTACGACGCTGGAGACGTGGAACGGACGGGAAACGCCGCTCCCGGCCGGGTCCGTGCCGGAGCTGTTCCGGCGGCGCGCGGCCGCCGACCCGGACGCCGTCGCGGTGGTGTGCGGCACCTCCCGGCTCACGTACGCGGAGCTGGCGGCGCGGGCCGACCGGCTCGCCCGGCGGCTGCGCCGTCAGGGCGCGGGCCCGGAGCGGCTGGTCGCGGTGGCCATGGACCGCTCGGCGGACCTGGCCGTCGCCCTGCTCGCCGTCCTCACTACGGGCGCCGCCTACCTCCCGCTGGACCCGCGCAACCCCGAGGAGCGGCAGCGCGCCGTCCTTGAGGAGGCACGGCCGTGCCTGCTGCTCGCGGACGCGGCCACGAGGGAGCGGGCCGAGGCGCTGGCGGCACCGGGGCGCCTGCCGCTCGTCATGGCGGAGGACACCGGTCCGGGCGGCTTCGTTCCTGAGGGAAGCGGCCTCGTCCCCGACACGTGCGCGTGGCCGGACATCGACGCCGAGGCGTCGGCGTACGCGATGTACACGTCCGGCTCCACCGGGCGCCCCAAGGGTGTCCTGGTGCCCCACCGGGCCGTCGTCGCCCTCGCCGCCGATCCCTGCTGGGCGGCGGACCGCGGCCATGCGCGGGTGCTCGCGCACTCGCCGCACTCCTTCGACGCGTCGACGTACGAGCTGTGGGTGCCGCTGCTCGGCGGCGGCACGGTCGTGATGGTGCCGCCCGGCGACTCCTCGCCGCGGGCGCTGGAGCGGGCCGCCGCCGAGGGCGGTGCGACGAGCGTGTTCCTCACCACCTCGCTCTTCAACCTGCTGGTGGCGGAGGGGAGTTCGCTGCTCGGACGGGTCGGGCAGGTCTGGACGGGTGGCGAGGAGCCGTCGGCGGGGGCGGTGCGGCGGATGCTGGCGGAGTTCCCCGGCACCGCGCTGACCCATGTGTACGGGCCCACCGAGAACACGACGTTCACCACGTCCAGGCGCCTGGACCCGGCCCGGGACGCCGACGGCGGGAAGCCGCCGATCGGGCGGCCCCTGGCGAACACGCGGGTGTACGTCCTGGACGAGTGGCTGCGGCCGGTGCCGGTGGGGGTGCCGGGCGAGCTGTACGTCGCGGGAGCCGGTCTCGCCCGCGGCTACCTGGGCCGCCCGGAGCTCACGGCGGGGCTGTTCGTCGCGGACCCTTACGGGGCGCCCGGAACCCGCATGTACCGCACCGGCGACCTGGTCCGCTGGACCGCCGACGGCGAGCTCGTCTTCCTCGCCCGCACCGACGACCAGGTCAAGATACGCGGCTTCCGCATCGAACCCCGCGAGATCGAGGCCGTCCTGGAGCGCCACCCGGCCGTCGGGCGCGCCGCCGTCCTCGTACGGGAGGACCGGCCCGGGGAGCGTGGTCTCGTCGCGTACGTCGTGCCCGCCGCGCCCCTCGACGCCGATCCGGCGCCGGAGATCGCCGGGCACGCCCGCCGGGCCCTGCCCGACTACATGGTGCCCGCCGTGGTGGTGCTCCCCGACGGGCTGCCCCTCACGCCCAACGGGAAGCTGGACCGGGCGGCGCTGCCCGCCCCCGTTAAGGGCCCCGGCTCCCGCCCGCCCGCCACGCCCGCCGAGCGGCTGCTGTGCGGGCTGTTCGCCGAGGTCCTCGGGGTGCCGACGGTCGGCGCGGACGACGACTTCTTCGCGCTCGGCGGGCATTCCCTGCTGGCGATCCGGCTGGTGAACCGGCTGCGCGAGGTGCTGGACGACGGGATCGGGATGCGCGCGGTCTTCGAGTCGCCGACACCCGCGGGGCTCGCCGGCCGGTTCGGCGGGGCCACGGGTGCCGGGCGCGGCCCGCTGCGGCCCCGGCCGCGTGGGGACGTACTGCCGCCGTCCTTCTCCCAGTTGAGGTTCTGGCTCCAGGGCGAGTGGGCGGAGGGCGCGGCCTCGCTCGCGGTGACGACCGCCCTGCGCCTGACCGGTCGGCTGGACGCCGGGGCGCTGTCGGCGGCACTGCGGGACGTGGTGATCCGGCACGAGAGCCTGCGCACGGTGTTCCCGGTCTCCGACGGCGTGCCGCGCCAAGTGGTCGTAGAGGCGCCCGAGTTCGAGCTGCCGGTACGGGAGGTGGCGCGGCGGGACGTGGCGGCGGCCGTGGCGGTGGCGGCGGAGCGCGCGTTCGACCTGGCGCGGGAGGTGCCCGTGCGGGCCGAGCTGTTGGTGTGCGGCCCCGAGGAGCACGTCCTCGCGGTCACGATCCATCACATCGCCTTCGACGGCTGGTCCGCCGCCCCCTTCCTGCGCGACCTGTCCGACGCCTACGCCGCCCGACTACGGGGGCACGCCCCCGAATTCCCCGAACTTCCGCTCCAGTACGCCGACTTCACGCTGTGGCAGCGGGACACGCTCGGCGACCCCGACGATCCCGGGAGCCCCTTCGCGCGGCAGCTCGCCCACTGGACCGGCGCCCTGGCCGGCGCCCCGGGCGAACTCGCGCTGCCCGCCGACCGGCCGCGCCCCGCCACCGCCACCCACCGCGCGGGCGAGGTGCCGTTCCGGGTCGCCCCCGAGGATCTCGCGCGCGTCACGGCTCTGGCGCGGAGGCACGGCGCGAGCGTGTTCATGGTGCTGCACGCCGCCCTGGCGGGCCTGTTGCGGCAGCTCGGCGCGGGGGCGGACATCGTCGTCGGCAGCCCGGTCGCCGGACGCGGCGACAGCGGTCTCGACGACCTCGTCGGCTGCTTCGTGAACACGGTGACGGTACGGACCGACGTCTCCGGGGACCCCGGGCTCGGCGAGCTGCTCGACCGCGTCCGCCCGTGCGTCCTCGCCGCCCTGGAGAACCAGGACGTGCCGTTCGAGCGGGTCGTGGACGCCGTCGACCCCGAGCGGTCGGCGGCCCGGCACCCGCTCTTCCAGGTGATGCTGAGCCTCCAGAACAACGCGGACGGGGCCCTGGAGCTGCCCGGTCTCCACGTCGGCGGGCTGGACCACGACCGGCACCGTTCCGTCCCCTTCGACCTGCTCTTCGACCTGACCGAGCGTCATGGCGGTCTCGACGGCACCCTCGTCTTCGCCCGCGACCTCTTCGATCCCGCGAGCGCGGAACGGCTCGCCCGCCGCTTCACCGCCTTCCTCGCCGACGCGGTCGCCCGGCCCGACCGGCCGGTGGGGCGCCTTGAGCTCCTGTCCCCCGCCGAGCGGCACACGGTCCTCACCGAGTGGAGCGGCCCGGAGCCCGGGGCGGAGCCGACGGCCGGTTCGGTGCCGGAGTGGTTCCGGGCGCAGGCCGCCAGGACGCCGGACGCGGCGGCGGTGCTCCAGGGGTCCCGCCGGATCACGTACGCGGAGCTCGACGCGCGGGTGGACCGGCTGGCCGCGCGGCTGCGGGGGCTGGGCGCCGGACCCGAGCGGCTGGTGGCGGTGGCGATGGGCCGGACGCCCGAGCTCCTGGTGGCGCTGCTCGCCGTGCACCGGACCGGTGCCGCGTACCTCCCGGTCGATCCGCAGCACCCCAGGGACCGGGTGGCGTCGGTGCTGGCCGAGGCGGCGCCGCTCCTGGTGCTCTCGGACCCCGGGACCCGCGACGCGCTCGGCACCGACGCCTGGCTCACCCCGGACGACCCCCGGCTCGACGCGGCGGGCGCCGGTGTGGAAGGACCCGGCTCCGAGACCGCTGGTGACGGCACGGCGTACGTGCTCTACACCTCCGGTTCGACGGGCCGGCCGAAGGGGGTCGTGGTCACCCACCGCAACCTGGCCCATCTGCTCGCCGCCCTGCGCCACCGGCTGCCGCTGGGCCCCGCGGACCGGCTGCTCGCCGTGACGACCGTCGCCTTCGACATCGCCCATCTGGAGCTCCTGCTGCCCCTGCTCGACGGTGC
This sequence comes from Streptomyces sp. NPDC094032, assembly GCF_040303965.1. Classification (NCBI taxonomy): domain Bacteria; kingdom Bacillati; phylum Actinomycetota; class Actinomycetes; order Kitasatosporales; family Streptomycetaceae; genus Streptomyces; species Streptomyces sp. NPDC094032. The sequence continues at coordinate 568,531 of NZ_JBEOUE010000001.1, read as the reverse complement.
CGCGGTGGTCCTCGCCGCTCCCGACGAGGTGCGCGATCCGCATGCCCTCGCGCGGCTGATCGGGCGGCACGGAGTCACCGCCGTCCAGGCGACGCCCTCCCTGTGGTCCGGCCTCGTGGCCGAGGTCCCCGACGCGGTGCGGGGCCTGCGCGTCCTCGTCGGCGGCGAGGCACTGCCGCCCGCCCTCGCCGCCGGACTCGTCGCCCTGGCGAAGGAGGTCATCCATGCGTACGGGCCCACCGAGACGACCATCTGGTCCCTCGCGGCCCGGCTCGGCCCGGACGACACCGACCGGCCGCCGCTCGGCTCCCCGCTGGGCGACACCCGGGTGTACGTCCTGAACGAGGCGCTGCGGCCGGTGCCCGTGGGCGTGCCGGGCGAGTTGTACATCGGGGGCGCGGGCGTGGCCCGTGGCTACCTCGGGCGGCCGGGGGCGACCGCCGAGCGGTTCGTCGCCGATCCGTACGGTCCGCCCGGCGCCCGTCTGTACCGCACCGGCGACCTGGTCCGCTGGACCCCCTCGGGGGAGCTCGTCTTCCTGGGCCGCACCGACGACCAGGTGAAACTGCGCGGATTCCGTATCGAACCCCGTGAGATCGAGGCCGTCCTCGACCGGCACGACCGCGTGGCCCGCAGCGCCGTCGTGGTGCGCGAGGACCGGCCCGGCGAGCGCCGCCTCGTGGCGTACGTCGCCCCGGCGCGGTCCACCGTCCGGTCCACCGTCCGGTCCGCCGACGGCACCGACGGTCTCGCCGAGGCGCTCACCGAGTGGGCGCGGGGGGCGCTGCCGCCGTACATGGTCCCCGGCGTCGTCGTGCTGCCGGACGGGCTGCCGCTCACGCCCAACGGGAAGCTGGACCGGCGGGCGCTGCCCGCCCCGCAGGAGCCTGCCGCCCGGGAGGTCCGGGAGCCTGGTACCCCCGCCGAGAAGATCCTCTGCGAGCTGTTCGCCGCCGTTCTCGGACGGCCCTCCGTCGGTGTCGACGACGACTTCTTCGCGCTCGGCGGCGACAGCATCGTGTCGATCCGGCTGGTGTCCCGGGCCCGCTCCCGGGGTCTTGGCATCTCCGCGCGGGACGTCTTCCGCCACCGTACCGTCGCCGCGCTGGCCGCCCACGCGAAGGCGCGGCCGCCCAAGGCGGGCACGGCGGCGGGACCCGGCCCCGCGCCGTCGGCGGGCGAGGTGCCGCTCACCCCGATCGTGCACTGGCAGCGTGAACGGGGCGGTCCCGTGGCCGGCTTCCACCAGTCCGTGCTGGTCCGCACCCCGGCCGAGCTGTCCCCGCAGCGGCTGCGGGCGCTCCTCCAGTCGCTGCTCGACCGGCACGACGCGCTGCGGACGCGGCTGACGCGCACCCCGGTGTGGCGGCTCGACGTGCTGCCGCGCGACGCCGTCGACGCCGCCGGGCGCCTCGTACGGATCGACGCGGCCGGTCTCCCCGCCGACCGGCTCGGGGAGCTGGTCCGCGCCGAGGCGGACGCGGCGCGGCGCCGACTGGCGCCCGAGGAGGGGAACATGCTCCAGGCGGTGTGGTTCGACGCGGGCCCGGGGCGGCCCGGGCGGCTGCTCCTGATGATCAACCATCTCGTCGTGGACGGCGTCTCCTGGCGGATCCTCCTGGAGGACCTGGCCACCGGCGCCGCCCCGCGCACGGCGGAGCCGGGCTTCGCGCCCGTGTCGTTCGCCGACTGGGGTCGGCTCCTGGAGCGCGAGGCACCCGGGCGGGCGGCCGAACTCCCCTTCTGGCGCGGCCTCGTCGAGGGAGCGGAGGCGCTCGTCCCGGGGGCGGATCTCGTGGCGTCCCGTGATGTGGAGGGCGCGAAGCACACCGTCACCCGGGTCCTGCCCGCCGAGCTGACGGAGCCGCTCCTGGCGCGCGTGCCCGCCCGGCTCGGCGTCGGCGTGAACGCGGTGCTGCTGGGCGCCCTGAGCACGGCGGCGGGGCAGTGGCGTGCCACGCCCGGCGCCGGGGGCCCCGCCCCGTTCCTGGTGGACGTGGAGGGGCACGGTCGCGAGGAGATCGCCGCCGGACTCGATCTGGCGGCGACCGTGGGCTGGTTCACCAGCATGTTCCCGGTCCGGCTCGCGGGGCGCGCGGACGATCCTGAAGGCGCCGTACGGGCCGTGGACGAGCAGCTCGGCTCCATGCCGGACAAGGGGCTCGGCTTCGGGCTGCTGCGCCATCTGCACCCGGAGACCGCGCCCGTGCTCGCGGCGCTCCCCCGGGCGCAGCTCCTGTTCAACTACCTGGGCCGCTTCGACCGGTCGGAGGGCGCCGACGGGGGCGGGGCCGACTGGGGCCTGGCCCCTGAGGCGGGCGCGGTCTCCGGGGGCGGCGACCCCGAGATGCCCCTGACGCACCTCCTGGAGGTGTCGGCGGTCGTCCACGACTGCGGGGACCGGCCGGAGCTGCGGGTCACCTGGGCGTATCCGAAGGCCCTGCTGGCCCGGGAGCGGGTGGAGGCGCTGGCCGACGCCTGGTTCGAGGCGCTGAAGACCCTCACGACACCGACCGCACGTACCGCAGAACCGGGAGAGACGGCGTGAGCACACCGGACCGCACCCCCACCCACCCCCATCCCGACCCCGACCCCGACGAGCGGACGTCGAGGCCCGCGCCGCTCCAGCAGGGGCTGTTCTTCCACACCGTGTTCGACGCGGACGGTCAGGACGTCTACACCACCCAACTGGCCCTGGACTTCGAGGGCCCGGTGGACCCGGTGCTGCTGCGCGAGGTCTGCCAGGTGCTCCAGGACCGGCACGACAGCCTGCGTTCGGGGTTCCGTACGGACGCGTCGGGGGCTCCCGTACGGTTCGTGCCGTCCCGGGTCCCGCTGGACTGGCGGCAGGCCGACCTCACCGGGACCGCGCCCGACGCCCGGGAGGCGGAGGCCGGGCGGCTGGTGGAGGAGGAGCGGCGGCGGCGCTTCGACACCGCGCGGCCGCCGCTGCTCCGCTTCCTGCTGATCCGGCTGGGCGACACGCGCTGGCGGTTCGCGCTGACGAACCATCACATCATCCTGGACGGCTGGTCCACGTCGATCCTGCTCGACGAGCTGTTCCGGCTGTACGAGGCCGGGGCCGGAGCCGCCGGGGCCGACGCGCTCCCGGCGGCCCCCTCGTACGGCTCCTATCTGGACTGGCTCGGCGAGGTGGACCCTGAGTGGTCCCTGGAGGCGTGGGCGGAGGCGCTCGCCGGGATCCAGGGGCCGACGCTGGTGGCGCCACGGGCCCGGGGCGCGGGCACGGTGGTCCCCGAACGGGTGGTGCGCGCGCTGCCCGCCACGACCACGGCCGCGCTGACGGAGCGGGCGCGGGAGGCGGGGGTCACCCTCGGCACGGTCACGCAGGTGGCCTGGGGGCTGGTCCTGCGGCAGCTGACCGGGCAGGGCGACGTGGTGTTCGGGATGACGGTGTCGGGGCGGGGCGCCGACGTCGACGGGGTCGAGTCGATGGTGGGCCTGCTCATCAACACCGTTCCGGCGCGGGTGCGCGCGGATCCCGGGGACACCCTGCTCGACCTGCTCGAACGGGTCCAGGACGAGCAGCTCGACCTGATGGAGCATCATCACGTCGGGCTGACGGAGATCCAGCGGCAGGCGGGCTTCGGGGCCCTGTTCGACACCACGGCCGTCTTCGACAACTACCCGACGGGCTCGGGACGGCGCCGTCTCGGCGAGGCGCCGCTCGTCGGCGTGTCCGGGTTCGACGCCACCCACTATCCGCTGTCCCTGATCTGCACCCCGGCCGAGGAGCTGGGCGTCCGGGTCGACTTCCGGCCCGATGTCCTGGAGCGCGGCACGGTGGAGGGGATCGCCGAGCGGTTCGTACGGATCCTGACGGTGATCGCCGAGGATCCGTACCGCACGGTCGGCAGCCTGCCGGCCCTGTCGGAGGCCGAGCGGCGGCGGACGCTGGAGGAGTGGAACGCCACCGAACGCCCGGTGGCCGCGACGACGCTGCCCGCCCTGATGGAGGCGCGGGCCGCGCGGCTCCCGCACCGGCCCGCCCTGTCGTACGCGGGCCGGACCGTCGACCACGCGGAGCTCCACCGCCGGGCGAACCGGCTGGCGCGGGTGCTGCTGGCCGAGGGCGCGGGGCCGGAGACCCTGGTGGCGCTCGCGCTGCCGAGGAGCGAGGACGCGGTGGTCGCGCTGCTCGCCGTGCTGAAGTCCGGGGCCGCGTACGTGCCGGTCGACGTGCGGTACCCGGCGGACCGGGTGGCGCGGATGCTCGGCGACGCCCGTCCCCGGCTCGCGGTGGTCACGGAGGCGACCCGGGGCGTGCTGCCGGAGGGGACGGCCGCGCTCGTCCTGGACGCGCCCTCCGTGCGGCGGCGGGTGGCGGAGCAGGACGACGCGGACGTCGTGGACGCGGAGCGGCCCCGCCCGCTGCTGCCCCGGCACCCCGCGTACGTCATCTACACCTCGGGCACCACCGGTGTCCCCAAGGGCGTGGTCGTCGAGCACGCGAACGCCGTCGCCTTCGTGGCGACGGTCGAGGAGCACTTCGGCGCGGACGGCATGGCTCGGGTGCTGGCGTCCACCTCGCTCAGCTTCGACGTGTCGGTCTTCGAGATCGTGGCGACCCTGGCGCTCGGGGGCCATCTGGAGCTGGTCGGCGACCTGTTCGCGCTGCTGGAGCGGGACGGCTGGGAGGGGAGTCTGGTCAGCGGTGTCCCTTCGGCGATGGCGAGCATGCTGGCGGGCGGCTCCCTGAAGGTGTCGGCGCGGCATGTGGTGCTGGGCGGGGAGGCGGTGCCGCACGCCCTGCTGCGCGAGCTGTGGGAGCGGGTGCCGGGCTGCGCGGTCACCAACATCTACGGCCCCACGGAGGCGACGACCTACGCGACCTGGTGGCGCGGCGAGGACCTCGTCGACGGCCCCGACGGCGACCCTCCGATCGGCCGCCCGGTGCCCAACGCCCGCGTGTACGTGCTGGATCCGTGGCTCCAGCCGGTCGCGGTGGGGGTGCCGGGAGAGCTGTACATCGCCGGGGCGGGCGTCGCGCGCGGCTATCTCAACCGGCCCGGGCTGACCTCGGAGCGCTTCGTGGCCTGCCCGTTCGGCGCGCCCGGCGGCCGGATGTACCGCACGGGCGACCAGGTGCGGTGGCGGGCCGACGGGCAGCTGGAGTATCTGGGGCGGCTGGACGGCCAGGTGAAGGTCCGGGGCTTCCGGATCGAGCTCGGTGACGTGGAGGCCGCCCTGCTGCGGCACGAGGGGGTGGCGCGGGCGGTCGCGGTCGTGCGGGAGGACCGGCCGGGCGACCGCAGGCTGGTCGCGTACGCCGTGCCGGGGCCGGGGTACGTGCTCGACGGGGCGGAGTTGCGGCGTCTGACCCGCGACACACTGCCGGACCACATGGTGCCGTCGGCGGTGGTGCCGCTTGAGCGGCTTCCGCTGATGCCGAACGGCAAGCTGGACCGGTCGGCGCTGCCGGCTCCCGCGTACGGCGCCGCCGTCCGCCGGGGGGCGGCGCACGCGCACGAGGAGCCGCTGTGCGCGCTCTTCGCCGAGGTGCTCGGGGTGGACCGGGCCGGTCCGGACGACGGCTTCTTCGACCTGGGCGGCGACTCCCTGCTCGCGACCCGGCTGGTGAGCCGGGTACGGGCGGTCCTGGGCACCGAACTGTCGGTGCGGGCCCTGTTCGAGGCGCCGACCCCGGCGGCCCTGGCCCGTCGGCTCGGCGCCGACCCCGGCGGCCCTGGCCCGTCGGCTCGGCGGCGAGCGCGGCGGCTCGGGCCTGGACGTGCTGCTGCCGCTGCGGACCGGCGGACGCCTGAGGCCGCTGTTCGCGGTGCACGCGGCGAGCGGCCTCGCCTGGCCGTACGCCCGGCTGCTGCCCCATCTCGACCCGGACGTCCCGCTGTACGGGCTCCAGGCGCCGAGCCTCGCGGAGCCGGAGGGGGGTGTGCGTGAACCGGCCGAGCTGGTACGGGAGTACGCGCGGCGGATCAGGGAGGTGCAGCCTGCGGGGCCGTACCGGCTGCTCGGCTGGTCGGTCGGCGGAGTCCTCGCCCACGGGGTGGCCGCGGAGCTGGTGGAGACGGGCCACGCGGTGGAGTTCGTGGCGCTGCTCGACGCGTATCCGGCGCCCGAGGAGGGGCTGCCCGGCTGGGAGGAGACGCACCGGCATGTGGCCGGGTCGGCCGGCTTCGCGGCGGACGGGACGCCGCCGGAGCAGATCGCGCTGCTCGGCGAGCGGGTGGTGGAGGGCGCGCGGAGCGCGGTGCGGTCGGCGGTGGACGCCCTGCGGACGCCTCCGGCGCGGACGCGCGGGGTGGACGTCCTCCACTTCCGCGCCGCGGCGGACGGCCCGGACGGTGCCGCGCCCGCCCCGGAGTCCTGGCGGGCGTACGGCGGCGGGCACGTGGCCGCCTTCGACGTCGCGTGCGGCCACTACGAGATGCTGGACCCCGCTCCGCTCGCCGTGATCGGCGCGATCCTGTCCGACCGTGCGGGCGGAGGGGGCTCCGGGCACTGAGCGACCGGCGCGCGGGGGCGCCGGTCGCTCAGCGGGTGGTGCTACTTGGCGAAGCCGTAGTCCAGCAGCTTCTTCACGTCGGCCGCCCGGTTGGCCTCGGTCGGCGCGCCGAGTACCGCGCCGATGACCGTCTTGTTGCCGCGGGTGGCGGCGAAGACGAGGCAGTACTTGGCCTGCGGGCCCGAGCCGGTCTTCACGCCGATCGCGCCGCTGTAGGTGCTCAGCAGCTTGTTCGTGTTGGTCCAGGACATGTTCCGGTAGCCACCGCTCTTGGTGGTGACCTTCTGCGTCGTGGACTTGGTCTTGACGATGGTACGGAACGTGGAGTTCGTCATCGCGCTGCTCGCCAGCTTCGTCAGGTCGCGCGGGGTCGAGTAGTTCGTCCCGTTGCTGATGCCGTCGAAGGAGTCGAAGCGCGTGTTCTTCATGCCCAGCTTGCGGGCCTCGTCGTTCATCTTGCCGATGAACGACTTCACCCGGGCCGCGCGCGTGGTGCCGGTGCCGAACTTGTCGGCCAGCGCGTAGGCGGCGTCGCACCCCGACGGCAGCATCAGGCCGTAGAGGAGCTGTCGGACGGTCACCTTGTCGCCGACGATGAGCCGGGCCGAGGAGGCGTTCTTGGAGACGATGTAGTCGCTGTACGCCTTGTCGATCGTGACCTTGGTGTCGAGGTTCAGGCCGCGCTGGGCCAGCACCACCTTCGCGGTCATGATCTTCGTGGTGGAGCCGGTCGACCGGCGGGTGTCCGCGGCCTTGCCGAACAGCGCCGCACCGGTCCCGTTGTTCATCACGAAGCCGCCGGGGGCGGTGATGGACGGGGCGGGCGGCGTCGCGGCCTGCGCCTGGCCGGCGAAGAGGCCGCCGGCCAGGACGGCGGAGGTCGTGACCGCGACGGTCACGGCACGACGCACGCCCAGAGTGGTGGATATCAAAATGGTCTGCCCTTGCTAGGAGTCGTTGTTCGCGCGGGGTCCGCACGGACCTCGCGCACACAAGATGCACGAGCGGCTCCCAGGGATGCACGGCGGGGGGCGTGACCTAGCTCGCATTAATCGGCGAGGGCCTGGTGGAGGGTGGTCCAGAAGTCGTGGATGAGCCGGGGCGAATCGGGCGTCGACATCCCCACCTGGGTGAGCAGGACGCCCGTGAGCCCGCTGCCCGGGTCGGCGTAGGCGCTGGTGCCGGTGCCGCCGTCCCAGCCGAACTGGCCGAGCGGGGCGTAGTCGCGGCGGGTGGTGCGTACCGCCATTCCGAAGCCCCAGCCGCCCTGCGTCCCCTGGCCGACCGTCAGGGCGGCGATCCGCCCGTACATCGCGTCCCGTCCTGCCCGCTGCCCCGGCGTGAGGTGATCGGTCGTCATCAGCTCGACGGCGGGCCTGGACAGGATCCGTTCGCCCTCGTGCGTCCCGTGGGCGAGCAGCATCCGGAAGTAGGCGTGGTAGTCGTCGACGGTGGAGACCAGACCGCCGCCCGCTCCCTGGAAGACCGGCAGCTCGCTCGACCGGCCGCCCACCGGCTCGTCCCAGACGTGGAAGGCGCCGGTCGCCGGGTCGGGTCCGTACAGCGGCGGCAGTCGGTCGATCTTGCCCGCGGGCACATGGAAGCCCGTGTCGCGCATGCCCAGCGGATCGAGGACGCGTTCGCGCAGGAAGGTCTCCAGCGGGCGGCCGGTGACCCTCGCGACCAGCACCCCGACCACCTCGTTGCTGAGGTCGTACTGCCACCGCTCGCCGGGCTGGTAGGAGAGCGGCAGCTCGCCGAGGCGCCGCATCCACTCGTCCGGCTCGGGCGCGGGCCCGGACGCCACGCTGTAGTCGAGGCGCTCGAAGGTCGCGGCCCTGATCGGCGAGTCCATCAGATCGAAGTCGAGCCCGAGTCCGAACGTGGAGGTCAGCAGATCGCGTACGGTGATCTGCCGCAGGGCCGGGACGGTGTCGTCCAGCGGGCCGTCGGGCCTCTTCAGGACCCGCCGGTCCGCGAGTTCGGGCAGCCAGGGGTCCACCGGGTCGTCCAGCCGCAGCCGGCACTCGTCGAGCAGGACCATCGCCGCCGCCATCGTGACCGGCTTGGACGTGGACGCCATCCGGAAGATGGTGTCCCGGCGCATCGGCGCGCCGCCGTCGTGGCGCATCGTGCCGATCGCCTCGACGTGGGTGTGAGCGCCGCGGCCGACGAGGGCGACGAGTCCGGGGATCCGCCCGGAGTCGACATGCCGCGTCAGGACCTCGCGCAGCCTGCGCAGTCCGGCTTCGGAGAAACCCTTGTCGCCGCCAGTGCCCGTTCCCATGAGGGAGCTCCTCTTCATCGGTGTCCGGCCGCCTACCGGGGCCGTGCGATGAACCCTGCACCCTGACCCGAGGTCAAGGTCAACGTCGCTCGCGGGGCGTCGAAGGGGCACGCGCTACGCTCGGCCCGATGATCGTCCGGGACCATGGCCTCACCGTGAGCGCCGGGGCGGCCGGTCACGATCCGGGGGGGCTCCGCGCCGATGACAGACGGGCTGACGATCGGTCGGGCGGCGGCATTCGTCGGCGTCACGGTCAAGACCGTGCGGCACTATCACCGGCTGGGCCTGGTCGCCGAGCCGGCCCGGGACGGCTCCGGCTACCGGCGTTACCGGTCGGCCGATCTGCTCCGGCTGGTCCGGGCCCGGACGCTGGCCGCCGCCGGGGTGCCGCTGGCCGAGGTCGGCGAGCTGCTCGACGCGGGCCCCGAGCGGTTCGCCGAGGCCCTGGAGGACGTCGACCGCAGGCTCGCCGAACGGATCGAGGAGCTGGTCGGGCGCCGCGACACCCTGCGCCGGCTGGCCGGCGACGGCGACCGGGTGCTGCTGCCCGAGCGGGCCGTCGCGGTGCTTGAGCGGCTCAACGAGCTCGGCTTCGGCCCCGACTACGTGGCGGCGCAGCGCGAAGCCCTGGTGCTGGCGCGGGCGTCGATGCCGGAGCTCTTCGACGCGTTCCTGGCCCGGCTCGGGCGCGCGCTCGACGACCCGGAGCACGTCGAGCTGACGAAGCGGGGCGCGGAGGCGGCCTCCTGGGACCCCGACGACCCCCGGGTCGAGGAGCTGGCGGCCGCGCTGGCCGCCAAGCTGCTCGCCGACCGCGCGCTCCTGGCGATGCCAGCCGCCCGGTCCACGAGCAGGTCCGAGTCCGCCTCCCGCTATGAACTGATCGACCACCACGGCGAGGAGCGGGCACCGGCCGTCGCCCGCCTGAACGCGCTGGTCGAGGCCCGGCTGCGGGCTGCGGGCGTCGACCTGCCGCCGTCGCGGTCGCGGTCCTGACGGCTCTCAGTGGCCGGGGACGTCCCGGACCGGGTGCTTGCTGAGGATCGAGACGCGGTTGAAGGCGTTGATGGTGACGGCCACCCAGAGCACGGCGGAGAGCTCGTCGTCGTCGAAGACCGCCTCCGCCTCCGCGTACGCCCGCTCCTGGGCGAGGGCGTCGGCGGGATGGGTGGTGGCCTCGGCCAGGGCGAGGGCCGCGCGTTCGCGGGCGGTGAAGAGTTCGGTGTCGCGCCAGGCGGCGAGCACGCCGAGGCGGCGCGTGGTCTCCCCGGCGCGCAGCGCGCCCCGGGTGTGCGCGTCGAGGCAGGAGGCGCAGCCGTTGAGCTGGGACACGCGCAGGTTGACCAGTTCGACCAGGATCCGGTCGAGGCCGGCCTCGGCCGCCGTCGCGCGGACGGTCTCGGCGGTGGCCACCAGGGCCCGGTACGCGGCGGGGCTCTGCTTGTCGAGGTAGATCCGGCCGTTCGCCCGGCGGGCCGCGGCCGTGGTCTGGGACGTCTCGGTCACGCTGTGCTCCTTCGCCTGTTGTCGTGGGTTGCCGTCACGGCTATGATCACCCATTATTGTTGAAAACGAAACTACATGGTGAGGAAGGCCAGGGCAATGGATCACACGGAGGTCGAGGTCCTCACGGCCCGGGACGTCCCGCTGGGCGGGCCGCGCGCCATGACCGTACGCCGCACCCTGCCGCAGCGGGCCCGGACGCTCATCGGCGCCTGGTGCTTCGCCGACCACTACGGCCCCGACCAGGTGGCCGCGTCCGGCGGCATGGACGTGGCCCCGCACCCGCACACCGGCCTGCAGACGGTCAGCTGGCTCTTCAGCGGCGAGATCGAGCACCGCGACAGCCTCGGCACCCACGCCTTCGTACGGCCCGGCGAGATCAATCTGATGACCGGTGGCCACGGCATCGCCCACACCGAGGTCTCCACCCCCGGCACGACGGTCCTGCACGGCGTCCAGCTCTGGGTGGCCCTGCCCGACGCGCACCGCCACGCCCCGCGCGCCTTCCAGCACCACGCGCCGAAGCCGTTCCGCGTCGACGGGGCCGAGCTCCGGGTCTTCCTGGGCACGCTGGCGGGAGACACCTCCCCCGTCACCACCTTCACCCCGCTCCTCGGAGCCGAGATCCTGATCGACGCCGGAGCCACCGTCACCCTCGACGTCGACCCGGCCTTCGAGCACGGTCTGCTCGTCGACGAGGGCGACGTCCGCCTCGACGGCACCGCCCTGCGCCCCGCCGAACTCGGCTACGCCGCCCCCGGGCGCACCACGGTCACCCTCACCAACTCCTCCGGCCGCGCGGCCCGCACGGTCCTGCTCGGCGGCCCGCCGTTCGGGGAGGAGATCGTGATGTGGTGGAACTTCATCGGGCGCGACCACCAGGACATCGTGACGGCGCGGGAGGAGTGGGAGCGGGCCTCCGACCGCTTCGGCGAGGTGACCGGCTACCCCGGCGACCGCCTCCCTGCCCCGGCCCTCCCGAACGCCGTACTCACCCCCCGCAGGAACCCGAAGCCGCACGCCTGACCCCCCGGCCCCCGCACCGCGACAAGCCCCCAGGAAGGACCGACCCCCATGAGCGAGCAGACCGCCACCACCCCCGTCGTCCGCCGCGTCGACGCCCGCCACCGCTACGAGATCCTCGTCGCGGACCAGCGCGCAGGCCTGACCGCGTACCGCGACCGCGACGACCGCCGGGTGTTCTTCCACACCGAGGTCGACGACGCCTACGCGGGCCAGGGCCTCGCCTCGATCCTGGTCGAGCAGGCCCTGACCGACGTCCGCGCCGCCGGGATGCGGATCGTCCCGGTCTGCCCGTACGTGGCCAAGTTCCTCAAGAAGCACGAGGAGTTCGCCGACATCACCGACCCGGTGACCCCCGAGGTCCTTTCCTGGCTGGAAACCCAGCTGCGCCACTGACACCCGCCCCGTGCCGCCTGATTCCGCCCGGCACATGACGGCCGGTTTTGGCGCTGTCACATCCCGTGGCCGGCTCTAGGGTCCGTGATTGATCACTCAACATGAACGGAAGGGCACCCAACGTGACCACTCCCACGGATCCGGATGTGCAGGCCATCGCAGGCGAGGCCTACGTCTTCGGCTACCCGCTGCTCCTGATGGACCTCACCCGCCAGGTGCAGACCAACACCGTCGACCCCGACCCGGACCATGGCCTGGCCCCGACCAACCAGTTCTGCAACTACGAGCATCTGGCCACTCCCGAGGACAGGACCGTCGTACGCGCCAACCTGGACACCCTGTACTCCCAGGCCTGGCTCGACCTCGGCCCCGAACCGCTGGTGCTGTCCGTGCCGTCGATGGGCGACCGGTACTGGCTGATGCAGATCCTCGACGACTGGACCAACACCGTCCACGACCCCAGCAGCGTCCGCCCCGAAGGCTCCCTCACGTACGTGCTGACCGGCCCCGACTGGTCCGCGCAGGACACTCCGCTGCCCGACGGCCTCACGCACCTGCCGATGCCCGCCGACACCGCCTGGATCATCGGGCGCATCGAGGTGCGCAGCGACAGCGACCTGGCCGACGTCCAGGCCCTTCAGAAGCAGCTCGAACTCCTCCCCCTGAGCGCCTGGCAGCACGGCCACTACGTCCCTGCCGCAGGGACCGTCACCGACGTCGACATGGTCACCCCGCCCGCCGAGCAGATCGCCGCCCTCAGCGGACGCGACTTCCTCGACCGCCTGTGCACCCTGCTCGCCGGCACTCCGGAAAGGCCCGAAGACGCCCCCGTCCTGGCCGAGTTCGCCACCATCGGCATCGTTCCCGGCGGCAATGTCGACGCCCTCTCCGACGCGGACCTGGACGCCGCCAAGCAGACCGGACTGAGCCGCATACAGGGCCACACCGGCACCGACCCCGTCAACGGCTGGCGCTTCGAGACCACCGACATCGGCAGATACGGCGTCCACTACGAGCAGCGCGCCTACATCGCCATGACCGCCCTGGGCGCCAACCTCCCCCAGGACGCCCTCTACCCCAGCACCGGCGTCAGCGCCGACCAGCGCGACGGCCACCGCGCCTACACCCTCACCTTCCCCGCCGGCCAGACCCCGCCCGTCGACGCCTTCTGGTCGCTGACCGCCTACGACGCCGACGGATACCTCATCGACAACGCCGCGCAGATCTACTCCATCGGGCACCGCTCCACCCCGGCCCCCGCCCCCGGCAGCCAGGACATCGTCCTCCTCATCCAGACCGACGCCCCCGACAGCCCCCTCAGCGCGACCAACTGGCTGCCCATCCCCGCCGACGGCGCCTTCAGCCTCACCATGCGCCTGTACGCCCCACAGGACTCGGCCGTCTCCGGCACCTGGCAGCCCCCGAGCCTGCTCCCCGCCGACTGACCGGACCCGGCCCCCGGACGGACCCGGCGAACCCGACCCGCACGACGACGGCGGCACAGGAGCGAGCTCATGGACCCGATCGACGAGCAGGCCCTCTAGCACCGCGCGTTCCAGGCGGTCGTCCGCCCCCGACGGCTCCTGGGTGCTGCCCGACATCCAGCCCTGGGCTTAGCGGCCCGCGGCTCGGCCGTTCCTCCAAGCACGCTCTCATTCGCGATGGAGGGTCGTACAGCTTTCTTGCAGATGCGAGCCCGCGCGCCCTACGGTGTCGGGCATGCAGTCCTACACCATCGGGCAGGCCGCGCGTCTGCTGGGCGTGAGCCCGGACACCGCGCGGCGCTGGGCCGACGCCGGGCGGGTCGCGACGCACCGCGACGAGAGTGGCCGGCGTGTGATCGACGGGAAGTCGCTGGCCGCGTTCTCCGTGGAGATCGCCCAGGGCGACGACGAGGACGCGTCGTACACCTCGGCGCGCAATGCCTTCCCGGGCATCGTCACGGCGATCAAGCTGGGCGACATCGCGGCCCAGGTGACGATCCAGGCCGGACCGCACCGGCTGGTCTCCCTGCTCACCCGTGAGGCCGTGGAGGAGCTGGGTCTTGAGGTCGGCATGCGGGCCACCGCCCGCGTGAAGTCGACCAGCGTGCACATCGACCGCACCTGACCGCCCTCACGCGTACCGGGGCAGCGTGCCCGTCGGCGCGGGCGGCCCTCTCCCCGCGCTTCCGCCCCCATGTCTCCGGGATCATCGATGAAACGATCAGGCCGCCGTACGTCCGGCGCCCGTCCGCCTCTCCTGCTCGCGCTGCCCGCGCTGGTGGCCGTGGCCTTCCTCTGTCTCCCCCTCATCGGCATCCTCGTCAGGACCGAGTGGAGCGAGCTCGCCGCGCATCTCACCGCGCCGGGCACCGTCGAGGCCCTGCGGCTGTCCCTCCTGGTCTCCTTCTGGGCGCTCGGGCTCTCGCTCCTGCTCGGGGTGCCGCTCGCCTGGCTGCTGGCCCGGGTGCCCTTCCGGGGCAAGGCGTTCGTGCGCTCACTGGTGCTGCTGCCGATGGTGCTCCCGCCGACCGTCGGCGGTGTCGCGCTGCTCCTCGCGTTCGGGCGGCGCGGACTGCTCGGGCCCTGGCTGGAGTCGGCCTTCGGCATCACGCTGCCGTTCCACACCTCCGGCGCCGTCCTGGCGGCCACCTTCGTCGCCATGCCGTTCCTGGTCATCAGCCTGGAAGGCGCACTGGGCGGTCTGCGGCCCCGGTACGAGGAGACGGCGGCCTCGCTCGGCGCCTCACCGGTCCGGGTCTTCTTCACCGTCACACTGCCGATGGTGGCGCCCGGGGTCGTCGCCGGGGCCGCGCTGACCTGGGCGCGGGCGCTCGGTGAGTTCGGCGCCACCATCACCTTCGCCGGCAACCTGCCCGGCACCACCCAGACCCTCCCGCTCCAGGTCTATCTGCTCCTCCAGGACGAGCCCGAGGCCGCGACCTCGGTCTCGCTGCTGCTCCTCGCCATCGCCATGACCGTGCTGATCGCCCTCCGGGGGCGCTGGACGGGCACCCCGACGGGCCGGGTCCGCCACACGGCTCCCGCGCCCGACGCGGACGCCGCCCCCACCGGCCCGCCGGTGGCAGAAGAGCCGCGCCCCGCCCCCTCGGACGCACGCTGGGCGCTGCACGCCGAGGTCACCGGCTACACGCACCTCACCCTCGACGCCGAACCCGGCACCACCATCGCCGTCGTGGGCCCGAACGGGGCCGGCAAGACCACCCTGCTCCGCGCGCTCCTGGGCCTGACCCCGCGCGCCCACGCCGACCTCACGCTCGGCGGCACCGACGTCACGGCCCTGCCCCCGCACCAGCGGCGGGTCGCCTGGGTCCCGCAGGACGGCGCCCTCTTCCCGCATCTGACCGCGCTCGCCAACACCGCGTACGGGCTGCGCGCCCAGGGCGTCCCGCGCGCGGAGGCCCGCCGCGAGGCGCAGAGCTGGCTCGACCGCCTCGGCGTCGGCCATCTGGCCCAGCGCCGTCCCGCCCAGCTCTCGGGCGGTCAGGCCCAACGCGTCGCCCTGGCCCGCGCCCTGGCCGCCCGCCCCCGGCTCCTCGTCCTCGACGAGCCCCTCGCCGCCCTGGACCAGACCACCCGGGCGCATGTACGGCACACCCTGCGCACCCATCTCACCGGGTTCGGCGGCGTCTGCCTGATCGTCACGCACGACCCGGTGGAGGCCGTCTCCCTCGCCGACCGCGTCCTGGTCCTGGAGGACGGGCGCGCCCTTCAGGACGCCGCTCCGGCCGAGGTCACCCGCCACCCCCGTTCCCCCTGGGTCGCCCGGATGCTCGGCCGCAACGCCTGGCCCGGCACCGCCACCGCCGACGGGCTCGCGCTCGACGGGGGCGGAACCCTGGTCGCGGCCGAGCCGCCGCCCGTCGGCACCCCGGCGCTGGCGATCGTCGCGCCCGAGGCGGTCTCCCTGCATCTGGAGAAGCCCGCCGGCAGCCCCCGTAACGTCTGGCCCGGGACCGTACGCGAGATCACGGCGAGCGGCAGCAGGCTGCGGGTCCTGGTGACGTCCGACCGGGCGCCGGACCTCGTCGCCGAGATCACCCCTCGGTCGGCGGCCGAGCTCGGCCTCGCGGAGGGCGTTCCCGTCTGGGTCGGCGTCAAGGCGACGGAGACGACCGTCGTCACCCTCTGACGCCCACGGGGGTGCGCGCCTTCGCGCGTGGTCAGAGGATCGGCGGCCGGCCCAGTCGGGTCATGCGCCAGACCGTGCTCCAGCGCATCGCCGCACGCGGGCCGCACGGGGTCCGCACGCCCTCGAAGAAGCCGCCCCACCAAGCCTTGAGGCCCACGGCCTGCCGGGTGCGCAGATGGGTGATGAGGGTCCAGACGCCGAGGTAGACCGGGATCAGCGGGACCGGGAGGCGGCGGCGGGCCAGCCATACGCGGTTGCGGGCGGTGTAGCGGTAGTGGGTCGCGTGCCGGGCCGGGGAGGTCTTCGGGTGCTGGAGGACGAGCGACGGCTCGTAGACGATCTTCCAGCCGTGGTCCAGGGCGCGCCAGGCGAGGTCGGACTCCTCATGCCCGAAGAAGAACTCCCCCGCCCACAGGCCGGTCTGACGGAGCATCGACATCGAGAAGGCGTGCCCTCCGCCGAGGAAGGCGGTCACCGGACCGCCGCGCATCGGGTCGTCCGCGCGCAGCCGGGGCACCCAGCGCCGCTCGGTGTGGCCGTGCTCGTCGGCGACCCGGAAGCCGATGACGCCCAGCTTCGGGTCCTCCGCGAAGAGCCGCTGGACCGTGCGGAAGACGTCGTCGGCGATGAGCAGGCCGTCGTCGTCCAGTTCGACGACGACGTCCACCTCACCGGAGTCGCGCAGGAGTTCCAGGCCGACGTTGCGGCCGCCGGGGCAGCCCAGGTTCTCGGTCAGCGGGATCTTCGTCGCGTCCGTCATGACGTCGGTCAGCGGGGTCGCGTTGCCCACCAGGACCACCCGGGTCGCGGGGACGTCCTGCTTCTCCACCGAAGCGAGCAGCGCCTCCAGCTCCCGCGGGCGGTTGCCCATGGTGACGATGACGACTCCGATGCGCGGCAAAGGCATGACGGTGAACTCCAGTTGTCGACGACGTGCCGATGCTAACGCCGCCCGCGTCCCGCCCCTCAATCGGCGCTCAGGAGCGTTCCCTCGTACGCCAGCCACTGCGCGAACGCGTGCAGCCCCTTCGCCGCGCCCGTCGCCGGCGTCCACGCGGGCGGGCGGGGGCCGTCGGCGAAACCGGGCCCCGGCTCCCGGGGACCGGGCGCCGACGGCTCCTCCCGTACGGGTACGGGGCGGACGGACGCGTGCACCGCCCGCGCCAACTCCCCCACCGTGCACGGCTTCTCCGCCGCGACGGTCAGGGTGCGGGCATCGGGCCGGTCCCGGAGCACCGCCGCCACCGCGTCGGCGAGATCGTCCACGTACACGGGGTACACCTCGGCGTCCCCGTCGCCCGCCACGACCACGGGCCGGCTGCGCAGGGCGTCCCACACCATGCGGCCGACGAGGGTGTGCCGGGAGCAGCCGGGCCCATACACCTCGCCCACCCTGAGGACGTACGGGCGTGCCGCCCCGCCCGGCCGGACTGTCAGCGCCCGCACGGGGGAGCCGAAGCGCAGGCCGGTCAGGTCGACGACGGCGTCCGGGGCCCCGGACCCGGTCAGGTCCGTCAGGTCGGCCAGGCGGCGCGCGAGGTGCTCGCCGAGCGGCGTCGCCCCACCCCGCACGACGAGCCCACCGCCCCGACGGGACGGCGCCTTCCCCGACAGCGGTGTCGGCGTCCGCCCTGCCGCCTCGCGGCCCGCCGCCAGGGCCCGGTGGGCCACGGCCGCGAGGCTCTCGCGGCGGGCGGCGATCCGCTCCTCGGTGCTGGTGTCGCTGATGCCGCCGGGGCCGATCGTCGCCATGGCCTCCGCGTACACCTCGGCGCGCGGCACCGGTCCGGGGTCCGGGGCGTCCAGGCCGCGCCGGGCGGCCTCGTGGCCCATGGCGAGGGCGGTCAGCCAGGTGCCCCTGACGTCCGGGGCGTCGCGCTCGGTTCCGGGCGGGACGAGCAGCGAGCCGGGCAGGCCCTGGCCGCGCAGGTACTGCTCGGCGTCCATGTGCAGCCATCGTTCGGGGCCGGGTCCGGCGACCCGGACCGCGCAGCGGGCGACGCCGTTCTTGAAGAAGGGCAGCACATCGAGGCCGGTCAGCCGGTCCCCCTCGTCGCCGGGCCGGTCGCCGGGCAGGAAGCAGACCGAACGGCGCGGCCCCCGGAAGGCGTTGCCCGAGAGGGAGCCGCGGTCCTCGTGCTCGGCGAGGCTGGGGACGGAGACGTAGCGGGGGACGCGGTTCTCCTTCAGGTAGCGGTGCATGAGGATGTCGTCGGGCCAGCCGCCGAGCCGCGCGCGGCCGTAGCCGACGAACCCCTCGGCGACGGCCCGGGGCAGCACGATCGCGACGCACGGGAAGTACTCGTTGACCGCGCCCACCCAGCGGGCGCCCGCGAGGGCGCCGAAGCGGACGGCGGCGCCGTTGCGGGAGTCCCACAGGGCGAACAGGGCCAGGGCGGCGTCGGGCATCGCGTCGACCGCGAGCCGGACCCGCTCGAAGAACGTTTCGGACAACATCATGTCGTCCTGGACCACCAGTTGATGCGTGGCACCGTCCTCGATCGCGTCCCAGGCGGCGAGCGCCGTGCGCAGCACCGAGGGGGTGCCCGTGGGGTCCGGGTCCATCACCACGCGCAGGGCGCCCTCGGGCGCCGCGAGAGCCATCCTCTCAGCGGATCGACGGCGCTTGGGGTGGGTCATGACGACCCCGCTGAGCCGATGACGCGTCACGCGGTCTCTCCTCTTCCGGTGGGAAACGGGGGGTGCTCGAACGGCTCCGACCGTCCTCCGGCCGCGCCGCGGTGCGGTCGGGACCGCCGGATCCGGACAGTACGGAGGCCGCGAAAGCCTCGCAAGAGTGCCGAATCCGCCCTCTGGCGGAGTGACGGAAGTGCCACGGATGCTGACCTGACGCGCCTGGGGCCGGCCTCCGTACGGGGCCCCGGGCGGGTCCGCTCGCCATCCGAGTTCGTCGTCGGCCCCGGAAGGGACGTTCATGTCCGCTGGATCGCACGCGTTACCGCACGGAACGACCGACTCCGTCCTGTCGCGGCTTGAGAAGCTCCGCGACGCCCGTGTCGTCGTGACCGGAGGAGGGGGTCTGGTCGGCAGCCGGCTGGTGTCCCTGCTCTGCCGGGTCGGCGCGGAGGTGGCCGTCCTGGACCGGATGGACGCGTATCCGGAGTCCGCCCACACCACGTTCGGGGTGGCGCGGACGGGGGCCAGGCTGGTGGTCGGGGACATATGCGACCGGGAGGCGGTCGCCGAGCTCGTCCGGGACGCCGACTTCGTGGTCCACGCCGCCGCCTTCGCGGACGTGGCGGCCTGCACGCGCCGCCCCGACATCGCCTTCCGGGCCAATGTGCAGGGCACCCAGGTCGTCCTGGAGGAGGCGGCCAGGGCCAGGATCCGGCGCCTGGTGCTGGTCTCCTCGGCGTCCGTGTACGGCGACGGCCCCTCCGACTCGCCGGGCCCGCACGTGTTCCACGAGGACCAGGCGCTGTTCCCGCTGTCGGTGTACGCCAACGGCAAGCTGTGGGCGGAGCACCAGACGCGGCTGATGCTCGGGGCGCAGTCGGGCTGCGAGTACGCGATCGTGCGCTACTTCTCCGTGTACGGGGAGCCGCAGATCCCGAAGCCGGGCAGCCACTCCTGGATGGTGCCCTGGCTCTCCCTCCAGGCCCGGCTCGGCCGCCCCATGCGGCTGAACGGCGGCGGGGTCCAGGTGCGCGACCTGGTGCATGTGGAGGACATCGCCGAGGCGACCGCGCTCGCGCTGGTGGAGGAGGGGATGGCGGAGCAGACCGTGAACGTGGGGACGGGCGTCCCGACCTCGGTCCGGGAGGTGGCGGACCTGATCACCCCCTACTTCCCCGAAGCGCGCCGGATCGTCACCCCGCGCCCCGAGGGCGACCCGCTCGGCGGGTACGCCGACACCGAGCGGTGCGCGGAACTGCTGCGCTGGCGGGCCCGGGTGGACGTGGCGGAGGGCGTCGACCGGTACGTGCGGTGGCTGCTCGCCACGCCGGAGGCCATGCCGCGCTGGCTGGTGGAGGACCGCGCGTGACAGGGTGCGGCCGCGTGGCCGTCCGCCGCGCGGCGGACGGCGGAGGAGGCGGTACGGGCATGGGCTACGTCGGGTCGTACATCTGGTCGCTGCGTCGGGAGGTGGGCGGGCGGAAGCTGCTCGTCCCCGGCGCGCAGGTCCTGCTCCTCGACGCGGAGGGCCGCGGCCTTTTCCAGCAGCGGGCCGACACGGGGGTGTGGGAGCTTCCGGCGGGCGCCTGCGAGGAGGACGGGGACTTCGCCGACGCGGCCGTGCGCGAGGTGGCCGAGGAGACGGGGCTGCGGGTGGACCGGGCGGACCTGGTGGCCTTCGGTTCGCTGTCGGACCCGGCCGTGCACACGCTGACGTACCCGAACGGCGACGTCACCCACTGCTTCGCGCTCTGCTTCGTGACCCGGCGCTGGTCCGGGGAGCTGTCGCCCGGGGCGGACGAGGTGCGCCGGGCGGAGTTCCGGCCGCTCGGGGATCCGCCGGGCCCGCTGCACCCGCCGACACGGGTCGTGCTGTCGATGTATCAGGCGTTCGAACAAGAGGGGAGGTTCCAGGCGAGGTGAGTGACGTGCATCCGATCCGCGCGGTGGTGCCGTGCCGGGCGTGTCTGTCGGGAGAGGACCTGGACTGGCTGGGCGGGGGGCGTTCGGTCAGTCTCGCCCTCGCGCTGCCGACCACGGTCGAGGTCGTGCCGGAGGGCGCCGCGCGGGCGGCCGGTCAGGAGGCGGCCGAGGGCGGCTGGCGGGACGAGGTGTGGGCCTTCCTGCGGGGCCGGCTGCCGGGCCTCGGCCCGGTGCCGCCGCCGGTCCTGGTCCACAGCGAGGCGCCGCCCGCGAGCGGCCTCTCCTCGTCCACGGCGCTGATCGTGGCGCTGTTCCGCGCCTTCGCCGAGGCCGGGACACCGGGGCGCGCGCTGCCCTCCGACCGTACGATCGCGCAGTGGGCGTACGAGTTCGAGTTCGCCCGCTTCCACGGCGGCGGCATGGACCATCTCGCGGTCGTCGAGGGCGGCGCGCTGCTGCTGGACGGGCGCGAGCGGGGTCTTCCGGTGGTACGGGAACGGCTCGCCCTGCCGGAGGAGTGGCGGGTGGTCGTGGTCGACTCGGGCACCCGGAAGGACACCCGGCACCACATCCGGGACGTACGGGCGCAGCTCTCGGCCGGCGACCCGGCGCTCGCCGCGTACCGGCGGGCGGCCGACGGGGCGTCGGAGCGGGTGTGGGAGGCGCTGCGCGGCCGGGACCTGGCGGCGCTGGGGGCGGCGATGAGCGACGCGCACGTGGCCATGCGGGACCACCAGCGCATGTCGACGCCCCTCCTGGAGGACCTGCGGCGGTCCGCGCTGCGCTCCGCCGGCCTGCCGCTGAAGCTCAGCGGGGCCGGCGGAGGCGGTGCGCTGGTCGGCGTCTGCCGGGCGGACGCGCTGGCGGAGACGGTGGAGCGGCTCGGCCGGGCGCTGCGCGTCACCCACCCGGGGGCCCGGATCCTGCCCACGGCGGCGGCGCCGGGCATCCGGGACGCGCCGACGCCGACGCCGACGCCGACGCCGAGCTAAGGGGACTGGAGGAACTAGAGGAAGGGGTCGTAGTCCTCGACGGGCGGGACGTCGCCGGTTCCACGGGCGATACGTTCCAGCTCCAGGTTGGAGCTGTGGCGGGCGCAGTGGAACCGGCAGTCCCGGCTCGGGTCGACGATCCCCCGGTCGGACTTCTCCCAGAGGGTGGCGAGGTCGTCGGTGACGGCGTCGCCTATGCGGGCGAGCGGGTTGCCACGGTGGTAGGAGCACACGTACACCCCGGACGGGGTGATGAGGGTGCGCAGTTCGGCGACCCGGCAGCGGTCGTACGCCTTCGGCTGGACGGCTCCGGACTGGCCGCGCAGGGAGGTGAGGGTGGAGGAGTTGACCAGCTGGAAGCGGTCGCTCTCCAGCCGGGAGGCCTCGGCGAGCTGCCGGTCGACGGAGGCCAGCAGCTCCCCCGGGACCTGCACGATGTGGTGGTCGTCGTCGAACATGGCCTTGGTCTCGAAGTAGTCGCAGCCGATGTCGTGGGCGAGTTCGGCCGCGGTCAGCACCTCGTGGTGGTTGGTGACGGTCGTGCCGTCGGATTCCCGCCGGGACATCACGAGGAAGGAGTAGCCGAGCGCGCCGCTCTTCTCGGCGGCGAGCAGCCGCATGTTCTCGATGACCTTGTCGAAGACGCTGCGCCCCTTGCGGTCGGGCCGGAAACGGCCGTACGTGTCGGCGGTTCCGGCGTCGACGGAGACGCGGACCCAGGAGGCGTACTGGGCGAGCTCGGAGAGGTTCTGGCGGATCATCGTGCCGTTGGTGACGACGCCGACGGCCAGTCCGGCCTCTCCGAGGATGCGTAAGACCCGTCGGGTGCCGCGATGGGCGAGGGGTTCGCCGCCGCCGATGAGGACCACCGCCCGTACGCCCATGGCGACGATCTCCTCGGCGAGGGCGGCGAGCCGTTCGGGGGTGAAGCGGCCCTGGTTGAGGAGCTTTCCGCTGATGCACTCGGGGCAGGCGAGGTCGCAGAACGTGGTCGGGTCGAGGTCCACGACCAGCGGGGCGCCGGTCGGCGAGCCGGACGCGGCCTCCAGGACGCGGGGCCAGCCGGCGGGCTGGTAGAGCTTGGACACGAGGTCGAGGCGGTCGTGCGTCATGAGGTCCTCCTGAGGACGAGGGACGGTGCCGCCGGGGCAGGGTGGGGCCTCCTGCGGTAGGGCTCAGCCCTTGACCGCGCCGACGGCGAGGCCGGAGGCGATCCTGCGCTGGACGGCGAGGAAGAAGACCACGACGGGCAGGGCGGTCAGCGTGGCGCCCGCCATCAGTCCGCCGTAGTCGGTGCCGAATCCGGTCTGGAACGAGACCAGCCAGATGCTGACGGTCTGCTTCTCCGGCGTGGACAGCAGGACGTAGACGAGGACGTACTCGTTCCACGCCTGCACGAGGGCGAAGACGGAGGTGGCGACGAGGCCGGGGGCGAGCAGCGGCAGGGTGACCCGGCAGAACGCGCCGAGCCGGCCGCAGCCGTCGACCAGGGCCGCCTCTTCGAGCTCCACGGGGACGGCGACGACGAAGCCGTGCAGCATCCACACCGTGAACGGCAGGGTGAAGACGAGGTAGACGAGGATGACGCCGGTGAGGCTGTCGGTCATCCCGGCGTCGTTGAGGAGCAGGTACACCGGGATGATCAGCGCCGCGAGCGGGATCATCTGGACGGCGAGCAGCACCAGGACGAAGGCCTTGCGGCCGGTGAAGCGGAAGCGGGCGAGGGCGTAGGCGGCGAGGGTGCCGACGAGGAGGGAGACGACCACGGTGCCCAGGCCGATGACGACGCTGGAGCGGACGTTGGCCCAGAAGGTCTCGGTGGACAGGGCCCGGGCGAAGTTGTCGAGGGTGGGCCGGCCGGGCCAGAACTCCGGGGGCAGGCTGAGGATGTCCGTGGCGGGCCGGAACGCGGTGAGGACCATCCAGTAGACGGGGAAGCCGGTCACCGCGGCGATGAGCAGGCCGAACAGGTCGTGGCGGAGCGGCGGCCGTCGCCTCACTCGATCTCTCCCGTCCGGAGCATCTGGCGCAGGTAGACGACGGATCCGGCGAGCAGCAGCACGACGGTGACGAGCGCGATGGCGGCGCCCGTGCTGTACCGGTTCACGGCGAAGGACTCGATGAACGAGTAGACGCCGAGGAGGTAGTACTCGCGCTCGGGCTGTCCGCCGCGCATCAGCCAGATCTGGTTGAAGACGCCGAAGTCCCAGATGGCGGTCAGCGTGGTGACCATGAGGAACACCGGTTTGATCACCGGGAGGGTGATCAGCCGCAGGATCTGGAGCGGCCCGGCCCCGTCGAGGACGGCGGACTCCTCCAGCTCGGGCGGCACCTGGGCGAGCGCGGCCCGCAGGGTGATGGCGGCGAACGGGAGCGAGCCCCAGACGACCACGGCGACGATGACGGCGAAGCCCTGCCACGGGTCGGTGAACCAGTTGTGCCGGGACAGGTCGACGCCCGGCAGGGTGGAGAGCACCCAGTTCACCACGCCGTAGTCGGCGTCGAAGAGCCAGCGGAAGATGGATCCGGCCACCATGACGGGCATGGCCCACACGGTGACGAGCACCGCGGACATGACGGCGCGCACCCAGGGCGAGACGCGGTGCATCTGGAGGGCGGTGACCAGGCCGCAGAGCATGGTGAGGACGACGCACACGCCCGTGAAGAGGACCGTGCGGGCCACCACCGTCCAGAAGAAGCCGTCGCCGAGGATCCTGCGGAACTGGTCGAGCCCGGCCCACGGCGGGGACGTGCCGCTGAACAGCTGCTCGCGGGTCATGTCCTGGAAGGCGAGCGTGACCATGTCGACGAGCGGATAGCCGAGGACGAGGACGAGCGCGAGGACCGTGGGGCCGATCAGCAGATACGGCAGGAGGGACGGCGAGCGCCGCCGCGCCCGGTCAGCGCTCATTGATCACTTCGTCGATCCGCCGGTCGGCCTCGCGTGCGGCGTCCGCGACGGACGCCTTGCCGGTGGCGATGCGTTCGAGCATCTCGGGCAGGACGTTGGACTTCTCCACGGAGGTCCAGCCGGGGGCGAGCGGGGTGACCCAGCCGCGGGCGGCGGCCTGCGCGGCGGGCCCGTTGATGCCCCCGGCGGCGACGTCGGCGAGCTGCCCGGTGTTGTTGGGCAGGGTGTTGGCGGCGATCAGCGTCTTCTGCGACTCCCGGTCGGTGAACAGCCGGATCCACTCCGTGGCCAGCTCCTTCCGGTCGGACTTCGCGGGGACGGCCAGGGTGGAGCCGCCGAGGAACGGGGGCAGGACCTGCCCGGAGGGCCCGGGGAAGGCGAAGGTGGCGAACTTGCCCTTCAGCTTCGGGTCGCCGCCGGAGCGGCTGTCGGCGGCGGCCTCCGCCTCCCAGGTGTTGCCGTAGAAGACGCCGACGCGGCCCTGCCCGACGACGGCCGGCTGGTCGCCGTTGTCCTTGGCGCGGTCGCCGACGTAGTACGTGTCGATGAGGTGTTTCCAGGCGGTGAGACCGGCGACGGAGCGGGGCTGGGACAGGGCGCCCTTCCAGCGGCCGCCGCCGTCCTTGACGGCCATCTCGCCGCCCGCGTCCTTCACGAAGGCCATCGCCGCGTACCAGTAGCGGCCGGGCATGTAGAAGGCGGAGAAGTTCGGGTCCTTCGCGCCGATGGTGCTCTTGAGCCGGTCGAGCGCGGTGACCAGCTCGGGGTAGCTGCGGGGTGCCTGGTGGACGCCCGCGCGGGTGAAGTAGTCGGTGCGGTAGACCCCGACCCTGGCGCCCGCGTAGTACGGCACGCAGTACGTCTTCCCGTCCTCGCGACACGCGTCCGCCAGGGCCGGCAGCCACCGGTCCGACTGGTCGAAACGGGACGGGTCAAGCGGGGCGAAGGCCTTGTTGACGATGTAGTTGGTGGTCTCGCTGTTGCCCATCTCCACCACGTCCGGCACGTTGCGCCCGGCGAGGACCGCGTCCAGCTTCTGGTTCTTCGTCGTCCACTGCTGGTACTGGACGTCGACCTCGACCCCGGGGTGGGCGTTCGCGAAGCGAGCGTTGACGGAGGCGACCAGCTCCGGCCAGCTCTCCTTGGCGTCCACCGCGAGCCACACCGTCAGTTTGCCGCCCTTCTCGGGCCCCTCGCCTCCCGAGCCCGCACCCCCCGACCCGCATCCGGCGGCGGCCAACGACAGGAGCAGCGCCAGGACGACGGGCCTGCGGGACATGCGAAGGGCCATGGATTCCTCCGTGTGGGCTCCGGCAACGATCTCCTCCCTACCCCGGCGACACTCGCTCCTCGCGGCGACACGGACATTCGGCCGGAACATGCCGCTGGCTGTCCCACGGAGGGACGCCCACCTTGACGCCCCCGGCGTCGCACCCTCAGGTTGGGCCTCTGCGTCACCCACACGACCCCGAATCGAAGGGCTTGTACGTGACCGAGCAGAAGACGACCGTGTCCGACGCCACCCCCGACATCTCCGCGCGACCGGTACGGGTCAACTCCTGGAACGGATGGGACCCGCTGCGCCATGTGATCGTCGGCAGGGCCGAGGGCACCGTGGTCCAGGCACCCGAGCACGCCGTCCGCCGGGACTATCCCGACGACGGCTTCCCGCTGGGTACCTACGGCCCCATGCCGGCGGACATGGTCGCCGAGGCCGACGAGCAGCTCGACGCCTTCGCCGCGATGCTGCGCCGCCGCGGCATCCGGGTGGACCGCCCGACCCCGGTCGACTTCAACCGGCCGGTGAGCACCCCGGACTGGACGCAGGACTCGATGTTCGGCTGCATGCCGCCCCGCGACCTGCTGCTGACCGTCGGCAACGAGGTCCTGGAAGCGACGATGTCGTACCGCAGCCGCTGGCACGAGTACCTCTGCTACCGGCCGCTGCTCCAGGACCTGTTCGACTCCGACGAGCGGATGCGGTGGGAGGCGGCGCCGAAGCCGCGCCTCACGGACGCCTCGTACAACGTCGGCTTCTGGGACACGTACAACGACCTGCCGACCGAGGAGCAGCTGGCCCGGGTCCGGGACTACGACCTGGTGCTGACCGAGGCGGAGCCGCTGTTCGACGCGGCCGACGTGGCGCGCTTCGGCAAGGACCTGTTCGTCCAGTTGTCGTTCGTCACCAACAAGAGCGGCTACCAGTGGCTCAAGCGGCACTTCCCGGACCACCGGGTGCACGCGGTGACCTCGACCAACACCCATCCGCTGCACATCGACGCGACCTGGGTGCCGCTCCGTCCCGGCCTGGTGCTGCACTGCGGCGAGCGGCTCGCGGACGCCGAGCTGATGGAGTTCTTCAAGCTCAACGACTGGGAGATCGTCGAGGCGGTGCAGCCCGCGAGCTGGGACCATCCGCCGAAGCTGTCGTTCTGCAGCCCGTGGCTCGCCGGGAACATGCTGAACCTCGACGAGAACACGCTCTGCGTCGAGGAGAACGAGGTCCGGCTCTCGGAGCAGCTGGCGTCGTACGGCTTCGAGATCGTCCCGGTGCCCTTCCGGGCCGTGGGCCCGTTCGGCGGCGGGCTGCACTGCGCGACCGTCGACATCGAGCGGGACGGCGCGCTTCAGGACTACTTCCCGCGCCGGTACGGCCGGTACTGAGGCCGTGCCGACAGGCGATCCGGCGTACGCGCTGCCGCCGGAGGTCCGGGCCGTCGTCTTCGACTTCTACGGGACGCTGGTCCGGATGGTGGAGCCGTTGCCGCCGGACCACCGGGCGATCTTCGCCCGCCGGGGTCTCGCCGCGCAGGGCGCCCGCTGGGGCGACCAGTGGGCGGTGGGCCCCGGCGAGGGCGAGGAGCACACGGCGCACTCGGTGAGCGAGACGGCGTACACGCGCTGGGAGCGGGGCCGGCTGACCGGCAGGGCCCGTGCCTGCGGGGTGCCGGAGGGCGCGCTTGAGGAGCTGGTCGGGGAGATCGACCAGGCGATGAAGGCGGTCCACCTGGAGCTCTTCGGGGACGCCCGCGCCGTCCTCGGAGGGCTCCGCTCCCGGGGGCTGCTCGTCGGGGTGTGCTCCAACTGGTTCTGGAACCTGGAGGAGTGCGTCGCCGGGGTCGGCCTCGGCGCGGACGTGGACGTGGTGGTCGGCTCGGCGCGGACCGGGGCGCGCAAGCCGCATCCGCTGATCTACCGGGTGCTGCTCGACCGGTGCGGGCTGCACCCCTCCCAGGTGCTGTTCGTCGGCGACATGTGGGAGCCGGACGTGCGGGGGCCGCTGGCCGCCGGGATGCGGGCCGCGCATCTGTGCCGGCCCGACCCGGCGGTCCGCGGGCCCGAGCCGCCGCTGCCCGCGGGGGCGGCCCGGATCCGCGGGCTCGCGGAGCTGCTCAGGGGGCCGGGGCGCGGTGGCGCAGCCGGTCGAGGAGGTTGCGGGTGACCCGGACGACGCCGGCGTCCTCCTCACGTCCGCAGACCACCGGCCAGTCGGTGGTGCCTGCGGTGAAGACGGTGCCGCCCGCGGTGTAGAGGCCCATGGTGGCGGCCCGGGGGCCGGTGTGTTCCGGCTCCCGGACCGGCCCGTTCCAGTGGCCCCACTTGAAGTCGTGGAAGTCGTCGTGGAAGGGCTCCAGGAGGTGGATGCCGAGAATGAGGAAGGAGCCGGGTGTTCCGTCGGCTCCGGTCGGCCGCGCGATGCCCCGTTCGTCGTACGCGAAGGCGGCGCCGTCGCATTCGTATCCGATGAGCGGGGTGCCCGCGCCGAGCCGGTCCGGCTCCTTTCCGCCGGATCCGTCGTTCAGTCCGGTGCCCGCGTAGATCCAGTGGTCGGCGTGCTGCACGGTGTATCCGTGGGACGGCCGGTCCCCGGGCCATTCGGTGCTCGGCCACATTCCGCCGTTGCGGAAACTCACCCCGGTCAGGGAGTTCTCGGGGCGGCCGACGCCGTCGGGTGAGGGCGCCCACCATTGGTCGGTCGCGGGAAGGTGTGGATATTCCTCGCCCACATGGTGGTCGGTGTCGGACACGAAGGCCGTGTTGCCGTCGGTGGGGTGGACGCGCCACCAGCAGGTATTGGCGCTGAGAAAGGCGATGTTCCCGCCCTCCCCGACGAATCGTTCGGCGTGGTCGCGCATCGCCTCGCTCCAGTATTCGTCGTGTCCGACGCTGAGCAGCAGATCGTAGGAGGAGAGGAGTTCGGGGTCCTCGTGCAGATCGAGGTCGGTGCAGAATTCGACCGGATAGGAGTGCCGTTCGAGCCAGGCGATGAACGGCGCGTCCCAGTAGGCGAGGTCGATCACCCCGCCGGGGCGGTGCAGGCTGACCTTGTGCCCGCGGGGGGTGCCGTCGTCGCCGGTCAGGTGGACGGGGTGGTCGTAGAGGCTGACGGCGCGTTCCTCGCCCGGCCGGTCGGAGCGGTTGTAGGCGTGCCGGGTGAAGGTGGACTTCTTGTAGAGGATGCGGGACCGGCTGCCGGCCCTTCGGGGCCGTACGACGAAGAATTCCCGGGCGGCTCCCTCGATTCCCGAGGCGTCGAGGAGTGGCGGTGCGGGGGCGTCCGCCCGGTCCTCGACGAACTCGGCGAGGTACATTCCCGGGGTCCAGGTCTCCGGGACGGGCAGGGTGATCTCCGGCCAGTTCCAGTCGTCGGCGGGTGAGGCCCGTCCGGGAACGCCGTCGGGGTGCGGGGGCGGGAGGTGGAGGGAGCCTGGGAACCATTCGGTGTCGGCCACATGGGCGAGTTCTCTGCCCAGGCGGTAGAACCGTATCCGGAATCGTGGCGCGTCGGTGGAGAGGTGAAGGGACAACTCCCCTCCGGAGAGCACGCTTTCCCGGCCCGCGTATCCTTCTATCATTCCGGAGATGCTAGGCAGTCGGGAAATGCGGGGCAATGCCGCCGCGAACCGGCCATTCTGGATCCCCTTTCGGACAGCGCGCGGGGCGGCCGAATCGCTCTTGGACGAGCCGGGTAGTGCGGAAGCGCCCGTCACACTCTGCCACCGAAAAGGGGCTCGCATGAGCGGTGAATTCCGCGTACGGGAACTGGTCCTGGGAATAGAGGGACTCGCGCTGCTGCGCCACGCGCTGGACGGGGACGAGAAGTTCCTCCGGGCCCGTGTCGAGGACATCCGGCGTTTCGTCTCGGACGACGAGCGGCTGCCGGACGGCGGCGCCGAGGTCAGCGAGCTCGACGCCTCGGCGGGCTACGCCTCCTGGTCGGCGGTGTACGACTCGCTGCCCAGCTCGTACATCGAGGTCGAGGAGCCCGAGGTGCACGCGATCCTCGACTCCCTTCCGACGGGCGTCGCCCTCGACGCCGCCTGCGGCACCGGACGCCAGACCGAGGCCCTCGTCGCGCGCGGACACCGCGTCATCGGCGTGGACCAGTCGCCCGAGATGCTGGCCAAGGCCCGGGAGCGCGCGCCCGAGGCGGAGTTCCGGGTCGGGCGCCTGGAGGACCTGCCGCTCGACGACGACTCGGTCGACGTCGCCGTCTGCTCGCTGGCCATGACGCATCTGCCGGACCTGAAGGCGGGCGTGTCCGAGCTGGCCCGCGTGGTCCGCCCGGGTGGCCGGATCGTCGTCTCGGACATGCACCCCTTCGTCATCGCCCTCCAGGGCCAGTGCCTCTTCGTGCACGACGCGGACCGGCTGGCGTTCGTCCGCAACCACGTGCATCTGCCGGGGCGTTACCTGGAGGCGTTCACGGAGGCCGGGCTGCGGGTCCGGGGCTGTCGTGAGCCGCTCTTCAACGGGCGTCTGGCGCCCGGCGGTTACGAGGAGTTCATCGCCGACGCGGCGCGGGCGGCCTGGGAGGACCTGCCGATCGTCGTCGTCTGGGACGTCGAGGTCCCGGCGTAACCGTCGGACCGCACCGGACACCGAAGACGGACAGCGACAGGAGAGGAGGGGCCCGATGGCCCTGGTGGTGGTCACCCACGCGGAGCGCCCCGAGCTGTGGGACCGCATGCCCGAACGGTTCGCCGGAGTCGTGCCCGAGTACAACCTGCACGGCGACGTCAACGACACCTACTGGAAGCGCCTGTTCGACGAGTTCCCCGCGTACCAGTTCGTGCTGTACGACGAGGAGCGCGAGGAGGTCGCGGGGGCGGGACGCTCGCTGCCGCGCGGCTGGGACGGCAGCGCGGACGACCTCGGTCCGGGCCTGGACGACTCCATCGCCCGCGCGTTCACCGACCGTGCGGCGGGCCTGCCCCCGGGCGCGCTGTGCGCCCTGGGCATCGAGGTGGCGGAGGACTACCAGCGCCGGGGCCTGTCGACCCTGCTCCTCGGCGCGATGCGCACCGTGGCGCGGCGGGCCGGACTGCCGACGGTCCTGGTCCCGGTGCGGCCCACCTGGAAGGACCGGTACCCGCTGGTGCCGATCGCCCGGTACGCGGCCTGGACGCGGGACGACGGGAGTCCGCTCGACCCGTGGATCCGCACCCAGGTCGGGGCCGGCGGCACGGTCGCGGGGAGCTCGGAGCGCTCCTCGCGGATCACCGGGACGGTGGCCGAGTGGGAGAGCTGGACCGGCCTCGCCTTCCCCGAGGACGGCGACTACGTCTTCCCGGGCGGGCTCTCCCCGTTGCGCGTCGAGCGGGCGCGCGATCTCGGCTCGTACTGGGAGCCGGGGGTCTGGATCACCCATCCCGTCACTCCTGAGGAAGCCGCTCCCCCTCGCTGACGGCGGTCCACGCGAACGCGGCCATCAGCCGCACCTCGTCGGGACCGGCCTCGGGGCGGCGCTCCGGCGGCAGCCCGGCGGGTCCGGCGGTGGCGACCGCCGCCTCCCGCATCCGGGCCAGGGCGTCCGCGGGCGGCCCGCCGGGCCCGTCGCCGAGCCGGCGGGCGGCTCCGGCCGCCTGCCGGCCGAGCAGCAGGCAGTGGATCCACAGCTCCTCGGCGAAGGCCCAGCCGAAGCGGTGCGCCACGTCGGCCGCGAGCTCCTTCGGCATCGCGTCCACCACGGCCTCGCGCACGGCCTCCTCGGCGAGCCCGGTCGCCGGCAGGGCGTCGCGCCAGCGGTGGTGCCCCCGGCCGCCGTCCGCCGCCCGCTCCTGGCCGACGAGCCGTACGTACCCCTCCCCGTACCGCATGTACGGGATCCAGCCCGGCTCCTCCAGGACGCGGCCCCGCTCCAGGAGCGGCGCCGCGTCCGCCGCGTCCATGGGGCAGACGGCGAGTCTGATGCCCTGGGCCGCGTGGCCGTTGATGCTGCTGGTGCCGATGTGCTCGACGACGTTGGGCACGGCGATCAGGCTCATCCGGCCCCGGGCGCGGAAGAAGACCGAGAACAGTTCGTCGTCGTGGCGTTCGGTGCTCCCGTCGGCGAACCGCCGGAACTCCTCGGCCGTGCCGACGGGCAGGCAGACGGCGAGGGAGGGCGTGAACTCGTCGGGCACCGCCCGCACCCAGGTGGCGCCCGCGAGCGCGGCGAGCCGGGCCGCCCCGCCGTTGCGCGCGTGCCAGTTGGTGTAGAACACGAGCGCCTCGTCGGGGAACCGGTCCGCCGCGCGCCCGACGAGCGCCGTCAGCTCCGGCGGCGCGGACACGTCGTCCTGCACGACGAGATGGTGGCTCGCCCGGGCGTCCGCCGCCGCCCACGCGACCAGCGCCGTCCGCAGCGCCGACGGGGGCCCGTCGGGGTCCGGATCGAGCGCGAGCCCGTCGAGCCGGAGCCGCGCCGCCAGGTCACGGGCCTGCTCCAGACGTACGGGATGGGTCATGACCGCCGAACTCACGCGCACCGTCCGCACCTCCGCTGGCCCTCCGCCCGGCTCGGGAATGTCGCCGTCATCGTGGCAGAAGCGACCGGCGCCGGGGACGCCCGCGCCGCACGTTGGCCGGTTCCGGTGGGCCGCGCTCAGCGCCGGTGGCGGCTGCCCCAGCGGTCCCGCGCGAGCGGTTCGCCGGCGTCCGGCCGGTAGCGCACGGCGGGCCGGTCCCGGGGCCCTCCGGTGCTGTCGGGCACCTGCCCGGCGGCGGAAGCGGGCCTTCGGCGTGCGAGGAGGGCGGTCAGCCACAGCCAGCACAGGGCCACGGCCCCGTCCACCCACAGGGCGAGCGCGAGCGGCAGCCGTCCGTCGGCGTGCACCGCCACCATGACACCGGCCGAAAGCGCCGCCCCACCACCACCCAGCAGCAGACACACGGCTCCGCGCATCGCACCTCCCTCACCGGTCCCGGCCCCTCCAGCAGTGAACGGGAGAGCCGTGGCGGCTGTGACGACGTGTTCAGGCCAGCTTGGCCGCCCCGCACACGCGCGGCCGATCCGGGCGATAATTCTCCTATCGACCGTAGTGTCCGTGCGCGCGATGGCCTGGAGGTCGGCGTGGACATCAGACCCACAGGCCGGCCCGCGCCGTCGTCCGCCCGGCGCGACGGCAACGCCCTGCGGTTGTCCCGCGTCCTTCCCGTGGGGCTGGTCGTCGTCGGCATCGTCTTCCAACTGGTCACTCCCGCCCAGCTCACCGGCACACCGTTCTTCGTGGCCGCCCCGCTCACGGCGGCACCGCTCTACTCCTGGGGCGCGACGCTCGCCTTCGGCGCCGCCGGCCTGGTCTCCGCCGCGCTGCTCCACCTGGTCGCCGGGTCGATATGGGAGTCCACCGCGGCCCTGGACCTGGCGACCGAACTCGCCGCCATCGCGTTCGCCACCGCCATGGCCGCGCTCCTCAACCGGGTCGTCCACCGTGCCCAGGAACAGCTCGCCGCGGCACGCGGAGTGGCCGAGGCGGCCCAGCGCGCGGTCCTGCCGACACCTCCCGAGCGGATCGGCGGCCTGCGGCTCGCCAGCCACTACGAGGCGGCCCAGCGGGACGCGCTCATCGGCGGCGACCTGTTCGCGGCGCGGGCGACACCGTACGGCGCCCGGCTCGTCATCGGGGACGTACGGGGCAAGGGGCTCGGCGCGATCGAGACGGTCTCGGTCATCCTGGGCGCCTTCTGGGAGGCGGTCGACCGGTCCGCCACGCTGGCCGAGCTCTCCGGGAGCCTGGAGCACGCCCTCGCCCGAGAGGCCATGGGCCGCAGCGGCTTCGCCGACGCGGAGGGCTTCGCGACCTGCCTCCTCGTCGAGGTCCCGGCCGATTCCCGGGTGCTGCGCACGCTCAACCTGGGCCACCCGCCCCCGCTGCTGCTCCTGCCCGACGGCGACGTCGCCGACCTCGCGCCCCGGGCCTTCGGCGTCCCCCTGGGCCTCTCCGACCTCTCCCCCTCGCCGCCGGTGCCGGACGAGTGGGAGTTCCCGGCCGGCGCGACCCTGCTCCTGTACACCGACGGCCTGTCCGAGGCACGCGACGGCGACGGCACGTTCTACGACCCCGCGAGCCGCCTCAAGGGCCCGGTCTTCTCCTCGCCCGCGCGGCTGCTCGCCACGATCGTCGGCGACGTCAAGCGCTTCACGGGCGGCCGGGCCACGGACGACATGGCCCTGCTCGCCGCGCACCGGCCACGCGGCCGGGCGCCGAGGACATGACGGTGGACGACCTGACTCCGCACGCCGGTCCGGACGGTTCCGCCGACGAGGCACTCGCGCTCCAGGATCTCGTGGCCCGGCTCGTCGTCGCGTACCCCTCCCTGGACCCGGCCGCCGTCGAGGCGGCGGTCCGGAGCGCGTACGCCCATTTCGAGCAGGCCACGGTCAGGTCGTTCCTCCCGATCCTGGTCGAGCGCCGGTCCCGGAAGGCGCTGGACGCCGCCCGGGTGGCAGCCGGGGTCCGGTCAGGGGATCATGACCGCGGAGGACGCCATGACTCCTGACGACCGACCCGATTCCCCCTCGGACGAGCCACCCGAGCGTGAGCCCGAGCCCGCGCCCGCGCCCGAGGCCGCGCGGCGCCGCCGGTGGTGGCCCCGTCTCACGGTGCCGGGCTGCTGGGGCGCGCTGCTCCTCGCGTGCCTGTCCTTCACGCCGTCGCTGCTCCCGCGCGACGGTCTTCTGCAAGGGCTGATCGCCGGCATCAGCGGCGCCATCGGATACGGGCTCGGCGTCATCGCCGCCTATGTGTGGCGGGCGTTCGCCGACCGGGAGGCCAGGACCGCCGCGCGCAGGTCGTGGCAGGTGCTGCTCGTCGCCGCGGTCGTGCTGTTCGGGGTCTCGTTCGGGCTCGGGCAGTACTGGCAGCACCAGATCCGCCAGCTCATGGGCGTCACCGACTACAACGTCTGGGCCACCATCGCCTGCCCGTTCGTCGCCGCGCTCGTCTTCCTGGCGCTGCTGTTCGTCGGGCGGGGACTGCGACGGCTGTACCGCTGGGCCGCCCGGCAGCTCGGGCGCTGGATCGGCCCGAAGGCGGCGCGGGTCGTCGGCTGGGGCCTGGTCGCGGCGCTGGCCTGGTCGGTGTTCAGCGGGGTGCTGCTCGGCGGCTTCGTGAACGCCATGAACAGCGCCTTCTCGCTGCGGGACACGGAGACCCCGGAGGGCGTCCACCAGCCCACCTCTCCGCTGCGCTCCGGCGGGCCCGGCTCGCTGGTGCCGTGGGACTCGCTGGGCTTCCAGGGCCGGGCCTTCACCGGCAGCGGGCCGACGGCGGCGCAGATCGGCGCGTTCACGCACCGCGCGGCGCAGGAGCCCGTACGGGCGTACGCCGGTCTGGAGACGGCCGACGACACCGAGAGCAGGGCGAAGCGGGCGGTCGCGGACCTCCAGCGGGCCGGCGGCTTCGAACGGAAGGACCTGCTGGTCATCACCACCACGGGCAGCGGCTGGGTCGACCCGGCCGCCGTGGACTCGTTCGAGTACCTCGCCGACGGCGACACGGCGACGGTGGCGCTTCAGTACTCGTACCTGCCGTCGTGGATGTCCTATCTCGTCGACCAGTCCAAGGCCCGCGAGGCGGGCCGCGAGCTGTTCGACGCGGTCTACGACGTCTGGTCCAAGCTGCCCCAGGACCAGCGTCCACGGCTGTTCGTGGCGGGCGAGAGCCTGGGCTCGTTCGGCGGCGAGGCGGCCTTCAGCGGCGAGTACGACCTGCGCAACCGCACCGCCGGGACCCTGTTCGCGGGGCCGCCCAACTTCAACACCCTCTTCCGCGAGTTCAGCGACCACCGGGAGCCGGGCAGCCCGGAGATCGAGCCCGTCTACAAGGAGGGGCGGACGGTCCGGTTCACCGACGACCCGGCCGCCGGGATCCCCCCGAAGGACCGCCCGTGGGACGGGACGCGGGTGCTGTACCTGATGCACGCCTCGGACCCGATCGTCTGGTGGAGCCCCGATCTGGCCCTGTCGGAGCCCGACTGGATCGGGGAGAAGCCGGGCAGCGACGTGCTGGAGTCCATGGTCTGGATCCCGTTCGTGACGTTCTGGCAGGTCACCGCCGACCTGCCGTTCTCCACGGGGGTGCCGGACGGACACGGTCACCGGTACAAGGCCGAGTACGTGGACGGCTGGAACGCCGTCATGCGGCCGTCCGGGTACACGGCGCAGGACCTGGCCCGGCTCAAGGAGATCGTCACCGCGCCGCAGTGACCGGGGCGCCCGGGCGGGGCGGTCAGCGCAGCAGGAACCCGGCGACGTAGCCGAGGGCGTTCACCGCCCAGTGCAGGCCCATCGGCGCCAGCAGGCTGCCGCTGCGCCGCCGGAGTTCGCAGAACAGGACGCCCGCGGCGGCCGTGAACAGCACGGCCGCCCCGATCGCGACCAGCGCGCCGAACGCGGAGTCGCCGAAGACCGTGGTCAGCGCGGGCTTCGCGGTCGACAGGTGCAGCGACGGCAGCACGTGCCACAGGCCGAACAGGAGGCTCGACACAGTGGTCGCCCACCCGGTGCCCCGGGCCCGGGCCACGAGGCCGTAGAGCACGCCGCGAAAGGCGGTCTCCTCCAGCAGGACGGTGCCGACCGGCACGTACACGAGCACGCGCAGCGCCAGCTCGCCCCCGTCCATCCCCGCGTAACGCCGGTCCTCGAACAGTCCCCTGGTGGCGGGAAGCAGCGCCCCGGCCAGGTAGACGGCGCCGACCAGACCGATCAGGGCCAGCGCCCACCGGGCGCCGGTCCCGAGCGTGCCGGGCGCCAGACCCGCGTCCGCGCGGGTGCCGCCGGCCCAGCGCAGCACCCCGAGCAGCAGGGCGCTCACCGCCACGGCCGTCACGAGCTCGACGGGGCCGGACCAGCGGTGCGTGAGCGCGTTCGCGACGGCGAGCACGGCCAGGGTGAGCACGACGGCCGGCCAGGTGCCGATGGGTCCGCGCCACCGGGCGGCCCGGGCTTGCGGGGGCCGGGCGGCATCGGGCTCGTCGGGGTCGGGCTCGTGGGGGTCGGGCTCGTCGGGGTCTCGGGCAGGCACCAGGGTGAGTCCGCCCTTCGATCGCTCCGACGCCGCGTGTCCCCTCCCCTCGGCCACGCTACCCGGCGGCCCCCCGCCGTGCCCGGCACCACGAGGGCAGCCGCGCCGGTCGGCTCAGCGCAGCACCTCCAGCTCCGGGTACCGGCCGCCGGGGTTCTCGAAGAAGGCGGTGGGCCGCAGCTTCAGGTGCAGGTCGAAGAAGGCCGTGAGGGCGGTGCGCTGCGCGGCGAGGGAGCGCCGGGCGGCGATGGTGCCGATGAGCTCGTCGGCCGCGGGGACCGGCGGCCGGCCGGTGAGCTGGGGAAGGAGGACCTGGAGATCGGTGTACGAGCCGTGTGCGGCCTTCCGCAGGCGCAGCGCGCGCTTCCAGCCGGTCGAGGCGGCCCAGAAGGACGCCCAGCTCGCCTCGGTGTCGAGGGTCTTCGCACCGGACGCCATCAGCAGGAACGGCTTGCCGACGCCGCTGTGGGCGACCGTGCCGACGAACTCGCCGTCGAGGTCGGCCGCCGCGCGGACGCGCGGGTCGTCGTGGGCGAGCCGGGCGGCCACGGAGCCGCCCAGGGACTGGCCGAACGCGCCCGTCCTGGAGGGGTCGAGCGCCGCCGCCAGTCCGGTCGGCAGGGGCCTGCCCTCGGCGTCGGGGTGGTGTCCGCGCGCCAGGCGGTCGAGCTGCCGGAGGACGAACCGGGCGTCGGCGAGGCGGGCTCGGTGGTGCCGCGCGAGCAGGGCGGCGATGACCTCGGGGGTGAGCACGTCGGGCAGCGGGACGGCCCGTTCGACACGGCCGCCGGGGAACTCGACCTGGTCGGCCTCGTACGTGGAGTCGAGGGCGACCACGACGTAGCCCCGGCTCGCCAGTTCCTCGACCAGGGTCGTGCCGAGCGCGCGGGTGCCGCCGTCCCCGGAGGAGAACAGCACGACCGGCAGCCTTCCGGCCGAGCGCGCGACGGGCGCGCCGGTCCGCGCGTGGGTGCGGATCCCGCACCAGTCCACCGTCCCGGCGGGGACGCCCAGGGCGGGCGCGGAGTGCTGGTCCCAGTCGGCGGCGGCCGCCGGAGACAGCCAGGGGGCGATCGGATACGCCCCGCCCGCCTCCGCCGGATACCACACCCCGGCCATCAGCTCGCGGAAGGGCCGCGAGGGTACGAGGGGGTCGCGGCGCGTCCGGTCGACCAGGTGCAGGTCGACGGTCCCGACCGGCCAGGGCCCGGTGGGCGCGGGCAGCCTCGGGGTGACCGGCCCGGCCGCGCGGGCGGTGCCCGCTGTGGCGAGGACGGTGGCGGCGCCCAGCTGAAGGAGCAGGGCGCGGCGGGACAGTGACATGGGTCGACTCCTCGTGGGGGGGCTGGCTGGGGAACCCGACCAGCGTTCCAACGCCGGACCGCCCGGGGCGACGTACCCCGGAACGATCCGCCCGGTGGCCACCGGTCTCCCGGGAACCGGCCGTCTCCTCCCCCAGGAGGATCCGATGCCTCCCGGGGACGCCCCCACTCTCCGCCGATGGGCGGAGGCGCTCAGCCGGGGCACGCCCCTAGCGTGGGGCGGGGTCGCAACGGAGCCCCGGCGAGGAGGGACACGACATGAGCGAAGCCATACCTCCGAACCGGCTGTACGCGTCGTACCGGGTGCGCGTGGCGCGCGTACCGGCCGTGGTCCAGGACGCGTCGCTGGCAGCGGCGCTCTTCCTGCTGACGCTGGGACCGGCGCGTCTGGAGGGCGCCTCGGGTCCGGTCCTGCAAGCGGCCCTGGTGCTGCCGCTGGTGTGGCGGCGCCGGGCGCCCCGCGCCGTGTTCGGAGTGATCGCCGCCGTGGCGCTGGTCCAGTGGCTGCTGGGCGTCCAGTCGCCCGCCGACGCCGCGCTGTTGATCGCCCTCGGCACGGTCACGGCCCGGTCGTCCCGGCGGTCGGGATGGGCGGCGGTTGTCGTCGCGACGGCGGGGGCGGTGCTGGCGGCGGCACGCTGGGCGCCCGAGGGGCGGTTCCTGGCCTCCGCCGCCGCGATGACCGCCGCGGTCGCCGCGAGCGCGCTGCTGGGGGCCAACACGCGGATGAGACGGGCCGCCGAGGAGGAGCGCGTCGCCGCCCTTGAGCGCCGGGCACGGCTCGCGGTGGCCGAGGAACGGACCCGAATCGCGCGGGAGTTCCACGACAGCGTGACGCACAGCCTCTCCGTCATGGTGGCCCTCGCCGACGCGGTCGTGCACGCCCGCCCCGACGACGCGCTCACCGTGACGACCCGCATCGCGGAGACCGGACGGCAGGCACTGACCGACATGCGGCGCTCGCTGGGCCTCCTCCAGGAGGACGAAGCCGACGCGGAACGGCATCCGCCACCCGGCCTGGCGGAGCTCGGTCCATTGTGCGAGCGGATGGAGGCAGCGGGCCTGAGGACCCGCCTCCGGCTGAACGGCGACATCGACCGCGTACCCACGGCTGCACAGCTGACGGTCCATCGCCTGGTCCAGGAGTCCCTGACCAACGCCCTGCGCCACACCCCCGAGGGCACACGCGCCGAGGTCCGGGTCTCCTGCACCCCCCAGACCGTCATGGTCGAGGTGTCCGACAACGGACCGGCCGGACCGCCCGGACCGGCCCCCGCGCCGGGACGCGGCCTCGCGGGAATGCGGCAGCGCGCGGCGGCCTACGGCGGGGTCCTGGACGCGGGCCCACTGCCCGACGGCGGCTGGCAGGTCTCCGTACGCCTCGTTCTCGATCCGGACGGTGCCCCATGAGCATCCGTGTGCTACTCGTCGACGACGAGGAACTGCTGCGCCTGGCTTTCACCATGATCCTGCGCGCCGAGGCCGATATGGAGCCGGTGGGCGAAGCGGCGGATGGTGCGGCCGCTGTGCGGATGGCGTGCTCGCTGCGGCCCGATGTGGTGCTGATGGACGTGCGGATGCCGGGGACCGACGGCATCGAGGCGACGCGGCGGCTGCTCCGGGAGGTGCCGGGGGCGCGGGTGCTGGTGCTCACCACGTTCGATCTGGACGCGTACGCCTTCGACGCGCTGCGGGCGGGGGCGTCGGGGTTCCTGCTGAAGAACAGCAGGCCCGAGGAGCTGCTGGCCGCGATCCGTGACGTGGCCCGCGGTGACGCCGTGGTCTCCCCCCGTGTGACCCGGCGTCTGCTCGACCGCTTCGCCCACCGGCTGCCCGCCGCCGCCGAGGACGACGGGGAGCGCCTGAGCCTGCTCACCGCGCGCGAGCGCGAGGTCCTGCTCGGCGCCGCCCGTGGTCTGACCAACGCCGAGCTCGCCGCCGCCCTGGACCTCGCGGAGCCCACGGTGAAGAAGCATCTCGGCCGGGTCCTGGCCAAGCTGGAGCTGCGGGACCGTGTGCAGGCGGTGATCTTCGCGTACGAGAACGGGCTCGTCGGGCCCGGCTGAGGGCCCCGCCGTGACGGCGGGGCCCGCCGGAGGTGTCAGGCGACGTTGACCGCGGTCCAGGCGGCCGCCACCGTGGCGTACTCGGTGCTGGTGGCGCCGTAGAGGTCCTTGGCCGCGCTCAGGGTCGCGACGCGGGCGCCCTTGTAGTCGGTGGTGGAGGTCATGTAGACGGTCAGCGCCCGGTACCAGATGGCGGAGGCCTTCTGGTTGCCGATGCCGGTGACGGTGGAGCCGTTGTACGTCGGGCTGTTGTACGTGATGCCGTTGATCGTCTTGGTGCCGCTGCCCTCGCTGGCGAGGTAGAACCAGTGGTTGCCGACGCCCGAGGAGTTGTGCACGTCGAGCCGGCCGACGGTCTTCGACCAGTAGTCGGCGGAGCGGCCGTCGAGGGAGGGCTTGTCGAAGCGGCGCAGCCACGGCGGGGTGGACTGGTCGCTGAAGAGGTAGTCGGGGGTGTCGACCGGGTTGTTCGCGTACCACTCGACCATCGTGCCGAGGATGTCGCTGGTGGCCTCGTTGAGGCCGCCGGACTCGCCGCTGTAGCGCAGGTTGGCGGTGGCGGAGGTGACGCCGTGGGTCATCTCGTGGCCCATGGTGTCGAGGTCGACCTGCTCGGGGTCGGTGACGCCGTCGCCGTCGCCGGTCATCATGCAGAAGCAGGAGTCCGACCACTGGGCGTTGTCCCAGTTGGTGCCGACGTGGACGAAGACGGTGGCGCCGCGGCCGTCGTTCTTGATGCCGTTGCGGCCGAAGGTGCTCTTGTAGTAGTCGAAGGTCTTCGCGGTGTTGACGTGCGCGTCGACGGCGGCGGTGGAGCGGTCGGTGGAGAACTTCCGGCCGTCGCCCCAGACGTTGTCGGCGTCGGTGAACAGGGTGCCCGAGGAGCTGTTCAGGGAGGAGGCGGAGACGTTGTGCGCGTCCTTGGTGATGTGCTTGCGGGTCGGGTCGATCAGCGCGAAGGTGCCGTCGGCCTGGAGCGTGGTGTCGATGGGGACGTCACCGGTGTACTCGGAGTGGCCGGTGCCGGTCGCCTCGCGCTCGGTTTCGTAGTTCTCGATCGCGGCGCCGCTCCTGGCGTCGGTGACGAAGACCTCGCCGTGCGGCTGGCCCTTGTCGCCCAGGCCCTGCACGGTGGTGCGCCAGGCCAGGCGGGCGGTGCCGTCGGCGGCCCACACGATCAGCTCGGGGGTGGACCGGGCGTCGCGCACCAGTCCGCGCGAGCGCCTGAGGGCGCCGGCCGCGGTGCCCTTGGCGTCGACGGCGGGGGTGACGGAGGCGAGCGCGACCTTGTGGGCGCGGGCGTGGCTGGAGCCCTTGAGCGAGCCGTCGGCCTTCTGGTGGACGACGAAGTCGCCGCCGACGACGGGGAGGCCGCGGTAGGTGCGCTCGAAGCGGACGTGCTGGGTGCCGTCGGCGTCGACGACGACGTCCTTCACCTGGAGGGCCTGGCCCGCGCCGAAGCCGAAGGTGTCGGCGTGCCGGGTCACGTTGGCCTGGGCCCGGGCTATCGCCGTGTCGCGGACCGATATGCC
Organism: Streptomyces sp. NPDC094032; assembly: GCF_040303965.1. Lineage (NCBI taxonomy): Bacteria > Bacillati > Actinomycetota > Actinomycetes > Kitasatosporales > Streptomycetaceae > Streptomyces > Streptomyces sp. NPDC094032. Next base: position 527,028 of record NZ_JBEOUE010000001.1, on the reverse strand, counting down.
GTGCGGCGCGGCCTGGGGCTGCGAGTAGGCGGGGGCGGCCAGGGCGCCGGTGGTGAGGACACCGGCGGCGACCATCGTGGAAAGGGCAAGCAGGGGACGGGTCATGACGCGGTGTTCCTTCGCTCGTCGTGGGGGGTGACGACGTCCTGGGACGTTGACGCGAAGTGTTCACCAGGTGACATGTTCCTGACGTGATCCCAGGTGGGATATAGCCGGGGAGTTATAGGGGGCCGGGGGCGTCAGCTCTCCGCGCCCAGCGCGAACTCCTCGCCGCCGCCCTCCCACCAGGCCAGGTACGGGGGCCGCTGCCGCACCAGCGCGAGGTAGGCGGCCAGCAGGCGCTCACCCACCGCCTCGGCCAGTTCGGGCGGCACCGTCTCCGTGTTCCAGGCGAGCTGGAGCCGCCGGTGGAACGGGACGTCCACGAGCGGGCGCTGCACGGTGCCCTGGGCCGGGACGTCGGCGGTCGGCCACACCCCGCAGACGGCGCGCCGGCCGGCGACCAGGATCCGCGCCACGGACAGGTCCGAGGTCACATGGGCGATGCGGGGCGTGAACCCGGCCGACTGGCAGGTGAGATGGAGGTAGGCGTGCACCCCGCTCTCGTCCGCCTCCGGCATGACCCATTCCTCCTCGGCGAGGTCACGCAGGCGGACCGTCTCCTGGCGGGCCAGCGGATGCTCCTCGGCGAGCAGGACGAAGACGGGCTCGCGCAGCAGGGTACGGGTGGCCACCGATTCGCCGACGGGAAGAGGGAACCCGGGGAACTCGCCGAACACCGCGATGTCGCATTTCGCCTGCCCCAGCGCCTTCACTAGGGTGTGCACCGAGCGGCGGGCGTCGATGCTGAGCCGGCGCTCCGGGACGAGTTCGAAGAGGGCGGGGATGAGCAGCGAGACCAGGGGGCCCGCGGTGCCGCCCGCCCGCAGCGGCGCCGCTGTCTCCCGGTCCGCCTCTGCGGTCGACCGCGCGTGCGCGCGCAGCCGGTCGAAGCCGGTCACGAGGTCGCGTGCGCAGCGGAGCACGTACTGGCCGTTCTCGTTCGGCTTCACCCCCTCGGCGCTGCGGACGAAGAGCGGGCCGCCCAGCTCGTGTTCGATCCGCTTCAGCTGGGCGCTCGTGGCCGGCTGGGACAGCTGAAGCCGCGCGGCGGCTTTGCGGATGCTGCCGGCCTCGGCGACGGTGAGCAGGACACGGAGGTGCCGGAATTCGAGGTGCATGAACATTCCCCGCTCAGGGCGGAGGGCCCCTTGCACCCCCCGTGACCAGCAGAACCAGTTGCCCGAGGGCATGGTGACCAAGAGTCCGCCGGAGGGGTCGGGGCGGCAACCACGGGCGGGCAAAATCTGGCCGCGCCCACCACGGCTTTGCAGCGGCATCGCGCCACCGCGCCCTGCCCGTGCCCGTGCCCCGCATCAGCCTTCGGGGTCCCGCGTCCCGAGATACCGGTCCAGGGGCGGTTCCTGGGCCACCACGGCACCGATGGTGACCGCGAAGGTGAGGGCCGCGCACACTCCGATGAGCCACGACAGCATCGTCAGGACGAGTCCCAGGGAGCCGTACTCGGCGAGCGCCCTGTTGAGCGCCGTCGGCATGTAGAGACGGGCCGTCAGGGCGAGGGCGGTCGTCGCGGCGGCGGCCAGCAGGGAGCCGGGCAGCAGGGGCAGCCACGGGACGCGGTTGGCGAGCAGGAGGTGCTGGGTCCAGAGCCACACCCCGGCGCTCACGACGAAGTACACGGGCATGCCCAGCCAGGCCCCGGCGCCGAAGCCGTCCCTGATCGGCGCCTGGAACAGCACCACCAGACACAGCGCCAGGAGCCACACCGTCCATCGCCAGGCCGCGATCCGGGTGCCGGCCTTGGGCAGCCCCCAGGCCCGCTCGCAGACCCGCGCCATGGCCCGGCTGAAGCTGGTGGCCGAGATCAGGGCCACGAACGCGCCGATCAGCCCCGTGGTCTCGCGCAGGCCGTCGGCGGTGGCGCCGCCGCTGTCGAAGACCTGCTTCAACTGGTCGTCCGAGGCGCCCGTCAGACCGAACATGGCGCGCAGCGACTCCTGGAGCTGATGGCGCACGCCGTTCGGGGCGAAGGCCGCCAGGGCGAAGAGGAGGGGGACGGCGGCCAGGAACGCCTGGGCCGCGAGCCGGGTGGCCGCGTCGAGGAGGTTCCCGCCCACCAGTCGGCCCGTCAGTTCCGTGACCACCGGGAAGCGGCGCTCGGCCGCACCGCGCAGGGCGCGCACCCGGGCCGCCAACGACATCCCGCCTCCCTCGCCCTACGCCGACCGGTCCTGGCCCATTGGACTCGACCCCGGTCCGCCCGGCGACCCGGGGCGACCGAAGGCCCGGCGAGCCGGAGCCGAGGTCGCCCATTCGGGCGAACCTCACCATACTGGACATATGTCCCGGCAATCCGAGAAGGCGCACGGCCCTTCCACCCTGACGGTCAAGGGGAGGGACGTCCGGCTCCGCACGATCGGTCTGCTGGTGCTCGCGGCCCTGGCCATCTGGTTCATCGCCGTCAACACCGGCTCGATCACCATCAGGCTCTGGATCCCCGAGGTCACCCTCCCCCTGTGGATCGTCCTGACGGTCACCCTCCTCGTCGGCATCGTCATGGGAATGTTCATGGCGTACCGCCGCCGTGCCCGCCGCTGACGACGCGCCCGCGCGGGCGCCGGCTACCGGCGCGGTACGGGAACCAGGCGCAGCAGCCCGTGGAGGAGCCGGTCGGTCGCGTCGTGCGCGGGCTCGTCGCCCACATGCGTCAGAAGCCGGGCAAGCACGCCCAGCAGCTGCGGCGAGGCCATCACACGGGGGTGCAGCACCGGCCGGTAGCCGAACCGCGAGAAGAGCAGGTCCCCCGCGACGTTGCCGAGCCGGAAGTAGCGCGCCCAACGGCGCTGGATCTCCGCCGGGTACTGGAGCAGCGCGTGCTCCCTGCGCGGCCCCGCCGGACGGGCAAGGGCCAGGGCGACGGTTTCCGCGGCCACTTCGGCGGCCTCCATGGCCTGCGCGATGCCCTCGCCGCTCCAGGGGCTGACCATGCCGGCGCTGTCCCCCACGAGGAGCAGGCCCCGCCGGTACTGCGGCCGCCGGTTGAGCCCCATCGGCAGGGGCGCGCTGCGCAGCGGGGACTCGGCGGTCTCCTCGGACAGCCCCCACTCCTCGGGCAGCCGGGGCAGCCAGTGCTCAAGGGCCGCCCGCAGGTCCACGGGCCGGCGGTGGCGCTGCTGCGGCAGGGCACCGAGACCCACGTTGACGCGCCCGTCGCCCAGGGGGAACACCCAGCCGTAGCCGGGCAGGTCCAGGCCGGTGCGGGGGCAGCGCAGGTCGGCCCAGAGCTCCAGGTACGGGTCGTGGGTGCGGGCCTCGCTGCGGTAGTAGCGCCGGGCCGCCGCCGCCACGGGCCGCTTCTCGTCCCGTACGAGCCCCAGGCCGAGCGCCGTACGCGCCGAGGCGCCGTCGGCCGCGACCACCAGCGGGGCCCGGTACCGTACCGGCTCCCCCTCCGGACCGCGCACGGCGGAGACGCCGACGACCCGGCCCGCCCGGTCGGTCAGCGGGCCCGTCACCTTCACCTGGGTGCGCAGCCGCGCCCCCGACGCGCTCGCGTGGGCGGCGAGCAGGTCGTCGAAGTCGTGCCGGCTGCGGGTGAGCCCGAAGTCGGGATGGGCGCCCAGGCGCGGCCAGTCCAGCTCCACCTGGTGACCGCCGCAGACCCAGCGCATCCCCTTGTTGCGCATCCAGCCCGGAGCGTCGATGTCGATGCCCAGCCGGATCAGCTGGAGGACGGCACGCGGGGTCAGACCGTCCCCGCAGACCTTCTCGCGGGGGAAGCCGCTCTTCTCCAGGAGCAGCACGTCCACGCCGGCGCGCGCCAGGTGCGCGGCGGCGGCGGAACCCGCGGGTCCCGCGCCCACCACGATGACCTGCGCCTCCTCGTGGGCGGCGCCCTCGGATCCCCCACGGCCGCCGTCGCGGCCGTCACCGGACTCGTCACTTCTGGTGATCACGCCACTACTATGCCCCCGATCGGAGCCGCCAGACCTCGTGGCGGGGCGTGAAACCACGGGACCCTCGTACGCCACCCGGCTGGGGCACACTGGCTGTGGGGGGCGCGTGCGTCGCGCGCCCGCAGGCCCGGAAGAAGGTGTCCGGATGCCCAGTACTCGGTCCCGGTCGCGCTACGCCCCCGACCGGGGGCTCTCGACCCGCATGGCGACGACCATGTTCCTGATCGGTCTGCTGTACGTGGTCTTCGTCGGCGTCCTGCTGGTGCTGCTGCGCGGTTCCTGGCCCGTCATCCTGCTCATCGTGGGCGTGCTGTTCGTCGGTCAGTTCTGGTTCAGCGACAAGATCGCCGCGCTGGGCATGGGCGCGCGCGAGGTCACCCGCGAGCAGGCTCCCGAGCTGCACGGCACGGTGGACCGGATCTGCGCGCTGGCCGACATGCCCAAGCCGAAGGTGGCCATCGCCGACAGCGACGTGCCCAACGCCTTCGCCACCGGGCGCGGCGAGAAGACCGCGCTGGTCTGCGTCACCACCGGGCTGCTGCGCCGTCTGGAACCGGAGGAGCTGGAGGGCGTCCTCGCCCACGAGATGTCCCATGTGGCGCACCGGGACGTCGCGGTGATGACCGTCGCCTCCTTCCTGGGCGTGCTCGCCGGGATGATGACCCGGGTCGCGCTCTACAGCGGGCTCGGCCGCAGCCGCGACGCCAACGCGGCCGCCGCCCTGATCCTCGTCCCCGTGATCAGCGGAGCGGTGTACGTGCTCAGCTTCCTGCTGACCCGGGTGCTCTCCCGCTACCGCGAGCTGGCCGCCGACCGGGCCGCGGCGCTGCTCACCGGCCGGCCCTCGGCGCTGGCGTCCGCGCTGACCAAGGTGTCCGGGGAGATGGCGCGGATCCCGACCCAGGACCTGCGCAAGGCCGAGCCGTACAACGCCTTCTGGTTCGCTCCGGCCTTCTCCTCGAAGGAGAGCCTGGGCCGGCTGCTCTCCACCCACCCCACCCTGGAGCAGCGGCTCGACCAGCTCGCCCGGATCTCCGACGGCCTGGGCCGGGTCTGAGGGCCGGCCCGTGGGAATCCTCGACAGCCTCCTCGGACGCAGCAAGCCGGTACGGCCCGATCTCGACCGGCTCTTCGCCCTGCCGTCGGCCGCCCTCACCCTCCAGGCCGGCACCGGCTTCGTCCCGACCGGCGAGGGGTCGGTCTGCTTCGCGGGGGTGGAGGGGGGTGCCTTCACCCGGCTGAAGGAGGAGGTACGGGCACTACTCGACGTCGACGCGGAGGCGGAAGCCGCTTCGGCCTCCGATCCAGTGACGTTCTCCGGGGACGCGTACGGATACACCTGGCTCCGCGCCCGGCGCGCACCCGACGACATCGTCACGCTGGTGAACGATCTGCACGCCGTCAACACCCTGCTGGAGGAGTCGGGCTTCGGCCCGCATCTGCTCTGTTCCCTGACGGCGTTCCACGCACCGGACGTCGATCACGATCTCGCGCTCGTCTACCTCTACAAGCGCGGCACGTTCTATCCGTTCGCCCCTCGGGCCGACGGCTCGACGCGCCGGGACAGCGCCCTGGAGCTCCAGGTCAGGGCCCTGCTCGCGGGCGACCTCGCGATCGAGCCGGACCTGGAACGCTGGTTCCCCCTCTGGGGCGCCCCGGGGGTGGGCGGCGACTGAGGGGGCTGCTACGCCTCCCAGACGAAGCCGTCGAGGTCGGCGAAGGCGCTCCCGGTGCCGCCGAGGACGATGCGGTGGGAGCCGGAGCCGTCGGCGGGGACGCCGAGCTCCTTGGCCAGGCCGCGGTGCTTGTAGAGGGCCAGCTTGACGGGGCTGGACGCGGGGGCGGCGAACTCGGCGTACTTGCCGCCGAAGCTCTTGGCCACGGTGAGTCCCCGGCCGACGTAGAACTCCTTGGTCGCCTTGACGTCGTCCACGCCGATCAGGAGGACCATCTCGTCGATCTCGCGGGTGGCCGGTCCGTTGTCCTTCTTCGCCGAGGTCGCCACCTTCCAGATCGTGCCGTCCGGGGCCCGGAAGACGCCGCCGTAGCCCCACAGCGACTTGGCGGCGGGCTTCAGCACCGTGGCGCCGGCGGACACGGCGGCGTCGACGAAGGCGTCGACGGTGGCGGGCCCGGACACGGTGAGGGCCAGGGCGAAGCCACGGAAGCCTTCGGTCGGCGTCTCCGACGCCCGCAGGCGGATGCGCGTGTCGACTCCGAAGGCGGAGTAGAAGCGGTGGGCGGCGTCCAGGTCGGCCACCTCAAGGGTGACGGAGGAGAGGGACGCGGTGGATGCGGAGGAAGTGGTGGTTGCCATGTCCTCAACGGTAGGGACCGGGCCCCCTTCGGCGCTTCTCGAATCCTGATCGGTCTCCCGCGACGGCTCCCTATGATGATCGGCACCGCATCGTCCAGGGGGGACACCGCCCGATGAACACGCCACAGCCGCCGTCCGCCGCACCGCGCACGGACCTGCCCTCGCTCCGTATCGGCGCCCTCGTCCCGCTCACCCGGCCCGGCTGGACCGAGGCGGGCCGGCATCTGCTCGCGGGGCTCGAACTGGGCGTCCACGAGGTCAACGCGGCGGGCGGTGTCGACGGCCGGACGCTGGAGCTGCTGGTCCGGGACACCGCGGCCGATCCGGAGCGGGCCACGGCGGCCGTGACGGAGCTCGCCGGTCTGGGCGTGGCCGCCGTGGCGGGCGAGTACCACAGCGTCGTCGCACGGGCCGCCGCCGCCCGCGCCGACGCCCTCGGCGTACCGTTCCTCTGCTCGTCGGCGGTGCTCGACGCGCTCACCGAGGAGCCGACGGAGTGGGTCGCGCGCCTGCCCCCGGCGCAGTCCCACGGCTGGCGGACCTACGCGGACTTCCTGCGCGGCGCGGGCCGGACCCGGATCGCCGTGGCGATCCAGCCGAGCGTCTACTGGGCGTCCGGGACCCGCCTGCTGCGGGAGCGCCTCGCCGCCCACGGCGGCTCCGTCGTCGAGCTGGACGCGAACGCGCTCGCCCCCGAGGCCCTGTGCGACGCGCTCGTCGAGCACGGCGCGACGGCGCTCCTCCTGCTGGTCGGGCAGCCGGATCCGGCGGTGCCGATCGTCCGGGCCGTGCGGAGCGACCCTCGGCTCGCGGGGCTCCTCGTCGGAGCCCCGGCCGGACAGCCGGAGTTCGCGGGGTGGGCCGAGGCGCTGGGCGGGGACGGCGCGGGGATCCCGTTCCTGCGCTATCTGCCCGAGCGGCCGGGTCCGCTGAGCGAGCGGGTCGGGAAGGAGCTGCGCGAGCGGCTGGGCGAGGCGCCCTCGTTCGTCGCCTTCGAGGGCTGGGACGCGGTCGCCGTCCTCGCCGAGGTCTTCCGCTCGTACGGGACGGACCGCGCCGCCGTCGCCGCCGCCTGGCCGCGCGTGGCGGTCGAGGGCAGCCGGGGGCCGATCCGCTTCACCCGTGCGCCGGGCATCGGCGTCTGGCAGTGGATGTGGCCGCCGGTCCAGGTCGTCGACCGGGATCCGGCCGACCCCGCCCGCTTCCGGGTCCTCTTCTGAGAACGGCGGGCGACGGGCCGGGGGCGGGCCGCCGGGTCACGTCCGGGCCGGTCCCCCGACCGGGTCGTGCAGCACCCGCTGGGCGGGCACGTGCGCGTCGACGAGCCGTCCCGCCACGTCCGCGACCATGCCGGGCGGGCCGCTGACGAAGGCCAGGTGGCGCGACCAGTCGGCGTGCCGGGTCACCGTGTCGCCCAGGGAGCCGCCGTTCGGCGCGCCGGGGCCCACGCCGATCACCGGGACGACGCGCAGCCAGGAGTGCCGTTTCTCCAACTCGGTGAGGGCCACCGTGTCATACAGGTCGGCCGGGGTGCGGGCGCCGAGGAAGAGATGCGTCGGGGGCGGCGGCGTCCTGCGCAGGGCCAGTCCGTCGAGGAGCGCCTTGGCGGTGGCCCATCCGGTCCCGCCGGCCACGATCAGGACGTTCGGCCCCGGGGCGTCGTCCAGGGTCATGGCGCCCTGCGCGGGCCCGAGGCGCAGGGCGTCGCCGACGCGGGTGCGCGTCACCAGCGCCTCGCTCACCCCGCCGGGTCCGGTGCGGCGGACGTGGAACTCCAGCTCGCCGTCCGGCCGGGGCGCGCGGGCGACGGAGTACGGCCGCCAGGCGTGCGGCAGTTGCGGCGACTGGAGGGTGGCGAACTGGCCGGCCCGGTACGGGTAGGGCTCGGCGGTGCGGACCCGGAGGACGGCGAGACCGGGCCCCTGGACCTCGTGCTCCGTCACGGTCGCGTTCCAGTAGGCCGGTTCGGTCAGGGACCGGTTCGCGCCGTCGATCATGGCCGAGACGGCGAACCGCACCATCCGCAGCCAGGCCCCCGCCAGCTCCTCGGACCAGTGCTCTCCGGCGCTGCGGCGCAGGGCCTCGGCGAGCGCCGTCTCGAACGCCGCGAAGTGCGCGGGCCGTACGCCCAGTTTGCGGTGGTCGCGGCCGAGGCGGGTGCAGAAGGCGGTCACCTCCTCGGGCCGGTCCGCGTGCTCGATCAGATAGCGGAAGGCCTGTTCCAGGTGGGCGCGCTGGAAGTCCATCGACGCGGGGAACAGGCGGCGCAGGTAGGGGTGCTGGGCGAACATCGCCCGGTAGAGGTGGTCGATGAGGGTGGGGAGCGGGGTGACCAGCGGCAGCGTCCGCAGCAGCGTCTCCCGGTCGCCGGCCTCCTCGAAGGAGCGCACGGGTTCCGGCGACCGCTCCCCGCCGGCCGGGGCAAGCAGCTGCCGGCGCAGCCGCATGGCGTCCCGCCGCGCGAGGAGCGTGTGGTATTCGTCGTAACTGTCGCTCGTGGTGGGGCTCACGTGCCGGCTCTCTCCTTGCCGAGTCCGCCTGAGGGCACGTCAGTTTCGCATCGCTCCCCCACCGCCGTCCGGCCCCGGCGGAGGGCCGAACGGCCCTGCCTTTCCCGGGTCGTCCGACCCTGTCGCCCCGGGCTCGCGTCGCGTACGCGCGCGGGGCGGGGGGCCGTCGAGGGCCGCCCAGCAGGCCGCGGCCTCCCGCGCCTCCTGGCGCCGCCGGACGATCGCCGACGTCCGTACGGTGCCGCTCGCGGTGGCGCCGGCCACGACGACGGCGAGCAGGAGCGGGGCCGGGAGGTGTACGAGGAGGAGCGGGGCGGTCAGGGCGGCCGTGGCCCATCCGGTGACGCAGGCGGCTGCCGCGAGGCGGCGGGAGGCGGGGCGGTCGGCTCCGGCGCGCAGGTCGACGAGGGCGGGGACGTACCAGACGCAGCCCGCGGCGGTCACGGCGCCGACGCCCAGCGCCAGGACGGGCGTCACCGGGCGTCCGCCGTCTCGTGCGGGCGGTTCTCGATCCGGTCGAGCGCGGCGATCTCGGGGTGGTGGAGGTCGAAGGCCGGGGATTCGGAGCGGATCCTGGGCAGGGTGCGGAAGTTGTGCCGGGGCGGCGGGCAGGACGTCGCCCACTCCAGCGAGCGGCCGTAGCCCCACGGGTCGTCGGCCTCGACCTTCTTGCCGTACTTGGCGGTCTTCCACACGTTGTAGAAGAACGGCAGGAACGACAGGCCGAGCAGGAAGGAGCCGATGGTGGAGACGGTGTTCAAGGCCGTGAAGCCGTCGGCTTCGAGGTAGTCGGCGTAGCGGCGCGGCATGCCCTCGGCGCCCAGCCAGTGCTGCACGAGGAAGGTCGCGTGGAAGCCGGCGGTGAGCGTCCAGAAGGTGATCTTGCCGAGGCGTTCGTCGAGCATCCTGCCGGTGAACTTCGGCCACCAGAAGTGGAAGCCGGCGAACATCGCGTACACGACGGTGCCGAAGAGCGTGTAGTGGAAGTGCGCGACCACGAAGTACGAGTCGGAGACGTGGAAGTCCATCGGCGGCGAGGCCAGGATGACGCCGGTGAGACCGCCGAAGGTGAAGGTCATGAGGAAGCCGGTGGCCCAGAGCATCGGGGTCTCGAAGGAGAGTGAGCCCTTCCACATCGTGCCGATCCAGTTGAAGAACTTCACGCCGGTCGGCACGGCGATGAGGAAGGTCATGAAGGAGAAGAAGGGCAGCAGCACGCCGCCGGTGACGTACATGTGGTGGGCCCACACGGTCACGGACAGACCGGCGATGGCGATGGTCGCGGCCACCAGACCGATGTAACCGAACATCGGCTTGCGGCTGAAGACCGGGATGACCTCGGAGATGATCCCGAAGAACGGCAGCGCCAGGATGTACACCTCCGGATGTCCGAAGAACCAGAAGAGGTGCTGCCAGAGCAGTGCCCCGCCGTTGGCCGCGTCGAAGACGTGCGAGCCGAACTTCCGGTCGCATTCGAGGGCGAACAGCGCCGCCGCCAGGACCGGGAAGACCAGCAGGACGAGCAGCGAGGTCAGCAGCACGTTCCAGGTGAAGATCGACATCCGGAACATGGTCATGCCGGGGGCCCGCATGCACAGGATCGTGGTGATGAAGTTGACCGCGCCCGCGATCGACCCGAAGCCGGAGAGCGCGACGCCCATGATCCACAGGTCGGCGCCGAGGCCGGGCGAGTGGACGGCGTCGGAGAGCGGCGCGTAGAGGAACCAGCCGAAGTCGGCGGCCCCTCCCGGGGTGAGGAAGCCGCCGGCGGCGATCAGCGAGCCGAAGAGGTAGAGCCAGAACGCCAGCATGTTCAGGCGGGGGAAGGCGACGTCCGGGGCGCCGATCTGGAGCGGCATGATCCAGTTGGCGAATCCGGTGAACAGCGGCATCGCGAAGAGCAGCAGCATGATCGAGCCGTGCATCGTGAACGCCTGGTTGAACTGCTCGTTCGACATGATCTGTGTGCCGGGGCGGGCCAGTTCGGCCCGCATCACCAGGGCCATCACGCCGCCGACGCAGAAGAAGAACAACGCGGCGACCAGGTACATCGTGCCGATCCGCTTGTGGTCGGTGGTGGTCAGCCAGTCCACCCACGAGGCGCGGGCCGGGCGCGGGCCGCCCGTGTCCTGCGGGGCCGGGACCCTCGGTCGCCGGGTCTGCCTCTGCACGCTCTTTGCCTCGCCCACCGGACGACGACCTCCCTGTTCACATCTGTTCGGAGCGGCCGGAAGGCGTCCACACGGGGGATGGGGTGCCGCCTCCCGGCCGCGGCCCATGCTTCTCGCCGCCGCCGCGCCGCCGACAGGGTCGAACAGTCCCCGCCCGCGAGCGGGACCAGGGCCGAACGGCCCCTGCGGTCGGGCCTCCCCCGTCACGTAATCTGCGGAGGCAAGAAGGCACCGACAGAGCAGGCAGGCATGTCCGACACAGCGGCACTCCCGGGCACGCCCCTGCCACGGCTCGACGTCCCCGAGCGGATGCACGCCCTTCTCGCGGCGGTCATGGACCTCGGCCGCGACCTCGAACTCCCCCAGGTCCTGCACGGGATCGTGGAGGCGGCCGTCACCCTCACCGACGCCGAGTACGGCGCGCTCGGGGTGATCGGCGACGGTGACCTGCTGTCGCGGTTCCTGCCGGTGGGCATGGCCGACGAACTGGCCGCGCGCATCGGTCCCGCGCCCTGCGGGCACGGCATCCTCGGCGAACTCATCCGCAACCCGGTCCCGTTGCGTCTCGACGACCTCACCCGGCACCCGAGCAGCTTCGGTTTCCCCGCGCACCATCCGCCGATGCGTACGTTCCTGGGGGCGCCGATCCGTATCAGGGACGAGGTGTTCGGCAACATCTACCTGACCGAGAAGCGCGGCGACGGCGGATTCGACGCCGACGACGAGGCGGTCCTGACGACCCTGTCGGCCGCGGCGGGCGTCGCCATCGACAACGCCCGTCTCTACCACGACAGCAGGCGCCGCGAGCACCGTCTTGAAGCGCTGGCGGAGATCACCAGGGCGCTGCTCGCCGGGACCGACCCGGACCGGGTGCTGCGGCTGATCGCGCGGCGGGCGCGGGAGGTGGCCGACGCCGATCTCGCCGCCATCCTGCTGCCGGGAGGGCCGGGCGGTGAGCTCGCGGTCCAGGTCGCGGACGGGGACACCGCCGACACGGTGCTCGGCGCCCGCCTTCCGGCGGGCGGCTCGCTGGCGGGTCTCGCCGCCCGTACGCGAAGGCCCGCCGTCAGCGCGGACGTCCGCACCGACGCCCGGGCCCGGCCGCTGCGCGCGGACGGGGCCGCCGCGCCGGAGCACGGCCCCGTGGTCGCCGTACCGCTGCCCGTCGACGACGCCGACGCGGTGTGCGGGGCGCTGCGGCTGGCCCGGCGGGCGGGGCGGCCCGGGTTCGACGCCACGGAGGTGGAGCTGCTCAGCGGCTTCGCCGACCAGGCCTCGATCGCGCTCGAACTCGCCCGCAGACGGGCCGAGTCCGAGGAGCTGGCCGTGCTGCACGACCGCGACCGCATCGCCCGCGACCTGCACGACCTGGCGATCCAGCGGCTGTTCGCCACCGGGATGACCTTGCAGAGCGCGACCCGCATGATCGGCGATCAGGGCGCGGCCGAGCGGGTCTCGCGGGCGGTCGACGACCTCGACGCCACGATCCAGATCATCCGCTCCACGATCCTTCAGCTCCGTACGACGGCCGAGGACCGGGGCGGTCCGGCGCTGCGCCGCCGGATGGCGGAGACGGTCCAGCTGGCGGCCCAGTCGCTCGGCTTCCCGCCCTCGCTGCGGATCACCGGCGCGGTCGACTCCGCCGTCCCCGAGGAGCTCGCCGAGCAGGTGCTCGCCGTGACGGTCGAGGCCCTCAGCAACAGTGCCCGGCACGCCCGCGCGGGCCGCGCGGACGTCGTGCTCTCGGTCCCGGAGCCGGCCGACCGGATCGTGCTCACGATCACGGACGACGGGGTCGGCCTCGGGGCGGCGGCGCCGACCGGCGGCCTGCTCAACATGCGCTCACGCGCCGAGCAGTACGGCGGGACGCTGGAGCTCCAGGACCCGGGCGGCGGCACGCGGGTGGTGTGGACGGTGCCGCTGCACCAGGACTGACGGCCGGGAGGGCGCCTACTGGTCGCGGAGCCGCTCGGCGAGCATCGCCGCCTGGATGCGGCGGCCGACGCCCAGCTTGCCGAGGATCGCGGACACCCTGTTCTTCACCGTCTTCTCCGCGAGGAAGAGGCGCTCGGCGATCTGGCGGTTCGTCAGGCCCAGGCCGATGAGGTCGAGGATCTCCCGCTCGCGAGGTGAGAGCCGGTCGAGCTCGGCCGTCGTCGCGGTGCGGGGCGCGGGCTCGGGCTCGGGGCCCCGGATCCGGGCCATCACCCGGCTGGTCATCCGGGGGTCGAGCAGCGACTTGCCGGTGGCGACCGTGCGGACCGCGTGCACCAGGTCGGAGCCGCCGATCTGCTTGAGGACATAGCCGGCCGCACCGGCCATGATCGCGTCGAAGAGGGCCTCGTCGTCGTCGAAGGACGTCAGCATCAGGCAGGCCAGCTCCGGCATGGCCGCGCGCAGTTCACGGCAGACCTCGACCCCCTCGTGGTCGCCGCCGGTCGCGCTGCCGAGCCGTACGTCGAGCACGGCGACGTCCGGGCGCACGGCGGGCACCCGGGCCAGCACCTCCCGGGCGGTGGCGGCCTCGCCGACCACCTCGATGTCGGGCTCGGCCTCCAGCAGGTCCCGCACACCGCGCCGGACCACCTCGTGGTCGTCGAGGAGGAAGACCCGGACGGGTGGTACGGCGGGCAGGACGGGGTTCACAGCGGTCTCCTGGGCAGGGGGCGGGGGCTGAGGCCGCGTCAGTATGGCACCGGGGCCCGAGGGCCGTTCGGCCCTGGTCCCGCAGGGCCGAACGGCCCTGTGCGCCGCCCCCGCGCGCGTGGTCGAATCTGCCCCGTGCCCCGGACGCACCGGCCCCGGGCGCGGCCCGGCCGTCCCCCGGGCCGCCCTCGGGGCCGGTGCGCGCGGGGCACGCCCCCTGCCCGGACGGGCCCGTACGAGCAGGGGCCGAACGGCCCTTTCGGTGCCGCGTCCCGGGGGGCTGTACTGCGGGGAACTCCCCTCCCCTGGAAGGCACCGTGAAAGACGACGCCGCTCTCGCCCCTGTTCCGGTCCCCCACCGCCCCGACGCTCCCCCGGTGTCCGCCGGGGCGCGGCGCACCCTCCGTCTGGACACCGCGGAGGCACTGCGCCTGGTCGCCTCCGTGCCCCTGGGCCGGATCGTGTTCACCCGGCGGGCGCTGCCGACGGTCCGCCCCGTCAACCATCTCGTGGACGGCGGCGACATCATCGTGCGCACGCACCACGACGCCGCCCTCGCCCTGATGGCCCGGGTGGGCGGCACCGACGGTGTCGTCGTGGCGTACGAGACGGACGTCATCGACGTCGAGGCGGGCCTCGGCTGGAGCGTCGTCGTCACCGGCTTCTGCCGGCTGGTGACCGACCCCGCCGAGGTGGCCCGGTACCGGGCGGCGATCCGGCCGTGGACGGACCGGCACCTGGACCAGGTGGTCCGCATCCGGCCCGACCTGGTGACGGGCGTCCGGCAGGTCGCGGCCGAGTGACCTCGGCGCCGTGCGGCGGCCCGCCCTTCAGCGCTCCGCGGGCGCCGTCCGGCGCAGCAGATAGCCAGCGGCGGTCGCGACGAGGACGAGCATGCAGGCGATGAAGACGAGACCGGCGCCCTCCAGGCCGAGCGGGTCCGCCAGCAGGCCGACGCCGATCACGGGGATCGAGATGCCCGCGTACGCGACGACGAACAGGGCCGAGATGACCGCCGCGCGCTGGTCCGGGGGCGAGGCCGCCGCGACGGCGGAAAGCGCCGCGCGGAAGGCGAGGCCCTGGCCGGTGCCGCCGACGAGGGCGGCCAGGACGACGAGGACGAACAGGTCCGTGGCGAGCGCGCAGCCGAGCAGGAGCAGGCCCGCGAAGAGCACGGCGCAGCCCAGGGGCAGCGAGCGCGCGGTCCCGAGCCGGCCGGCGGCCACCTGTCCGCCGGTGGAGGCGAAGAACGCCAGGGCGACGACGAGGCCGCTGACGGCGTGGTTGTGCACGTCCAGGTAGCGCGCGAGGAAGGCGGGGCTGACCGAGGTGAAGACGCCGAACAGGGCGAAGCCCACGAAGGAGGCGACGGCGGCCGGGGCGAACACGGCCCGCACCTGCGGCGGCAGCGCGGGCTTGCGCGGCCGCACGGCGGTCAGCGGCCGCCGTTCCCGTACCGTCTCGGGCAGGAACAGCAGGACGACGGCCGAGAGCGCGACGAGCGCCAGGTGCACGGCGAAGGGCAGCAGCAGCGGCTCGGGGGCGTACTCCGCGAGCAGACCCGCGAGGAGCGGGCCGCAGCCGAGGCCGCCCATGTTGGCGGCGGTCGCGACGAGCGTGGCGCCCGAGGCGCGGCCGGGCGGGGCGAGCTCCATGACGTACGCGCTGGCGGCGCCGGTGAACAGACCGGCCGACACGCCCGACATGAGCCGGCCCGCGTAGAGCCATCCCAGGGAGTCGGCGGAGAGGAAGCAGACGGCGCTCGCCGCCGCGAAGCCCAGGCCCCACCAGAGCGTGGGGCGCCGTCCGATGGTGTCGGAGGCGTTGCCCGCGAGGAGCAGCACGCCGATGACACCGAAGGCGTAGACGGCGAACACGATGGTGACGGTGAGTTCGGAGAAGCCGAACTTCTCCTGGTAGAGGGGATAGAGCGGGGTCGGCAGGGTCGTTCCGGTCATGCACACGACGAACACCGCGCCGCCGAGCAGACACCGCAGCCAGCCTTGCCTCTCATCCGCCATGCCGGCGACCGTAACCCGGCCCGTCTCGCGCGGCGCGGTGGCGGGGCGCGCCCGGCCGAGTGATCCGCCGGGCCGCGGTGTCACTCCGGATGCTTCCGGATGCCTCGGCCCGTGCCCCCGCCGCTACCTTGTCGGCGACGTCCTGCCCGGGCCTCGTGCGGGGGTCCCGGGGCGGCCGATCCGGAGACCGGGGAGCAGCGATGCCGACGACCGTCACCATGCTCGGGAACCAGGAGCGCGCGCTGCTCTCCGCGGTGGGCTGCGGGCTGCGGGACGACGAGATCGCCGCCGCCCTGGCCGTGCCCGAGGCCTCGGTGGCCGAACAGCTCGCGCGGCTCCTCGGGAAGCTGGGGCTGCGCGACCGTGCCGCGGCCGTCGTCCACGCCTTCGACTGCGGTCTGGTCGTCCCCGGGCGCGGCCCGCGCGCCCGGCGGGCGGGGGCGGGGCCCCGGACGCGGGTCTCGGTGCTCGGGCCGCTGGAGGCGTGGCGGGACGGGCGGCCGCTGCGGCTGGGCCATCTGCGCCAGCAGGCCGTCCTGGCGGCGCTGGCGCTGGGCGGCGGGCGGGCGCTCGGCCGGCGGGAGCTGCTCGACGGTGTGTGGGGCGTGGAGCAGCCGGCCGCGAACGTGGTGCCGGTGTACGTGTACCGGCTGCGCAAGGCCCTGGGCGCGGGCGACGGCGCGGACTCCCTGGGCGCGGGCGACGGCCCGGACGCGGTCATCGCGTACGACCGGTGCGGCTACCGACTCGTGCCGGGCGCGGTGGACGTGGACGTCGTCCTGCTGGAGGAGCTGGCCGGGCGGGCCGAGGCGGCGGATCTGGCGGGGGATCCGGCCGAGGTGGTCCGGCTGTGCGCGCGGGCGCTGGGCCTGTTCCGGGGGGAGCCGCTGGCCGGGCTGCCCGGGCCGCTGGCCGAACTGGAGCGGCTGCGGCTGACCGGGCGCCGGATCGCCCTGGCGCGGCGCAGGGCGGAGGGCCTGCTGCGGCTCGGCCGGTCCGCCGAGGCGCTCGCCGAGCTGTACGCCCTGTTCGCCGCGCATCCGCTGGACGAGCCGGTGGCCGCGCTGCTGATGGGCGCGCTGCACCGGGACGGGCGGCGGGCGGACGCGGCGGCCGTGTTCGACCGCGCGCGCCGCCGGCTCGCCGACGACCTGGGGGTGGCGCCGGGCGTGCTGCTGCTGCGGACGCACGAGATGGTGCTGCGCGGGGACGAGTCCGGTCCCGGGCTCGTCCCCGTACGGCTTCCGCGCGGTCAGGAGGCGAAGGAGCGCTCCAGCCGCGGGATCAGGTCCCTGAGGTCCTGCTCCCAGCACCAGCCGTTGTGGCCGCCGTTGCAGTTGCTGCCCCAGGCGGCGCCGTCGCCGTAGTTCACGTAGTAGTACGGCATGCCGAGGGCGTCCAGGCTCTCCTTGGCGTGCTTGGCCGCGCCCGCGATCCAGAACTCGGGCTCGGTGGGCGAGCCGCCCCCGTCGCCGGTGTAGATCGAGACGCCGATCCCCCTGAGCTTGTCCATGTGGCCCGCCGGGTCGACCTCGTTCCAGCGCCAGTCGGCGTTGAACACCGGGTACGGCGAGCCGAACGCGGCGTCGCTGTCCACACCGGGCTTGTACGGGGAGGCGT
The DNA here is from genome assembly GCF_040303965.1 of Streptomyces sp. NPDC094032. Classification (NCBI taxonomy): domain Bacteria; kingdom Bacillati; phylum Actinomycetota; class Actinomycetes; order Kitasatosporales; family Streptomycetaceae; genus Streptomyces; species Streptomyces sp. NPDC094032. The sequence continues at coordinate 509,727 of NZ_JBEOUE010000001.1, read as the reverse complement.
TCGGGTCGCAGGAGCCGGACGAGGAGGCGCAGATCGCGCCCGTCGCGTCGATGAGCGAGGCGACGACGGCGAACCGCAGGTCCATGGACTTGACCGACAGGTCGATGTCGCCGGAGAGGGACGCGGTCTGGCTGAACAGGTCGGGGCGGACCTGGGCGTAGTGCAGGGCCCCGAAGCCGCCCATGGAGACGCCCGCGACGGCCCGGCCGTTCTTGGTGGCGACGGTCCGCAGGTTGGCGTCGATGAACGGGACGACCTGCTTGAGGTGGAAGTTCTCCCAGTTCTGGGCGCCGAGCACGGTCTTCTGGTTGAGCCAGTTGGCGTACCAGCCGCGGGCGCCGCCGTCGGGGATGACGGTGATCATCCGGTCCGACATCCGGAGCGCCGGGTAGTTCTGCGCGATCGGGTCGTCGGGCGACCCGTGCAGGAAGTAAAGGACCGGGTAGCGCCGGTTCGGGTCGTCGTAGTAGCCCGGGGGCAGAATGATCTTGATGTGGTGCTTGCCCGTCACCTCGGGCGTGGTCACGGTGAGGTAGAACTCGGTGGCGTTCCCGTTCACCGCCTCCACCTGGGTCAGACCGAATCCGTTGGCCATCGGCGGCGGCGCGCCGCCGTCGGCGGCCTGGGCCGAACCGGCCGCCGGCATGATCACGGCCACGGCGGCGACCATCCACGCCACCGCCGCCCGCCGTATGTTCGTCGTCCTCTTCACTGCCTTCCCCTCTCAGTCCAGAACCTTGGTCACCAGTACCGGTGAGGCCGCGATCTGCTCCTCGGTGTAGCGCTCGGTCACCCACTGGCCGGCCGAGAACAGCCGGGTCTGGTCGGCGTAGTGGGGCGAGGTCGGGTCGGCCGACTGGGAGTAGGTCAGCACGGAGGAGGCCTCGGGCGGTCCTTCGGCGGTGAAGCGCACCTGCTGGACGAAGCTGGACCCGAAGGTGATGTCCATCTTCCCGTCGACCAGGCCGGGGGTGACGACGTTCAGGACGCCCAGTTCGTGACGCGAGCCGTGGACGGGGATCTGCTCGCCGTTGCGGGTGACCTTCTGGACGTCCGACAGGGCCGCGTTCAGCGGGATGCCCGCGGCGCGCATCGCGAAGACCGCGCGGGCCAGCGAATCGCGTACGGCGTTGTTCCCCGGGTCGAGCGAGTTGGGGGTGTGCACCGGGTCCTTGGGGTCGAACGGCACCCGCCACGGCAGCGACTCGACTCCCTTGCCGCCGGCCAGTTGGTACCAGTAGTTCTCGAACAGCCAGGAGCCCCGGCTGTCCAGGGTGAAGTCATGGCTCTTCCAGGCGGCCAGGATCGGGCAGGCCTCGCTGATGTTCACCAGGTTGCCGTCGACCAGGACGAGCCCGAAGAGGGTGTCCTGACAGGCCTTCACGGTGGCGTTCAGGGCCAGGTCGGCCGCCCGGCTGTTGTCGGCGAACAGCAACTGGCGCATGTTCTCCGGCGTGAAGCCCCGGCCGGGCAGGCCGTCGGTGCCGTTGATGCGGTTCTGCGCGGTCAGGATCAGCTCCTGGGTGCGCAGCGACCGGGGCGCCGCCGTGTCGCCCATGACGCGCGGGAAGGACAGCGGCTGCTCGGGGTTGGCCAGCCAGGCGCTGTCGTTGGCGTTGCCGACGAAGTCGGAGCGGATCAGGCGCGGCTGATCGTGCGGGTCCAGCAGGCCGGGCGCGACCGCGTCGGGGTCGTTCGGCCAGTCGCAGGCGCTGCGCTTGCCGTCGAAGATGGAGACCGGCGGGACGTTCGGCAGCCGGAGCGTCTGGTTGAAGAGCAGCTTGCCGGTCTCGGTGAGGCAGGACTGCGCGTGCGCGTCGGTGATGTTCGGGGTGGCCTGGATGTCCGCGTAGAGCGCGTTGCCCTTGCGGTCGGAGGCGATGGTGTTGAAGAAGGGGACGCCCTGGGTGGTCTCCAGGGTGTTCACCACGTCGTGGACGTCCTTGGCCTGGTCGAGGTGGAACCAGGTGTTCAGGGCCCGCAGGTTGTCCATGTTCACGTCGCGCACGGCGTGGGCGCTCACCACCCAGGGCAGCGGAATGCCCTGGACCGAGGCGGTGACCGGGCCGTAGCGGGTGGACCACAGGGTCCGGGAGACCTTGCCGACGGAGCCGTCCGCGTTGAGCACGTCGACGGAGACCTGCTGGGAGGTCATCTTCTGCCAGCCGCCGTCGACCAGGTAGTACGTCGGGTTCAGCGGGTCGACCTGGACGTCGAAGAGGCCGAAGGGCGCGACCGTGGCCACGGTGTGACTCCAGGCGACGTCGTCGTTGTGCCCGATGTTCACCGCGGGCAGGCCGAGCAGGCTGGCCCCGGAGACGTTGACCTTGCCGGGGATCGTCAGCTGGCTCTGCCACATGCGGTTCTTGCCCTGCCACGGGAAGTGGGGGTTGGCGAGCAGCATGCTCGTACCGCCGGAGACGCCCTGCGCGCCGACCGCGAGCGCGTTGCTGCCCATGCCCTCGCGGCGGCTCTTCGCCATGGCGTCGCGGATCCTGCGCGCGGTGTCCTGCGCGCTCTTCGCGCGCTGCGCGGCGGTGGGCGCCTTGGCCGCGGCCGCGGCGGCGGCCGAGGCCCCGGGGGGAGCGGCGGTCACCAGTCCGTCGAGCAGGGGGTCGGCGGTGCCCATGATGATCTCGGCGTGCGCGTGCCGGTAGACGTCGAGCTCGGTGATGGGCCGCACCCAGGCCGCGCCCCGGCAGGCGGGGTCGGAGATGTTGTCCACGCCGGTCTCGGCCAGGTACCGGTTGTACCCCTGGACGTAGCCGCGGATGCCCTCCTCGACCTCCGGCTCCGGTCCGTTGGGGGCGGGCTGTTCGAGCAGCCGTTCCACCACCCGGTTGTCGTTGATCCGCTGGAAGTACAGATCGCTGTTGAGGTTGGTGGTGCTGTTCTGGCTCTGGCCGGGGCTCGCCTTGCCCGCGGGTCCCAGATAGCGGGACCGCTGGGCGTTCACCATCAGATACGTCTCCGCCAGCGTGCAGATGTTGTCCTTGGCCGCCGCGTAGCCGTAGCCCGTCCCCAGTCCCTGCCAGGTCGAGGCGGTGATGTGCGGGATCCCGTACTCGGTGTAACGGATCGTCGGCCGGTCCGGCCCCGCCTCGGCGGCGGACGGTCCGGCGACGGCCGTCGTGCCCAGCACCGCCACCATGGCCATGACCGCCATCGGCAGCCTCGCCCTTGATCTCCTCCGCGCCATCGAGCCGTCCTTCCCCTGGGTAGCGGCCTGCACAGCGGCCTGCGTCCGAACGGCGCCAGGGTAGGGAGGGGCGATGAAATCCCGATGACGCGGCCGCTCGTGTGAAGCCGGCGCGCGGGGCACCGGCCGCCGCCGCGCGTCCTCGTGCTCCGGGCGGGGCCCTCGGCTAGCGTCGCGATCCCACGATCGGAGGACCGGTGTCCGTTCCCTTCCGCCCCTCCCCCACGCGGCGGGGCGCCCTGCGCACCCTTGCCGGCCTCGGCGGCCTCGCCGGTCTCGGCGGGGCCTTCGCCGTCGGCGCCACGGGCTGCGGGCCCGGGGGCTCCGCCGACGCCGGGGCGACGACCGGTCCGAGCGGCTCGGCCGCCTCCTCCGGCGCGGGCGGGAAGCGCCGGTTCGGCGCCGAGTGGGAGAGCCACACCCGTACCTTCATGTCGTGGCCCGCGCTCGCCTCCGTCTGGGGGGAGGAGCTGCCCGCCGTACGGGAGGACATCGCGCGCATCGCCCGTGCCGTCGGGGAGTTCGAGGCCGTGGTGATGATGGCCCGCCCCGAGCAGGTGGCGGCGGCCCAGCGGGCCTGCGGCTCGCGGGTCGAGGTCATCGCGCTGCCCGTCGACGACCTCTGGGCCCGTGACACCGTCCCCGTCTTCGTCGAGGACGGGCGCGAGCTCGTCGGCGTCGACTTCAACTTCAACGGCTGGGGCGACAAGCAGGAGCACGCGAACGACGCCCAGGTGGGCCGGAAGCTGCTGGCCCGCTACCACATCCCCCGCGAGCAGGCGCCGCTGGTCGCCGAGGGCGGCTCCTTCGAGACGGACGGCGAGGGCACCCTGCTCGTCACCGAGAGCTCGATCGTCAACGCCAACCGCAACCCGGGGAAGAGCCGGGACCAGATCGAGGAGGAGCTGATCGAGACCCTGGGCGTGGACAAGGTGGTGTGGCTGGCGGGCGTGCGCGGCGAGGACATCACCGACGCCCACGTGGACAGTCTGGTCCGCTTCACCGCACCCGGCGTGGTCCTCCTCGACCAGGCGTTCCCCGGCACTCCCCCGGACTCCTGGTCCCGCTCGGCCGACCAGGCACGCTCGGTGCTCTCCACGGCCACCGACGCCCGGGGGCGCCGCTTCGAGATCGTCGACCTGCCCCAGCCCGACCTGGACAAGATCACCGGCGAGGGCCACGACTTCGTGTCGAGCTACGCCAACTTCTACGTCGCCAACGACTCGGTCTTCCTGCCCCGGTTCGGCGACGCGCGGGCGGACGCCCGCGCCAAGGCGATCCTCCAGGAACACTTCCCGACGAGGGACGTCGTGCAGCTGCGGATCGACACCATCGCCTCCGGGGGCGGCGGCATCCACTGCGCGACGCACGACCAGCCGGGGAGGCCGGCGGCTTGATGGGCCGGACCCGCTTCGGTGGCGCCGAGCCCGCTCCAGCGGCGCCGGACCCGCTTCGGTGGCGCCGGACCCGCTCCCCCGGTGGCGCCGCGCGGCGCCATGTGGCGCCACTCGTGCGCCGGCGCGCGCCACATGGCGCCACAATGACTTGCCGTGGCGCCATTCTGGTGCCACTATGGTGCACATGGACCTGACCCCCTTCGTCGATCACCTCCGCCGAGAGCTCGCGGTCGCCGCGAGCGCCGGCGGGGACGAGGCCCGTGCGCTGGCCGAGCGGCTCACCGCGCCGCTCGAGTCGGCCACCCGGCTGACCCTCCTGAACGCGCTGTCCGCGGCCTCGGACGAGATCACCCGCGATCTGGCCCCCGGCTCGGTGGACGTGCGGCTGCGGGGACTCGACCCCGAGTTCGTGGTGACGGCGCCGCCGGCCACCGAGAGCATCGCCGTGGAGCCCGCCAGCCTGACGACCCCGATGGCGCCACCGGTGGCGCCAGTGGCACCATCGGCGCCGGACGCCGAGGACGGGGCCACGGCCCGGATCAACTTCCGGCTCCCCGCACCGCTGAAGGCCCGCGTCGAGGAGGCGGCCGGCCGGGACGGCCTGTCCGTCAACGCCTGGCTCGTACGGGCGGTGGGCGTCGCCCTGGAGCCGGGCGCCGCCCCGGCCAGAGCGACCCCGCGCCCCGCGGGCCACGGGCAGAGCTACCAGGGCTGGGTCCGCTAGCCCGAGCCCTCCACGCTCTCCCCACGCCCCCCTTACACACACCGCCCCACCTGCGGAAACACCCATCAGAGCCAAGAGGACGGGACAGCCATGCCTTCTTACGACACCCCCGAGCCCATCAGCGCGGTCCTCGACTTCGAGGTCGCCAACGTGCGGCTCACCGCGAGCAAGCGCGGCACCACGGTCGTCGAGGTGCTGCCGAGCAACGGCGCCGACGACGCCGACGCGCGGGCCGCCCAGCAGACCACGGTCTCCTTCGCGAACGGCGTCCTCGCCCTCAAGGGCCCCAAGAAGCGCGGCCTGTTCGGCAAGCAGGGGTCGATCGACGTGACCGTCGAGCTCCCCGCCGGATCGCACTTCCGCAGCTCCGCGCCGATGGGCGACTACACCGCCGAGGGCCCGCTGGGCGAGTGCCACATCAAGACCAGCTTCGGCGACATCCGCGTCGAGGAGGCCTCCGCCGTCGACCTGAGGACCGGCTTCGGCGACATCCGCATCGACCGGGCCGTCGGCGACGCCGAGATCCACGGGGCGGGCCGGGTCGACATCGGCGAGATCGTCGGAGCGGCGACCGTCAAGAACGGGAACGGCGAGACGGTCATCGGCGAGATCACCGGCCACCTCAAGGCCAACGCGTCCAACGGGCGCATCACCATCGGCGTCGCCCACTCCTCGGTCGACGCCAAGTCCGCCAACGGCGCGATCGGCGTCAAGCAGGTGGCCCGTGGCGTGATCAACCTCCAGACCTCCGTCGGCGACCTGGAGATCGGCATCCGCGAGTCCACCGCGGCCTGGCTGGACGTCCACTCCAAGTTCGGCACGCTCCGCAACTCCCTCGACGCCGCCGACAACCCCGACACCACCGAAGAGACCGTCGAGATCCACGCCCGTACCAGCGTCGGCGACATCGTGATCCGCCGCGCCTGACCTCCCCGGAAGGGAGAGCGCAGCCCATGACCGCGACCACCACGGGCAGGGCCACCGTCACGGCCCCGCCCGCCATCTCCGCCCAGGGCCTGCACAAGTCCTACGGCGACAAGGTCGTCCTGAACGGCATCGATCTGAGCATCCCCGAGGGCACCGTCTTCGCCCTCCTCGGCCCGAACGGGGCCGGCAAGACCACCACCGTCGAGATCCTCTCGACGCTCGTCGCCCCCGACGCGGGACGGGCCAGGATCGCCGGCCACGACCTCGCCGACCGGCCCGACGGCGTCCGCGCCGCGATCGGCGTCACCGGCCAGTTCGCCGCCGTCGACAACCTCCTGACCGCCGAGGAGAATCTGCGGCTGATGGCGGACCTGCGGCACCTGCCCCGGCCCGAGGGCCGCCGCAGGACCGCCGGGCTCCTGGAGCGCTTCGAGCTCACCGAGGCCGCCCGCAAGCCGGTCTCCACCCTCTCCGGCGGCATGCGCCGCAAGCTGGACCTGGCGATGACCCTGGTCGGCGATCCGCGGATCATCTTCCTCGACGAGCCGACCACCGGGCTCGACCCCCGCAGCCGCCGCACCATGTGGGAGATCATCCGCGGGCTCGTCGCCGACGACGGCGTCACCATCTTCCTCACCACCCAGTATCTGGAGGAGGCCGACCAGCTCGCCGACCGCATCGCCGTCCTCGACCAGGGCCGGCTGGTCGCCGAGGGCACCCCGGAGGAGCTCAAGCGTCTGATCCCCGGCGGGCACATCCGGCTGGGCTTCGCCGGACTCGCCGAACTCGACGCCGCCGCCCGCCACTTCGGAGCCGCCGCCCGCGACCCCGAGGAACTCACCCTCCGCATCCCCAGCGACGGCGGCATCCCGACCCTGCGGGCCGTCCTCGACATCCTCGACGGCGCGGCGCTGCGGGCCGAGTCGCTCACCGTGCACACACCCGACCTCGACGACGTCTTCCTGACCCTCACCGGTCACGGGACGCCCGACTCCACGACGGAGATGGCCCGATGAGCACCCTCAGCTACGCCGTCAGCGACTCCCTCACCATGCTGCGGCGCAACCTCAGGCACGCGCAGCGCTATCCGTCGATGACGATCTCCACGGTCGTCATGCCCGTGATGATGCTGCTGCTCTTCAACTACGCCTTCGGCGGCGCCATCGGCGCCGGGATCTCCGGCCCCGGAGGCGGCGGCGCGTACATCGACTACGTGGCGCCCGGCATCATCCTGATGGCCGCGACGGCCGGCGCGGTCGCCACGGCGGTCGGCGTCTGCGTCGACATGACCGAGGGCATCGTCAACCGCTTCCGTACGATGTCGATCTCGCGCGCCGCGTTCCTCACCGGGCATGTCGTCGGCAGCGTCATCCAGACCCTGATAGCCGTGGCCCTGGTCATCGGCGTCGCCCTCGCCATCGGCTTCCGGCCCGACGCCTCGCCCGTCGAATGGCTCGCCGCCATCGGCCTGCTGGCCCTGCTCATCCTTGCCCTGACGTGGCTCGCCGCCGGCATGGGCCTGGTGGCCAGGACCCCGGGGTCGGCCAGCAACGCGCCCCTGCCGCTGACCTTCCTGCCCTTCCTCGGCAGCGCCATCGTCCCGACCGACTCCATGCCCACCGGACTGCGCTGGTTCGCCGAGTACCAGCCCTTCACACCGGTCATCGAGACCCTGCGCGGACTCCTCATGGGCACGGAGATCGGCAGCAGCGGCTACCTCGCGCTCGCCTGGTGCCTCGGCCTCGCCCTCGCCGGCTACCTCTGGGCCCGCTCCGCCTTCGGCCGCACCGCCAAGCGCTGACCGCCCCGGCCCGAACGGGCCGTCCGGCCACCCCGGTTCACTTCTCGCCTCCTCACGGCTCCCGCGCCGTCGGGACGCCCCGTGCTGCCCGCACGCCTCCTCGACCCTCCCTTCTCACCCGACAGGATCCGCCTCCGTGGCTACCTTCCTCTCCCGGCTCGGCCGCTTCGCCTTCCGAAGGCGCTGGCTGGTCGTCCTCCTCTGGCTCCTCGCCCTCGTCGGTGCGGGCTTCGCCGCCTCGACCGCCCCGCCCCCTCCCGCGGACACCTTCTCGATGCCGGGTACGGAGTCCCAGAAGGCCTTCGACCTGCTCCAGGAGAAGTTCCCGGCCGCCCGCGCCGACGGCGCCGCCGCCAGGGTCGTCATCCGCGCCCCCGGCTCCGAGCGGATCACCTCGCCCGCGCGCCGGGCCCAGGTCGAGGCACTCGTCGCCGACCTGTCCAAGGCGCCTCAAGTCGCCGCGGTAGCCGACCCGTTCGCGACGAACGCGGTGAGCTCCGACCGTACGACCGGCTACGCCTACGTCACGTACGGGGCCTCCGCCACCGCGCTCACCGACCAGGCGCACGACGGTCTCACCCGGGCCATGGAGCGGGCCCGCGGTGCGGGGCTGGTCGTCGAGGCCGGTGGTGACGCCGTCAGGATCGACCAGGCGATGAGCGGCACCGGCGAGAAGCTGGGCATCCTCGTCTCCGCCGTGGTCCTGCTGCTCACCTTCGGCTCCCTGATCGCCGCCGGGATGCCCCTGCTCACGGCTCTCATCGGGGTGGGCATCGGCATCAGCGCCATCACGGCGCTCGGCAGCACCTTCGGTCTGTCGTCCACGACCACGACGCTGGCGATGATGATCGGCCTGGCCGTCGGCATCGACTACGCCCTGTTCATCGTCTCCCGCTACCGCTCCGAGATGGCCGAGGGGCGGGAGCGCGCGGACGCCGCCGCCCGTGCCGTGGGCACCGCCGGTTCGGCCGTCGTCTTCGCCGGGCTCACGGTGGTCATCGCCCTGTCCGGGCTCGCGGTGGTGAACGTGCCGATGCTCACCAAGATGGGCCTCACCGCGGCCGGGACCGTCGCCGTGGCCGTGCTCGTCGCCCTCACCTTCGTCCCCGCCCTCCTCGGCTTCGCCCCGGTCAGGGTGCTGGCCCGCCGGGACCGCAAGCAGTACACCGGCAAGCCGCTGTCGCGGCGTCAGCAGCGGAGGGCCGACCGGCGCGCCGCCCGCACCAGGCCCAACCTGGGCGCCCGTTGGGCCGGTCTCGTGCTGCGCCGCCCGGTCGTCGTGCTGCTGGTCGGGGTCCTGGGTCTCGGGGCCGTCGCCGTGCCGGCCGCGAGTCTCGAACTGGGGCTGCCGGGCGAGGGCACCATGGCCCCGGACACCACCCAGCGCAAGGCGTACGACCTGTTGTCGGACTCGTTCGGCCCCGGGTTCAACGGGCCGCTGACCGTCACCGTCGAGGCGAAGGACGCGAAGGCGGCGGCGGAGCGGGTGCGGACGGCCCTGGAGGGGGTCCGGGGCGTCGCCTCGGTCTCCCCGGTCACGGCCAATCCGGCCGGTGACACGGCCCTGGTGACCGTCGTCCCCGAGACCGGTCCGACCGAGGCGCGGACCGAGGAGCTGGTGCGCTCCCTGCGCGAGGCGGCGGGCGGTCTGGAGAACCGGACGGGTGCCACGGAGATCCTGGTGGCCGGGCAGACCGCGATGTTCATCGACTTCTCCCGGACGCTCGACGACGCCCTGCTCCCCTACCTGGCGCTGGTGGTCGGCCTGGCCTTCCTCCTGCTCATGCTGGTCTTCCGCTCGGTGCTCGTCCCGCTCAAGGCGGCCCTGGGCTTCCTGTTGTCGGTGAGCGCGGCGCTCGGCGCGGTGGTGGCCGTCTTCCAGTGGGGCTGGCTCGCGGACCTGTTCGGCGTCGACCACCCCGGCCCGGTGATGAGCACCCTGCCGATCTTCATGATCGGTGTGGTCTTCGGCCTGGCGATGGACTACGAGGTCTTCCTGGTGTCGCGGATGCGTGAGGCGCACGCCCACGGCGCCGGTACCGGCGAGGCGGTCGTCACCGGATTCCGCTACGGCGGCCGGGTCGTGAGCGCCGCGGCGATCATCATGGCCAGCGTCTTCTCGGGGTTCATCCTGGAGGACAACGACTTCGTGAAGATGATCGGCTTCGGTCTCGCCGCCGCGGTCCTCTTCGACGCCTTCGTCGTCCGCATGGCGATCGTGCCCGCCCTGTTCGCCCTGCTGGGCAGGTCCGCCTGGTGGCTGCCCCGCTGGCTGGACCGGCTCCTGCCGCGCCTCGACGTCGAGGGCGAGCGGCTGGCGGGGGACGGCGGGACCGTGCCGGGGGACGCCGCGCGGGAGCGGCACCTTGTGGGCTGACCCGTACGGGAAGGGGGGCGGCGCGCCGGAGCTCGTCGCTCCGGCGCGCCGCCCCCTTCACGGCGGATCGGTCAGGACGTCACCTGCCGAGGTACGCGTGGTGGACGTCCAGCGAGGAGCGGTTGCCCTGCTTGTCCACGACCACGGCGCGCAGCGAGACCGCCTGGCCCTTGTCCGGGGTGCGCACCAGGGCCTTGCCGTACGCGACGGGGACCGGGGCCCAGTTCCTGCCGGAGTCGTACGAGGCGTACACGGCAAGGGACTTGAGGTTCCCGCCGGCCGCGGCGCCCTGGACGGTCAGCGGCACGACCTGGACCTGCCGGGCCGGTGCGGTGCCGTCGAGGCCGACGGCCGCGCCGAAGCGGACCGTGGAGAGCGGCAGCCGGGTCTCGGCGGCCGTCCGGGCGGAGCGGAACTCCCAGCTCGCGTCGATGCGCGTGGCGGTGGTCGCCACGGCGGGGTCGCGGGTGACGGAGGTCGACAGCCGGTAGGCGCCGTCGGCGGCGGGCAGCGTCAGCCGGGAGCGGTCGACCGGCAGGGCGGTCTCCGTGACCTTCACCCCGTCGCGCAGGAGCGTGGTCTTCGCGGAGGCGAGGACCGAGCGGCCGGCGTGGCCCTGGCCGTCGGTGAAGAACGGGATGTCGCCGGTGATCTCGTCACCGGTGCGGTTGAGCCCGTACCGGGTGTCGAGGCGGGGGCTGAGGACCCCGGCGTTGAAGATCTCGTCGTAGCTCTGTCCGCCCAGGTAGGTCTTGGGGCCCTCCGGCGGGAAGCCCACTTCGGTGGTCCAGCTCTCCGTGGTCCGGCTCATCTGCTGGAAGCCCAGCTCCCAGCGGGCCTTGTCGAGGGACGACAGGTACAGGGTGCGTTCGGCGGGCAGCGGGACGGGCGACGCGGCGAGCGAGAAGAACATCGGCGGCGCGTCGGGGACGGTTGCCGTGGGGAAGACCGCCCCGCTCTTGCCCGGGACCGAGGCGCCGAGGCCGAGGCGGACGGTGGCCAGGTCGTCCGGGCCGAGGTGGCGGGTGTATCCGGTGACGAAGCGGTCGGACCGGCCGCCCATGGAGACCTGGTAGTCCTTGGTGCCGTCGTTCCACGCGCCGGACCACAGGTGGCCGAGCCGGCCGGTGGTGGCGGGCCCGAGGTGGGCGGTGCGCAGCCCGGCGAAGCTCTCCAGGAAGGCGATGGTCGTCTGGCCGAAGTCGCCCAGCTCGTACGAGAAGACGGCGAGGGCGCTGGTGGGCTTGGCGGCCGGGTTCGGGACGGTGATGTCCACCGGCTTCGCGGCGCGCGCGTCGAGGGTGACGGTCTGGGTGCCGGTGATCTCCAGGACCGGCTGGACCAGCCAGTTGGTGCCGCCGGTGGGGCCGTCGATGTGGCTGTCGAGGTAGTAGGAGCCCTTGGGGAGGCGGACCGTGGAGCTGCCCGAGCCGGAGACGACGGACGCCTCCTTGCGGAAGAGGTCCGGCGTCAGGCCGCGGACGGAGCTGCCGAAGCCGGTGGCGGGCTTGCCCTCCTCGCCGATGTGCTCGAAGGTCACGTCGTAGGCCTCGGCCTCGCGCTGGACCACGGCGGGGGTGCGCACGCTCTGCCTGTCGCCCGCCGCGAGGACCTGGACGGAGTACACGCCGTCGAGGGTGCCGCCGGGGCGGGTGTCGTTGGTGAGGTCCACGGTGGCGGTGCCGCCGGCCGGGACGGTCAGCCGGTCGGCGCCGAGGCTGAAGAAGCCGGCCGGGGCCGGGTTGCCCTGCGGGTCGCGGGCGTCGAGCGTGAGGGCGAGCGTGACGGGCTGATCGCCCGTGTTGCGGTAGGTGAGCTGCTTCGTCCGCACCGGGTCGTCGGCGTGCGGCCACTGGGCGACGCCGAAGTTGAGGCCGGTGGGCGTGAAGACGGTCTGCCGCAGGGCCGCGTCGACCTGGACCAGGCCGGTGCCGCCGGCGAGGAGTCCGTACGGGCCGGCCTTGGTGGAGCTGGTGAGGGCGCCCTTCAGCTCGGCGTACGTCCAGTGCGGGTAGCGCTGCTTGAGGATCGCGGCGGCGCCGGCGACGTGCGGGGTCGCCATGGAGGTGCCGGAGATCGTCAGATAGCCGTCGGGGTTCTGGCCGTGGATCCCGGCCAGGGCGCTGCCGGGGGCGGCGGCGGCCGTGATGTCGACGCCGGGCGCGGTGAGGTCGGGCTTGACGCCGCCGTCGCCGACGCGCGGTCCCCGGCTGGAGAAGGGGGCCAGCGCTTCGGCGTCGTCGACGGCGCCGACGGTCAGCGCGGCTTCGGCGCTGCCCGGGGACTCCACGGTGGAGTCGTCGGAGCCGGAGTTGCCCGCGGCGACGGCGAAGAGGACGCCCTTCTCGGCGGAGAGCCGGTTGACGGCGGCCTCCAGCGGGTCGGTCTCGGGGGTGTCCATCCCGCCGAGGCTGAGGTTGACGATGTCGGCGCCCTGGGCGACGGCCCAGTCCATGCCGGCGAGGACCCCGGAGTCGCTGCCGAAGCCGTCGTCGTCGAGGACCTTGCCGTTGAGCAGGCGCGCGCCGGGGGCGACGCCCTTGTAGAGGCCGTTGGACTTGGCGCCGGTGCCGGCGGCGGTGGAGGCGACGTGGGTGCCGTGGCCCTGGCGGTCCTTGGCGTCGGCGGCGGTGCTGAAGTTCTGCTCGGCGACGACCTGGCCGGCCAGGTCGGGGTGGGTGGCGTCGATGCCGGTGTCGAGCACGGCGATCTTGACGCCCTTGCCGTCGTAGCCCGCCGCCCAGGCCTGCGGGGCGCCGATCTTCGCCACGCTCTTGTCCAGGTGGGCCCGGCGTCCGCCGTCGAGCCAGACCCGGTTGACGCCGGGGGTGGCCACGGCGGAGTCGCGCCGGGTGTCGGTGAGCGCGGACCAGAGGGATCCGGCGGCGCCGGACGGGGTCTGGACGGCTTCCGCGTTCAGCGCCTTGAAGGTCTTGCGTACGGCGGTCCCGGGGGCGTCGCGGACCTCGGTGCGGGCGGCGGTCGCCGCGGATCCGGCGTACTCGACGATCACCTTGAGCCCGCCGCGCTGCGCGGCGGCGGTCTCGGGGCGGGTGAGCTCGGTGAGGTCGAACAGGCGCCGGTCGAGCCGGCCGGTGGCGACGAGGCGTTCCGCGTCGGCGGGCACGGCGAGGGTGCGCCCGTTGGTGACGCGTATCCAGACGGGGATCTTCTCGCGGCCCGCGCCGTGTTCGACGCGGACGGGCCTGCCCTTGGCGTCCACGGTCACGCGGTCGCCGGTGATCAGGGTGACGGTCTTCAGGGGCCCGGCGGCGCTCGCCGCCGCCGTCGTGGTGCCCGGGGGCGTGGGCGTCGCCCCGGCGGGGGCGGCCAGGCCCGTGGCGAGGGCGGCGACGGCCGTGGCGAGGGCGAGGGCCCCCGTCCTGCGCCGGGTCGTGCGGAGGGGTCGGTACAACGCTTCTCCTGGTGCTGGAGGTCGCCTGCCCGGGCCGGGTGGGGACGGGCCGGGACGCGGGGTTCCGCGTCGCCGTGGCGCTTGTTCCCGCAGTTCACCGGGTGTGCGGATTGTTCAGCAGCCCCGTTCCGTACTACTGAACAACTGTTTCTCGCGTGGCTGGTGGGGCACTTGCGACGGATCGCGCCGGGTTCCTACCGTGGGAGGCACCTTGATCGACTGAGGGGGGCCCGATGGGACGGCCGGAGAAGGAGCTCGACCCGACGGCGGGTCCGGTGGCGGGCTTCGCCCACGAGTTGCGCGCGCTGCGCCGGGAGGCGGGCGGTCCCTCGTACCGGGAGCTGGCCCGGCGGGCCGGGTATTCGGTGACGGCGCTCTCCCAGGCGGCCGCCGGAGAGAAGCTGCCGACGCTGCCCGTCGCCCTCGCGTACGTCGCCGCCTGCGGCGCCGACCCCCGCGAGTGGGAGCCGCGCTGGCACGCCGCGGAGGCGGAGCGGCTCGCGGGACTCGTCGCCGCGGCGGACGAGCGGAGCGACCCGCCCTACCGTGGCCTGGCCCGCTTCGAACCCCGGGACGAGGCTGTCTTCTTCGGGCGCGAGCAGCTCACCGACGAGCTGACGGAGCTGGTCGCCACGCACCGCTTCAGCGTCGTCTTCGGCCCGTCCGGCAGCGGCAAGTCGTCCCTGCTGCGCGCCGGACTGCTCCCCCGGCTTGCCCGCTCCCAGGCGCCGCTGCCCCGGGCCGCCGCCCTGCGGGTCCTCACGCCCGGCGCCCACCCGATGCGGACCCACGGCGGGCTGCTCGCCCCGGCCGGAGGGGAGGGCGAGACCTGGCTGGTGGTGGACCAGTTCGAGGAGCTGTTCACGCTGTGCGCCGACGCGCGGGAGCGGAACGACTTCCTCGCCGCTCTCCTGGAGGCCCGCCGGGCGGACAGCGGACTGCGGGTGGTGCTCGGTGTGCGCGCGGACTTCTACGGGCGCTGCCTCGCCCACCCAGGCCTGGCCGCCGCCGTCCGGGAGGCCGCCCTCCCGGTGGGTCCGCTGACCCCGGCGGAGCTGCGCGGGGCGATCGTGAAGCCGGCGGCCGCCGCCGGGCTGCTCGTCGAACGGGCCCTGACCGCCCGTCTGGTGGAGGAGGTCGCCGTCGAGCCCGGCAGCCTCCCGCTGCTCTCCCACGCGCTCCTGGAGACCTGGCGCCGCCGGCGCGGCCGCACCCTGACCCTGGAGGGGTACCACGCGGCGAGCGGACTGCACGGCGCCATCGCGCAGACCGCCGAGGAGCTGTACGCGGACCTCACCCCCGGCCAGGCCGAGGCGGCTCGCCGCATCCTGCTGAGCCTGATCACCCCGGGCGACGGCGCCCCGGACACCCGCCGTCCCGTGCACCGCGCCGAACTCGGCCGCGCCGGGTCCGCGTCCGACGCGCGGACCGTCCTCGACCGGCTGGTCCGCGCGCGGCTCGTCACACTCGACCGGGACACCGTCGACCTGGCCCACGAGGCGCTGATCACCGCGTGGCCCCGGCTGCGCGGCTGGATCGACGAGAGCCGCGAGCGGCTGCGCCGGCACCGGCGGCTTGCCCAGGCGGCGCGCAACTGGCGGGGGCGGCAGCGCGACAGCGGGGCCCTGCTGCGCGGCGGCGAACTGGCCGAGGCCGAGCTCAGTTTCGGCGCCGCCCGGGTCCGCGACGAACTGACTCCCCCGGAGCGCGAGTTCCTGCGCGCCAGCACGGCGGCGCGCACCAGGGCCCGGTGGACCCGGCGCGCGGTGAGCTCGGCGGTGGCCCTGCTCGTCGTCCTCGCCACGGTCGCCGGGGCGGCGGCCTTCCAGCGCGGGCGCGACAGCCGGGAGCAGCGGGAGCGGAGCGTCCAGGAGCGTGCGGAGAGCCACCGCCAGCGCGACGAGGCGGCGGCCCGCCGGGTGGCCGCGCTGGCCCAGGGGACCCGCGCCTCGGACCCGGCCCTGGCGATGCGGCTGAGCCTCGCCGCGTGGGCCCT
Organism: Streptomyces sp. NPDC094032; assembly: GCF_040303965.1. Classification (NCBI taxonomy): domain Bacteria; kingdom Bacillati; phylum Actinomycetota; class Actinomycetes; order Kitasatosporales; family Streptomycetaceae; genus Streptomyces; species Streptomyces sp. NPDC094032. The sequence goes on along the minus strand of NZ_JBEOUE010000001.1, from coordinate 493,891 downwards.
GAAACCGACGACGGAGACCCGCTCGGCGCTGCTCGGGGCGTACGCGCAGCCGGAGTCGGACACGTACGACGTCCCCGACCCGGAGGGATCGCCGCCGAGTTCCGCCATCGCGCCGGTCCGGCTGAGCGCGGACGGCCGCGTCGCCGTCACGGTCGGCGAGACCCGTATGCGCGCGTGGGACGTCACGGCGCGCCGGGCGGCCGGGCCGCCGGTCCCCGTCTCGTACGACCGCTGGGTGAGCGGGGTGGCCCCCGACGGGCGGACGGCGCTCCTGACGTACCCGTTCCAGAGCGCGCGGCCCAGCGTCCAGCGGTGGGACCTGGTCACGGGCCGTGCGGTCGGCACCCCGTGGCGTACGAACTGGTCGGCCCGCGGTTACGCGCCCGACGGCCGCAGCACGGTGGACACCTGGGTCGACGCGGCGGGCCGGTCGGGCCTCGCGCTCCGGGACGTGCGGGACGGCCGGCTGCTGTTCACCCGGCCCACGGGCCGCGACCCGCGGTGGGCGATGAGCCCCGACGGCGGCCTGCTGGCGCTGTGCGCGGAGGGGGCGGACGCGCGGGCGCGGGAGAGGGCGGACGTCCCGCTGGAGATCTGGGACGTCGTCAGGGGCCGCAGGCTGTCCGCGACCTGGCCCGGCGCGTGCGCCGCCGACTCCTTCGGGTTCAGCGGGGCCGGCCGGACGATGACGGCCCGGACCGCCGAGGGGCTGCGCTTCTGGGACCCGGTCACCGGGCGGCGGCCCGCACCGGTCCGGCACGCGGGTCTGACCGACGCGACGACCAGCGCCGACGGGCGGTTCGCCGTCGGGGCGGACGGCCGCGAGATCCTGCTCTGGCGGCTGGCGGCACCCGGGAAGCCGGTGTTCCGCTTCCCGCTGGCCAACGAGGTCGCCACCCAGCTCAGGATCGACACGGCGGCCGGGGTGATCCGCTATCTGACCGAACGCCACCGCTCCGACACCGTCGTGCGCACCGTCTCCTACGGCCCCGCCGCGGACGCCGCCTGGAGCCGGGACCCCGCGTCCCGGGGCGCGTTCAGCCAGGACGCCGGGACGGTCGCGGTGGACCGGCGCCGGGGCGGCTCGACGTACTTCGAGGCGTACCGTGTCGCGGACGGGCGCCGTATCGCGCGCACCCCCGGCACGGTCTGCGCGGAGGACGGCCCGCCGCGGGTCGACGAGGAGTGCCACACGCTGTTCGCGCTCAGCCCCGACGGCCGGACCCTGGTCCACGGCAGGACGAGCCTGGCGGGGGACGAGGAGCGCGCGCCCTACCGGGATCTGACCCTGTGGGACGTACGGGGCGACGCGCCCGCCCGCCCGCTCGCGGACGCCCGGCCGCCGTTCTCCGCGCGCCTGCCGATGACCGGGCTCGCCTTCACCCCGGACGGACGCTCCCTGCTCGTCACCCGCTTCGGCATGGACACCGTCGACATCTGGGACCTGGCCCAGGGACGGCGCACCCGGCCGGGCACCCAGTCCGCGTCCCACTTCAAGCTCTTCGCATCCTCGCTCTCACGCCCCGCGCCGCCCCTGGTGCGCCCCGACGGCAAGCTGGTCGTCACCGCCCGGGACGTGTTCGCGCTGCCCGGCGGCGGGACCACCGCGCGCGGTCTGAACATGGACGACACCGGTGTGCTCGCCTTCGCTCCGGACGGCACCCGGCTGGCCGTCGGCGACAGCGCGGGCGGGGTGACCCTCTGGGACGGCGAGGTCTCCCGTCGCCGGGGCTCCCTGCTCGGCACCGAGCACGCCGCCCGCCGGGGGACCGTCGAAGCCGTGAAGGCGCTGGCCTTCTCCCCGGACGGTGCGACCCTCGCCGTCGCGGGCGACGCCGGCACGCTCCAGCTCTGGGACGTGGCGTCGGGCCAGCCGCTCGGCGGCCCGCTGCCGACACCGGGCGACGGCATCGTCGCCGTGGCCTTCACCGCCGACGGGCGGACCGTACACAGCGTGGGCGAGCACAGCGGTGTCCGCTCGCACCCGGTGGACCCCGGGCGCCTGACGGCGTCCGTGTGCGCGCGGGCGGGCGGCGGACTCTCGCCGGCCGACTGGCGGACGTACCTGCCGGGCATCGCGTACCGGAAGGTGTGCTGACCGGAAGGTGTGCGGAAAGTGTCCGGAAGGTGTGCTGACGGGAAGATCTGCCGATCGGCGTCCGCGGCCTTGCGCGACCGGGCGCGGATCCCTAGTCTCCGGCGCAATGGTTAGGAATATTTCCTAACCATTGCGGTTCCGCTCGGGGTCGCACGCGGCCCACCCCCCACTGGTGCATCACTTCACCCGAGGACGCCCGATGTCACACGCACCTCAGCACCGTTCCGCGCACCGCTCCCCCCGATGGCGTCGCCCCCTCGCGGGCCTCGCCGTCGCCGCCACCGCCGTGACCGGGCTCACCGGTCTCGCGCCCGCCGCCGACGCCGTGGCGGCCGGTCCCGCCGTGCCCTTCGGCAGTCATACCCAGCCGTATGCCGCCGGGACCCTGAAGCCGAGCGGGGCGCAGGCCACGCTCGACCAGAAGACCGTCGACTACTACACCAAGTGGAAGGCGGCCTTCGTCCGCCAGAACTGCGGCAACGGCTGGTACCAGGTCATCTCCCCCGACGCCGACCACCCGTACGTCGCCGAGGCACAGGGCTACGGCATGGTCATCGCCGCCACCATGGCGGGCGCCGACCCGGACGCGAAGAAGATCTTCGACGGACTGACGAAGTGGATGATCGACCACCCGTCCTCCATCAACCGTGACCTGCTCGCCGCCGAACAGGACAGCTCCTGCAAGAGCGTCAACGGCACCGACGCCGCCACCGACGGCGATCTGGACGTCGCGTACGGGCTGCTCCTCGCGGACAGACAGTGGGGCAGCGCGGGCACGTACGACTACAAGGCCCTGGCCCTCAAGCACATCGCCGCCATCAAGAAGGACGAGGTCAACCCCACCACCAAGCTGCTGAAGCTGGGCGACTGGAGCAGCTCGGGCGACCAGTACTACTACATCACCCGCACCTCGGACTGGATGATCGACCACTTCCGCGCCTTCCGCACCGCGAGCGGCGACTCCACCTGGGACACCGTCCGCACCGCCCACCAGAACCAGATCACCAACCTCCAGACGAAGTACGCGCCGAACACCGGCCTGCTGCCCGACTTCGTCGTCAACACCAACACCACCCCGAAGCCCGCGCCCGGCCAGGTCCTGGAGGACCCGAACGACGGCGCCTACTGGTGGAACGCCTGTCGCACGCCCTGGCGGATCGCGGACGACGCGGTGACCAGCGGCGACGCCGCCTCCCTCGCCGCCGCGCGCAAGCTCAACACCTGGATCAAGACCAAGACCGGCGGCGACCCGAAAAAGATCGCCGTCGGCTACAAGCTGAACGGGACGCAGATCTCCTCGGGCAGCGAGGCCGCCTTCTTCGCGCCGTTCACGGTCGCGGCGATGACCGACCCGGGCAGCCAGGCCTGGCTCGACGCGCTGTGGAACAAGATGCTGGCGACCCCGGTCGACACCAGCAGCTACTACTCCGCGAGCATCCAGCTCCAGGTCATGATCACCGCCTCCGGCAACCACTGGGTCCCGTAGCCACGCGCACCCCGGACGCCCGCGCCGCCGACCCGAAGGGCGCGCGGCCGTCCGGGGTGCCAGGCTGGACCGTGGGGGGCGTGACGGACCTGCGATGGGAGCACCCCGTGATCACCACCGACTTCTCCCCCGGCTCCCCCTGCTGGCTCGACCTGGGCACCCCCGACGTCCCGGCCGCCGCGGCCTTCTACGGGGCCGTGTTCGGCTGGGAGTACGAGGCCATGGGCGGGTCGGGGGACGCCCAGGGCGCCGAGGACGCCGAGCAGTTCGAGGGCGGCATGTTCCGCAAGGACGGCAAGGTCGTCGCCGGGCTCGGCACGCTCACCGAGCCGGGGGCGCGCTCCGCTTGGATGATCTACTACAGCGTCGCCGACGCCGATGCCACGACCCGGGCGGTCGAGCGGGGCGGCGGCACGGTCCGGGTCGCCCCGAGAGACCTCGACGAGTGGGGTCGGATGGCGCAGTACAGCGACCCGCTCGGGGGCCAGTTCGCCGTCTGGCAGCCGGGCACGAACAAGGGGGCCGAGCTCGTGGACGAACCGGGCTCGCTGTCCTGGACCGAGCTGTACACGACGGACGCCGCCGCGGCCAAGGCGTTCTACGCCGACGTCCTCGGCTGGTGGTACAGCGACATGGAGATGCCGGGCGGCGAGGGCACGTACAGCCTCATCACGCCCGCCGGGCTCCCCGCCGAGCGCATGCACGGCGGCCTCCTGCAACTCCCCGCGGACCAGCTCCCCCTGGCGGGCGGGCGCCCGTACTGGCACCCGGTCTTCGCCGTGACCGACTGCGACGCCACGGTCGCCGAGGCCACCGGGAACGGCGGCACCGTGCAGATGGGGCCGGCCGACGTGCCGGGCGTGGGCAGGCTGGCGGTCTGTCTCGACCCGGCGAACGCGGACTTCGTCGTCCTGGCACCGGAAGCGGGCTGACTCCCCGCCCCGGCGGCGCCGGGACCCGCTACCGTACCGACGAGTAGGGGGCGGGTCGCCGCCCCGTGGTCCCAGGGCGAGGGGTGAGGGCGAATGGCGATGGCGCGGGCGAGGGAACGGCAGCGGCGCCTGGAGGAGAGCGCGGTGGTCGACGCGCCGCCCGCGACGGTCTACCGGCTCGTGTCGGAGCTGCGGAACATGGGGCGCTGGAGCCCGGAGTGCCGGTCCGTGTGGGTGCTGTCGCGGACGTCGGCGCGGGCCGGGACGCGGTTCGTCGGGTTCAACCGGCGGGGGCCGTTCCTCTGGTTCACGCTGGGCCGGGTGGTCGAGGCACACCAGGACCGCGCGTTCGCCTTCGACGTCGGCGTCTTCGGTCTGCCGATCGCCCGCTGGGGCTACCGGTTCGAGGCGGAGGGCGCGGGCACCCGGGTCACCGAGTTCTGGGAGGACCTGCGGTCCGGCGGGCCCCGGGGCAGGGTCGCCGACCTCCTCGGCATGGTCTTCGCCGGTACGCACCCGGCCCGCCGGATCGCCCTCAACCGGGCCGGAATGCGCGCCACCCTGACCGCGATAGCGGGGACCGCAGCCCTCAGCCGTCCGGGGGCGTGAGGGGCCGACCGGGCTCGTGAGGGCGGCTCCGGCCCCCTCACGCCCGCCTACGGCCCGCCGTCGACCACCCGGCGCCTGCTTACTGCCAGTCGTCCCACGGCGGGGCGACCTCGTCCTCGTCGAACGGGGGCTCCTCGTCCGGGTCGAAGGTCGGCCCGTCACCCTGCGGCGCCGGGCGCCCCGCCCGCGCGCCACCGCCCGCGCCACGGCCCGAGGCAGCGGCCGGAGCCGGGGAGGCGGGTGCCGGAGCGGGTACGGCGGCGGGCTCAGCGTCCGGCGCCCCCGGCGCCGCACCCGACGGGTCCTGCGAGGCCCCGGTGTGCTCCGCCAGCGCGTCCAGGACGCCCTGGCCGTACTTGGTCAGCTTGGCCTCGCCGACGCCTCCGACGGTCGCCAGCTCCTCGATGGTGCCCGGCAGCCGGGTCGCGATCTCCCGGAGCGTCGCGTCGTGGAAGACGACGTACGCCGGGACGCCCTGCTCGCGGGCGGCGGCGGCCCGCCAGGCGCGGAGGGCCTCGAAGACGGGCACAGCGGTGGCCGGGAGGTCGACGGGCACCCGGGCGCCCTTCGAGGAACGGGACCCGGACTCCTTGCGGGACGGAGCGGCCGGGGCCTTCTCCTTCCGCATCGGGACGCTGCGGCGTCCGCCGAGGACCTCGCCGCTGCCGTCCGTGAGGACGAGCGTCCCGTAGTCGCCCTCCACCGCGAGCAGCCCCTGCGCGAGGAGCTGGCGCACGACGCCCCGCCACTCGGCCGTGGTCAGGTCCGCGCCGATGCCGAACACGGAGAGCGTGTCGTGGTCGAACTGGATGACCTTGGCCGTCTTCTTGCCCTGGAGGATGTCGATGATCTGGCCGGCGCCGAACTTCTGGCGCCGCTCCTTCGCCAGCCGCCACACCGTGGACAGCAGCTTCTGCGCGGCGACCGTGCCGTCCCAGGACTCGGCCGGGGTCAGGCAGGTGTCGCAGTTGCCGCACGGCTCGGCCTTCTGCCCGAAGTACGCGAGGAGCCGGACGCGGCGGCACTCGACGGTCTCGCAGAGCGCGAGCATCGCGTCCAGGTGCGCGGCCAGGGAGCGGCGATGGGCGTCGTCGCCCTCGGACCCGTCGATGAGCTTGCGCTGCTGGACGACGTCCTGGAGGCCGTACGCCAGCCAGGCCGTCGCCGGGGCTCCGTCACGGCCGGCGCGGCCGGTCTCCTGGTAGTAGCCCTCGACGGACTTCGGCAGGTCCAGGTGGGCCACGAAGCGGACGTCGGGCTTGTCGATGCCCATGCCGAAGGCGATCGTGGCGACCACCACGACGCCGTCCTCGCGCAGGAAGCGGGCCTGGTTCGCGGCGCGCGTGCCGGCGTCCATGCCCGCGTGGTACGGGACGGCGTCCACGCCGTTCTCCACGAGGAAGGCGGCGGTCTTCTCGACCGAGGCCCGGGACAGGCAGTAGACGACTCCGGCGTCCCCGTCGTGCTCGGTGCGGATCAGCTCCAGGACCTGCTTGAGCGCGTTGTTCTTGGGGGCGATGCGGTACTGGATGTTCGGCCGGTCGAAGCTGGCGACGAAGTGCCGGGCCTCGCGCAGTCCCAGCCGTCCGGCGATCTCGGCGTGGGTGGCCTCGGTGGCCGTCGCCGTCAGCGCGATCCGGGGCACCTTGGGCCAGCGCTCGTGGAGCATGGACAGGGCGAGGTAGTCGGGCCGGAAGTCGTGACCCCACTGGGCGACGCAGTGGGCCTCGTCGATGGCGAAGAGGGAGATCTTCCCCCGGTCGAGCAGCCGCTGCATGCCCTCGGTGCGCAGCCGCTCGGGGGCCAGGTAGAGGACGTCCAGCTCGTCGGCGAGGAAGGCCCGCTCGACCTCCTGCCGCTGATACCCGTCCTGCATCGAGTTGAGGAAGCCGGCCCGCACGCCGAGGGCGGTAAGCGCGTCCACCTGGTCCTGCATCAGCGCGATGAGGGGGGAGATCACCACGCCCGTGCCCTCTCTGACGAGCGCGGGGATCTGGTAGCAGAGCGACTTGCCGCCGCCGGTCGGCATGAGCACGAGGGCGTCGCCGCCTGCGACGACCTGCTCGATGATCTCTTCCTGCTCGCCGCGGAAGGAGCCGTAACCGAAGACGCGGTGCAGTACCCGCAGGGCGTCGGAGGTCTCGGTGGAAGCGTCGGTGAGGGCCATTCGAAAAGCCTATCCGCCCGGACGGACACCCTTGGCCGAGCCACCGCAACCTGTGGATAACCCAAAAAGCGGTAACAGCGTTACCCATAGGCTACGGTGTTACCCATGAGCACGCCGTATCAGGATGCCCAGCGCGCCGGCCAGGACGCCGTCCGCACCACGATCCTCGACCGCTCCATCGATCTGCTGGTCGCGGAGGGGCCCGCCGCGCTGACGATGCGGCGGATCGCCGCCGACATCGGCTCGTCGACCAAGGTCCTCTACACCATGTTCGGCGGGAAGGAGGGGCTGCTCGACGCCCTCTACCGCGAGGGCTTCGCCCGCCTGCGCCGCGCACAGGAAGGGGTGCCCCGCGCCGGCGACCCGCTCGCCCACCTCACCCGGCTCGGCCGGGCGTACCGGGCGCACGCCCTGGCCGAGCCGGCCTACTACCGGGTGATGTTCGAGCAGCCGGTGCCGGGCTTCCGGCCGACCCCGGACGCGCTCGCCGTCGCCGAGGGCGCCTTCGAGGCCTCCGCCGACGCGGTCGCCGCGTGCATGACGGCCGGGATCTTCCGGCCGGGCGACGCCCACGAGCTCGCGAAGCTGCTGTGGGCCGCCTCGCACGGCGCGGTGAGCCTGGAGATCGCCGGCCACTTCACGCCGGAGGAGGCCGCCGCCCGCTACGACGCGCTGATGACGGCGGTGGCCCGGTCCTTCCTCACCGAATCGACCGCTCCCCCGACCGATCCCCCCTCCCCCACCGCCGACGGCAGCGAAGGAGCGACCGCGTGACGATCGAGCGACGACACCGCAACCGCTATCTCTCCGGGCGCTTCGCCCCCGTCACCGAGGAGGTGACCGCCTACGACCTGCCCGTCACCGGACGGATACCGGCCCACCTCGACGGCCGCTATCTGCGCAACGGGCCCAACCCGCTGGGCGTCGAGGACCCCGCCGCGCATCTGTGGACCCTCGGCGCGGGCATGGTGCACGGCGTGCGGATCAGGGGCGGGCGGGCCGAGTGGTACCGCAATCGCTGGGTCCGCTCCGGCGCCGTCGCCGAGCGGCTCGGCGAGCCCCGGCGCGGCACGCCGGTCGACGAGCGCCTCGACATCTCGCCGAACGTGCAGGTCGCGGGCCTGGCCGGGCGCACCTTCGCGCTCCTGGAGGGCGGCATCCGCCCGTACGAACTCGGCTACGAGCTGGAGACGGTGGGCCCCTGCGACCTGGGGGCGACGCCGGAGGGGTACAGCGCGAACGCCCACTCGCGCTTCGACCCGCACACCGGCGAACTGCATTCGCTGGCGTTCCGCTACGGCTCCGACGACGTGCAGCACATCGTGATGGACGCCACCGGGACGGTGCGGCGCACGACGACGGTGAGGGTGCCCGGCAACCCGTACATGCACGACTTCGCGCTCACCGAGCATCACGTCCTGCTCTTCGACTCGCCGGTGGTCTTCAGCCCGGCGCATCTGGCGACCGGGGTCCCGTTCGCCTGGGACGAGCGGCGCGGCGCGCGCGTGGGCGTGATGCCGCGCGAGGGTGGCCCGGTGCGCTGGTTCGGCCTCGCGCCGGGGCTGGTGGGGCACACCCTCAACGCGTACGAGCGGGTGGGCGCGGGCGGCCCGGAGATCGTCGTGGACGTCGTGCGGCACGGCGAGGGCTTCGACATCCGGGACGTCGGGTCGAGCCGGCCGACCCTGGACCGCTGGACGATCGACCTCATCGGCGGGTCCGTGCGGGAGGACCGGCTCGACGATCGCGTCCAGGAGTTCCCGCGCGTCGACGCGCGCCACCTGGGCCGCCCGTACCGCTACGGCTACACCGCCGCCGTCGAGCTGTACGCGGCGCCCGCCGGCCCCGGGGACGACCGGCCCGAGGAGGGGTTCAGCAACGCCCTGCTCAAGCACGACATGGTCCGGGGGACCACGCAGGCGCACGAGTTCGGGCGGGACGGGAGCGTCGGGGAGGGGGTCTTCGTCCCCGCGGAGTCGCCTTCGGCGGAGGACGACGGCTACGTCATGGCGTACGTCTTCTCCCCCGAACGGGCCGCGAGCGACCTGGTGATCCTGTCCGCCAGGGACTTCACCGGAGAGCCGCTCGCCCGGATCCATCTGCCGGTCCGCGTCCCGCTGGGCCTGCACGGCAACTGGGTCCCGGGCGACGAGTCGACGGCCGCCCCCGTCCCGGCGGGCTGAACACGATACGAAATCTTGACGTGTTCCTGACTTGGAACCCGCATCCGCCGCCCCTCCTCCGACGTCTTGCCGGATGTCGAACCGGTGTCATGAGGGAGGGCGTCGCCATGGAGAACGCATGGGCCGCGACCGTAGTCGTCCTGGTATTGCTCCTGTTGCTGCTGCGCGGCGGGATGCGTGTGGTGCAGCAGGTCGAGCGCGGGGTCGTGTTCCGCCTGGGCAAGGCGCTGCCGGGCCATCGGCAGCCCGGCATCACCTTCCTCATCCCCTTCGTGGACCGGATACAGAAGGTGAACGTCCAGGTGGCCACGCTGCCCATCCCGACGCAGGAGGGCATCACCCGCGACAACGTCTCGGTGAAGGTCGACGCGGTCGTCTACTACCGCGTCACGGACCCCTCCCGGGCCACGATCGAGGTGCAGGACTACGCCTTCGCCGTCGGCCAGGTCGCGCAGTCCTCGCTCCGCTCGATCATCGGCAAGAGCGACCTGGACGACCTCCTCTCCGACCGGGAACGCCTGCACGAAGGCCTCGCGTTGATGATCGACAGCCCGGCGGCCGGCTGGGGCGTCCACATCGACCGCGTGGAGATCAAGGACGTGCAGCTGCCGGAGTCCCTGAAGCGGTCGATGTCGCGCCAGGCCGAGGCGGAGCGCGAGCGGCGGGCCCGCGTGATCACCGCGGACGGCGAGTTCCAGGCGGCCCAGCAGCTCGCCAACGCGTCCCGCATCATGTCCGACACCCCGGAGGCGATGCAGCTACGCCTCCTCCAGACCGTCGTCGAGGTAGCCGCCGAGAAGAACTCCACCCTGGTGATGCCCTTCCCGGTCGAACTCCTCCGCTACTTCGACCGCGCGGCCCGCCAGTTCGACACGGGCCCGGAGACACCCCGGGAGGCGCCCCCGGAGACCGGGGACAGGCACAGCTAGGCCACGCGATCTTCCTACCGCGACGGCGCGTTCCACGCCGCTGTTAGCCTGCGGGCCATGATCAAGGGCGAACTGGCGGGTCGAATAGGCCGGATGGCGGGGGACAGCGGGCCGGAGCGGGTGCTGGTTGCCGCCAGTTTCGTCAATCGGGTCGGCAATGGGCTGTTCAACGCCGCGTCGGCGCTCTATTTCACCTTGGTCGTGGGCCTGCCCGCGGTGCAGGTCGGGGCCGCGCTCAGCATCGCCGGTGTGATCGGGCTGTGCGCGGGGATACCTGGGGGGCATCTCGCCGACCGGCGGGGCGCACGCGTGATCATGATGCTGGCGCTCGTGGTCCAGGCGATGTCGATGGCGTCGCTCGTCCTCGTCGAGAGCTGGGCCGCGCTCACGGTCGTCGCGACGGTCGACCAGATCGCCGCGGCGGTCGGCGGGGCGGCGTGGGGGGCTCTGGTGGTCCGGGTCGGGGGTGAACGGCCGGCCAGGTTCCGGGCGAAGCTGCGCACCTTCGTCAATCTGGGCGTCGTCCTGGGCACGGTGGGTGCCGGGACGGCGCTGGCCGCGGGCACCCGCGCGGCCTATGTCACGCTGATTCTCGGCAACGCGGCCAGCTTCGCCCTGTGCGCGGTGCTGCTGCTTCTGCTGCCCCGCTATCCGGTGCTGGCGGCGCCCTCGCGCCAGCGGCGCTGGGTCGTCTTCGCGGACCGTCCGTTCCTGACGTTCACCGCCCTGTACGGGGCCATGGGACTGCAATATCCGGTGGTCTCCCTGCTCCTGCCGATCTGGATCTCCCAGCACACCGAGACACCGCGGTGGACGGTGGCCGCGCTGTTCGCGGTCAACTCCGCCTTCTGCATACTCATGCAGACCAGGATCGGCTCCCGTATCGAGACCCCGTACGACGGCGGCAGGGCGTTTCGCACCGCGGGGCTGTTCTTCCTCGTCAGCTGTCCGATGATGGCGCTGGCGGCGTACGCCTCCGTCTGGGTGGCGGCGGGACTGGTCCTGGCGGCGATCTTCGTCCATAGCCTGGGAGAGGTCTGGGAGTCCTCGGCGTGCTTCGCCCTGGGATTCGGTCTTGCCCCCGACCATGCCCAGGGCCAGTACCAAGGTGTCCTCGGCCTCGGCTTCAACGCGGGCCAGGCGCTCGCCCCCGCGATCCTCACCACGGTCGTGCTGGGCCTCGGCACGGCGGGCTGGCTGCTGCTGGGCGTGTTCTTCGCCGTGCTGGGTGCCGCCGGGCCGTCTCTCGCCCGCTGGGGTGTGCGGACCCGGCCGCAGCCGCCGGGCGTTGCCGTCGAAGCGACGCGATGAGCCACTCCCCCGGGCACGGCACGCCGCCCGCCCGCCCGAGCAACTCCCCGGCCGTCCCCTGCGTCCTTCCGCACAGCCGCGATCACCACGTTTCAGGGAACGGAACACACCATGAGCGACAAGGCTCGGATCCTCTTCGACGCGCTCGATCTCGATCAGGACGGCACCCTGACGCGTGCCGAGGTCATCGGCGCGCTGCGCGCCAAGGGGCCGACGCTCGTCGCCCAGGGGGTGATCCCGGTGTGGGGTGTGGGGGACGACGACTCCGCGTCGGCGTTGTTCGATCAGGCTGATCAGAATGGTGACCGGGTGCTCAGCTTCGAGGAGTTCGCCGCCCTCGTCGACCGTCGGTTCGGGTGGTGACGGGGCTCAGGGGGCGGTGCGTACGGGGAAGCTGAAGGGGTGGCCCTGCTGCTTGAGCCAGGGGAGTACCTGGTTCAGGGCGGACACCGTCTGACCGCGGTCGCCGCCGCCGTCGTGGAAGAGGATCGTCGGGCCGTTGGAGAGTTCGTTCTTGACCGTGCGGACGATGGACGCGGAGCCGGGGCGTTCGAAGTCCTTGGTGTCGACGTTCCAGCCGAGCGGCCGCATGCCGGCCGCCGCGGCGATCTTCCGGCTGTCGGGCGTGAAGGCGCCGCCCGGGGCCCGGTAGTACTCGACCTTCGCGCCGCCGGCCGCGTCCTCGATCATCTTCTTCGCGTCCAGGATCTGCTGCCTCTGGTACGCGACGGACTTCTTGTCCATCGAGGTGTCGTGGTCCATGGTGTGGTCGCAGAGCCGGTGGCCCTCGGCGACGACCCGCCTGACCAGGTCGGGGTGCTGTTTGGCGTTCGGTCCGACCATGCAGAACACGGCCTTGACGTCGTTCTCCTTGAGGATGTCGAGGATCTTGGGCGTCCATCGCGGGTCGGGCCCGTCGTCGATCGTGATGTTGACGGCGGAGCCGCCCGACTCGGCGGCGTGCGCGATGGACTCCGGCATCTTCTCCGGGCGCACCTGCGCCGGGCCCTTTCCGGTCTCCTTGTCCCGTCCCACGGGCGCGTTCGCACCGGGCGCGGCGCCCGCCGCGTCCGGCTCCGTCAGCGCGGTGGCCCCCCATGCCGCCAGGCTGAGGCCGATCGCCGACGCCACCACGGCTATGTGCGTGGTGTACTTGCGCTTCTCTCCCATGGAATGCCCACTCCCCGTAGGTTCCTGACCGTATCCCAGTAGGGAGGACGGCCGAGGCGGCGGGAAGGTTTCCCGCATTTCGGACGCGAATGTCACACCTTCGTCATGGTGAGCGGCGCGTCCCGGTCGGCTCCGACGACGCCGCCGGTGCCGAGGACGTCGGATGCGGGCATCTCGGCAGCGCCGGGCGGTCCTTGGTGCGGACGGCGGGCAGCCACGCCGTGCCGGGCGGGCCCGGGCGCGGGAGCCGGATGCGGAACCACACGGTGGATGTGAGATCTTCCTCATCGATGATGGGCAGCCCGTCCGGCAGCCGGCACTCCGCTTCGAGGACGTCGCCGTGCCAGACCCGGGTCGGCACGACGTTCTGGGCCGTGTAGGGCCGCAGCGGGTCGATCGCCAGGCCGAGGCTGCACTGGCGTTCCCGGTCCGTACGCCCCTGGCAGCCGCGCTCGGCGTTGAACACCCTGATCGGGGCCGGGCCTTCGGCGGTCGATCCGTCCGCCCCGCCACCCGCTCCCCCCGTGTACGACCAGAGCGCCAGGCCCACCGCCGCGCACACGGCCGCGGCGAGCAGTGCGACCAGCGGGCGGGACCGGCCGCGCCCCCTTCGGGTCCGGCGGGCGTCCGGGGCGGGGCGGGCGGCGATCCGGTCCAGCAGGGTCTGGGCCGTGTGGGCGGCGCGGGCCTCGTGGCTGGGGGCGAGGCAGTCGGCGGCGAGCTCGCGCCAGAAGGCGGGGACGGCGTGATCCATACGTAACGGAGCGCGCCCTTCCGCGTACTCCCGTACGGCGGCGGTCCGCGCGGCCGGTGTGGCGCCGGGGAACGGGGAGGCGCCCGAGGCGAAGACCTCGTGGATGACGACGCCCAGCGCCCAGACGTCGGCGCTGGGGCGCACCCGGACACCCCGCTCGCCGAGCGGCTCGCGCCCCCGCTCGGGCGGGAGGTAGTCCAGGGTGCCCATCGGCGGCGTGTAGCCGTGGGTGCCGGTCAGTTCGATGGCGAAGCCGAAGTCCGACAGCTTCACCGAGCCGTCCTCGCCGATGAGGATGTTCTCGGGCTTGAGGTCGGTGTGCACCCAGCCCGACCGGTGCAGATGGGCGAGGCCCTCGCAGATCCCGGCGATCAGCCGGGCCCCCTCCTCCTCGCTCACCCCGGCGTCGAGCAGTTCGCGCAGACTGCACCTGGCGCGCTCCATGACCAGGACGATCGCCCCGTCGAGGGCCGGGTCCTCGGACCCGCCGAGGACGAAGGAGTCCAGCAGCCGCACCAGCCGGGGGTGCGGCGCCCCGCGCCCGAGCCCGACCTCGCGCGCGGCGGCCTCGGCCACGTCGCGGGCCTGGCGCGGCGCGAGCCCCGCGGTCGGCATGATCTTGAGCGCGACCTCCTCGGGCCCGCCCGGCCCTGGGTCGGCCGGCCGCGCCGCGTACACGGTCGCCCAGCCGCCGGAGCCGATCGGCTCGGTGACGGTCCAGTCGCCCACCCGGTAGCCCTCGGGCAGCGGTTCCGGCCGCCCGCTCTCCCACGAGACGGTCCGCTCGTCCACCCGCACCACGCCCCTACCGTCCCCGCTCGGCGGGTTCGGCGGCCGGAGGCAGGAGCGCGAGGTGCTCCTCGCGGACGATGCCGAACTTCAGGGCGAGGCCGACCACGGCCTCGCGCTTGCCGTTCCTGCGGTCGGTGCGGCCGGTGTCGGCGGCGCCGGGGACGCCGATCCGCAGCTTCTCGTCGGCGAGGTAGTCGATGTGCGAGCTGACCGCACGGGCCGTCAGCGTCGCGCGGGCGGCGTGGCCGCGCAGCCGCTCGACGACCTGCGGGGTCGTGGGCACCGCGACGGGTGACCGGTCGCGCAGCCACGGTTCGCAGAGGGCGACGAGCACGAGGAAGTACGTGGCGGTCTCGTCCAGGGAGTACGCGGTGAGGGTGCGGCTCTCGCCGAGGCCGCCCATGCCGCGCGGGTCCAGATAGACGTGGTCCGGCGCGAAGACCTGGAAGAAGACGGTGGTGTCGCGGCGGGTGGGCAGCACGACGCGGGAGAACTCGAAGGGGATGGGCGCGCCCGCGCGGCGCGGCGGGACGCGCAGGTACTCGCCCGCGCCCTCCGGGTTCTCCACGAGATAGCTGTGGGTGGTGCTGTGGTTGCTGAGCTGCCAGTGGTCGTCGGTCGCCCGGATCTCGCCGGCCAGCCGGGAGATGGCCGCGTCGGCGAGCCGGAGCTCGACGGGCGTGCTGGACGAGCCCCGCCCGAACCGGGCCCGCTGCCCCGGCCCGAGCCTCAGGGTCACGGCGTCGCCGCTCGTCTCCCCGTCCACGCCCCCGCCGCTGCCCTGCGGCAGGTGGATGACAATCCCGCTCACCGCTCCCCCGTCCCGCGTGCCGACCACTGTCCGACACACCGAACGTTACCGGTTGCAACGGGTGATGCACCCAGTGGCATCGGCCACTTCCGGAGCCCTCCGCGCGGCCTCTACGTGCGGGTTCGCCCCGCATGTGCCGTTCGTGACGGAGTGTCAGGGGGCCGGGGCGCTCGACCGGAGCGTTGCGACCGCGCGGTCGCCGAACGCGGTCCACGGCAGCCAGCCGCCGCTGGGCCGCGCCTGGACGCGGGTACGGATCCGCCCGTCGGCGGTGACCGCGAAGAGGTGGACGCGGCCGGTGGCGTCGGCCGCGCCGGAGGGTGTCGCGGTGAGCGTGACGCCGGGCTCGCCGAACTCCTCGCCGGGATCCCAGGCGCCGCCGGGGCTGAGCTGCCAGCGGTGGTCGAGGCGCTCGCCGCCGGGGGCCGGCGCGAAGGCCTCCAGGCGGCCGTCGGCGCTCGGGACGAGGAGCGGGGCCGCGGTCGACCAGCCGAACAGCGGCTGCCAGGCGTCCCAGCCGCCGCTGGCGACGGACTGGCGCCGGTGGAAGGAGCCCACGCCGGAGGGGGCGACGGCGGCGACGGTGAGCCGGCCGCTGCCGTCCCTGCCCACCCGGGGCGCGTTGCCCGCGGCGGTGCCGAAGGCGCTCCAGGCGGACCAGGCGCCGTTGGGCGCCAGTTGCCAGCGGTGGCTGAGGGCGGCGCCGCCGGGGGCGAGGACGAACACTTCGAGGCGGCCGTCCGCGTTGGCGGCGACGACCGGCGGCGCGCCCGCGGGCCCGCCGAATCCCGCGTCCCAGGGGTCCCAGGCGGACCCGCCGGGCGAGGTCTGCCTGCGGCGCGCGACGACGGCGCCGTCGGGGCTCAGGGCGAACACCTCCAGTCGGCCGTCGGCGTTGCGGGCGACGGCGGGGGCCGCGGCGGCCGGGCCGCCGAACTCCTCCCAGTCGGACCAGCCGCCGTCCGCCCGCTGCGCCCTGTGGTGCAGATTGACGCCGCCGGGGGCGAGCGAGAAGACCTCCAGCCTGCCGTCGGTGTCGCGCGCGAGCGTGGGGACCGCCCCGGCCGGGCCGCCGAAGCGCTCCCAGTCGGACCAGGTGTCGGTGGCCGGGTCGAGCTGGACGCGCCGCAGCATCGAGCGGTCGGCCGCGTCGAGCGCGAACACGTTCAGGCGCCCGTCGACGTCCAGGGAGACGGCCGGGTTGTCGGGGCTCTGCCACGAGGGCGGGGTGGCGCGCCACTGGAGGGGCGCCAGGTACAGGCCGTCGCCGAACCAGCCGGCCGCGCTCGCGTAGCGGTCGGCCCCGTCGGCGACCGCCTCGACGGCGTGACCGGGGACATGGCCCGCGTAACCGTCGAGGGTGAAGCGGAAGGGGTCCCGGGAGGCGAGGACGTCGGTGCCCTCGTAGCCGACGCGCGGGCCGATGAACAGGTAGTACCAGCCGTCCTGTTCGAGGACGAAGGGCGATTCGGTGACCGAGACCCCGGTGGACTCGGTGGTCTCGTCGGCGTAGGCGGTGCCGGGCTCGCTCCAGTGGACCAGGTCGTCGGAGCGGCGGTGGCACACGAGGTGCCGGCCGTCGGTGGCGGAGACCTCCGTGTAGTATATGACCCACTGGCCGGCGATCCGCGTCACCATCGGGTCGCGGGCGGCGCGCCCCCGGAACAGGGGGCCGGACGGCAGGCGGGTCCAGGTGGTCAGGTCGGTGGAGGTGGCGAGGTTGATCGCGGCCCCGGTGCTGCCCCCGGCGGCGTAGAACATCCAGTAGGTGCCGTCCGCCTCGATGACGTGCGGCGCCCAGAGGTGCTCCTCGCCGTGGTAGCCGGGGTCGAGGGTCAGCGCGTCGGCGTGGCCGGTCCACGGGCCGTACGGGTCGGGGGCGGAGGCGTGCGCGAAGGCGGTCTCGGCGGCGCTGTCCGGGGAGCGGCCGGGGGCGGCGCTGTCGCCGACGATGCCGAACACGTGCCAGCGGCCGTCGGCCTTGAGCAGGGTGTGGTCGTTGAGGTAGCGGCGCCGTCCGGGGGTGGACGGGTCGTAGACGTGGGTGAAGGGGCCGGCGCCGATCCACCGGTGGGGCGGGATCGTCCCGGCGGCGGCCGTGGCCGGGGCGAGGCCGGGAAGGGCGAGGGCGCCGGCGGCGGCGGTCGCCCGCAGCAGCCCGCGTCTGCTGATGGGGTGCATGGCTCTTCTCCTGGTCGGCGGGTCCCCGGGGCCTGTCCGACAGGCCTTGGGTCCCGCGGCCGGCCGGGCCGCTCAGGGGCGGGCCCGGCCGGTCGCGGGGGGGTCGGGTCAGTCGACGGCGGGGCCCGCGGTGTTCTTGAGCCAGGCCCAGTCGGACCAGTCCGAGAATCCGGTCTGCCACTTGTGGAAGACCCCGGCGTGGCTGGTGCCGAAGACCTCGATGCGGCCGTCGGCGTTGGTCGCGGCGGTGATCTCCGTACCGCCGCCGCCGTAGTTCACCCACTGGCCGTACGGGGCGTTGACCCCGTTCTGCCAGAGGTGCTGGGCGACGGTGCCGTTGATGGCGAAGACCTCGACCCGGCCGTCCGGCGAGCGTTCGCTGGTGAGCTGCGCGTCGGCGGGGCCGCCGGTGGGCTCCCAGTCGGACCAGCTCGTCGGGTTGGTCTGGTACTTGTGGAAGACGCCGACCGGGCCTGAGGCGAAGACCTCGATCCGGCCGTCCTGGTTGTGGTCGACGGTCAGGTCCTTGCCGCCGCCGCCGAAGTTCTCCCACGCGGACCAGCCGCCGTTGACGGCCGTCTGGTACTGGTGCTGGAAGACGTCGCCGTTGAGGGCGAAGATCTCCAGGCGTCCGTCGGGGGACTTCTCCACCTCGATGCGTCCGTTGACCGGGCCGCCGCCGGTGGGCTCCCAGTCGGCCCAGCCGCCGTTGGGGGCGGTCTGGTACTTGTGGAAGATCCCGACGGGTCCCGAGGCGAAGACCTCGATCCGCCCGTCGGCGTTCACGCCGGCCGCGATGTCACGCCCGCCGCCGCCGAAGCTCTCCCAGCCGGACCAGCCGCCGGAGGGCTCGGTCTGGTAGCGGTGCTGGAAGGTGTTCCCGTTGATGGCGAACATCTCCAGGCGCCCGTCCGCGTTCGGCGCGATGGCGAGTTCCGCGTTGCCGGGGCCGCCGAGGAACTCCCAGTCGGACCAGGCGCCGTTGACGCCGACCTGCCAGGCGTGGTGCACCCCGTCGGCGCCGGCCGCGAACGCTTCGAGGCGCCCGTCGGCCGAGCGGGCCGAGACCACCCGGCCGGATTCCGCCGGGTACACGACCGGGGCGGGCCCGGGTCCGGGGGTGCCGAGGCGGTCCACCGCGGCGCGCGCCTCGTCCAGGTGGCGCCGGTGGAGGCCCGCGTTGTACGTGGACCAGGGCTGCCAGTTGGTGCCGCCGTTGGAGATGGTGAAGGCCGCGTTCGCGTTGCACTGGGCCTGGTAGGCGCAGTTGTCGTCGACCTCGGGGTGCCAGTAGTCGTTGATCTGCCACAGGCCTCGGTCGCGGGACGGGGGCGTGTTGTTGGTGACGTTGGTCGCCGACGGGTCGCAGCTGGACTCCGCGAGGGCGACGGCGATGGCGGTGACCAGGCCGTCGCCCCGGAATCCGGCGTTGTAGCCGACCTGGGCGCACAGGTCGCTGGAGGCGGCCTGCGCGGGCGGGGCGACGCCGGTCAGGATGCCCGCCGCGAGGAGCAGCGAGGCGAACGCCGACAGGACGGCGCGCTGGGGCGCTCTTCGGGAGCGCTGTCCGTTTCTCACGTGCTGTCTCCTCAGCCGATCGCGGGACCGGCGGCGTTGTTGACCCAGGCCCAGTCGGACCAGCTCGTGGGCCCGGTCTGCCACTTGTGGTAGACGCCGGCCTGGCTGGTGCCGAACACCTCGACGCGTCCGTCGGCATTGGTGGTGGCGGTGATCTCCGTACCGCCGCCGCCGAAGTTCTCCCAGGTGCCGTACGGGGCGTTCACTCCGGTCTGCCACAGGTGCTGGGCGACGCTGCCGTTGATGGCGAACACCTCGACCCGGCCGTCGGCGGTGCGTTCGCTGGTCAGCTGGGAGTCGGCGGGGCCGCCGGTGGGCTCCCAGTCGGACCAGGCGGTGGGGCTGGTCTGGTACTTGTGGAAGACGCCGACCGGTCCTGAGGCGAAGACTTCGAGCCGCCCGTCCTGGTTGTGGTCGACGGTCAGGTCCTTGCCGCCGCCGCCGAAGTTTTCCCAGGCCGACCAGGTGCCGTTGACGGCCGTCTGGAACAGGTGCTGGAAGGTGTTCCCGTTGAGGGCGAAGACCTCCAGGCGTCCGTCCGGGGCCTTCTCCATCTCCAGCCGGGCGTCGGCGGGGCCGCCGCCCGCGGACTCCCAGTCGGCCCAGCCGCTGTTGGGCGCGGTCTGGTACTTGTGGAAGATCCCTACGGGCCCTGAGGCGAAGACCTCGATCCGGCCGTCGGCGTTCACCCCGGCGGCGATGTCGCGCCCGCCGCCGCCGAAGCTCTCCCAGCCGGACCAGCCGCCCGAGGGCGCCGTCTGGTAGCGGTGCTGGAAGGTGTTCCCGTTGATCGCGAACATCTCCAGGCGCCCGTCCGCGTTCGGCGCGATGGCCAGCTCCGCGTTGCCCGGGCCGCCGAGGAACTCCCACGCCGACCACTGGGCGTTCTGTTCGAGCTGCCAGGCGTGGTGCACCCCGTCGGCGCCGGCCGCGAAGACCTCGAGACGCCCGTCGGCCGAGCGGGCCGAGACCACCCGGCCCGACTCCGCCGGGTACGTCAGCGGCCTCGGCTGCGGGACGCCGCCGGGGACGCAGGGCAGGGTGACGCCGCGCTCGGCGAGGTAGACCTCGGGGTCGATGCCGTACGAGGTGGAGGTGTCGCCCCAGATCCGCAGGTGCAGGTGGACGCCCTGCGTGTCGCTGCCCTCGTTGCCCATCAGGGCGATCCGCTGGCCGGCCGTGACCTGCTCGCCGACGGAGACGAACCGCTGGTACATGTGCCCGTACTCGGAGATGCGCCCGTCGGGGTGGAGGATGCGGATCCACTGGCCGTAGCCGTCGGCGTAGCCGGAGTGGGTGACCTGTCCGTCGCCGATGGCGTAGATGGGCGTGCCGAGGTCGTGGGCGATGTCCACGCCGTTGTGGCCGGGGTGGAAGCCCTGGGTGACCACCCCTTCGGCCGGGCAGGCCGCGGAGGCGAAGGCGGCCCGGGCGGCGGCCTGGACCGTGGGCCGGGCCGTGGGCTGGGCGACGGCCTGCGGGGTCAGCAGCAGGCCGGGCGCGAGGGCCGTGGCCGCGGCGAGGAGGACGCGCAGGGCGCGCCGGGGAAGACCGAGCAACACGAGAGGCTCCCCGTCAGGCCTTGCGCAGGCGCGCCACGACGCCGTCGATGTCGCGCTGGAGCATGTCGCGGCGGATGAAGTGACCGCCGGGCAGCTCGTACGACTCGTGCGGGATGCGGGCGTTGTCGAGGGCGGCGCGGAACTCGCGCTGTCCGGCGAGGACCTGGGTCTCGTTGACGGTGTCGAACCAGCTGACCGGGTTGGGGCTGGTGCCGGCGACGAGGAAGACCCGCTTGTTGCGGTAGCTCTCGATGCGCTGCACGGGGTTGTCGGCGGTCACCCGGGCCTCGTCCCAGAACGGGGCGCCGTAGATCGTGCCGCCGTTGAGGTCGAGGGCCGCGGAGGAGGCGTTGGCCCAGTGCACGACGAGGCCGCCGTCGCGACGCAGGCTGGCCGGGCCGGAGTGGGCGCTGACCGAGGCGAAGTGGCCGTAGTACTTCGCGGCGTACTTCAGGGCGCCGAAGCCGCCCATGGAGAAGCCGGAGACCGCGCGGCCGTCGTACTCGGCGAAGGTGCGGAAGTTGGCCTCGACCCAGGGGAGCAGCTGGTTGATGTGGAAGGTCTCCCAGTTGCGGGGGCCGACGTTGGAGCTCACCGGGTTGGAGTACCAGCCCGTGTGGCCGCCGTCGGGCATGACCACGATGATCGGCCGGCCGGCCGTCAGCTCACGGATGTTCTCGCGGTCGAAGGTGATGAAGTCCTGGTCGTTGCCGCCGCCGTGGAAGAGGTAGAGGACCGGGTAGGTGCGGCCGCTCCAGTGGTAGTCGTCCGGGAGCAGGACGTTGACGCCCGGGTTCCAGCCGATCGCGTCGGTCTGGAAGCGGTAGTACCACATGCGCGGGTCGCCCTCGTTGCGGTCCACGATGCGCAGACCGAAGCCGTCACCGGCCGCCGCGGCCGACGAGGCCGAGCCGAGCACGCCTCCGGCGCCGAGGGCCAGGGCGGCGGAGAGCCCGCCGGCGGACTTGAGGATGCTCCTGCGGGTGGGGTGGTGCGCGGTCAACGTGACCTCCAGGTAGACGCGGCGGTACCGAGCGCTGGGCGATAGGACGGTAGCGACGCTTCCCCGGGCGATGCATCCGGAACCTTACGGACTGACAGGTGCGGCCGGTTGGGCTACGGATGGAGGCGGGCCGGTCCGTTCAACAGGGTTCAACACATCCCCTCCCCCGCTCCCGTCTCCCGACCGCGCGATCGGGCCATGCTGTCCGAAAGAAGGTGTTCGCACGGGACGAGGGGGCACGGGTGAGTCCAGGATCGACAGAGCGGAACGCCGTCGGGGAGGGCATCGGGAGCCCGGTCGGGGACACGGTCGGGGTCGGCGCGATGGCGGTCTATCTGCCCCGTCTGCGGGTGGACCTGCGCCGGTGGTGCGCGTGGACCGGGCACGACCCGGACAAGGTCGGGGCCGTCACCGGCCGGGCGTTCCGCATGTGCGGCCCCGACGAGGACGTCTACACGATGGCCGCGACCGCCGTGCTGCGCCTGATCCTCGACAACGCCGTCGATCCGGGCACGGTGGGGTTCCTGGCCCTGGGCACCGAGTCGAGCACCGACAACGCCGTCGGCACGGCCACCGTCCGGGGGATGGTCGACCGGGAGCTGGCCCGCCGGGGGCTGCCGGTGCTGCCCCGGGACGTGGAGATCCCCGAGTACAAGCACGCCTGCCTGGGCGGTATGTACGCGCTGTGCGGCGCGGCCCGGTTCACGCTCTGCGACGCGCGGGGCCGGCGCGGCATCGTGGTGGCCTCGGACGTCGCCGAGTACGAGCGGGGCAGCACGGGCGAGCAGACCCAGGGCGCCGGGGCGGTCGCCCTGCTGGTGGAGCGCTCCCCCGCGCTCTTCACGCTCGACCTGGCCGCCGCCACGGGTGCCTCCGCCTACCGAGGGCCGGACTTCCGCAAGCCGGTGGCCCGCCACCGGCTGCCCGGCTACGCCCCGGCCACCCGCAGGACCAGCGACTTCCCCGTCTTCAGCGGCCGGTACTCGTCTACCGCCTATCTGGACGCGGTCACCGGGGCCGTCGAGTCGCTGTGGCGCCGGGACGCGGCCAGCCCCGCCGAGCAGCTGGACTCCCTGGGCGCGCTGTTCCTGCACCGCCCCTACCGCCACATGCCGCTCCAGGCCCTGTCGTTCCTGTACGTCCGGGCGCTCGCCGCCTCCCCCGAGCGGCGGCGGGAGCTCGACCGGCTCTGCGACGGCGGACCGGAGGCCGCGGAGGTGCGGGCCGAACTGGCGCACCGGCCGGACCTGTTCGCCGCCGTCCTGGCCGGCGACCGGTCCCCCGAGCCCTTCCCCGCCACCGCCGCGCTCGCCGCCCGGCTGCGCCGCACGCCCGCCTTCCGGTCCTTCGCGGACCGCACGCTCGGTCCGGGGCGCGAGCTGCTCGACGAGGTGGGCAACCTGTACACGGCCGCCCTGCCCGCCTGGATCGCCGCCGGACTCGCCTCCGCCGCCGAGGCCGAGGCCGCGGACGAGACCGAGGACGAGACCGAGCCCGCCGGGACTCCGATGCTGGCCGTCGGCTACGGCAGTGGCGACGCGGCGCTGGCCCTGCCGTTCTCGCCGGTCCCCGGCTGGCGCTCCGCCGCCCGGCGCATCGGCTTCGCGCGGGCGCTCGACCATCCGGTCGACCTCGACCGGGAGCTGTACGAGGCCCTGCACGACCGGCGGGAGGTGCCCGGTCTCCATCTGCATCCCCAGGACCGGTTCACCGTCGTCGGCACCGGCGGGGAGTACGGGCGGGACTTCCAGGACCTCGCCGTCGACTACTACGCCTACGAGTACTGAGATGACGCTACGAGACGAGCACGTCGGCGCCCAGGACCCGGTCGTCGAGGAACTGGCCACGGGCCGCAGGGGGCTGCACGCCCTCCCGCCGGGCCTCTCCCCCGACGAGGCCGCCCGGATCCGGCGGACCGCGCTGGAGCGCGGGCACCGGATCGCGCTGCACGGCATCGGCGCGTACACCATGGATCTGGGCCCGGCCCGCTGCGAGAACGTCCTCGGCGCCGTCCAGGTGCCGCTGGGCGTGGCGGGACCGCTGACCCTGCACGGTGAGTACGCACGCGGTGAGGACGTGCATGTGCCGCTGGCCACCACCGAGGGCGCGCTGATCGCCTCGGTGGCCCGGGGGTGCCGGGCGCTGCGGGAGGCGGGCGGGGTCACGGTCCGGGTGGAGGACGTGGGCGTCACCCGCGCTCCGGTCTTCGCGACCTCCGGGGTGGAGGAGAGCCACCGGCTCGTCGCCTGGGTCGAGCGGCACCGGGAGCGGCTGGCCGCCGTCGCCGCCGAGGGCAGCGCCCATCTGCGTCTGGTGGAGATCCGGCCGCAGGTGGTGGGCCGTTCGGTCTACCTGCGCTTCCGCTTCACCAGCGGGGACGCGATGGGGATGAACATGGCGACCGTCGCCTGCGAGCGGATCGTCCGCGAGCACATCGAACCGGCCACCGGCGTGCGCTGTGTCGCCCTCTCGGGCAACTACTGCACCGACAAGAAGCCGTCGGCGGTCAACTTCCTGGAGGGCCGGGGCAAGCGGATCACCGCCGAGGCCCGCCTCGACGGGGCCGTCCTGGCCAGGGTGCTGCACACGGACGCCGAGCGCCTGGCCGAGGTCAACTACCGTAAGAATCTGGTCGGTTCGGCTGCCGCCGGGGCGGTCGGCGGGTTCAACGCGCACTACGCGAACATGGTCGCCGCGTTCTTCCTCGCCACCGGCCAGGACCTCGCCCAGGTCGCCGAGGCCTGCCAGGGGATCACCAGCGTGGAGCCGCAGGGCGACGGGGTCTACGTGTCGGTCTTCCTGCCGGACGTGCCCCTGGCCACCGTCGGCGGCGGCACCGGGCTCGACACCCAGCGGGAGGCCCTCGCGCTCCTCGGCATCGGCACCGGCACCGGCACCGGCCGCCGGTCCGCGCCGGGGCACGACGTCCTGCGCCTGGCGGAGATCCTCGGCGCGGTCGTCCTCGCCGGTGAACTCAACCTGCTGGCCGCCCTGTCCAGCGGCGCCCTTGCCTCCGCCCACCAGCGGCTCGGCCGGCCGGTGGCCCGGTGAGCGCCGTCCTCGCCCGGGTCCCCGGCAAGGTCGTACTGTCCGGCGAGCACGCGGCCGTCCTGGGCCGCCCGGCCCTCGCGGCCGCCGTGGGCCGCCACTGCACCGCGTCCGTACGGGCCAGGCCCGACGCGCGGGTGGGGCTGCTGCTGCCCGACGTGGGCGTGCGGCGGCACACCGACTGGCCGTCGATCCGCCGCTACACGGCCGCCGCGCGGGACCGGTGGACCGCCCACACCGCCGCCGCCCGCCCCGGGGGCTTCACGGCGGTACGGGGTGACGACCCGGCACATCTCGTCCTGGCGGCGCTCGGGGAGACCCTTCCCCATCTGCCGAGACCGCCCGGCGGGCTCACCCTGACGGTCCGCTCGGCGCTGCCCCCCGGCGCCGGTTTCGGCAGCTCGGCGGCGGTCGCGGTCGCCACGGCCGCCGCGCTCCTGGCCCACGCCATCGGCTCCGCCGACGCCCGTACGGTGGCCGGGGCGGCGGGCCGGGCCGAGGAGCTCCAGCACGGCAGCCCGTCCGGCGTCGACACGGCGACCGTGCTCCGGGGCGGCCTGCTGTGGCTGGCCCCCGACGGGCGCGGCGCGGCCCGGGCCGATCCGCTGACCGTCGCCGGGGACGTCCAGGACCTGTTCGAGCTGCACCACACGGGCCCGGCCGCCGAACCGACCGGGCAGGTCGTCGCCGCCGTGCGCGGCCGCCTCACGCCGGGCCTCCTGGACCGCGCCGAGCGGGCGACGGCCGGGCTGCGCGAGGCGCTGACGGCGCCCGTCCCGGACCGGGCCGGGGTGATCGCGAGCGTCCGGGAGAGCGCCCGCTTCCTGGCCGCGCTCGGGGTGGTGCCGCCCTCGGTGGCCGCGATCGTCCGCGCCGTCGAGGCGGCGGGCGGGGCCGCGAAGGTGTGCGGCGCCGGTTCGCTGCGCGGGCCGGGCGCGGGCGCGCTGCTCGTCGTCCGGCCGCCCGGGGAGCCCGTACCGATACCCGGGCTGAGCGACACGACCCGTATCGGCGCGCCGCTCGGCGGGCCGGGACTGCACTGGGAGACCACACGATGACCGACACCGTGACGGCCGTGGCACCGGCCAACATCGCCTTCGTCAAGTACTGGGGGATCCGCGACGAGGCCGAGGTGCTGCCCGCCAACCCCTCCCTGTCCATGACCCTCAGCCGGTGCGTGTCCCGGTGCACCGTGGGGCTGCTCGGCGCGGACGCGGGCGCGGACGAGATCTGGTGGCGGGGCGCCGACGGGGAGACCGGGCCCGCGCCCCGGCCGGTGGCCGAGGGCATCCGCGCCCAGTTGCGGCGGCTGCGGGGCGCCGAAGGACCGGCGCTGCGCGTGGTCACGGGGAACACCTTCCCCACCGCCGCCGGGATCGCCTCCTCCGCCTCGGGGTTCACCGCGCTCACGCTCGCCGTGACGACCCTCCTGGAGGGGGAGCCGGACCCCGGGCGCCTCTCGGTCCTCTCCCGGCTCTCGGGTTCCGGTTCGGCGGCGCGCTCGGCCCTCGGCGGCTACGTCCGCTGGCCGGGCGGCCCGGACACCCCGGCGGGTCCCGCCGTCCAGGTGGCGCCCGCCGACCACTTCAGGCTGTGCGACGTCATCGCGGTCGTCGACGACGGGCCGAAGGCGACGAGCTCCCGGGAGGGCCACCGGCGGGCCCTCACCAGCCCCTACTTCGCGCGCCGCCTGGAGCTGCTGCCCGAACGGATCCGTACGGTCGAACGGGCCCTGTGGGACCGGGACTTCGCCGCCTTCGCCGAGGCCGTGGAGACGGAGGCGGTGGACCTGCACCTGATCGCCATGTCCGCCACGCCGCCGACGTTCTACTGGCAGCCCGGCACCCTGGCCGTCCTCGCGGCCGTCCGCGCGCTGCGCGACCGGGGCGTGGCCGCGTGCGCGACCATCGACGCCGGGCCGAACGTGCACGTCCTCACCGTCCCCGAGCACGCCGAGGAGGTCCGGCGCGCCGTCGCGGCCGTACCCGGCGTCCGGCACACCATCGCCGACGAGGCGGGCTACGGCCCGTACCTCTGCGACGACCATCTCACCCCGCCGTGAGCCGGGGGGCCGCTCGCCCGCGCCCGGCTCAGAGGCTCCCGGGCCCCAGGAGCCTGCGCAGCGCCTCGTAGCCGCGCCGGTCGTGGGGGTCGCGCAGGTCGAGGAAGACGGTGTGCAGCGCGCCGTCGTGGGTGTAGACGTCGAGGTGGCCGCTGGAGTAGGTGGGCCGGCGGCCGGTGGCCCACTCCGCGGACTCGATGTCGGCCGGGTCGAAGGTACGGGAGCCCAGCCTGATCCGCTCGCCCGGCAGGAGGTGCCCGGGATCGAGGTCGTACAGGAGCGTGCGGGCCCGCGCCGCCGTCGCCTCGTCCCCGTCGGCGACGGCCCGCACATAGACCTCGCGCCCCTCGGCCAGACGGCCGGGGGCGACCTCGACGAGGCGCCGGTGCGCCCGGTGGGCGGTGTCGCCGAGGTACGGCGGTTCCATGGCGCGCAGATACAGTCCGCAGGCCTCGTCGACGGCGCCTTCCCCGGCGGCCAGGTTGGCGAGGTTGAGCAGGGCCTTGCGGGCGTGCTCGGGATGCCCGGTCTTGACGGTCCGCCGGTAGAGCTCGCGGGCGTGCGCCGGTTCGCCGTTGCGCTGCTGGAAGATCGCGTAGTTGAACAGGGACTGCGGCGCGTGGTCCGGGTGCCCGGTGGCGACGGCCCGCTCGAACGCGGCCCTGGCCTGCGCGGTGCGGCCGGCCTGCGCCTCCAGGACGGCCAGGTTGGCCAGGGCCATGGGGCCGATGTCGGGGTGGCCGCTGTCGGCCGCCCGGACGAACGCCTCCCGGGCGGCGTCCACCCGTCCTTCGGCCCGTTCGCGTACCGCCTCGTCGAAGGCGTCCCGTGCGGCCTGTTCCGTGTCTCCCGCCATGCCTCCCCCTCCCCCCCTCTCGTCCGGCCCCCGCCGGCCGGTCAGCGCACGTGTGCCGCGATCCGCCGGGCGCACTCCAGCGACTCGGTGCGCGTGGTGTCCACCTCCAGGTCGTACACGACACCCTCATGCACCTGCCCGGCCTGGAGGGCGGCCATGCCCGGCGCCCGGTCCCCGCGGGCGATCTCGCGGCCCGCGGCGACCGTGGCGTCGCAGCGCACGCCCACCCACAGCACGTCGAGCCCGTCGAGGTGCTTGAGCCACCGCCGCTGGGACTCGGCCCCGCCGAGGAAGACCTCGTCGATGACGATCCGGGCCCCGGCGCGCGCCATGACGGCGATGCCCTCGATCCAGGCCTCCTCCAGCCTGCGGAACTCCGGCCCGACGTTGACCTCGCCGTCCGCGCCGATCTCGATCCCCTCGTCGGCCGCCGTCATCCGGGCGGGCAGCGCGTCGACGAACGAGTCGACGCCGAAGGCGAGCCAGGGCTCGGGGAGCACCGACTGGAGGCAGCGCACGATCCCCGACTTCCCCGCGCTGGAGCCGCCGTTGAGAATGATCATCTGAGTCGTCATCGGGCCACGGTAGGCCCGGTGCCTCCGGACGGGAAACGGATTACGGCGCGCCGCGACTCAGTGCCCGCCGATCCGGTGCACGTACGGCTCCACACCGGGCCGGTGGGCGGGCCAGCCCGGGTCGCCGGTGGCGGTGAAGGCGGCCAGCGCCCCGCTGAACGCGCGGGCCAGCGCCCGGTCCCGGTCGTCGACCGGGCCGAGCATCGGCGCCGTCGCGTACGCGTCGAGGCGGTCGAAGGCGAACGGGAGGTCGGAGCAGTGCGGCGCGCCGAGTCCCGGCACGGCGGTCGAGGCGCGGCCGAAGCGGTAGACGTGGGCCGGGGTGCCGTGGGCGGCGCACTCCCGCGCGAGGGTGTCGACGCCCTCGCCGAACGCCGCCCGGGTGACGGCCTCGACCAGTTCGGCCGGGGCGTCGGGCCCGAGGAAGGCGGTGGCCTCGTGCGTGGTGCTCCCGACCAGGACCCCCTTGCCGGCGAGCGCCCCGGCGGAGACGGCCTCCGGCAGGCCGGCCGGGTATCCGGAGCCGCCGAGGACGGGGTACATCGGCGGGGCGGCGTCGCCCGGTCTGGCGAGTTCGGCGGCGACCCGCCCGTAGGTGTCGAGGAGGTCTCCCACCGGTACGTCCCGCAGGGACTTGGCGAGGTGCTCGTCGCGCTCGATCCCGAGCAGGGCGAGGAAGCGGCCGGCCGCGCGGGCGGCGTCCTCGGGAGGCTGCGGGGGCAGGCTCCAGGGGCCGCTCTGCAGGATGAGCCGGTGGATCAGCGGTCCGGTCGCCGGGTCGGCCGCGAGGGCGAGGGCGGAGTACGCGCCGGCGGACTGGCCGCCGACGGTGATCCGGTCCGGGTCGCCGCCGAAGGCGCCGATGGTGTCCCGTACCCAGTGCAGCGCGGCGGCCTGGTCGCGGGCGCCGAGGTTGTCCGCGCCCGCCTCCGGGAGGTGGAGGTAACCCAGCGGCCCGATCCGGTAGTTGGCGGTGACGACGACGATGTCCCCGGCGGCGGCCAGGCGGGACCCGTCGTACCAGTCCCAGCCGCCGGAGCCGCTGGCGAAGCCGCCGCCGTGGAACCAGAGCAGCACCGGGCGCGGCGGCCGTCCGCCGGGAGCCGGGGTCCAGACGTTGAGGGTGAGGCAGCCGTCCTCGTCCCCGTCCGGGATCCGCGCGCCCATGACCGGCGCGAGCCGCCCGGGCCCCTGGGGCACGGAGGGCCCGGGCCGCGTGGCGTCGCGCACCCCGGGCCAGCCGGGGTGCGCGGCCGGCGGGCGGAAGCGCATCCGCCCCACCGGCGGGGCGGCGAAGGGGACGCCCCGGAAGGCGGTCACCCCGCCGTCCGTCGTGCCCCGCAGGCTCCCCTGCCGGATCGCCAGAACCGTCGTGTTCCCGTTCGTGTCTTCCCTCGTCACCCACCCAGTGTCCTATCCGGCGGACGGTGCGCGCCCCAGGACCCGGTCCAGGTAGGCGTTGGCGAAGACTCCGGTGGGGTCGACCTCGTCGCGTACGGCCGTGAAGTCGTCGAAGCGCTCGTAGCGGGGGCGCAGCGCGGCGGCGTCCAGCTGGTGCATCTTGCCCCAGTGGGGGCGGCCGCCGAAGGAGCCGAGGATCTCCTCGCAGGCGCGGAAGTACCGCTCGTGGGGCATGCGGTGGTACTGGTGGAAGGCGATGTAGCAGCTCTCGCGCCCGTACGCGGTGGAGAGCCAGATGTCGTCCGGGGCGGCGAAGCGGACCTCCAGCGGGAACGACACCCGCTCGTCCTCGCGGTCGATCCAGCGCTTGATCTCCCGGAGCGCGTCCACGGCGTGCTCCCGGGGGATGGCGAACTCGCCCTCGTGGAAGCGGACGTCGCGGACCGAGGCGAAGACCTTGTAGGACAGGTCGGTCCACTCGCGGGCGGACATGGCCCGGGCGGCGAACCGCGCGATCGGCCGGACCAGCGCCGGGACGCGGGTGCCGAGCCGGTTGAGCAGGTCGAAGCCGGTGCCGCTGACGGTCTCGTCGAGGCGCCGGGAGAAGTCGCCGATCGGGTTCAGCGGGGCGTCGCCGGGCAGCCGCCGGAAGGAGCGGGTGAGCGTGGTGGTGCTGTGCGGGAACCAGAAGAACTCGAAGTGGTCGTTGGCGTCGGCGAGTTCATGGACGCGGGCCAGGGTCTCCTCGACCGGCCTGGCCTCGTCCCGGGCGTGCAGCGCGAAGAGCGGGACGCACTGGAGGGTCACCCGGGTGAGGATGCCGAGGGCGCCAAGGCCGACACGGGCGGCGGCGAAGAGCTCCGGCCGCTCCTGCGCCGAGCAGGTGACGAGGGTGCCGTCGGCGAGGACCAGCTCCAGGGCCCGGACCTGGGTGGCGATGCCCCCGAAGCGGGTGCCGCTGCCGTGGGTGCCGGTCGAGATGGCTCCGGAGATCGTCTGCCGGTCGATGTCGCCGAGGATCTCCAGCGCGAGCCCGTGCTCGGCGAGCAGCGGGTTGAGGCGCCACAGCGGCATGCCCGCGCCCACGGTGACCAGGCCCGTCGTGCGGTCGACCGACTCCAGGCCGGCGAGCCGGTCCAGGCGCAGCTGGACGTCCGGGGCGACGGCGACGGGGCTGAAGGAGTGGCCCGCGCCGACCGCCTTGACGCGGCTCCCGCCGCGCGCGGCGGCGGTCACGGCGGCCGCCACCTCACCGGCGTCGGCGGGGCGCACCACCCGTACGGGGCTGGCGTGTTCACTGCCCGACCAGTTGCTCCACGTGCCCGCACCGTTCGTCATGCCCGGGGTCCTCTCGCAGGGATCGGCGGTCCGCGCCGTTCCGGTCGCGGTCGACGGAAGACTGAACTCGGTCACTTGTCCAAGTCAAGCGTCCTGAACCATTGACTTGGTCGGGCGACCGGGAGAAGGTGGCGCCCCAGCGGGACCGCCGCAGCGGGACCGTACGCCCCGGGCCCTCGGGGTCCTCGGCACCGAAGTCAGGGGGAGCACGCCATGCCGGTCACCACCACCGCCGTCCGAGCCGCCGTCGCGCCGATGTCCTTCGAGGAGCTGCGCCGGGCCACGGCCGAGCTCAGCCCGCCCTTCGCCGTGGTCGACCTGGGCGCGCTGCACGCCAACGCGGGCGGGATGGCCCGCCGCGCCGGGGGCAAGCCCATCCGGCTGGCCAGCAAGTCGCTGCGCTGCCGCCCGCTGATCGAGCGGGTGCTGCGGCTGCCGGGCTTCTCCGGCGTCCTCGCCTTCACACTGCCCGAGGCGCTGTGGCTGGCGCGCACCGCCGACGACGCCGTGGGCGACATCCTGGTGGGCTACCCCTGCGCCGACCCGGCCCCGCTGCGCGCCCTCGCGGCCGACGAGCGGGCCGCCGCCCGCGTCACCGTCATGATCGACTCGCTGGAGCACCTCGACCTGCTCGACTCCGTCCTCGGCGGGGACGGCCCGGCCGTACGGGTCTGCCTCGACCTGGACGCCTCGCTGCGGCTGCTCGGCGGCCGGGTGCACCTGGGCATGCGCCGCTCACCGCTGCACAGCCCCGGCGCCGCCGCCGAGCTGGCCCGTGCCGTCGTGGCGCGGCCACGGCTCCGACTGGTCGGCGTCATGTCGTACGAGGGGCAGATCGCCGGTGTCGGGGACGACCAGCCCGGCTCGGCGCTCACCCGGCAGGCGCTGCGTCTCGTGCAGCGGGCGTCGGCGCGGGAGCTGCGGAGGCGGCGGGCGGCGGCGGTGCGGTCCGTGCTGGACGTCGCCCCGCTGGAGTTCGTCAACGGCGGCGGGACCGGCAGCCTGGAGGGCACCTCGGCCGAGCCGGCGATCACCGAGCTGGGGGCCGGCTCCGGGCTCTACTCCCCCGCGCTCTTCGACCACTACCGCGCCTTCCGGCCGCTGCCCGCCGCCTACTTCGCCCTCGACGTGGTCCGGCGCCCCGCGCCCCGGCACGTGACGGTCCTCGGCGGCGGCTGGACCGCCTCGGGCCCGGCGGGCGCCGACCGGCTGCCGGTGCCCGTGTGGCCCGCCGGACTACGGATGCTGGCCCAGGAGGGCGCGGGCGAGGTCCAGACCCCGCTCGTCGGCGACGCGGCCGACTCGCTGCGGCTCGGTGACCGGGTCTGGTTCCGCCACGCGAAGGCGGGCGAGCTGTGCGAGCGGGTGGACCGGCTCCACCTGGTGGAGGCGGGCGACATCGTGGACGTGGTCCCCACGTACCGGGGCGAGGGCCACGCCTTCCTGTGACGCCGGGCGGGCGCTCCCCCGCCCGTCCCCGGACCGCCCGGCCGGGGTAGCGTGCCCCGACACCCCTCTCACCCCCGGGAGTTCCCATGAGCCGCCGCTCGGCCGACGAGCGCCGTGAGCAGCTGATCGACGCGGCGATCCGGGTCATGATCCGGGACGGCGTGGCGAAGGCGACGACCCGTGCCGTGGTCGCCGAGGCGGGGCTGCCGCTCGGCGCGTTCCACTACTGCTTCCGGGCCAAGGAGCAGCTGCTGCACAGCGTCATCGAGCGGATCATGCTGCGCGCCCTCGACGCGCCGGACGGGCCGGACGGGCCGGACGGTCCCGACGGGCCGGTCTTCGGGGACGCGCCGGTCGGCGAGGTGGTCCGGGGCACCCTGGGGGCCTACTGGGAGCGGGTGCGCCGGAATCCGGACGAGCACCTCCTGACGTACGAGCTGACGCAGTACGCGCTGCGCAAGCCGGGCCTCGCCGACGTGGCGCGCGGCCAGTACCGGCACTACACCGAGGTCAGCCTGCGGCAGCTGGAGACCATCGCGCGCCGCTCCGGCGCCGAGTGGACCCTGCCGCTGCCGGTCCTGGCCCGGTACGGGCTGAGCGCGCTCGACGGGCTGACCCTCAACTGGCTGATCGACCGGGACGACGAGGCCGCCTCGGCGGCCCTGGACCTGTACGCGAACCACCTGGTCACGCTGCTCAGGCCCGTCACGGAACCCGCCGCCGTCGTCTGACCCGTATGGCAGTGTTCGGAGTCGGCCGCACCACCACCCGATTCTGGAGCCGCACGTGCGCACGTTGAGCCACGCCGACGTCAAGACCGCCGCCGACCGGATCGCCGGACACGTCCGGCCGGTCACGATCGCCCCCGGGGACGGCGACGGGGTGTCGTTCGCGCTCGAACTCATGCAGCACACCGGCTCCTTCAAGGCGCGCGGGGCGCTGAACTTCCTCCTCGCCCACCGGGAGGCCGGCACCCTGCCGGCGGCCGGGGTCACGATCGCCTCCGGCGGCAACGCGGGGCTCGCCTGCGCGTGGGCCGCCCGGGGGCAGGGCGTGCCCGCGACGGTCTTCCTGCCCACCACGGCGCCGAAGGTGAAGGTCGACCGGCTGCGCGGCTACGGCGCCGAGGTGCGGCTCGCCGGCACCGAGTACGCCGAGGCCCTCGCCGCGTGCGACGCGTTCGCGGCGGAGACCGGGGCGCTCGCCTCGCACGCGTACGACCATCCGCTGATCGCGGCGGGCGCGGGCACCCTCCTGGAGGAGATCCAGCGGGGGCTGCCCGGTCTGGACACGGTCGTGGTCTCGGTGGGCGGCGGCGGTCTTTTCGCCGGGGTCGCCACCGCCGCCCGGGCCCACGGCGTCCGGACGGTCGCGGTCGAGCCGGAGCACTGCCGCGCGCTGCACGCGGCCCTGGCGGCCGGCCGGCCCGTGGACGTCACCGTCGACTCGGTCGCGGCGGACTCGCTGGGCGCCCGCAGGGCCTCGGCGGCGGCCCTGGAGGCGGCCCGCCATGACGAGGTCCGCTCGGTCCTGGTCCCCGACGCCGACATCGTCCGGGCCCGCCGTTCGCTGTGGGACGAGCGGCGGCTCGTGGTCGAGCACGCCGCCGCCACGGCCTACGCCGCCATCGGCGGGGCCTACCGTCCGGAGCCCGGCGAGCGGGTCTGCGTCGTCCTGTGCGGCTCGAACACCGACCCGTCCGACCTGGTCTGATCCGCGTCCGTCACTCGAAGCGGGACGGGTCGCCCGCCCCGCGCCGGATGATCTCGGCCTCGCCGCTGGAGAAGTCGACGACCGTCGTGGGCTCCGTGCCGCAGTCGCCGGAGTCCACCACGGCGTCGAGCACGTGGTCGAGCCGCTCCTTGATCTCCCAGCCCTGGGTCAGCGGCTCGGCCTCGTCGGGCAGCAGCAGGGTGCTGGAGACCAGGGGCTCGCCGAGCTCGGCGAGCAGGGCGCGGGTCACGGTGTGGTCGGGGATGCGGACGCCGACCGTCTTCTTCTTGGGGTGCATCAGGCGGCGCGGAACCTCCCGGGTGGCCGGGAGGATGAAGGTGTAGCTGCCGGGGGTGGACGCCTTGATCGCCCGGAACACGTCGTTGTCGACCTGCACGAACTGGCCGAGCTGCGCGAAGTTCTCGCACACCAGGGTGAAGTGGTGCCGGTCGTCGAGGTGCCGGATCGACTTGATGCGCTCGACGGCTTCGTGGTTGCCGAGACGGCAGCCCAGCGCGAAGCAGGAGTCGGTGGGGTACGCGATGAGGGCGCCCGACCTGAGGCTGTCGACCACGGTGCCGATGGTGCGGGTCTGGGGGGTCTGCGGATGAACGTCGAAGTACTTCGCCATCGTCCGACCCTACGGGAATCCACGCCTCCGGCAAGAACACGTCGCCCTCCGGGACCGCTCGGGTCCCGGAGGGCGACGTACTGGACGGGTGAGGGGTCAGGCCGGGGTCACCAGGTGCCCGGCGTGGCCTGCCAGCTCTTCAGGGGGTTCTCGAAGCCGCCGTCGGCCCGGCTCTTGAAGGTGTTGGCCGAGGTGCCGCCGACACCGTCGTTGTACATGATCGCGAGGTCCTCGCGGCCGTCGCGGTCGGTGTCGCCCGAGACCGGGAACGACGCCTCCTGGACGTGCCAGGTGCCCGAGGGCGCCTGCCAGCTGCGGAAGGGCTCGTTGATCGTGCCGTCCGCCTTGGCGGTCAGGGTGAACAGCGAGGAGTTGCCGTAGCCGTAGTCGTACATCACGGCCAGGTCGGCGCGGCCGTCGCCGTTGTAGTCGCCGGCGGTGAGCTTGGAGCGCCACCACTCCCACTGGCCGGGGTTCGTGTGCCAGGACGGGGTCGTCGCGGCGAAGCCGCCGTCGGCCTTGCTCGGGAGGGTCCACGCGGTGACCGAGCCGTCGTTGTAGCCGTAGAGGCCGACGAGGTCGTCCCGGCCGTCGCCGTTGAAGTCGCCGCCGACGAACTTGGTCTGGCCCTGGCACCAGTTGCCGGCGCCGGAGCGCCAGCTGCCGAAGATGTTGTTGAAGGTGCCGTCCGCCTTCGACAGGAAGGTGTACGCGCCGGTGTCGCAGTTGCCGTGGTCGTACAGCATGACCACGTCGTCGCGGCCGTCGCCGTTGTAGTCGCCGGCGACCAGCTTGCCCTTGGTGGCGTCCCAGCCGCCGGGGCCCGTGTTCGCGCTGCGCGGCAGGGTGGTGAAGGTGCCGTCGGCCTTGCCCAGGAAGGTGAACATGCCGTTGGAGCCGTCGCCGTAGCCGTAGAGCGCGGCCAGGTCGTCCCGGCCGTCGCCGTTGAAGTCACCGGCGATCCACTGGGACTGCGAGACCCGCCAGTTCCAGGCGCCGCTGTTGTACGCGAGCACGGGGGCGCCGAAGCCGCCGTCGGCCTTGGCCGGGTGCGTGTACAGGGCCATCGCGTCGCTGCCGTAGTCGTAGACCGTGGCCAGGTCGGTGCGGCCGTCGCCGTCGAAGTCGCCCGAGAGCTCCTTGCGCAGCGTGTCGGTCCTGTCCGACCAGTGGTGCTCGTCGGTGGCGCCGGTGGAGCGGTTGTGGCGGATGTAGCCGTTCTGGAAGTCGGTCCGGGGACCGCCCGCCACGTCGTACTCCTCGGACTGCGGGTAGCCGAGCCAGCTCTTGCCGGCGCCCATCCCGATCCACTTGTTGCGGATGCTGCCCCACACGCCCCAGGCCTGGCCCGTGGTGGTGGTCCAGTAGATGGAGCGGGTGTCGGAGGTCTCGCCGCGGCGGCGGAAGTGGTTGTAGCGGCCGATGCCGTCGTCGACGTTGGTCTCGTCGGTGGTCGGGTAGCCGAAGCCGGACGGACCGCCCAGCTCCAGGTACTTCTTGTAGATGGTGCCGTGGATGGAGCGGCCGCCGAAGTCGAACGTCCAGTAGATGGCGCCGGCGCCGCCCCAGCCGCTGAAGGTGGTGACCCAGGCGTCGCTCTCGAAGGTGGTCGACTCGTCGGAGGTCGGGTAGCCGAGGAAGCTGCGCTCGGCGCCCAGCGACCTCCAGTAGTCCCGGATGCCGTTCTGGATCATCCAGGCGCCGGTGGTCGGGTGCCAGTAGATGGAGGCGTTCTCGCCGCCCTCGTTGTTGGCGCGGATGCCCGCGTACCGTCCCTCGCCGTCCGCGGCGACCAGGACGTCGGTGGTCGGGTAGCCGTAGCCGCCCGGGCCGCCCTTGGCCAGGTACTTCGCCAGGATCGGGCCGCACAGGCTGTGCGTGCCGGTCGCCTGCGAGCTGAAGCTCTGGCACTCGGTCCAGGGGGTGCCGCCGAGCACGAGCCTGCGGCCCGCGTCGAAGGAGGAGCCGCCGCTGGGGGCGCGGCCCGGGAACTCGGTGATCTCGCCGGTGGCGTCGCGCGACCACAGGTCGGCGTAGCCGTTGCCCTCGAAGTCGCCGTTGCTCTGGAGGTTCTGCGGCGTGGTGAAGCCGGTCGCGATGGCGGTGGAGCGGACCGTGGCGTCGCCGTACACCGCGAGGTCGGCGACGGTGAGCGAGGACGTGTCGGTGGTGGCGCGGCTGGTGTACTGGTGGATCTTGCCGGTCACCTTGTCGCGGGCCCAGATCTCCGGCAGGGAGTCGCCGTTGAGGTCGCCGGGGGCGATGAGGGTCATGTGCTGCCAGTCGGCGTTGCCGAGCAGGATCGGCGGGCGGAAGCCGGCCTCGGTCACGTCGAGGTAGGCGCCCGTGGAGCCGAGGTAGAGGTAGAGCTCCGCCCCGGCCTTGACCAGCAGGTCCGGCTGGTCGGCCGCGTCGATCCGGCCGTCCTTGGAGTCGTCGTCGACGCTGCCGATGACGAGGGCCTGGTCGGCCTGGGCCCACTTGTCGTTCTCGGGGATCGCGGTGGCCAGCGGGATGCGGTTGGCGTCGACCGGCTGGAGGTCGCCGTCACCGTTGCCCGGGTAGACGATCAGGTCCTTGCGGGTGCCGTCGGGGGCCGGGCGCAGGGCGACCAGGTCCTCGTAGTAGTCGGTGTTCCAGCTGCCCCGGTGGGACAGGGACACGGCGTCGCCGAACGGGCCGCGGTTGGACAGCTTCCTGGACAGGTCGAAGCTGCCGTCGCCCTTGCCAGGGTGCGTCCACAGCTGGCCGGAGCCCGGGTCGACGCTCCAGATGTCGACGGTGCCGTCGCCGTTGAGGTCGCCGGGCTTGTCGCGGGTCGGCTGGCGCTTGGCGTAGAAGAGGTACGCCTTGAGGTCGGACCGGTTGCTCGCGCCGTCGAGGCTGCGCACGAACAGGGTCTGCGGGCCGGTCGTGGACGGGGTGTAGTCCACCGACGCCTCACCGCCCGGCTGGCCCGTGGAGACCTCGCGCACCTTCGGGTCGGACTCGGTCCACCACTGGTACTTCACGACATCGGACTCGCCGTTGGCGTTGAAGGTGAAGGTGCCCTTGGTGCGGGCCTGGGAGGTCTTGTCCGGCTCGTTCTCGGGGAACTGCGGCGAGCTCACCTTCGGCGGGTGGCCGGGGCGGGTGGCGTCGATGCTGAACACGCACTGGCCCGCCCAGGGGCCGGCCGCGTGGTAGTCGAGGCCGCGGACGTCCCACCGGTAGGTGCCGGTGGGGAGCTCGGCGGCGGGGATGCGCACCTGGGCGACGTTGCCGCTGGCGACCCACACCTCGGGCCGCTTGATGGTGCCCCAGTAGTCCTTGTCGTTCCAGTAGTTGAACTCGGCCCGGATCGAGCCGTCCTCGGCGTCCGAGACGCGGGCGCGCAGGACGACCTCGTCGGTGGTGCCGATCATGCCGCCGCCGCAGGGCACCGAGGGGTCGGAGCCGCGCTCGCCGACGGAGTCGGGCACGGTGTTGTACTCGGTGGATATGCGGGCGCTGTCCGGGTTCATCTTGCGCCAGGACACGTCGACGGTGTCGTTGGCGGACTTGAGGCCCATGGTCCAGGCCGGCCAGTGCCAGCGGGCCGCGTCGGCGACGGCGGAGGTGACGTTGAGCTCGATCGTGTCGCCGTCGCCGGGGCAGTTGCGCCCGCCGAAGGACTGGCCCGAGGAGTCGATCATGCGCTTCCAGGCGGGCTGGTTGTTCCAGGTGGTCCAGCCGCCGATGCCGTCGGTGTCCCAGATCTGGACGTCACCGGACTTGCAGCTCCAGGAACCGGCGTACTTCTGCTGGATGCGGAAGGTGGAGGCCAGGATCTGCTTGTCCCACAGGGCGCCCAGGTTGACCTGGAAGAAGGTCTTCGCGCAGACGACGTTGTTGTTGTTCGCGGCGTCCTTGGCGCAGCCGACGCGGGCTTCCTTGCTGAGCGTGCCACCGTTCCAGTAGTTGGTGTTCGCCGAGTTCGGGAAGGAGTTGTGCTTGTACGCGAGGGCCCAGGCGGACTTCCAGTCGTCGCGCCACTGGGGGTCGATGACCACCGGGTAGGTGGTGCCGGGAGCGGTGAGCAGCTTCCGGTCGGGGGTGAGGGTGAGGGTGTCGCCCTTCAGCGCGACGCCCAGGTCGGCCTGGCGGGTGCCGAGGGAGATGCCGTCGACGGCGGCGACCCGGTCGGCGACCGGGGCCTTCGCCTTGGCGGTGCGCGCGGCGGTACGGGCCTGGGGCGCGGCGGTGGCCTCGGCGGCCGGCCGGTCGGCGCCGGAGTCCCACATCTGCGGCTTGGCCGAGGTGAACAGTGCCTTGCCTGCGGGGTCGAGGGCCCGCAGCTCGCCGTCGGCCTCCTTGCGGAGGGTCAGGCCCTTGCCCTTGAGGCCGAAGCCGAGGGAGGCGAGGGCCGGGTTGTCGGCGGCCGCGCGGTTCTTGACGACCAGCTGGTGCGAGAAGCCGGTGACGTCGGCGGTGACCCGCAGGTCGACGCCGCGCAGGACCTCGGGGTAGACGGCGCTGTCGCCCTCGACGCGCGGGGCGGGCAGCGGCTTGGGCCAGGTCAGGGAGATGTCCCGGCCGTCCTTGCGCATGGTGACGAGCGGGGTCTTGCCGCCGCCGGAGAAGGTGAGCCCGACGCGGGTGGCGCGGGGGGCGATCCGGCCGTCGCTCAGCCGGGCCAGCCCCGTGTCGGCGGCCACCAGCTTGCCGTCGCGCAGGACGCGGATCGGCGTCAGGGCGTGGTTCTGGGTGAACGTCCCGTTCGGGTTGGCCCAGACGTCGTCGGTCTCGGTGCGCTTGGAGGCGAGTTCGACCGGCTTGCCGGTGCGCTTGGCCTCGGCGCTCGCCTTGGCGTGCAGGGCGGTGTCGGCGGCGTTCGCGGCGCGCTTGGCCGCGGCGGCGCC
Source organism: Streptomyces sp. NPDC094032 (assembly GCF_040303965.1). Taxonomy (NCBI): domain Bacteria; kingdom Bacillati; phylum Actinomycetota; class Actinomycetes; order Kitasatosporales; family Streptomycetaceae; genus Streptomyces; species Streptomyces sp. NPDC094032. The sequence continues at coordinate 454,372 of NZ_JBEOUE010000001.1, read as the reverse complement.
CTTGACGGCCTCGCCCTTGCCGGGGGCGGGCGCCGTGGTGGCGGCGGTGGCCTCGGCGACGGGCAGGGTGCCGAGCAGCAGCGCGGCGAGCGTGACGGCGGCGGTACGGGCCGTTCCGCGGCGACGGGGCGTTCCGCGGCGGGGCGGATCGTCGACGCGGGCGCGCGTCGGGGTGGGTCTCACGGAGAGGTTCCTCGGAGGTCGGGTCGGACACCACGCCGGGGCGGGTGTCCGAGATCTGGTGCGTCCGACCGCTCGCCGAAGGCCGCTTTCGGCCACCCCGACGATAGGCCGTTGGCGTTCGATTATTTGTAGCAGCAGGGCGGCCGAATCTGTGAGGCGAGCCCGTCGGGAGGGCCACCGGACCACGCCCGTGTTGCGGGAACATTGAAGAACATTGACGGAGGCTCAAATTCCGCTCTCCGGAGCCCTCCCTCGGCGACGACCAGTGACTTTCTCCTTGACGCTCCCTCAACTCGCCCGCTAGGGGCCGCCTCGACGCCCACGTGATCCGCTGTTAGGTTCAGCGCCGTCAGCTGAAGCGTGATCATGACACTTTTCACGCTACTCTCATCCTGGTCTCATGGAGTGTTCGAATCTTGAGAAGATCCAAGGCGCACGCCTGGCGTGCGCCTCTCAGGCGTGCCTGGCGGTGGCCGATACCGCTGTTGGCCCTCAGTCTGCTGACCACCGGCCTCACGCCCATCGATGCCAACGCCGCCCCTTCGGACCTGCGGCTGCTCGACACGCAGCGGCTGACGAAGGTCGGTGGCGCACCGGTCACGGGGAAGCCCGCGCCCGGCCCCGCCGAGTCCCAGCGGAAGAGCTGGAAGAATCCGCCGGCCATCGCCTGGCCGAAGGCCGGCTCGGCCGAGATCACCCTGCCCGCACCCGAGTCCGCGCCCACCGGGAAGCGGAATCCGGCCACCCGGGGCGCCCTCGCCGCCACGACGGGGAAGCCCGGCCAGCCCGGTAGGCCCGGCCAGTCCGGTAGGCCCGGGAAGGCCGTCCGCGCGGGCGGCCTGCCGGTGACCGTCGCCGCGCTGCCGCCCCGTACCCCCGCCGCCCCGGCCACAGGACGCACCGCGCGCGCCGTCACGCAGCCCGCCGCCGGTGCGACCACCACCCCGGTCAAGGTGAAGGTCGGCCTGCTCGACCAGGCCGCGGCCCGCCGCGCCGGCCGCGCCGGCAGCCTGCTCCTCTCCGTGCAGCGCACGGACACGGGCAGCGCCTCGGCGCCCGTCTCCGTCGAGCTCGACTACCGGGCCTTCAAGAACGCGTACGGCGGCGGCTGGGGCTCCCGGCTGCGCTTCACCGCGCTCCCGGCCTGCGCCCTGACCACGCCGGACAAGCCGGAGTGCAAGCGCGCCGTCCCGGTCACCACGGTCAACGACCCGGTCACCGGCAAGCTGGTCGCCACCTTCGACGCCCCGGCCCAGCCGGCCGCGGGCGCCACGGGTGCCCGCCGCTCGATGGCCACCGCCGGTGCGGGGGCCGTCACGCTGTCCGCCACCGCGGGCGCCGACGGCGCCAACGGCACGTACAAGGCGACCTCGCTGAACCCCAGCGGCGCCTGGCAGGCCGGCGGCTCGGCGGGTGACTTCTCCTGGTCGTACCCGCTGGACATCCCCGCCTCGCTCGGCGGCCCCAGCCCCTCGCTGACGCTCGGCTACTCCAGCTCGACCATCGACGGCCGCACCAACGCCTCGGCCCAGCAGACCTCCTGGGTCGGCGACGGCTGGGACCTGGCCTCGAACTTCATCGAGCGGTCCTATGTGCCGTGCAGCCAGGACAAGCGGCCGAACTCCGGGTACAACAACCCGAAGGACGACACCGGCGACCTCTGCCACGGCGCCCCGATGGTCACCCTGTCGCTGAACGGCGGCTCCACCCAGCTCGTCCTCGACGACACCACCAAGCAGTGGCGTCCCGCCAAGGACGACGGCTCCCGGGTCGAGCTGCTCCAGGGCGCGCAGAACGGGGACAAGGAGGGCGACCACTGGCGGTTCACCAACCCCCAGGGCATCCAGTTCTACTTCGGCCTCAACCGGGTCCCCGGCTGGACGGCGGGCAAGCCGCTGACCAACTCCGCCTGGACGGTGCCGGTCTACGGCAACCACCCCGGTGAGCCCTGCTACAACGCGACCTTCGCGAACGCCGCGTGCGACCAGGCGTACCGCTGGAACCTCGACTACGTCGTGGACCCGCGCGGCAACGCCATGACGTACTGGTACGAGAAGGAGACCAACTACTACGGCTCCAACTACCAGATCGCCGGCGGCTCGACCGCCCGCTCCTACGACCGTTCGGGCTGGCTCGACCACATCTCGTACGGTCTGCGCAGCGACGCCCTGTTCGCCGAGCCCCCGGCCCAGGTGGACTTCGAGGTCGCCGAACGCTGCCTGGCCACCGCCGACTTCGACTGCGCCCCGGGCAAGCTGAAGCCGGACGTCGACTGGAACACCGCCAAGCAGTGGCCGGACACCCCCGGCGACCAGCTGTGCGCCTCCGGCGAGGAGTGCAAGGGCCGGTTCACCCCGACCTTCTTCACCCGCAAGCGCCTCACCGAGGTCACCACCACCGTCTGGAACGGCACCGACCGCAAGCCGGTCGACACCTGGAAGCTCACCCAGGACTTCCCGATGACCGGTGACGGCACGGACTACCCGCTGTGGCTGTCCGAGATCCGGCACACCGGCCGCAACGGCGCCGACCTGCCGCTGCCGCCCGTGAAGTTCCGCGGCAAGCAGCTCGACAACCGGGTCGACGGCACGGGCGACGGCAAGCCGCCGTACAAGCGCTACCGCGTCGAGGCGATCGACACGGAGACCGGTTCGACGATCCTGGCGCACTACGCCGACACCCAGTGCACCGTCACGTCGCTGCCCTCGTCGCCCCAGGCGAACACGAAGCGCTGCTACCCGGTGATCACGGAGATCCCGGACCCGAACGACCCGAAGCGCGAGCGCAAGCTCTACGTCACCGACTGGTTCCACAAGCACGTCGTGGACTGGGTCCAGGAGGAGGACCGCAACGGCAACTCGCCGACGCGGCGCACCGAGTACCAGTTCCTCGGCGACCCGGCGTGGGCCTACGACGACGAGACCGAGATGATGCGGCCCAAGACCCGCACCTGGTCCCAGTGGCGTGGCTACGAGCGGGTCCGCACCCTGATCGGCGTGGCGCCGGACCGGCGCTCGCAGACGGAGACGCTGTTCTTCCGGGGCCTCGACGGCGACCGGGCGACGCCCACGGGCGGCACCCGCTCGGTCAAGGTCAGGGACTCCGAGGGCAACGAGCTCCCGGACCACCGCCTCTTCGCCGGCCAGACCCGCGAGGTCCTGGCGTACGACGGCGAGGGCGGCCCGCTGGAGGCGGCGACCACGTACACCCCGTGGCTCCGCGGCCCCACGGCCACCCGCCTCCGCAAGGGCGCGGTGCCCGAGGAGGACATCGAGCCGCAGCAGGCGTACGTCCAGCAGACCAGTGACGTGGCCTCCCGCATCCTCCTCTCCGAGGGCCGCGGCTGGCGCCGCACGGCGATGCACACCGACTACGACGACCGCGGCTTCGCCCTGTCGGTCTCGAACCGCGGCGACATCGCCGACGCGTCGGACGACAGCTGCACGCGTTACGAGTACGACGAGGACCCGGCGCGCTGGATCATCGCGCGGCAGAAGCGGGTGGAGTCGGTCGCGAAGGCGTGCGACGCGACGGACGTGGCGCGTCCTGAGGACGTGACGTCGGACGTGCGGATGCGGTACGACGCGGCGGGCAACGTGCAGTCGACGGAGTCGCTGTCGGGGTACGCGGGCGGGGGGCCGCAGTACACGACGGACGGCAGTGCGGAGTACGACGCGTACGGGCGGCCTACGGCGACCACGGACGTCTTCGGCAAGGTCACGCGGACGGCGTACACGCCGGCGTCCGGCCAGATCGTGTCGAAGGTCGTCACGACGAACGCCCTCGGTCACACCAAGACGACCGAGACCGACCAGGGCCGCGGTTCGGTGCTGGTCCAGACGGACTCCAACAACCGCAAGCAGGTCATGCGGTACGACCCGCTCGGCCGGCTCCTGAAGGTCTGGTCCCCGGACCGCGACCCGCAGACCAAGTCGCCCGACGGCGAGTTCTCCTACGACGTCCGTACCGACGGCCCGGTGGTCATCACCAACAAGGCCCTCCTGGACGACGGCAGCTACCGCACCAGCTACGACATCTACGACGCGAGCCTGCGCATCCGCCAGACCCAGATGGAGGCGCTGGGCGGTGGCCGGGTCATCTCGGACACCTTCTACAACAGCCTCGGCCAGGTCTGGAAGAGCAACGGCGCCTACTACACCGAGGGCACTGCCTCCGGCGTCCAGTGGGGCCCGAAGGACAACGAGGTCCCGTCCTCGACGGTGACCACGTACGACGGCTCGGGCCGTACGACGGCGCAGATCTCCCGCAAGTTCGGCGTGGAGACCTCCCGGACGACGACCAGCTACGGCGGCGACAACATCACCGTCGACCCGCCGAAGGGCGAGACCCCGACGCGGGCCTTCCTCGACGGCGCGGGCCGCAAGACGGAGCTGCGCTTCTTCAAGGCGGACTCGCCGACCGGGGCGTACGACACCACGCGGTACTCCTACAACCGGCGCGGCGTGATCGAGTCGGTCGTCAGCCAGGCCGGCGACCGATGGGCCTTCGAGTACGACATCCGCGGGCGGCAGGTCAAGCAGACGGACCCCGACAAGGGCACGTCGGCCATCGCGTACGGCCAGGGCGACCGTGTCGCGTCACTCACGGACCCCCGCGGCAAGACCGTCGCGCCCGAGTACGACGCGCTCGGCCGGATCGTCGCCATGCACGAGGGCTCGGTGACGGGTCCCCTGCAGACGTCGATGACGTACGACACGTTGCCCGGGGCCGTGGGCCTGCCGGTCTCCGCCACGCGGTACGTGGGCGGCAACGCCTACAAGCAGGAGGTCACCGGTTACGACACCGAGTACCGCCCGACCGGTCAGAAGATCACCATCCCGGCCTCCGAGGGGGCCCTCGCCGGCACGTACAGCTTCTCCACGGGCTACCGGCCGAACACCGGTCTCACCGCGTGGACGATGCAGCCTGCGGCGGGCGGTCTGCCCAGCGAGATCAGCACGCTGACGTACAACCACTTCGAGCTGCCCACGATCATGGGCGTCGGAGGGAAGGCGTTCGTCGGCAAGGTCGACTACTCGCCCATGGGCGACGTCCTGCGCACCGAAGCGGGACCGGCCGGCTCCCAGGTCTACGCGACGCACTACTACGACGAGCAGACCCGCGAGCTCCTGCGGTCCGTCAACGACCGTGAGGTGTCGCCGAGCCGGATCAACGACACGACGTACGAGCGTGACGACGTCGGCAACATCCTGAAGATCACGGACAAGGAGGGGTCCACCGGTCCCACCGACGTCCAGTGCTTCACGTACGACTACCTGCGCCGGATGAACGAGGCCTGGACCGGCGCGGACGACTGCGCCGCCAAGCCCGGCTCGGCCGGGCCTGGTTCCACCCCGTCGGTGGGCGGCCCGAACCCGTACTGGTCCTCGTACAGCTTCGACGCGGCCGGCAACCGCACGAAGGAGGTCCAGCACGACCCCACCGGTGACCTCACCAAGGACGTCACCCGCCTCTACACCTACGGCACCCCGGGCCAGGCCCGCGCCAACCAGCTGCAGAAGGTCGACACCTCCGGCCCCGGAGGATCACGCACCGAGTCGTACACGTACGACGAGGCGGGCAACACCCGTACCCGGAACATCCAGGGCGACACCCAGACCCTGGAGTGGGATCTCGCGGGCCGGCTCGCGAAGGTCACCAAGGGCACGGACTCGACGGCCTTCGTCTACGACGCCGCAGGCAGACGCCTCATCAAGCGCGACAGCACCGGCACCACGCTGTACCTGCCGGGCACCGAGGTCAAGCTGACCGCGGGCGACAAGCTGGAGGGCACGCGCTACTACGCCCACCCGGCCGGCCCGACCATGGTCAGGACGGCCAAGGGCGGCGTGATCACCACGTCGTACCTGATGGGCGACCAGAACGGCACGGCCACCACGGCCGTGGACGCCTCGACGTCGGCCATCACCCGCCGCAAGTTCACCCCGTTCGGCGAGGTGCGCGGCACGGCTCCGTCCGTGTGGCCGGGCAAGAAGGGCTTCATCGGCGGCGACATCGACGAGTCCACCGGCCTGGTCCACCTGGGCGCGCGCGAGTACGACCCCGCGACCGGTCGGTTCCTGTCGGTCGACCCCGTGCTCGACTACAACGAGCCCAAGCAGATGAACCCGTACGCCTACGCGAACAATTCGCCGGTGACGTACTCCGATCCGAGCGGCCTCTCCATCGCCCCGCCCGTGATGCCCGTCATGGACTTCACGGCGGCGGAGGAGGCCTGGGCCAAGATGGTCCAGGGCAAGAGCGCCTTGGACGTCGCCCTCGAGGTCGCCATCGGCATCCTCAAGGACGTCTCGGGTTACAACGACATCAAGGCCTGCCTCGGCGGCGACGGCTGGGCCTGCGCGGGTCTCGCCCTCGACGCGGCACTGCCCTTCGCGGGTCGCGCCAAGCGCATCCTGAAGGCCCTCGACCGGGCCTGGGAGGCCTTCAACAGCTGGGCTTCGAAGCTGGCGCTGGCCCGCGACATCATGCGCAGGGTCGAGCGTTACCAGCAGGCCATGGCCAAGTACGCCGAGGACCTGGCCGAGTGGAAACGCCAGATAGAGGAAGCCGCCGAACGCGCGAGAAAGCTGGAGGAAGAGGCCGCGGCGGCCCGAAGAGCCGCCCAGGAGGCAGCGGCGGCGGCCGCCAAGAAGGCCGACGAGGCCGCGGCGACGGCGGCGAAGCAGGGCAAGTCCTCGGCTCAGAAGGCGAAGAAGGCGGACGGCGACGGCAAGTCGTCGAAGGCCACCGAGGCGAAGAAGGCGGACGAGCCCAAGAAGTCGGGAGGAAAGGAGACCGACACCGGCGGATCGACCGGGTGCAACAGCTTCGTACCGGGCACCGAGGTCCTGATGGCCGACGGCACGTCGAAGCCCATCGAAGAGGTCGAACTCGGTGACGAGGTCGTGTCCACCGACGAGAAGTCGGGCGCCACGAAGTCCAAGCCCGTCGTCGCCCGGATCATCGGCGAAGGCCAGAAGAACCTCGTCGAGATCACCATCGACACCGACGGCGCCAAGGGCGACGCCAAGGAGAAGGTCACCGCGACCGACGGCCACCCCTTCTGGGTCCCGTCCCTGCACCGGTGGCTGAAGGCCACGGACCTCAAGGCCGGCGAGTGGCTCCGCACCTCGTCCGGGACCTGGGTCCAGATCACCGAGGTGAAGCGCTGGACCCAGGGCAAGAGGGTCCACAACCTCACGGTCGGCGACCTCCACACGTACTACGTGATGGCCGGCGCGGCGCCCGTCCTCGTTCACAACGACGCCTGCCCGACCGAGGGTGCCAGCGAGGCCCACACCTACATCGGTACGCCCAAGGACCCCGGAGTTCCCCGCCTGGTCAATGAAATCGAGGCCCGTTACCCTGGTCACGTGAGGGCGGTCGAGATCAAGATCGTCGGCGAGGACGGCAAGGACATCACCGACTTCGACATCGTGACCCGCAACGCGGTGATCCAGGTGAAGACCGGCACCGCCAAGGGCTCCAAGCACGACCACGAGTCGTACGAGTCGGCGACCGACTATCCGGTCATCAGCTTCATCTGGCGGAGCAAGAAGCTGAAGGGCTCGGTCATCGAGGGGCAGGAACGGGCGGGCCAGTTGGTCACGGACGATCTTGAGACACTCCTGGCGGTGATCGCTCCATGAGAAGGCGGAGGTGGCCATGTCCTGGCCTTCCGTGGTCCTGATCGCGCGCGCACGCGAGTGCGCTGCCATCGAGGCCGAGATCCGGTCCCTCGGGGTCGGGAAGCACCCTCTCGGCGTCGGGGAGTTCCTGCACTGGAACGGGAACTCCTACGCGCTGGACTTCTCGGGTGACGTCCTGGCGGACTTCGCACCCGAGGAGATCGAGGACGCCGCGCGGAGAATCGGGGAACCCCCCCGTGTGATCTACGTGTCCTGCCAATCCATGGATGCCGCACGGATCTTCCTGTCCTTCGTGCTCCCACGCTTCACGGGGCTGATCGACACCAACCACGGCGACGTCGTCGAGTTCGCCGAGTTCGTCGATCTGATCGAGAAGCATCCACGGTGGGACTGGCGCCTCACGGAGGTCGCCGACCTCCTCCAGGGTCAGGGCGACGACGCCTAGCCCGAGAGGATCGGCCCGCCGCCGAGCTGTGCGCCGACGGCGCGCTCACATCGCATGAAGAAGGCCCTGCCGAACATCACGTTCGGCAGGGCCTTCGCCTGTGCGTTGCTCACGCGGACCGGGGCCGCAGCGCTTCAGACCGCCGGCACCGCGTACGACACCAGCGACCCGAAGTTCCCCGCGTACGCGTCGTGCGGGGCGGCGCCCTCAAGGCGCAGCAGAGCCTCGTCGTTCTCGCGGAGGGAGGACTCGTCCAGGTTGTGGGAGCCGGTGAAGGTCCACTTGGTGTCGGGGTGGCCGGCGTAGTTTCCCTCCACCAGGAGGTACTTGGAGTGGAGGAGGTAGCCGTCGGTCGTCTTCAGCTGCTTCAGGGTGATGTTGGCGCGGCCCTTCAGGGTCGCGACCTCGTTGCTCTCCGCGTACACGATCTGGACCGAGCAGCCCTGGCCGGCCAGGGAGACGAGGGCGTCGGCGACGGCGTCGCGGTGGAGGGCGAAGGCGGCCACGCGGACGATGGAGCGGTGGGTGGTGGGTGTGCCGACGGTGGTGTTGCCGGTGCAGGAGACGTTGTTCAGGACGTCGACGATCACGTCGCCCGTCTGCTGCGGGAAGAAGTAGTACTTCTCCGTGCCGACCTTCGCCGTCGTGTAGTAGTTCGCGTTCTTCACGCCCGCGGCGAGGTCGTTGAAGTAGTTCACGTACGCCGTGTAGAGGTCGGTGTTGCCGACGACGGTGTACGCGTTGTTCCAGTACTTCGCCGTGTTGACCGGCGTCTGGTTCGCCGAGGCCTGGATCACCACGTCCTCCCCCACCCCCGCCACGGCGCCGACCCGCGAGAAGGTGAAGAACTTGTTGTGGTTGATCGGGTTCACCCCGCCGGCGGCGATGCACGCGCCGCCGGACGTGCAGACATCGACCCAGGACAGCGCCGCCTTGTCCGTGCCCAGCGCGCCGATCAGCGACTGCGCCGCCGCCGAGTCGCTGTACTTCGCGTCCAGGACCACCCGGACGTTCACGCCCCGCGCGTACGCGTCGGTCAGGGCGTTCGTGTAGTCCTGGTCGGTCAGGGCGTACAGGGCCGCCCGGATCAGGCGGCCGGGCTCCGTGGCGCGGACGGCGCCGATGATGTGGTCCTTGACGGCGTTCTGCTCCGCCGCCGTCCCCTTCGGGTTGTTGAAGACCGCCCCGGTGGCGATGGGCGCCGGGTCCACGGCCACCGCCGTTCCGGTGGAGGGGAGGAGCAGCGCGGAGGCGAGCAGGAGGGCCGCGCCCATGCGGCGGTGTACGGCGGTGAAGATCGGGATCACTCCTCTGACAAGGGCTTTCTGGCGTGCGCACGTCAGCCTAGGCCTAGACGGAGCGGGGTCACGGTCAGGGCGCCATCTCGTACGTCCCCGACAGCGCCTCCACCCGCTGCCACACCCTGCCCGTGCGGGCCTCGTCCACGACCGGGCGGCGGACGGCGTCCAGGGCCCAGCGCTGCTGCTCCTCCGTCGCCGAGCCCTTGCCGTGCAGCTCGACGGCGTGGGCGGAGAAGTCCCGTACGAGGACGGCGAACAGCTCGTCCAGGACGTCCTCGTCGAGGGCGGTCAGGGCGCCCTGCTCCAGGACCAGCTGCCCGTGGACGACGAGCGCGAAGAGCTGGCCGACCGCGAGGAGCAGGTCGAGGTCGCGGCTCTGCGCCTCGTCGGGCGCGGCCGTCGTGACGAACGCGGCGAGCGCGTCGGCCTGTTCGCGGAAGCGGGCGACGTTGGGGAGGTGGGCGTACGCGTCGAAGGCGGGCCGCCAGTCGTGGAAGCGCACCGAGCCGAGGCCTCGGGCCGGGCCCTGACGGAAGAGGAAGTCGTCGTCGGCGGCGTCGAGCCGGGTGGGGACGGGCTCGTACGCGGCCGGGTCGAGGAGGTGGTTGCGCAGGAACTTGAGGATCAGCGCCAGGTTGACGTGGACCGTGCCCTCCAGCTTGGGCAGGCCGCGGATCTCGACGGCCGCCTGGGCGAAGTAGTTGTCCTTCTCGAAGCCCTTGGCGGCGATGACGTCCCACAGGAGGTCGATGACCTTCTCGCCCTCCGTGGTCACCTTCATCTTCGTCATCGGGTTGAAGAGGAGGTAGCGGCGGTCGTCGGGCCCGGCGGAGCGGAAGTAGTCGACGGCGCGGTCGCTGAACAGCTTCATGCCCACGAGCCGGACGTACGCGTCGGTCAACTCGCGCCGCACGTGCGGGAAGGCGGTGACGGGGCGGCCGTACAGGATCCGGTTCCGCGCGTGGGTGACGGCCTCGTACATCGCGTGCTCGCAGATGCCGATGGAGGCGGTGCACAGGTTGAACTTGCCGACGTTGACGGTGTTGAGGGCGGCGTCGAAGGCGGCGCGCCCGGTGTGCAGGACGTCCTCGGCCGTGACCGGGTACTCCTCCAGGCGGAACTCGCTGACGAACTTCGAGGAGTCCACGACGTTCTTGACCAGGTGGTACGCCGGGTGGCGGCTGTCGGCGGCGAAGAAGACATAGCCGTCCGGGCCCTCGACGTCGGTGCGGCGGCCGAAGACGGAGACGAGCCCGGCGGCGTTGCCGTTGCCGATGTAGTACTTGGAGCCGGTGGCCCGGAAGCCGCCCTGGCCGTCGGGCTCCAGGAGCATGTCGGTGGAGTAGATGTCCGCGCCGTGCGCCTTCTCGGAGAGGCCGAACGCGAACACCTCGCCCTGCGCGAGGAGTTCGGCCGCCCGGGCGCGGGCGGCGGCGTTGTCGCTCTGCCAGACCGGGCCGAGGCCGAGGATGGTGACCTGCCAGGCGTACCAGTAGTCCAGGCCGTAGAAGCCGAGGATCTCGTTGAGGGCGGCGATGCGGGCGGTGTCCCAGCGCTTGTCCGGGTGCCCCTCGGCGGCGCCGGACGGGGTCAGGAAGGTCGCGAACAGGTTCTCCTTCGCCGCGAAGGCGAGGAAGTCGCCGAGCCAGGCGCGCGTCCGGTAGTCCTCGATCAGGCGGCGCTTGCCGCGCTCCTCGAACCAGTCGACGGTGGCGCGCAGCAGGCGGCGGGTCTCCGGGTCGAAGTGCGCGGGGTCGTAGGTGCGCGGGTTGAAGAGCAGCGGGTCGGCCATGGTGGGGTCGCCTTTCGGCTGGTGGAGGGGGAAGGGAGGGGGCGAGGGAGGGAGTCAGCGTTCCGGGGCGAAGCGGGCGAGTGTGGCCAGGACGTCGTCGAGCCAGCCGATCATCATGCGCTCGTACGCGATGCCGCCGCGCAGCACCGCGTGCTGGAGCTCCCGCTCCGCCTCGGTGACGTCGGCCGCGCGCGCCTCGGCGCCGGTGAAGTCCCGTTCCTCGCCGGCGAGATAGCGGGCCAGGCGTTCCTCGTGCGCCGCCTGGTGCCGCCGCACCTCGGCGACGAGCGCGGCCGGGTCGTCGAAGGCGGCGCCCCGGATCTTGACCGCGAGGTCGTGCCGGACGCTCTCGGGCTCGATGGGCTCGTGCAGCCAGGAGGAGAGCGCGGCCCGTCCGAGGTCGGCGACGGAGTACTCCCGCTTGTCCGGGCGGCCCTGCTGCGGCACGTCCCGGGCCTCGACCCAGCCGTCGTTCTCCATGCGCTTGAGGACGCGGTAGATCTGCTGGTGGGTGGCGGTCCAGAAGTAGCCGATGGACCGCTCGAAGCGCCGGGCCAGCTCATAGCCGGAGCCCGGCTTCTCCAGCAGGGAGACGAGGATCGCGTGTTCGAGCGCCATGGCCGCGATCTTGCTATGCAACTGGTTGCATAGCAAGATCCACCGCTCCGTTGAGACACGGCTCACGGCCCGCCCGCGCGGTGACGCACATCCGCGAACAGCGGGGCGGGATCGCCCGCGACGTGCCAGACTGCGGCACATGGGGGACGTGAGACTCACTTTCGACGACGGTTCCGTGGTACGCCTGCTCCTCGCTCCCGAGGGCGGCGGCAAGGCCGACGGATTGCCCAAATCCCCGCCCGCCCCCGCCGGGCCCGCCCCCGCCGGGCCCGCCCCCGCCGGGCCCGTGGCCGGCGGCGAGCTGGCCCTGCCGGACGAGTTCGGTTCGGCCCGGCCGGTCAGCGCCGACGGGCGTGCCACGCGGGCCCTGACCCGGGGTGGCGAGGCCCTGACCCAGGCGCTGCGTCCGCTGGGCGGTGTGCTCGGCGGCATCCACCGCAGCTTCTCGCAGTTCGCGCAGCGCCCCGACGAGGTCACCGTCGAGTTCGGCGTCACGCTCGGCAGCGACCTGAGCCTGGGCGTCTTCTCCGGCAGCGGCGAGGCCAGCTTCACCGTCTCCGCCACCTGGAACCTCACGGGCGCCACCGCCTCCCCCGAAGCCGATCCCGGCCCCACCATCGGCACCGTGCCCGGCCAGGCGAACGGCTCCTGATGGCATGCCGCCGTACGTGAACCCCGCCTCGCCCGACGCCCTGCTGCACCGGGCGTTCGTGTCGGTGCTCGGTCAGGTCCGGCCGGTCGGCGCGGCGGTCCTGATCGACCCGCGACGGATCCTGACGTGCGCGCACGTCGTGAACAGCGCCCTGGGGCGTGAGCGTTTCGACCCGGTGCCGCCGTCGCGCGGCGAGACGGTCTCGCTGCTGCTGCCGCACGTCGACCGGGAGCGGGTCCTCGTCGGCCGTGTCGTACCGGAGACCTGGCGGCCGCCGCGCGCCCGCCCCGAGTCCGCCCGCCCGGAGCCGCCGGCCGCCGGCGCGCTCCCGTACTACGGCGACCTGGCGGTGCTCGAACTCGACACCGACGCCCCGCCGGGCGCCGAACCGGCCCCGTTCCTCCCGCACCGGGAGGGCAACGAGGTCGTGGCGCTGTGGGCCAGCGGCCACGCCCTGCCGACCGTGCGCGCGATGCCCCGCGTCTCCGCGCACCCCTGGATCGCGCTGGACGTCCTGGGCGGGAGAGTCGCGGAGGGCTTCAGCGGCGGGCCGCTCTGGGACCGGGAGCGGCAGGCGGTCGTCGGCCTCGTCGTCGCCTCCCACGAGCCGCCCGGTCGCCCCGCCGCGGACGGCCCCGATCCGGCGGCGCGGCGGTACGGACCGCCGCCCGCGATGTACGCCATCGGCCTGGCGTCCATCGAGACCGAGCTGCCGGACCTGCCGCCCGTGGCGGTCCCCGCGGCCGGCCGAGGCCGACAGCAACTCGTCTCCATGCTGGAGCAGTTGCTGCCCTCCCGGCGCCAGCTCGTGGAGTGCGAGGAGCGGCTCTCCGCGCGGCTCCGGAGGCGCTCGGCGGGAGCCGCCGTCGACGTCGAACAGCTCGCGGGGCTCGCCATGGGGGTGCGCCGCGGGGTGCCCGAGCTCCTCGACATCGTCTACGACCAGCTCGCCGAATCGCGCGCGGGCGGGCCCGTGGGGGCGGCCGGGGCCGCCGACTGGCAGCGGATGCTGGGCATCGCCCGTATCGTCAGCCCACGCGAGCGGCTCTCGTACGGACGCCGCCGCAACCTCACCGCGCTGCTCGCCGCCTGTGCCGCCGTCGACCCGGGCACGCTGCTGCGCACGGTGCTTCCGTACGCGGACGACATCCCCGCCCCCGGCGGCCTCGCGGACGCGACGGCGATCCTGGAGGGATACGACCCGCCCGCCGGTCAGCCCATGCCCCCGCTGCTCCAGGGCGTCGTCCACATCGGCGTGCACGAGCGGGCGGCGGGCGGCGAGCTCGCCGACGACCTCGACGCCTGGGTGCGCAGCGCGGCGCCCCGCCTGGGCGTGGCACCGGCGGCGGTCGACCAGTTCCGGGCCGACGCCGCCACCGCCCCGCACGCCCTGTCCCCGGCCGCCGCGTGCGCCGGTCCGGGCGCGGCCCGCGCCCGGACCCCGGCGACCCCGCCGCGCGTGCAGGTGGAGCTCCTTCCCGTACCGCCCGGCCATCTCTTCACGTACCAGATCTGGGTGTGGAGCGAGGACGGGCGGCACGAGGTGGTGCTGACCGAGGACGAGGGGGTGCCGAGCCACCATGTGGTGGAGTCGATCCGGCGGGTCCTGCGCACCGAGGTGCGGGAGGACCCGGAGACGGCGCTCCTGGAGTTCTTCGTGTCGCCGGCGTGGATGCGGCTCGACGTGGACGCCTGGGCGTTCCCGAGCGACGCCGAGGACAGCGGCTTCTACCCGGGCATCACCCGCCGGGTGGTGCTGCGCAGTTCGGAGCGGACTCGGGAGACGTACGCCTCCTGGAAGCGCCGCAGCAGCGCGCTGCCGACCTCGCCGCGGCTGCTCCTCGACGAGCGCTGCGCGGACCCGGCCGTCGCGCGCGCCCGGCTCGAAGTGAGCCCGGAGGCCGGGATCGTCGTCGTGAGCTGCGAACAGCGGCTCCAGGGGCGGGTGTTGCGCCAGTGCATCGAGGCCGGGGTGCACACGGTGCTGTGGCACCGGGAGGAGCACGGCGAGCGGGTCTCCACGGATCTGCTGGCGCTGGTCGAGGGCATCGACCACACGCAGATCCCCGAGATCGTCCGGCTGGAACGGGCCAAGGCCATGGCCGATCCCGACTGCCCCGGCCACCACGGCCGGCGCCTGTCGCTGCTGCACGACGGACCCGACCACCGGCCGCCGCCCCTCGCCCCCGACCCATGGGCGCTCACCCAGCCGTGAAACGGCCGCCCGCCCCGTTCAGCATCACCCCACGCCGTCCCACCGGGGACCGCGTACCGCCCCGACGAGGAGACCGCGCCCGTGTCGCACCCGCCCGCGAACGAACCCGGCGACGACCCCAGCCCGTCCCCCGAGAGCTGGTGGGTGTTCCGTGGCCCGGCCGAGCTGCCCGAGCCGCCGCCGTGGCGCCGTTTCCCCGCCTCCGCCCGGCTCCCCCGGGCGCGGCGTCACCTCATGAGCGCCGACGAGGTCTCGGTGGTCAACGCCGCCCTCCATCTGCGCCGTCCGCTCCTCGTCACGGGCCGCCCCGGCACCGGCAAGAGCTCGCTGGCCCGCGCCGTCGCCGAGGACCTCGGGCTCGGCGAGGTGCTGCGCTGGTCGGTGAACAGCCGCTCCACGCTGGCGGACGCGCTCTACCGCTACGACGCCGTCGGCCGCCTGCGCGAGGCCTCGCTCCAGCGGGAGCGCGAACCCGTGCGCGGCGCGGCGCGCCGACTCCGCCGCCGCACCGGACCGGGTCCCGGCATCGGTAACTATCTGCGGCTCGGCCCGCTCGGCACGGCGCTCGCCTCCGCCGACCGACCCCGTGTGCTGCTCATCGACGAGATCGACAAGTCCGACATCGATCTGCCCAACGACCTTCTGGTGGTCCTGGAGGAGGGCGAGTTCGAGATCCCGGAGCTGGCCCGGCTGCCCGAGCACCAGCAGACGGCCGACGTCCTCGCCACCGGCAGCAGGGAACGCGTACGCGTCCAGCGCGGGGTCGTCTCCTGCTCCCACTTCCCCGTCATCGTGATGACGAGCAACGGGGAGCGGGAGTTCCCGCCCGCCTTCCTGCGCCGCTGCGTCCGCCTCGACTTGAGCGACCCCGACGAGGCGAAGCTGCGCGACATCGTCCGGCAGAACCTGGGCGACGAGGCACTCGCCCAGGCCGACGACCTCATCGGCGACTTCCTGCGCCGGGCCGCCGTACAGAGCCTGGCGACGGACCAACTCCTCGCCGCCGTCCACCTCCGGGTCACCGGCGCCGACCTCGGGCGCGAGGAACTCCTTTCGGCGGTCATGCACCGGCTGGACGAGGCGTTCCCCGGATGATCGAACGCCTGCGTCATCTCCTGGACGGCATCGGGTACGAGCTCGGCGCCGCCGAGCTCCTCGACGTCCTGTGGCTGGCGCGGGCGATGGACGGCGGCACGGCACCGGGCGGCGACGCGGCCCCCGACGGCGAGGACGGACCCGTCCGCCCGCCGGAGGTCGCGCCGGAGCCGCCCCTCGACACATCTCCCGAGGCGTCGATCCACCGGCCGCCCCGCGCGCCCGCCGACGGGGCTCCCGGCCGGACGGCCCCGACCCGGCCCGAGGGCGTCGAACGGCGCCACAGCCTCTTCACCGCGCACCACTCCCCCGGCACCGCCGCCGGCCCACCGGCCCGCGCCGTCCGCGCCCCCGGGCCGCGCGCCCTGCCGGGGCCGCACGGGCTCGCCCGGGCGCTGCGCCCGCTGCGGGACCGCCGTGACCACCGCCACCGGACGGTCCCGGACATCGAGGCCACCGTGCGGCTCACCGCCGAATCGGGCGTGTTCGACGTCGTGGACCGCCCCGAACAGGAACTGCGGCACACCGCCGTCCTGCTCGTGGACACGTCCCCCTCGATGCGGGTGTGGCATCCGCTCGTACGCGAGGTCACGCGCCTCCTGGAACGCGGCGGGATCTTCCGCGCGGTCCACGTCCGCCGCGTCGACCCGCGCGAGGGCCACGCGGCCGGCGGCATCCCGGCCGCCGAGTCACCCGTCGTCCTCCTCCTGACCGACGGGGTCGACGAGGCCTGGCACGGCCCGGCGGCACGCCGACTGCTCGACCGGTGGGAACGGTCCGGTCCCCTCGTCGTCGTCCCGCCGCTGCCGCGCCGCCTCTGGCGCGGCACGGCCTTCGACGCCCAGCCCCAACTCCTCTCCGCCGGGCAGCGGTTCGCGGCCAACCGCGCGCTCACCGTCGTCGACCCGCTCGACGGAGGGCCGGTAGCGTCGGACGGCGACCGCCTCCCGGTGCCCGTGGTGCCGCTCCAGCCCTCGACCCTCGGCCACTGGGCCCGTCTGCTCACCCGGCCGGGGACGCCGCAGCTCCTCGACACCGTCCTGGTGGGAACGGGAGAGGCGCCCGCCCCTCGGCCGGCCGGCGCACGGCCGCGCTCCGCCGAGCAGCGCCTCGACCGGTTCCGCGCCTCCTTCTCCCCGGACGCGTACCGGCTCGCCCTGCGGCTCTCGGCGATCCGCCCGCTCAGCCTGCCCGTCATCCAGCTCATGCGCCTGGCGACCCTGCCCGCCAGCAGCTCGGCGGTGGTCTCCGAAGTGCTGCTCGGGGACCTCCTCATGCCCCTGCCGGAGGGCGGACCGGCCCCGCTTCCGCCGACGGCCCTCGGCGGGACCTCGCACGAGCTCCGGTACGACTTCCAGCCGGGCGTCCGGGACCTGCTGGCGAGCGGCCTCGGCACCGAGCAGGCCATCGAGGTCGTCGAGGCGGTGGGCCGGGCCCTCGAACCGTACCTGGGCAGGCTGCCGGACTTCGCCGCGCTGCTCGCCGACCCGGGCGGCGGCGCGCGCCTGTCCTCCGGCACGAGCGCGTTCGCGGTGCTCGTCAGTCCTGTGCTTGACCGGCTGTACGGGGGGCCGGGCGCCCCGGACCGCGTCATCTCGGCGCCTACGGCCGAGCCGGAACCGGCCTCCGCACCGCTGAGGTTCACCGTGTTCGGCCCCGCGCTGGCCTGGCAGGGCGACGACCGCGTACCGATGGGGTCGCCGCAGCAACAGGCCGTCCTGGCCGCGCTGTTGCTGCACGACCACCGGATCGTGGCCATCTCGGCCCTGGTCGACGCGGTGTGGGGTGATGAGGCGCCCGCGTCCGCGGTGCACACCGTGCTGGACCACGTCTCCCGGCTGCGCCGGATCCTCGCCCCCCACGGCTTCGGCGTCGAGAAGCACGCGAGCGGATACAGCTTCCATTCCGAAGGGGCCAGGGCAGTGGTCCCTCTGGACCTGAACGAGGCCGAGCGACTGGTCGGCGTGGCCGGCTCGTCCTCCGAGTCCGGTGACCACACCCAGGCGCGGGATCTGACGGCACAAGCGCTGGCACTGCTGGACGGCGTCCCGCTGGACGGAGTGCCGGGGCCCTACGCGCAGACTCAGCGCGCACGGCTGGTCGAGTGGCGGCTGGAGCTCGTCGAGAGCAGGATCGAGCTCGACCTGGAGTTCGGCGCGCATGCCGATGTCGTGGCGGAGCTCCAGGAGTTGGCCGATGAGCACCCGTTGCGGGAGCGGTGGCGGGCCCAGTTGATGGTGGCACTGTACCGATCGGGGCGGAACGCCGAGGCGCTCGCCGTGTACGCCGACATCCGACGTCTGCTCCGCGAGGAGGCCGGCATCGACCCCGGTCCGGAGCTCCGGCAGCTGCACGACCACATCCTGGAGCAACGCCCGCCCGAGCAGGCGCGTACCGGCCGTGGCCCGCATCTCTCGAACCGTCCCCCGCGGTTCGCCCTTTCCTGGCCGCCCTCGGAGGGCATCCGCTTCAGCGTGCTGGGTCCGGTGCGAGCGTGGCGGGAGGCCGACTCCCTGGCCACCGGGTCGCCGCAGCAGCGGGCGCTGCTCGCCGTGCTGCTGTGCGAAGGGCGGACCGTCACCTCGGGTGAGCTGATCGACGCCATCTGGGGTTCGGAGCCGCCCTCGCAGGCGCTCGCGGCAGTCCGTACGTACGTCTCCCGGCTGAGCAAAGTGCTCGGCCACGGAGTGCTACTGCCGGAGGGCGCGGGCTACGCGCTGCGCGTCGCGCCCGACGCTCTCGACCTCCGCGTGGCGCAGGATCTCGTCGCCGTCGCGGAACGTGCCAGGGAGGACGGCGACCCGTTCCTGGCCCGTGATCTGCTCGGCCAGGCCCTCGGCCTGTGGGAGGGCGAGGCCCTCGCCTCCGTGCCCGGTCCTTACGCCGAGACCCAGCGCACCCGCCTGGAGGAGTGGCGGCTCCAGCTCCTGGAGACCCGGCTCGACCTGGACCTGGAGGTCGGCGCCCACGCCGAGGCCGTCTCCGAACTGACCGCTCTCACCGCCGCGCACCCGCTGCGCGAGCGCCTGCGCGAACTCCTCATGCTCGCGCTCTACCGCTCCGGCCGGCAGGCCGAGGCCCTCGCGGTCTACGCCGACACCCGCCGCCTGCTCGCCGACGAGCTCGGCGTGGACCCCAACCCCGAGCTCTCCCGGCTCCAGCAGCGCATCCTCCAGGCCGACCCCGGCCTCCTCGGCGACCCGCCCCCCGGCGCGGACGAGGAGCCGCCCGCGCCCACCCGTCCGGCCATGCTCCCCGCGAAGGTCCCGGACTTCACCGGCCACTCCCAGCTCGGCCATGACCTGGTCGAGCAGCTCGCCACCGGGACGGGCGGCACGCTCTGGGCCCTGTCCGGGCTCGGTGGTGTCGGCAAGACCACGTTCGCGGTGGAGTTGGCCCATGAGGTCCGGCCGTACTTCCCCGACGGCCAGCTGTACGCGGACCTCCACGGCTCCGAAGTGCGTCCTGTCGACCCCGGTGCCGCGCTCGGCTCCTTTCTCCGGGCCCTGGGGATCCCCGACTCCGAGATCGCCGAGACGACGGACGAACGGTCCGCGCAGTTCCGCGCCGCACTGGACGGCGGCCGGTTCCTGGTGCTGCTCGACAACGCCAGGGACGCCGCCCAGGTCCGGCTTCTGCTGCCCGGCATGGGCCGGTCCGCCGTGCTCGTCACCAGCCGCGCGCGCATGGTGGACCTGGAGGGGGCCCAGTTGGTGGACCTCGATGTGATGTCGCCCGAGGAGGCGCTCCACCTCTTCACCCGGATCGTGGGCACCGAGCGCGTCCAGTCCGAGCGCGAGGCCGCCCTCGACGTCGTCGCGGCCTGCGGCTTCCTGCCGCTGGCCATCCGCATCGCCGCCTCCCGGCTCGCCGCCCGGCGCACCTGGACGGTCTCCGTGCTCGCCGCCAAGCTGGCCGACGAGCGGCGCAGGCTCGACGAGCTCCAGGCGGGCGACCTCGCCGTGAAGGCGACCTTCGAGCTCGGCTACGGCCAGCTGGAGCCCGCCCAGGCGCGCGCCTTCCGGCTGCTCGGCCTCGCCGACGGGCCCGACATCTCCCTGGTTGCGGCCGCCGCCCTGCTCGACCTGCCGGTGCGCGGCGCTAAGGAGCTGCTGGAGGGCCTCGTCGACACCTCCCTCGTCGAGTCCGCCGACCTGGGCCGCTACAGCTTCCACAACCTCGTACGCCTCTACGCGCGCGCCTGCGCCGAGCGCGACGAACAGCCCCCGGCCGAACGGGAGCTCGCGCTCTCGCGCCTGCTGGACTTCTACCTGTCGACGGTCTCCCGGGTGTACGCCATCGAGCGCCCCGGCGACCGCCTCGTCGATCATCTGGAGCCCACCGCCTACGAGGGCCTCGCCTTCACCGACCGGCACACCGCCCAGGACTGGCTCTACGCCGAGGCGAACTGTCTGCTGGCCTGCGTACGCCAGTCGGCGACCAGCCCGGCCACGCTGCGCCGGGCGGTGGACGCGCTGTGGGCGGCGCTGGACCTGGCGGAGTCGGGGGCGAACTCGAAGGAGTACGAGGCGGTGGCGGCCACCCTGCGGGAGGCGGCGCGGCGGCTCGGCGACGTCAAGGCCGAGGCGCGTGCCACCAACACGCTGGCCTACGTGCACCACTACCAGGGCCGCTTCGACCAGGCCGACCGGGAGGCCGAGGAGGTCGTCGCGATGGCGCGCTCCGTCGGCGACCCGCTGCCGATCTGCTGGGCGTCCAACGCCCGGGGCGCCATCGCGCTCTACCAGGCCCGTTACGAGGAGGGCGAGCGCCACCTCACGCTGGCCATCGAGGAGTTCCGGCTCGCCGAGGACCGGGCCGGGGAGGCCGCGGCCCTGTGCAACCTGTCCCGGATCCACCTCGCGACCGGGCGCCAGGAGGACGCCGTCCGCATGGCCCAGCAGGGCACCGACATGTACGACGGGATGGGCCACGCCCTCAAGGGGGCGAACGGGCGCTACGCGCTGGCCCTCGCGCTCACGGTGGCGGAGAGGTACGACGCCGCGCGGGAGCTCCTCCACAAGGCGAGGGACGTCTTCCGCACCAATCGCCAGCTCCTATGGGAGGGCATGGCCTTGTTCCGGCTCGCCGAGAACGAGCTCGCGGCGGGACACCCCAGGGATTCCGCCGCCTACGCCGAGGAGTCCCTGAAGCACCTCGGCAGGTCCGGCGGCGAGTGGCGGCGTGGCAACGTCCTAACCCTCCTCGGTCGCGCCCTGCACGCCCTGGACCAGACCGACCGCGCCCGCGCCTGCTGGCAGGAGGCGCTGGCCGTGTTCGAGGAGCTGGGCGCCGCCGAGGCCGAGGAGCTGCGGAGGCTCCTCGGCGCCACTACGTCGTCCTGAAAGGCGGACCGGGGCGGCGCGTCACACCCCCTCCGGGATCCCCTCCTCGAAGCGCAGGTACCGCTCGACGGAGCGCTCCAGGACCTCGTTGCCGCCGGAGGTGACGACGCGGTTCCACCAGGCGCCGTAGATGCGCTCGAAGCGGTAGCCGCCGAGGAGGTCGGCGGCGGCGCGGACGGCGTGGGGGCGCTCCGGGATGTGGTTGGCGTAGCTGTACATGACGGTGACCCAGCGGCGGTCCGGGCAGACGTTGACGACGTCGCCGGTGAACAGGGCGCCCTCGCCCGCCGACCAGTGGAGGATGGCGCTGCCGGGGAAATGGATGCCCGGGTTGATCAGGACGAGGTCGTCGGCGAGGTCGTGGGTCCGGCCGCTCCAGAAGCGCAGGGCGGGGTCGGGGCGGCCGACCCACTGGCGGTCGGCCTCGTGGAGGTAGACGGGGGCGTCGAAGGCGTGGGCCCAGTCGACCATGGCGGAGTAGAAGTGGGGGTGGCTGACGGCGATCTTCGAGATGCCGCCGAGTGCGTGGACCTGCTCGACGATCTCGTCGTCCAGGTGGGGGACGCAGTCCCAGAGCACGTTCCCGGACGCGGTGCGCAGGAGCAGGGCGCGCTGGCCGATGGCGAAGGCGGGGGTGGCGCCGATGCCCATGACGCCGGGGCCCTCCTCCTCGAAGCGGCCCTGGTGGCCGTCGGCGCGCAGGCCGGCGAGCGAGGTCCACTGCTGGCCTTCGGCCCCGACGTACTGGCGCTCGTCGAGACAGACGGGGCAGTCCTGGCGCGGGGCGCCGTACTGGGTGCCACAGGTGCGGCAGATGGGCAGCGCGGTCGTGTGGGGGTCAGGCACGGGGGTCTCCGGTCAGTTCGGTGAGGGGGTACGGCCGGTGCGGCTGCCAGCCCAGCTCGTCGACGGCCCGGCGGCCGGAGACGACCTGGCTCAGGGCCAGCGCCTCGGCGAACGGCGCGCCCAGGACCGGGGCGGCCAGCTCGCGCGGCCAGGGTTCGGCGCGCCCGGACCCGCCGGCGGAGAGGTCGGCCGCGGCGGCGAGCGCGGCCACCGGGACGGCCTCGTGGGCGACGCCGTGGAGCAGGGTGCCCTCCTCGGCCCGGGTGAGGGCGAGGACGTAGAGGGCGGCGAGGTCGTCGACGTGGACCATCGGCCAGCGGGTGTCGACCGCGCCGACGTAGCGGCCGGTGCCGTGTTCCCTGGCCCAGTCGATCATCAGGCCGGGGATGCCGCCGCCGTTGCCGTAGACGATGCCGGGCCGGATCACCACGGCCCGTACCCCGTCGTCGGCGGCGTCGAGGACCTGCCGTTCGATGCGCGGGCGGTAGCCGACGATGCCGATGGCGTCGGTGGCCGCCTCCTCGTCGACGGGGGTGTCGCCGGTGGCGCCGAGCACCCAGACGCCGCTGGTGTAGACAAACGCGCGGCCGGTGCCGCGCAGCGGCTGGAGGAGGCTCCGTACGGCCTCGGCGTCCACGGGCTCCTCGCCGGTGGGCGCCGCGATGTGCAGGACGGCGTCGATCTCGTCCGTGACGGCCGCGTTCAGGGACGCGGGGTCGGTCAGGTCGCCCAGCCGGACCGGCACGTCGGGTCCGAACCTGCCAGCGTCCTTGGCCAGGCGGACGACGTCGTGTCCGGCGTGCGCCAGCCGCTCGACGACGGCGGAGCCGATGTAGCCGGTGGCGCCCAGGACGAGGACCTTCACGGTGCTTCCCTTCGCTCGCGCACGGTGTCCGGCCGCCGCTGGGGCAGCGCGCCGCGACCGTGCGTAACGAGGTTATGACCGGGGGCCGTTCGGACCTTGATCGTCCGCGCACGCTCCCTTGACACTGCGTGCGCGCCAGCGGTGGACGGCCTGGCCACGGTGGTCCGTGGGGCTCGCCCCGTAGGCGGCGCGGAAGGCCCGGCTGAAGACGGCGGGGTTGGGGTAGCCCCAGCGGGCGGCGATGGCGTGGACGGGGTGGCCGAGGAGTTCGGGGCGGGCGAGGTCGGCGCGGCACCGTTCGAGCCTGCGGCGGCGGATGGTGGCGGCGACGGTCTCGTCCCGGCCGGCGAAGAGCTGGTGGAGGCGGCGTACCGAGATGTGGTGGTGGGCCGCGATGGCGCCGGGGGTCAGTTCGGTGTCGCCGAGGTTGTGGTCGATGAAGGCGTCGATCCGCGCGAGCAGCGCCTCGGCGCGGGCCTCGCCGGAGAGTTGGTCGCAGATGTCGAGGTGGGCGGCGAGGCACGCGGAGAAGAGGTCGAGGGCGACCTGGTCGAGGCGGCTCCGTTCGTGCGGCGCGCAGTCGGGGCCGTGGGCGGAGACCGTTCGCAGGAATCCGGCGAGGACGGCGCCCATGCCGCGGTCCCCCGAGAGGGTCTGGGAGAGCAGCCGGTCTATTCGGTCCTGGCGCAACGGAAGTGCCTGCTTGGGCACTTGGATCACCACGGCGTTGATCGGTTCCGTGCTGTGCTTCGTGCCCGAGTCGAAGGGGCGGGAGGTGTCCCACATCACCATGTCGCCGACCGACTGGAGGCATTCGTTGCGCTGCTGGGAGAACCAGGTGGTGCCCCGGACCAGGAGCGCGAGGTGGTACTGCTCGGGGTCGCTCTGCCGGATGAGTGCCGGTGTGCGCCGCGAGCGCAAGGGGGTGTACGAGAACGTGGACACCTGCACGCGGCCCAGGTCGAGCACGGCGGCGTCCCCGTGGAAGGTGTCGCCGCTCTCGGGCCTGATCGCTATCGGCGCCAGTTCACGCGTGACGAGATCGGAGAACCACTCGAACCGGTCCCCGGCCGGCAAGGCCGCGGAGCTCGCTTTCGCCCACATCTCGAACGCCCCCTTGTTTCCCGTTCCTTGTCCCGCGAGTTCGGCACCACGCTAGGTCACGGAGGGGCCGCTCCCTAGCGTGTGACACGGCGGCTCGGCCCTCCGGCGCGAGGCCGGAGGGCCGAGGGGGACCCGGAAGGGGGGGTGGGCGCCGGCTGCGGCGGGGAGTGCCGTCAGCCGTGTACGACGGGGGTGCCCGTCAGTTCCACGCCCGCGAGGCGCATCTCGTCGAGGGCCCGGGCGGTGCTGTCGTGGGCGACGCCCGTGGTGTAGTCGAGCAGGACGCGCACGCCGAATCCGGCGCGTACCCCGTCGAGCGCGGTCGCCTTCACACAGTGGTCGGTGGCGATGCCGACCACGTCCACGGTGTCGACGCCCTGGGCGCGCAGCCACGCGCCGAGGACGTCGCCTTCGGCGGTCGTGCCCTCGAAGCCGCTCTTCGAGGCGGAGTGGGCGCCCTTGAAGAACACCTCGTCGACCGCGCCGGAGGCGACGACCTGCTCGAAGTCCGGGTGGAACTCGCTGCCTTCGCTTCCGGCGATGCAGTGCTCGGGGAAGGAGTTCTCGAAGTCGGGGTCCTCGGAGAAGTGGTCGCCGGGGTCGATGTGGTGGTCGCGGGTGGCGATCACCCGGACGTAGCCGTCACCGGCCTGCTCCTTGATGAACTCCCCGATCGCACGGGCCTGTTCGTCACCTCCCGCGACGGGGATCTTCCCTCCTTCGCAGAAGTCCTTCTGTACATCGACGACGATCAGCGCGCGGCCCGCCATCGGACCTCCTCGGTTCTTGTGGTTGTTCAACGGTGTCAGGGGGGTGGGCGGCTCAGCCGCCGAGCAGGTCCAGCAGCTCGATGTCGTCCAGGTCGATGTCCGGGACGTCCACGTCGTGGCTGAGCGTGGTGGCGGTGCCCGGCGCGTGGCGCGGGGCGTCGGCCTGCGCGGTGCCGGTGACGGCGGCCAGGGCCGCGCCGGCGAGGGCAAGGGAGGCGAGAGAACGCTGAGTGAGCTTCACGACCGGTAAACGATCTTTGTACCGATTCGGTCACGACTCACTGTGCACGATCTGGATGAGATTGCCGCAGGTGTCGTCGAGCACGGCGATGGTCACGGGCCCCATCTCCACCGGCTCCTGGTCGAACCGCACCCCGAGGGCGCGCAGCCGCTCGTATTCGGCCCGTACGTCGTCCACGGCGAAGGCGGCGGCCGGGATGCCGTCCGCCACCAGGGCCTGCTTGTACGGCCGGACGGCGTGGTGGGCGTCGGGCTCCAGGAGCAGTTCGGTGCCGTCGGGCGCGTCGGGCGAGACGACGGTCAGCCAGCGGTACTCGCCGACGGGGACGTCCGCCTTCTTCACGAAGCCCAGCGTGTCGGTGTAGAAGTCCAGGGCCTTGTCCTGGTCGTCGACGAAGACACTGGTCAGATGGATCCGCATGGGTGCTCTCCGGTCGTGCGCGCGATGGTGTCGGTGGGTCACCTGTCTATCAAGCGCGCGGCCCACGGGCCGGGGACACGGCCGGTGGGGGCACTGTGGTGGAGTCGAGAAGGCGTCGTCACCGAATCGTGAAGGTCGCGGGGGATGCTCGGTGCAGTCGAGCGCACGTCGCGCTTTCTCACCTCGGGGGCAGAACACCATGAGCACCGTCCGCAGAGCCGCCTTCGTCACCGCCGCCGTCGCCGCCGCGCTCGCCCTGACGGCCTGCGGACCGTCCGGGACCGATGCGGCGGGCGGCGGCGCGGGCACGGCGCCGACGACCGCGGCCCCCGCGACCGCCACGGAGACCGCCGCGCCGACGGCCACCACGACGCCGCCGCCGAAGACCTCGGCGCCCACGAAGACCGCCGCACCGGCGAAGACGGGCAAGCCGGGCACCTCGGCGAAGCCCCCGACCGACCCGGACTACGACGTCTTCCCGTGCAGCACGTACGACGTGACGTTCTCGGCGGACGTGGCCGAGAAGACGACCGGCAGCTACCTGCTGAAGATCACCAACAAGACCGCCAAGCCCTGCCGGGTCCTGGGCCACCCGATCGTGATCTTCGGCGGCCTGGACGGCACCGCCGTCGAGCGGGGCACGGCGCCCTCCCCGGAGAAGTCGATCCGCCTGGAGCCCGGCGCCTCCGCCTACGCGGGGCTGATGGGCGGCCCGCACGACGGCAAGGGCAAGACGGTCGACTCGATCGCGATGACCATGGACACCGAGTCCGACCTGACCCAGAAGCCCCTGAAGGCCTCGACGCCCGGCCTGTACGTCTCCCCCGACAAGAACTCGGTGACGGCCTGGATGGACAACGCCGAGGACGCGCTCACCCTCTAGCCCACCGGTCTTCACCCGGTCTGACCTGGGTGAAGACCCCGTGAAGAAAATGATCATGACAAGCCGACGGCGGTTACGCTGCCGGAATGAAACTCATGTTCGGGCGTCGAAATCGCCTTGTCCAGCTCTCACTTGGGGCAGCTGTAGCCGCCTCCGTACTGCTGCCCACACAGCCCGCCCAGGCCGCCTCCGGCCTGGAACCGTTCACCGCGAACTTCAAGCTCACCCGCGTGGACGGCGACAAGACCGGCCTCATCGACTCCGCCGAGGCCGCCGGAGTCGCCAAGGCGTCCGTCACCGACGTCCTGGGCGGCCGCACCGGACGTCCGGGGCTCTGTCACGCCACCGGACTGAACGGCGCTCTCAAGCCCGACGGCTTCTGCTGGGACGACGAGGACGACCGGTCCAACTACGCGGACGGCGGGGGCGGCTGGATGCCGCAGGGCTTCGCCGGTTCGCACGCGGCCACCCCCGACGGGCTGTACGCGGGCCGCTCCCTCACGGTCACCGCCTGGTACCACGGGACGTACGTCGAGACCCGCACCCCGAAGACCGTCGAGGACTACGCGAGGATCTCGATCGCGGAGTCGGCCGGCGGCCAGGTCACGTACGGGCACGTCGCGCTCGTGGAGCCGGTCAGCGGCAACTTCAAGCCGCTCCAGTACACCTCGCACTCGGACGGCGTCGCCTGGTACGGCAACCGGCTGTTCGTCGCCAACGGCGCGGAGCTCCAGGTCTTCGACCTGACGCGGATGTGGCGCATGAACGACACCACGAGCGCGCTCACCCGTCTGGACGCGGGCAAGACCTCCGCCCGCTTCCACCTCTGGGCCATGCCGCTCGTCGCCCGCTACAGCACCATCAGCACGGCGGTGGTCGACGACGTCTCCAAGGCGTACGTCAACAACACCCCGCGCGCCTGCGGCCCGTCCGTCGCCGACGAGCTGTGCCTGAGCAGCCTGAGCGTCGACCGTTCCGGCGCCACGCCGGCCCTCGTCTCGGTGGAGAACCGCAGCGGCGCGGGCGCCCGCATCGTCCGCTGGCCGCTGTCGGCCCTCGGCTCCGGCACCCCCACCACGGTGGCCTCGGAGACCACGGGGTACACCTCTCCCGTGTGGGGCATCCAGGGCACGGCCACGGACGGCACCAACTACTACATGAGCGGCACCTGCCCCGCGTACTGGCCGGGCGGCACCGACCTCTACTCCTGCATCCACGTGGCCAAGCCCGGCGAGGCGCCGCACGTCCTCACCCAGGCGCCGCAGCTGACCCAGGGCCTCTCCTGGGACCCCCTCGCCAAGCGGCTCTGGGGCACCAACGAGGCGCTGGTGGACTCCAGCGGACCGCGCAGGGTCGTGTTCAACGTCGAACCCGACGCCGGCAAGCCCGTCGACGGCTGGAGCTGGCTGACCAACTTCCACCAGGCCGGCTCCGTCTGCGCGACGCCCCAGGGCAACGCCACCACCAACGGCACCCCGATCACCGTGTGGTCCTGCACGGGCTCGGACGTGCAGCGGTGGAAGTACGAGAACGGCCTGATCGTCCACAAGGCGAGCGGCAAGTGCATCACCCCCGAGGCCAACGGCGCCAACACCAACGGCGCGACGCTGACCCTGTGGACGTGCAACCCTTCGAGCGACGTCCAGCGATTCTCCCCGTCGGCCGACGGCAGCGTCGTCAACGCGTACGGCAAGGCCATCACGCCGAAGGGCAACTCCCTGGCCAACGGCGTCTGGCTGACCCTGTGGACGCAGGGCAGCCCCACCCCTGACGCCCAGGACTGGGTGGTGAAGGGCTTCTAGCCCCGCCGCCCCCGGCCCCCGCCCTCAGCGCACACCCCTCGTACGGAACTGGACGCTGATGCGGGGGCCGACGGCGCGGGTCGTCTTGGGGACCGCGTGCTCCCAGGTGCGCTGGCAGGAGCCGCCCATGACCACCAGGTCGCCGTGGCCGAGGGGCAGCCGCAGGACGGTCGGGCCGCCGCCGCGCGGGCGGAGGGCGAGGTCGCGGGGGTCTCCCAGGGAGAGGATCGCCACCATCGTGTCCTGGGTGGCCGAGCGGCCGGTCCGGTCGCCGTGCCAGGCCACGCTGTCGCGACCGTCGCGGTAGAGGCAGAGCCCCGCGGTGACGAAGGGCTCGCCGAGCTCGGCCGCGTAGTGGGCGCCAAGCCGTTCGCGGGCGTCGTCGAGCGCGGGGTGCGGGAGCGGGGCGCCCTCCCGGTAGTACGCGAGGAGCCGGGGCACGGCGACGACGCTGTCGTACATGGCCCGCTCCTCGGCCTGCCACGGCACCCGCCCGGCGAGCTCCTCGAAGAGCGCGTCGGCGCCGTGGAGCCAGCCGGGCAGGTGGTCGATCCAGGCCCCGTCGCCGAGCACGGTCCGCCGGACGCCGTCCAGCGGACCGAGTCCGATGTCGTCGCCCTGGTCGAAGAGGGACCCCTGGAGGCCGTGGCCGGTCATGGGTCAAGACTAGACCAGAATTCGAATGTATGACCGAATAGGGGGGTGAGGGTGTCCGGGTCAGCCGGTCAGCCGGTCAGCCGGTCAGCCGCCGGTAGACCCGCGGGTTCGCCGCCAGGAAGTCGGCGAAGGACTGGGGCGGATGCCCGGTCAGGGTCAGGACCGCGTCGGAGACGGTGTCCATCTCGCCGGTGGCCACCGCCTCGTACGAGGTCACCCAGCCCTCGACCTCCCAGTCGGGGGCGCCGTACCCGGCCCGGGAGGCGAAGGCCTCTTCGCGGGTCTCGGGGACATAGCGGACGGGACCGCCGGCGGCCCGGGCGAGGGTCGCCGCGATCTCGGCGAAGGAGAGCGCCTCGGGTCCCGTCATGTCGTAGGTGGCGCCGTCGTGTGCGTCGGCGGCGAGGAGCACCGCCGCGGCCGAGTCGGCGATGTCGTCGTGGGTGACGGCGGCGACCCGGCCGTCGTCGGCGGGGCCCCGCAGGATCCCGTCGGCTCCGGCCATCGCGACCAGGTCGGCCTGGTAGGCGCTGTCGCGCAGGAAGGTGTGGCGTACGCCGGTGGTGAGGATGTGCTGCTCGGTGTACCAGTGGTCGCGGGCGTACGTGAAGGTGGCGTGCGGCGCGGCGCCGAGGTACGAGAGGTAGACGACCCTGCGTACCCCGGCGGCGACGGCCGCGTCCACGGCGGTGGCATGGGTCCTGACCCGGCCCGGCCCCTCGTGGGCGGAGACCAGGAACAGGGTGGTCGCGCCGTCGAGCGCCGCGCGCATCGCCGCGGCGTCGTCGTAGGACGCGGTCCGGGTGTCGGCGACCGGCAGCCCGGCCAGCTTCTCCGGGTCGCGCCCGAGCGCCCGCACCGCCGCGCCGGCCTCGGCGAGCCGCCGGATCACCCGCCCGCCGATCCGTCCGGTCGCTCCGGTGACCGCGATGAGTTCCGTCATGGTCGTGCCCTTTCGCCGTGCCGGGGTGGCCCTCCCCCATTCGACCCCGGCCGCGGCGGCGGCGCACGCCTTAGGCGCGCCCGGTCGTCATGTCCATCAGGCGGGCGAGGACCCGGCCGCCGGAGGCGCTGACGCCGTCGTGCTCCCACTCGTTGGTGACCCAGGCGCGGGCGGCGCCGATCGCGCGGGCGGTGGTGAGCGAGATCCCCGCGTCCACGTACATGTCGTCGTGGTAGACGGCGGCGGCCAGCGGGATCTCGTTGGCGGCGAGGCGGGCGGGGTCGTAGAGCGGGGGCCAGTCGGTGCGCCGGGCGAGCAGTTCGGCGGCTTCGGCGAACGGGCGCAGGCCGCTGATCTCCTCGAACATCCAGGGGTGGATGGACTCCCCGGTGAGGAGCAGCGGGTCGGCGTCCTCGGCGAACTCGGGGAGGGCGGCGAGCGCCCGGTCGGCGGCCCAGGCGGTCGGCCCCGCGCCCTGGGCGTAGATCGACTCGTGCAGCACGGCGAAGAGCGGGTTGTCGCTGAAGCCGGTGAGGGCCTCGACCTGGTGGAGGAAGGTGCCGGTCGGGCGGCCGTCGCCGGTCTCGTCCAGGGCCTCGTCGAGCAGCCAGTGGAGCCGTTCGAAGCCGTCGCCCATGCCGAGGGCGAGGCCGAGGCTGCGCAGCCGGCGGACGGTGAGCCGGTCGCCGCCGGGCAGCCGTACGTCGTCGGCGGCGAGCAGGTCGGCCAGCTTGCGGAGCCGGGCGGCGTCCTCGGGGTAGCGGGCGTACAGGTCGAGGACGCGGTCGCGGACGCGCGGGGAGGTGTGCGCGTAGACGTCGTCGGCGGTGGTGGTCAGCCCCGGGAGGCCTCCGGTGATGTGGCAGGAGCGGAGGCCTTCGGGTGCGAAGGACAGGTAGGTGAGGGTGAGGAAGCCGCCGTAGCTCTGGCCGAGCGTGTCCCACGGGGTGTCGCCGCACAGCTGCCGGCGGATCAGTTCGGCGTCCCGGACGATGGCGTCGGCGCGGAAGTGGCCGAGGTACCCGGCGAGCGCCGCGGGGGAGCCGAAGCGGGCGGCGGTGCGGGTGGTGACGGGCGTGGACCGTCCGGTGCCGCGCTGGTCGAGCAGGAGCACCCGATGGCTCTTCAGCGCCTGGTCCAGCCACCCGGGCGAACCGAACGTCGGACGGGGCGACTTGCCGCCGGGACCGCCCTGGAGATACAGCAGCCAGGGCAGCGCCTCGGCGGCCCGCGCGGGGTCGACGACCTCCCGGGCGAAGACCTGGAGGGTGGGGCCCTCGGGGTCCCCGTGGTCGAGCGGGACCTCGAAGACGTGGTCGGTGGTCGCGTAGGCGGGGTGCATGGGTTCCTTTCGGGTGACGGAGGGATCGGGGGCGCCGGGGCCTACGGTGGCCCGGTTCAGAAGGCCCGCGCGGGCGACACCGTGTACGTACGCGACGACGTGTAGAAGTCCAGCGCCGCCTCGCCCTGTTCGCGGGGGCCGAAGCTGGAGGACTTGGCACCGCCGAAGGGGAGGTGGAAGTCGACGCCGGTGGAGGGGGCGTTGACGCGGACCATGCCGGTGTCGAGCTGGTCCAGGCCTTGCAGGGCCGTGGTCAGGTCGGTGGTGTGGACGGAGGTGACCAGGCCGTAGCGGGCGGAGTTGCTCAGGCGGACGGCGTGGTCGAGGTCGGTCGCGGTGAGCAGCGCGGCGATGGGGCCGAAGACCTCCTCGCGGAGCAGGCGGTGGCCGGGGGCGACCTTCTCGATAAGGGTGGGGGCCGCGTACCAGCCGTGCAGGTCGGGCACGGTGGCGCCGGCGAGGACGGGGAGGTCGCGCCAGGCGGCGGTGACGGCGGTGCGGGCGTTCTCGTCGATGAGCGGGCCGCACACGGTGCCGCCGTCGGCGGGGTCGCCGACGGGGACGGCCCGCAGCGCCTCGGTGAGCGCCTCGCGCAGCGGGCCGAGGGCCGTGCCGACGGCGATGACCCGGCTGGTGGCGGTGCACTTCTGGCCCGCGTAGCCGGCGATGGAGGCGGCGATGTGGGCGGCTGCCTGCGCGATGTCGGCGTCGGGGAGGACGATCGCCGCGTTCAGGCCGCCCATCTCCGCCTGGACCGGGATGCCGCGGGCGGTGGCGCTGCGCACGACGGCGCGGCCGACGGCGGACGAGCCGGTGAAGGAGACGACGTCGGCGGCGGAGACGAGCGCGCCGCCCTCGGTGGCGCCGCCCGGGACGACGGTGAACACGCCCGCGGGCAGGGCCTTCTGCACGATTTCGGCGAGCCGCTGGGCGCAGGCGGTGGCCTGCGGGGCGGGCTTGAGGACGACCGCGTTGCCGGCCGCGAGGGCGGGGGCGGCCTTCCAGGTGGGGATGGCGAAGGGGAAGTTCCAGGGGGTGATCAGGCCGGCGACGCCGTGCGGGCGGCGGCGGGTGAGGAGCAGTCCGGGGCCCGCGGCCGTCTCGTGGACGGCGCCGGTGGGCGCGTACGGCGCCTGGGCGTAGTAGCGCCAGATCGCGACGGTGCGGGCGACCTCGGCCCGCGCCTCGACGAGCGGCTTGCCGACCTCGCGTACGGCGAGGGCGGCGAGTTCGGCCGCGGCGGCCTCGACGGCGTCGGCGACGGCTCCGAGGGCGGCGGAGCGCGCGGCGGCCCCGGCGCGCTGCCAGCCGGTGTGGGCGGTGCGGGCGCGCTCCACGGCGTCGGCGGCGGCGAAGGCGCCGGGGGCCGGGATCTGGAGGAGGACGTCGTCGGGATCGGCCGGGTTGCGGGAGATGACGGTCATGCGGCGAACCTTCCGGGGGGAGCGGCCGGGCTGGGTCCGCTCGTGTTCAGGGTGTTCAAGGGCTTGCGCAGTACAATTTCACATTACTATGTTACGGGTCACATTCCAGCCGCCGGTCCCGCCGGCGCCGCTGTCCGACTCTCCGCGCGGAGTGACCGCTGATGAACAAGCTCGACAAGCACACCCGAAACGCCCTCGCCGCCGCGCTCCTCGCGGCCCTCACCCTCGGTGCGGCCGGCTGCTCCGGCGCGGGCGGAGGCGCTTCCGCGGGGAGCGGCGGACACCGCGGCGCCAACCCCGCGACCGGCACCAACGGCCAGGTCGTGGGCGGTACGCCGGTCAAGGGCGGCACGCTGACCGTGCTGTCCAACCAGGACTTCACCCATCTCGACCCGGCCCGCAACTGGGTCATGCCCGACATGGACTTCGGCACCCGGCTGCTCTACCGCACCCTCGTCACCTACAAGGCGGAGCCCGGCGCGAAGGGCAGCGAGCTGGTCCCCGACCTCGCCGAGGACCTGGGCACGCCCTCCAACGGGGCCAAGACCTGGACCTTCCGCCTCAAGGCCGGCCTGAAGTACGAGGACGGCACCCCGATCACCTCGCAGGACATCAAGCACAACGTCGAGCGGTCCTTCTCCCCCGACCTGCCCGGCGGTCCCGACTACGCGGCCCGCTACCTCGTCGGCGGCAAGGACTACCGGGGGCCCGCCGAGGGCAAGCACCTGGACTCGGTGAAGACCCCGGACGCCCGCACGATCGTCTTCGAACTCCACAAGCCCTTCGCCGAGTTCCCCTTCGCCGCCACCCTGCCGACCTTCGCGCCCGTGCCGCAGGCCCAGGACAAGGGCCCCCAGTACGACAACCGCCCGTTCTCCTCGGGCCCGTACAAGATCGACACCTACGCCCGCGACAAGAAGCTGGTGCTGGTCCGCAACACCCACTGGGATCCGAAGAGCGACTCCGTCCGCAAGGCGTACCCGGACCGGATCGTCGTCACCATGGGCCTCAAGGGCAACCAGATCGACGACCGCCTGATCGCCTCCTCCGGACCCGACGCCTCCGCCGTCTCCTGGGCGCAGCTGCGCCCCGAGTCCATCTCCAAGGTGCTGACCAAGGCCGATGTGAAGGCCCGGCTGCTCGCCGAGTCCAGCAGCTGCACCGAGGCCGTCCAGATGCACACCGGCCGCGCGCCCTTCGACAACCTCAAGGTCCGTCAGGCCGTGCAGTACGCCCTCGACCGGGAGGCGATCGTCACCGCCGCCGGCGGCCCGGCCGTCGTCGACGCCTCCACCGCCGCCATGCCCGGCCCCCTGTTCACCGGCGGCAAGCAGCCCGACACCCTGAAGATCCCGCTCTCCGGTGACCCCGAGAAGGCCAAGCAGCTGCTCAAGGAGGCCGGGAAGCCCGACGGGTTCGCCACCCAGCTCACCGTCTCCATGAACGACAAGCGCATCGGCGAGGCCATCCAGGAGTCCCTGGGCAAGGCCGGCATCAAGGTGACCATCGAGACCGTCGACCCGTCCGCCTTCTACGACACCATCGGCGACACCAAGAGCCGCACGGACCTCGTCTACACCGGCTGGTGTCCCGACTACCCGTCCGGCTCCACCTTCCTCCCCTTCATGTTCGACGGGCGCTACATCAAGGAGAAGGGCAACTCCGGCAACCACTCCCTCTTCAAGGACGACGCCACCATGAAGCGGATGGACGAGATCGCCGCCCTGACCGACGGCGCCCAGGCCAACAAGGCGTGGCAGGAGCTGGACGGGCAGATCCTCGCCAAGGCCCCGATCGCCCCCGGCGCCTCCAAGCGCCGCACGCTCCTGGTCGGCACCAACGTCGCCGG
This sequence comes from Streptomyces sp. NPDC094032, assembly GCF_040303965.1. Classification (NCBI taxonomy): domain Bacteria; kingdom Bacillati; phylum Actinomycetota; class Actinomycetes; order Kitasatosporales; family Streptomycetaceae; genus Streptomyces; species Streptomyces sp. NPDC094032. The sequence goes on along the minus strand of NZ_JBEOUE010000001.1, from coordinate 419,928 downwards.
CGCCTACGGGCACACCTCCTGGAGCGGCCAGCTCGACTACGCGACCGTCGGTCTCGCGGACCCGGCGAAGAGCGCGAACTGAAGGACGCCCCTCCCATGACGCTCACCACCACCTCCCCTCCGGTCTCCGGAGGCAGCGGGGCCTGGCGGTCGGTCCGCGCGGAACTGCGCCGCCGTGCCTCGCTCAAGGCCTCCCTCGCCGTCATCGCCCTCTTCGCCCTGATGACCGTCGCCGCGCCGCTGATCGGCGCGCTCGGCGGCTGGGGCCCGGAGGAGTTCGACAAGTCCGCCGTCGACCCGTACCTCGGCGGACAGCCGATCGGGCCGCTCGGCGGGGTCTCCGCCCGGCACTGGCTCGGCGTCGAACCCATCACCGGACGCGACCTGTTCGCCCGGGTCGTGCACGGCGCCCAGGTGTCGCTGCTCATCGCCTTCTCCGCCACCGCGATCGTCGTGCTGGCGGGGGTCGCCGCCGGGGTCGCCGCCGGCTACTTCGGGGGCCGCACCGACACGGTGCTGTCCCGGCTGATGGACCTCACGATGTCCTTCCCCTCCCTCATCTTCATGATCGCGATGATGTCGGTGGCCAGGGACGTCAACCGGACCTTCCTGATGATCCTGGTCATCGGCCTCTTCGGCTGGCCGGGCGTCGCCCGGGTGGTCCGGGGCCAGACCCTCTCGCTCAAGCACCGCGAGTACGTCGACGCGGCCCGCGTCGGCGGCTCGGGACCCTGGCGGATCCTCGCCCGGGACATCCTGCCGGGCGTCTCGGGACCCGTCATCGCGTACACCACGCTGATGATCCCCGGCATGATCGCCACCGAGGCCGCCCTCAGCTACCTCGGCGTCGGGGTCCGCCCGCCGACCCCGTCCTGGGGGCAGATGATCGCGGAGAGCGTCGCCTACTACGACACCGACCCGATGTACTTCCTCGTCCCCAGCGTCTGCCTCTTCCTCACCGTGCTCGCGTTCACCCTGATCGGCGACGCCCTGCGCGACATCCTCGACCCGCGAGGGGGCCGTTCGTGATCCTCTACCTCGGCCGCCGGCTGCTCGGGGTGATCGGCGTCCTCCTCGCCATCGCCGCCGTCACCTTCGTCATCTTCTACGTGCTGCCCTCCGACCCGGCCGCCGCCGCCTGCGGCAAGGCGTGCAGCGACGAACGCCTGGAGGCGATCCGCGCCCACATGGGCCTGGACGCCCCGCTGTGGCGCCAGTTCGCCGACTTCGTCACCGGCATCTTCACCGGCCGCACCATGGGCAGCGGCCAGTACGCGCTGCGCTGCGACTTCCCCTGCCTCGGCTACTCCTACGAGAACAGCGAGGGCGTCTGGGACCTGCTCGTCGACCGGCTGCCGGTCTCCGCCTCGCTCGCCGTCGGCGCCGCCGCGCTGTGGCTGCTCCTCGGCCTCTCGGCCGGGGTCACGGCCGCGCTCCGCAAGGACACCCTGACCGACCGGGCCCTCATGGTCGGCGCGGTCGCCGCCGCCTCCCTGCCGGTGTACTTCACCTCGGTGCTGCTCATCTACGGATTCATCCGGGTCAGCGGACTGCTGCCCTACCCGCAGTACGTGCCCTTCACCAGCGACCCGCCCTCCTGGGCGTCCAACCTGCTGCTGCCCTGGCTGGCGCTCGCCGTGCTCTACGCGGCCATGTACGCCCGGCAGAGCCGCGGTTCGATGATCGAGTCCATGGCGGAGCCGTACATCCGCACCGCCCGCGCCAAGGGCCTGCCGCGCCGCACGGTCGTCGTCAAGCACGGGCTGCGGGCCGGCATGACCCCGATCCTGACCATCTTCGGCATGGACCTCGGCGGGCTCCTCGCGGGCGCCGTCATCACCGAGTCCCTCTTCGGACTCCCCGGCATCGGGCGGCTCTTCTACGGCGCCCTCACCACCGGCGACCAGCCCGTCATCCTCGGCGTGACGCTGCTCGCCGCCACCTTCATCGTCGTCGCCAATCTCTGCGTCGACCTGCTGTACGCCGTCGTCGACCCGCGAGTGAGGTACTGATGGGCGCACCGGAACCCCTGCTGCGGGTCCGCGACCTCACGGTCACGTTCCCGACCCCCCGCGGCCCCGTCCGGGCCGTGGACGCCCTCTCCTTCGACGTGCCGCACGGGCGCACCCTCGGCATCGTCGGCGAGTCCGGCTCCGGCAAGTCCGTGACCTCGCTCGCCGTCATGGGCCTGCACACCGGCGCCGAGGTCTCCGGCTCCGTCGTGCTCGACGGGCGCGAGCTCGTCGGTCTGCCGGAGCGCGAGCTCAACCGGCTGCGGGGCCGGCGGATGGCGATGATCTTCCAGGACCCGCTGTCCAGCCTCCATCCGTACTACACGGTCGGCGAGCAGATCGCCGAGCACCACCGGGTGCACTTCGGGTCGCGGCGGGCCACCGCCCGCGCCCGGGCCGTCGAGGCGCTGGCCGAGGTCGGCATCCCGGAGCCGAAGCGCCGGGCGGGCGAGTATCCGCACCAGTTCTCCGGCGGCATGCGCCAGCGGGTGATGATCGCGATGGCGCTGGTCTGCGAACCCGATCTGCTCATCGCCGACGAGCCGACCACCGCGCTCGACGTCACCGTGCAGGCGCAGATCCTCGACCTGCTGGCCGGGCTACAGCAGGAACGGCGGCTCTCCGTCGTCATGATCACGCACGATCTGGGCGTGGTGGCCCGGGTCGCCCACGAGGTGCTGGTCATGTACGGCGGCCGGGCGGCCGAACAGGCCCCGGTGGACAGCCTGTTCGCCGCGCCCGCGCACCCGTACACCCGGGGTCTGCTCGACTCGCTGCCCCGGCTCGACGACACCGACGACAGCCCGCTCCGGGCGATCCCCGGCACTCCGCCCTCGCTCCTCGACCCGGCGCCCGGCTGCGCCTTCGCCCCCCGCTGCGCGCGGGCCGCCGCCGGCACCGAGGAGGAGCGGGAGCGCTGCGCGGGCGAGCGCCCCCGGCTCGACGGCCCCGAGGGGCACGTGGCCGCCTGCCATTTCCCGGCGTTCCCGGCGCTGTCCGCGCCCGCGCCCTCCCCGTACGAAGGGGTCGACTCATGACCACCTCCCCCGCGGCCCTGCCGCATCCGGCGCCCGCCCCCGACAACGCTGCCGCCGCCTCCGCGCCGCCGCTGTTGCGGGTGCGCGATCTGACCATGGCCTTTCCCGGGCGCCGCCGTTCGGCGCCGGTGCGGGCCGTCGACGGGGTCGGCTTCGACCTGGCCGAGGGTGAGACCCTGGGTCTGGTCGGCGAGTCGGGCTGCGGCAAGTCGACCACCGGCCGCATGATCGTGCGGCTCCTGGAGCCGACCTCGGGCTCCGTGACCTACGCGGGCCAGGACGTCACCCATCTCTCGCAGCGGGCGCTCAAGCCGCTGCGGCGCGAGATCCAGATGGTCTTCCAGGACCCGCACTCCTCGCTCAACCCGCGCCAACCGGTGGCCCGGATCATCGCCGATCCGCTGCTGGTGCAGGGCAGTTCGGCGGCGGACGCCCTCACGCGGGCGCGGGAGCTGATGGAGCTCGTGGGGCTGATCCCCGAGCACGCCGACCGCTTCCCGCACGAGTTCTCCGGCGGCCAGGCGCAGCGGATCGGCATCGCCCGCGCGCTGGCGACCGGGCCGCGGCTGGTGGTGGCGGACGAGCCGGTGTCGGCGCTCGACGTGTCGGTGCAGGCGCAGATCGTCAACCTGATGGAGCGGCTCCAGGCCGAACTGGGCCTCGCCTACCTCTTCATCGCCCACGACCTGTCGGTGGTGAAGCGGGTCTGCGACCGGGTCGCGGTGATGTACCTGGGCCGGATCGTGGAGATCGGCGCGAAGGACCGGGTGTACGACGCCCCCGCGCACCCGTACACCCGGGCGCTGCTGTCCGCCGTGCCGCTGCCCGATCCGGCGGCCGAGCGGAGCCGGGAGCGGATCACCCTGCTCGGCGACCCGCCGAGCCCGGCCGCGCCGCCGCCGGGGTGCACCTTCCATCCGCGCTGCCCGAAGGCGCAGGCCCTGTGCAGGACGGAGGCTCCCGTGCTGCGGAGCATCGCGGCGGGCGAGCCGAGGGAGGTGGCCTGCCACTTCCCGGAGACCGGCTGACCGGTCCGCCCGGTCGGTGGCGTGGGGGGTCAGTTGGTCGCGGGGCGGAGGCGGTCGACGGGGTGGGTCTCCACGTAGGTCCCGACGGTGTCGTCCTGGTACGCCTTCCACAGGGCGGCGCCGCGGGCCGGGTCGAGGTGGACGACCGACTGGCCCTTGACCATGCCGGTCCCCTTCACCGGGGCGTTCATGAAGGTCATGTCGCCCGCGCGGACCTCGCGCATGCTCCAGACCAGCTCGCGCATCTCGCCGTCGCCGAAGCGCTCGTCGACGCTGACGGTCTCGGTGAAGATGTCCAGGGTCTTCTTGAGCTGGAGCGGGTCCTTGAGCGACGCCGAGCTCATCACCTTCTCCAGCACGGTGCGCAGATAGTTCTGCTGCCGGTGGGTGCGGTCGAAGTCGCCGTTGGGCAGGTTCTTGCGCTCCCCCACGTACGCCAGGGCCTGCGCGCCGTCCATGTGCCGGCGCTCCCCGTCGGACATCAGGATGTCGACCCCGCCGACGGCGTCGGTCAGCTTGCGGAAGCCGTTCCAGTCGATGACCGCGAAGTGGTCCACGCGCACGTTCGTGAGGCGCTGCACGGTGTCGATGAGGAGCGGCGGGCCGCCCCAGGAGAAGGCCGCGTTCAGCTTGGCCCGGCCCCGGCCGGGGATGTCGACCCAGGAGTCCCGGGGCAGCGAGACGACGTACGCGGCGGAGCGGTCGGCCGGGATGTGCACCAGCATCATGGCGTCGCTGCGCTGGTCGCCGTACTTCCACAGCGTGCCCTTGGCGTCGCTGCCGGTGGTGGGGACCTCCGAGCGGGAGTCGAGCCCCATCAGCAGGAAGTTCTGGCCGCCCTTGGAGGCGGCGGGGACCGGCGCGTCCGTGGGGAAGGTCTTCGGGATCCGCTGCACCCGGCCCGTGTAGTGCTCGTAGGCCCAGTACCCCGTGCCCGCGGCGAGCAGGATCGCCCCCGCCAGCAGCACGAGGGCGGTGAGCAGCACCGTCCTCGCCCTGGGCCGCCGCCGGCCCTCCGCCTCGCGTATCGCGCCCTCGGACTCCGCTGTCCCGCTCATCCCGTACGGCTCCCCCTCCGCTGGACATGCCGACTCGCCCCGCCCGGGGCGTACTTCAGGCCACCAGGATGCCGAAGATCGGCGGGCGGCGCGAGGAGTCCCGGGAACCGGATGGGAGCGGGACCGGGCCCGGGTCCCGTGCGGACGGGACGCCGGGCGGCCGAACGTAGGGGTGTCGTCGGGGCCCGCGGCTCCGGCGGCGGAACGACCGGAGACATCAGCGGACGAAAAGTCGTGATCACCATGGCACGGATCCTGGGCCGGTTCGGTACCGACACCGCGCCGCACGTCCTGCGCGGCACCCCCGGCCGGTGCGAGGAGCCCGGCACCCGGATGCTGCGGGGCCGGGGCTGGGCGCTCGCCGGCGAGCGGGCGGACGGTCGCGACGGCGTGGCGGCGGTGCTCGCCGGCGCGGTCGACGTGCGGCTGCCGCTGCTCAGCCGGATCGAGGCCGGGGGCCGCCCGGTCGCCGAGCGCAACCACGCGGCGCTGCTGCGGGCCGCGTTCGAGGCGGACGGGGCGGGCTTCACCGAGGAGCTGCGGGGCGCGTACGCGGCGGCGGTCGTCGACACGCGCGCGGCCCCCGTCCTGGTGCTCGCCACCGACGACGCGGGCGCGGTCCCGCTCTACTACCACTGGAGCACCAGCCGCCAGGTCCTGTCCTTCGCCACCGACATCCCGTCGCTGCTCACGCTGCTGCCGGACCCGCCGGTGCTGTGGACGCCGGGACTCGACGCCTATCTCACCGCGGGCGCCGCGCTGGGCGGGGCGACGCTGATCGAGGGCGTACGGGTGCTACCGCCGGGCACGACGGCCGTGTGCGCGCGGGGGCAGCGGCCGCGGCTGGTGCGGCGTGAGCCGGAGGGTGTCGGCCGGGTCCCGGGACCGGGGTCGCCGGACCGGGAGCTCCCGGGCGGCTTCCCGGGTGTCCCGGGAACGCATGCCCCGGAGCCGTACGGGGAGCCGGGTGGCGGGTCCGACCCGCTGTCCGACGCCCTGGACCGGCGCCGGGCGCGGGATCTGCCGGTGCTGCTGCCCGCGCTGATCTGGCGGCTCGGTCATCCCGAGGCCGACGCGGGCGCGCTCACCGCGTACGCGCGGCGCGGGACGGTCCCGGGAAGTGGCGATCTCGCCCTGGAGGCCGCCGAGGGGCGGCGCCGGGTGGCGGTGGCCGTGGCCGACCCCACCGGGGACTGGTCCGCCCGTTACGCCGAGGGGCTCTCGCCGGTCGACGCCGTGGGCCGCTCGCGGCTCTACAGCGCCGACTACCGGGCGTTCCTCGCCGAGCGGGGCGACGCGGCCCAGGCGCTTGCGAGGCGGCTCGACGAGGCGGCGGCGGTCCGCTCGCGGCGGGCGGCCCTGACCGCGTTCGAGCGGGACGAGCTGCTCCCGGCGCGCGGGCTGCGCCGCGCGGCCCATCTGGGCGGCGCGGGCGTCCGGGTCCCCGGCGACGCGCGGCGGCGGGTCTCGGACCTGCTGGTCCCGGGCGGGGCGCTGACGGACCTGGTCCGTGAGCTGCTGTCGCCCGCCCGGCTGCGCGGCTCGGGACTGCTCTCCTGGCGGGCGGTCGAGCGGCTGCTCGCCGCTCAGCTCACCCACCCGTCGGAGCGGCTCGCGGGGACGATCTGGGCGCTGTCGATGTTCGAGCTGTGGCGGGAGGAGTACGCGGTGGGCGTGCGGCGCCCGGTTCCGCCGCCGGTGCGGGCGAAGAGCCCGGCGGAGCTGCCGGTGCTGGGCCGCCGGACGGTGTCCATCTGAGAGCCCTCCGTTACGGAAGGGGCCGGAGTGGGTCAAGGGCCTCATGTGCCCGGGACGTCTCCGAGGTCAGCATGGAAGAGGAATCCGCACCGGCGGAGGACTACAGGAAGAGAAGAGAGATGAAGCGCAAGATCATCGGATCGGTGCTCGCCCTCGTGGCCCTCGTCAGCTTGGTGCTCTTCGGCTCGAAGGGCGCCCGCGCCGGGACTCGGGTCCCCGGCACCGCTCGACCCGGCCACAAGCCCGGCTGCACGGACCGGAAGTGCCCCGGATGCCAGCCCTAGAGTCCGGCTGAAGACCGCAGAGTCGCGGCACCCGGCGCCCGCCACCCCTTCTGGGGCGGCGGGCGCCTCTTCGTGCGCTACGCGCCGCCCCGGCGCACCCGGGCGGCCTTGCGGGCCTCGGCCTCGCGCTTGGCGTCGGCGGTCCTGCGGGAGGTGTTCTTGGTGCGGCCGGGCCGTCCGGGGACGGTGCCGATGCCGCGGAAGGCGGCGCCGCGCCGGTCGCGCTCGGCCGCCGGCCCGCCGGCCGCGGCCTTGGCGCCGGTGATCCTGCGCAGCTCCTCCGCGCCGGGGCGGACGTCGGCGGTGTGGGCGCGGACGCCCGCCTCCGTGAGGAGCCGGGCCAGGTCGCGGCGCTGGTCGGGCAGGACCAGGGTGACGACGCTGCCGGAGGCGCCGGCCCGTGCCGTGCGCCCGGCGCGGTGGAGGTAGTCCTTGGGGTCGGTGGGCGGGTCGACGTTGACGACGAGGTCGAGGTCGTCGACGTGCAGGCCGCGGGCGGCGACGTTGGTCGCCACCAGGACGGTGACCGCGCCGGTCCTGAACTTCTCCAGGGTGGCCGTGCGCTGGGGCTGCGACTTGTCGCCGTGCAGCGCGGCGGCGCGGACGCCGGCGGCGACGAGCTGTCGGGTGAAGCGGTCGACGGAGGCCTTGGTGTGCAGGAACATGAGCACGCGCCCCTCGCGGGCGGCGATCTCGCCCGCCACGGCGAACTTGTCGCCGCCGTGGACCCGGAGCACATGGTGCTCGGCCGTGGGGACGGGGGCGGCGGCCGCGTCGGCGGCGTGCACGACCGGGTCCTGGAGATAGCACTGGACCAGGGTCTCGACGTCCCGGTCCAGGGTGGCCGAGAAGAGCATCCGCTGGCCGCCGGCCGGCACCTGGTCGAGCAGTTCGGTCACCTGCGGCAGGAATCCCAGGTCGGCCATCTGGTCGGCCTCGTCGAGGACCGTGACGGCCACCTGGTCGAGCCGGCAGTCCCGCCGCTCCACCAGGTCCTTGAGCCGCCCGGGCGTGGCGATCAGCACCTCGGCCCCGGCCCGCAGCTCCGTGGCCTGGCGGCCCGCCTGGAGGCCGCCGACGACGGTCGCGAGGCGCAGGTCCAGGGCCCGCGCGTAGGGCGCGAGCGCCTCGGTCACCTGCTGGGCCAGCTCGCGCGTCGGCACCAGCACCAGGGCGAGCGGCTTCTTGGCCGCGGCACGGCGCCCCGCGGTCCGCGCGAGCAGCGCGAGTCCGAACGCGAGCGTCTTGCCCGAGCCGGTGCGCCCCCGGCCCAGGACGTCCCGTCCCGCGAGGGCGCTGGGCAGGGCGGCGGACTGGATCGGGAACGGGGTGGTGACACCCTGGGCGGCCAGCGTCGTCAGGACCGCCTCGGGCAGCTCCATGGCGTCGAAGCTGTCGGCGGCCGGGAGCGGCGGGGTGCCGGTGAGGTCACCGAGGCCGGTGGGATCTCCCGTACGGTCCGAGCGGTTCATGGGTGCGCTGCCTTCTTCGATCGGGTGTCCGTCATCGGGTATCCGTCAAGGAAAGCACGACGGACGGCGGCCGACCGAATCGCGCGTGGCCGGGCGGGCCGGACTGCCGCAGCGGACCGGGCCGGTCCCCTGCGGCGGACCGGCCCCGGCCGAGCGACGGACAGGGCTGCCGCAGCAGACGGGGCCTGCCCCGGCGGCGGCCCCGGTCGGTTCGCCCGGCGCAGGCCGGGCCGGGCCGAGCGGCGGACCCGGCCGGTCCGGACGAGGATCCGAGACGAGCGGCGGACCCCGGCTGCGTCGGGCGTCGATCCGGCCTGTCCAGCGGTTCTCCAGGCCACTCCGGGCAGCAGACCCGGCCGTCCGGGCGGCGCGCCGGGCCGCGATCCCGGCCTGTCCGGCGGTTCCCCGGCCACGGCCTCAGCCTCCCTCCCGGGCCCCCGCCGACAGCGACGCTTCCGTCAGCCCCGCCGTCGCACGCGGCAGTACGGCGCGGACGCGGGTGCCGCGGCCGGCGTGGACGAAGGATTCGACCGTGCAGCGGCCGCCGATCTCGGCGGCGCGTTCGGCCATGGAGCGCAGGCCGACGCCTCGGTGGTCGGCGCCTCGGCCGAAGCCGGTGCCGTCGTCCTCGACGGTGACGGTGAGCGCTTCGGCGTCGGCGTACAGGTGGATCTCGGCGCGGGTGGCGCGGGCGTGCCGTACGACGTTGTTGAGGGCCTCGGCCGCGATCCGGTAGGCGGCCACCTCCACGGCGGCCGGGAGCGCGGGCAGCGGGTCCGGGTCGACGACGGCGGCCACGGTCAGCCGGGCGCCGTCGAAGGAGGCGGCGAGCTGGCGGAGGGCGCCGTCGAGGCCCAGTTCGCCGAGGGGCGCGGGGCCGAGCCGGTCGGTGATCCGGCGGACCTCCTTGATGGCCATGCCGAGGTCGTCGGAGACGGCCCGCAGCGCCTCGCGCAGGGTGTCCTCGGCGGGCAGCCGGGCGGTGGCGTTCTCGACGCGCAGGCGCAGTCCGGCGAGGGCCGGGCCGAGGCCGTCGTGGATGTCGCGGCGCAGCCGGCGCCGTTCCTCCTCGCGGGCGGTGACGATCTGCTCGCGGCTGCTGCGCAGGTCCTCCTGGAGCCGCAGCGAGGCGACGGCGGGCGCGGCCTGGCTGGCGAGGGAGGAGAGGATGAGGCCGTCCTGCGCGTCCAGCTCCGCCTCGCCCTCGCGCAGGCCGACGGAGAGCCGGCCGACGACGGCGCCCTGGTGGAGCATGTCGAAGTGGTGCGGGTGGTCGCCGAGCGGCCCCACCCGGGCCAGCACCCGGTCCCCGGCGCGGGTGCGGACGGCGAGGGCGGCCGCGGGCAGTCGCAGCGTCTCGACCACGGTGGCGCACAGCGCCTCGGGGATGTCCTGGGAGCTGCCCGCGTTGCTGATGCGGGCGGCGAGGGTGTGCAGCACCTGGTAGGGGTGGGCCCGGTCCCCGTAGTAGAGCCGGTCGACGACGCCGACCGCCCAGGCGACGGTGCGGCGCAGCCCCGCGCCCATGAGGAACGCGACGGCGACCAGGGCGAGGGCGTCGGCGTACCGGCTCGGGGTCATGCCGCTGACGAGGGCGGCGACGACGGCCACGTCGGCGGCGGTGAGCAGCGCGACCACGAGCAGCCCGGCGAGGATGCGCCGCTCCGGGCGGCTGAGCCGCCAGGAGCCGGTGCGGACGACCACGTAGCCGACGGAGGCGCACATGACGAGGGAGGCCGCCGTCATCAGCCAGTACATGGGCCAGCGCAGGACGTCGCCGAAGTTGTACGTGATGCTCTGCGCGACACCCCACACGACGTAGGAGGCGAGGAGGGCGAGCAGGGCCCGGCGGGTGCGGGCGGATCCGATGTGCCGGACCCGGCGGAACATGACGGTGCCGCTCACGGCGATGAGGACGAAGTGGGTGACGTTCTGGGCGAGCCCGAGCCGGCTGTCGAGGAGGGTCGCGGCGCTCCCCCACCAGCCGGCGGCCAGCGGGTTGGGCGCGCCGTAGCGCTCGGGCTGCGCCGCGTACGCGAAGGCCTGCGGTGCCACCCAGACGGCGAGGCCCGCCACGTACCACCACCAGCGGCGGGCCAGCCGTCCTTCGGGGAACCAGAGCGGCAGCGAGTACCAGAGGGTGACCTTGAGCCAGTTGGCGAGCGCCTCGAAGACGAGGACGGCGGTACGCCCCGGCGCGCCGCCCTGTCCGAGCCAGAGCGGCGCGGCGAGCGCGGCGGGCAGGATCACCGTCATGCCGTAGGCGATGAGGACCCAGCCGACCGGGCGGCCCGGCCAGTGCGCGTGGACGAGGACGCCGGCGGCCACGGCGGGCAGCCCGTACATGAGGACGCGCAGGCTCTCGGCGCTCTCGGCGACCCCGGGCCTGCCCAGGTTGACCAGCAGGTAGCAGATCCACAGCCCGCTGAGGGCGAGCGTGACCGCCGCGCAGAGGGCGGCGGCGGCCAGTCGGCGCTCGCCCTCCGCCCGGTGGGAACCCCACGGCGCGTTCTCACTCCATGTGTTCATATGCATACCTATAGTAATCGGCATGACGGCAGAAGGCCCCCAGGGCTCTCAGGGCTCCGAGACGTCCGCGGTCACGGTGGTGCTGGTGGACGACCACCCGATGTTCCTCGACGGGCTGCGCGGGGCGCTGCTCCCGGAGGACGGCTTCCGGGTGGTGGGCGAGGCGTCCTCGGCCGCGGACGCCGTCGCGCTCTGCGCGCGGACCGCGCCGCAGGTGGTGGTGCTCGACCTCGGGCTGCCGGACGCCTCGGGCATCGAGGTGACCCGGCGGCTGCTCGACGACCGGCCGGAGACCCGGGTGCTTGTCCTCAGCATGTCCGAGGACGACGACAACCTGCTCGCGGCGGTACGGGCCGGGGCCAGCGGCTACCTGGTAAAGGGCGCCGGGCGCGAGGAGATCATCGGGGCGATCCGTACGGTCGCGGGCGGCGGCGCGGTGTTCGGGCCGCGGATCGCCGAGCGGCTCCAGTCCTTCTTCGGGGCGCTCGCGGCCGCGCCGGGGCGGGAGGTCTTCCCCGATCTGACCCCGCGCGAGCTGGAGGTCCTCGATCTGCTCGCGGGCGGTCTCGACTACCGCCAGATCGCCCGGCGGCTGACCATCTCCGACAAGACCGTGCGCAACCACGTCACGAACATCTTCAGCAAGCTGCAGGTCAACGACCGGGCCCAGGCGATCGTCCGGGCCCGCAACGCGGGCCTCGGCACCGGCGGGGCGCCTCCGCCCCGCCACGACTGACCGCATGGCGCTCTCCTGATACGGCTGTACACGGCTGGTACGCCCGTAGGACTCCATCCTTCCCCTCCCGGCGCACCGGGCGCATGAGGCGGGCGGCCCCGTCGTGTCCCGGTCCCGACCGGGACCCGCGACCCGTTCGCGGTTGAGGGGGCGGCCGGTCTCCCGACCCGGGTGCCCGGGTCCCCGGGCGGCGGAGCGTGGACGCGTCGACTCCGCATCCACCAGGAGGACCGAGATGTCCGGCACCGCAGCACAGCCCGGTTTCGCCGACGCGAGCGCCCTGCGCGCCCGCAACCGGCAGACCGTCGAGAGGTACATGACCACCCGGGGCGAGGACCGGCTCCGCAGGCACGAGCTGTTCACCGAGGACGGCACCGGCGGCCTGTGGACCACCGACACCGGCGCCCCGATCGCCATCCGGGGCCGTGACCGGCTCGCCGAGCACGCGGTCTGGTCGCTGCGCTGCTTCCCCGACTGGGAGTGGTACGGCGTTCGCGTGTTCGAGACGCAGGACCCGAACCACTTCTGGGTGGAGTGCGACGGCCACGGCCGGATCCGGTTCCCCGGCTATCCGGAGGGGTTCTACGAGAACCACTTCCTGCACTCCTTCGAGCTGGCCGACGGCCGGATCGTCCGGAACCGCGAATTCATGAACCCGTTCGCCCAACTGCGCGCCCTGGGCATCCCGGTGCCCGCGGTCCGCCGAGAGGGGATACCGACATGAGCCCGACGCACGCCGTGGAGGAACTGCTCCACGAGATACGCGGGCGGGGCGCCGAGCAGCAGCCCGACTGGCCCGACCCGGCGCAGACCCGCCGGGTGCGGGCCGCCCTGGCCGGCCGGCCGCCGCTGGTACGGCCCGAGGACCTGCGGGCGCTGGGGCTGCTGCTCGCCCGGGTGGCCGAGGGCCGGGCGCTGGTCGTGCAGTCCGGCGACTGCGCCGAGGACCCGGAGGAGCGGACCGCGGGCCACGTGGGCCGCCGGGTGGAGGTGCTCGACCTGCTGGCCGGGGCGCTGCGCACGGCCACCCGCAAGCCGGTGGTCCGGGTGGGCCGGATCGCCGGCCAGTACGCCAAGCCGCGCTCCAGCCCCGTCGAGCGGATCGGCGGCCTCGAACTCCCCTCGTACCGGGGGCACCTGGTCAACGGGCCGGAGCCCGACGAGGAGAGCCGCCGCCCGGACCCGCTGCGGCTGCTGCTCGGCTATCTCGCGGCCGGTGACGTCATGGAGCACCTGGGCTGGCGTGGGCCGCGCGTGGCGCGCGGACCCGAACCGCCGGTCTGGACGAGCCACGAGGCGCTGCTGCTCGACTACGAGGTGCCGCTGCTTCGCCGGGACGACGAGGGCCGGCTCTACCTCGGCTCCACGCACTGGCCGTGGATCGGCAAGCGGACCCGGCAGGTGGACGGCGCCCATGTGGCGCTGCTCGCCCGGGTCGCCAACCCGGTGGCCTGCAAGGTCGACGCCGAGCTCGCCCCGGCCGAACTGCTCGCCCTGTGCGAGCGGCTGGACCCCGGCCGGGTGCCCGGGAGGCTCACGCTGATCGCCCGGATGGGCGCCGAGCGGGTCGCCGACCGGCTGCCGCCGCTGGTCACGGCGGTGCGGGCGGCGGGCCACCCGGTGAGCTGGCTCTGCGACCCGATGCACGGCAACACCGTGCAGGCCGGCGACGGGACCAAGACCCGGGTGGTGCCGACCGTGCGCCGTGAGGTCGTGCTGTTCCAGCGGGCCGTCGCGTCCGCCGGGGGCGTGGCCGCGGGGCTGCATCTGGAGACCACTCCGGACGAGGTCACCGAGTGCGCCTCGGACCGGCACGGCCTCGACCGGGTCTCCGAGGTCTACACGACCTTCTGCGACCCCCGGCTCAATCCGTGGCAGGCGCTCGGCGTCGTCTCCGCCTGGAGGGGAGCACCGTGACCGGCATCCCGCCCATCACCCCGTACCTGCTGCCGTCTGCGGACGAGCTGCCCGCCAACACGGCCCGGTGGCGGCTCGATCCGCGCCGCGCGGTGCTGCTCGTCCACGACATGCAGCGCTTCTTCCTCGCCCCCGTCCCCGCGAGCCCGCGCCGGGAGCTCGTCGCCCGGGCCGCGCTGCTGCGCGCGCGGTGCGCGGCGCACGGGATGCCCGTGGCGTACACGGCCCAGCCCGGTTCGATGACTCCGCAGGAGCGCGGGCTGCTGCGGGACTTCTGGGGTCCTGGGATGCGGGCCGCCCCTGAGGACCGGGAGGTGGTGGCGGCGCTCGCGCCGGCCGCCGGCGACTGGCTCCTCGTCAAGCGCCGCTACAGCGCCTTCTTCCGCTCCGGGCTGCTCGCCCGGCTGCGGGAGAGCGGCCGCGACCAGCTCGTCCTGTGCGGGGTGTACGCCCATGTGGGCGTTCTCGCGACGGCGGTCGAGGCGTTCACCCACGACATCCGCGTGTTCCTCGTCGCCGACGCCGTCGCCGACTTCTCCCGGGAGCACCACGACGCCGCCCTGCGGTACGCCGCCGAGCGCTGCGCCATGGTCGTCCCCACCGAGGAGGTCCTGTCATGACCGACGCCCTGGCACCGCTGCTGGGCCCCGGGCCCCGGCCCGCCGCCTACGCGCTGCTGCACCGCCCCGGCGCGCGCGCCCCGGACGGCCCCGATGTCCTGGATGTCCTGGTCGGCCGGGTGTCGCTGCCCGCCGCCCTGGCCGGGATCCCGCTCCCCGAGCGGCCGGACCGGGCGCGGGGCGCGCGGCACGAGTCGCTGGTGGTGATCCCGTACCGGCAGATCACCGAGCGCGGCTTCGCCTGCGCCGACGACGGGGCGCCGCTGATCGCCCTGACGGTGACCGGGCAGGGCACGGTGCCGGTGCGTGAGGCGCTGGCCCGGCTGCCGCGCGCGGCGACGACGCTCACCGGCGCCCGTTTCGACCTGGACGACGAGGCGTACGCGCGGACGGTGGGCCGGGTCGTGCGGGAGGCGATCGGCGAGGGCGCGGGCGCCAACTTCGTGCTGCGGCGCACCTTCCTCGCGGAGCTCGACCAGCACGGTCCGGACGGCGCGCTGGCCTTCTTCCGGCGCCTGCTGGAGCAGGAGTCGGGCGCGTACTGGACCTTCCTGGTGCACACCGGGTCCCGCACCTTCGTGGGCGCCTCGCCCGAGCGGCATGTGAGCCTGCGGGGCGGCACGGCGGTGATGAACCCGATCAGCGGCACCTACCGGCATCCGCCCGAGGGGCCGAGTCTGCCCGGGGTCATGGAGTTCCTCGCCGACCGGAAGGAGCGTGACGAGCTGTCGATGGTGGTGGACGAGGAGCTGAAGATGATGGCGCGGATCTGCGAGGGCGGCGGCCGGGTCGTCGGTCCGTACCTCAAGGAGATGGCGCGGCTCAGCCACACCGAGTACCTGATCGAGGGGCGGACCGGCCGCGAGGTGCGCGAGATCCTGCGCGAGACGCTGTTCGCGCCGACGGTCACGGGTTCCCCGCTGGAGAACGCCTGCCGGGTGATCGCCCGTTACGAGGGCGGGGGCCGCGGCTACTACAGCGGGGTGGTCGCGCTGATCGGGCGGGACGCGGCCGGGGAGCGGGAGCTGGACTCCGCGATCCTCATCAGGACCGCCGACATCGACGCCGCCGGCCGGGTCGCCATCGGCGTCGGGGCCACGGTGGTGCGGCACTCCGACCCGGTCGCGGAGGCGGCCGAGACCCGGGCCAAGGCCGCCGGGCTGCTGGCCGCCCTCGAAGGCGACGGCCCCGGCCCGTTCGGGACCCACCCGGAGGTCCGGGCCGCCCTGGAACGGCGGAACGCGGACCTGTCCGGCTTCTGGCTGAGCGGGACCGGCACCCCCGAGGGCCCCGCGCGCTCCGGGCTCGCCGGGCGCACGGTCCTGGTCGTCGACGCCGAGGACACCTTCACCGCGATGATCGCCCACCAGCTGCGGGCCCTGGGGCTCGTGGTGACGGTCCGCCGCCACGACGAGGAGTACGTGCCCGACGCGTACGACCTGGTGGTGCTGGGGCCCGGTCCCGGCGACCCAGCCGAGGCGGGGCATCCGCGGATCGAGGCGATCCGGACGACGGCCCGCGGCCTGCTCGCGCGGCGGCGCCCGTTCCTCGCGGTCTGTCTGAGCCATCAGGTCGTCAGCCTGGAGCTGGGCCTTCCGCTGGTCCGCAGGGACGTGCCCCACCAGGGCGTGCAGAAGGAGATCGACCTGTTCGGCCGGCGCGAACGGGTCGGCTTCTACAACACCTTCGCCGCGCGCGGCCCGGCCGACCGGACCGTCGTCGGCGGGGTCGGCGCGGTGGAACTGAGCCGCGACCCGGAGACCGGCGAGGTGCACGCGCTGCGCGGACCGCACTTCACCACCCTGCAGTTCCATCCCGAGTCGGTGCTCACCCACGACGGACCGGGCATCTTCGCCCGCGCCGCCGGCCGGGCCCTGCTGGCACCGGCCCGGCCGTGAGGAGGAGAGGACACCATGCGCCCGTACGTCGTCGTGGACGCCTTCGCCCGTGAGCCGCTGCGGGGGAACCCGGTGGCCGTGTTCTTCGACTGCGCCGGACTCCCGGCGGGGCGGATGCAGCGCATCGCCCAGGAGATGAACCTGTCGGAGGTGACCTTCGTCCTGCCGCCCCGGCGCGGCGGCGACGCCCGGGTGCGCATCTTCACCCCGGTGAACGAACTGCCCTTCGCCGGGCACCCGTTGCTCGGCACCGCCGTGGCGCTCGGGCCGTACGTACGCGGCGACCGGCTGCTCCTGGAGACCGCGATGGGGATCGTGCCCTGCCGGCTCGACCGGCGGGCGGGCCGGGTGGCGGCGGCCACGATGCGGCAGCCGCTGCCCGCCTGGGAGCCCTTCGACCGGGCGGCCGAACTGCTCGCGGCGCTGGGCGTCCGCGCGTCGACGCTGCCCGTCGAGGTCTACCGCAACGGCCCCCGGCATGTCTTCGTCGGCCTGGAGTCCGTCGCCGCGCTCTCGGCCCTGACCCCCGACCACCGGGCCCTCGCCGCCTTCGACGACCTGGCGGCCAACTGCTTCGCCGGGTCGGGGACGCGCTGGCGCAGCCGGATGTTCTCGCCCGCGTACGGCGTGGTCGAGGACGCGGCGACGGGCTCGGCCGCCGGTCCGCTCGCCGTCCATCTGGCCCGGCACGGGCGGGCGGCGTACGGGCGGCGCATCCGGATCCGGCAGGGGGTCGAACTGGGCCGCGACTCCCTCATGCTGGCCCGCGCCGTAGGGGCGGGCGACCGGGTCGACACCGTCGAGGTCGGCGGCGAGGCCGTCACCGTGGCCCACGGGAGGATCCATGTCTGAGCACAGCCAGCACCACGAGCACATCGAGCACATCGAGCACGGCGAGCCCGCGCGGGGCCGGTCGGAGACCCTGACCGGGACGGTCGTCCTGCCCTTCCCCGAGTACGAGAGTCCGCCGGCCGAGCCGATGGGGCTGCTGCGCCGCTGGCTGGAGGGCGCGGAGGCGGTGGGGGTCCGCGAGCCGCGGGCCCTGGCGCTCGCGACCGCCGACCCGGCGGGGCGGCCGTCCACGCGGATCGTCGCCGTCAACCGGATCTCCGCGACCGGGCTCGTCTTCACCACCCACCACGGCAGCCGCAAGGAGCTCGAACTGCGCCTCAATCCCTGGGCGTCGGGGCTGCTCTACTGGCGGGAGACGAGCCGGCAGGTCAGCGTCGGCGGCCGGGTCCGGCGGCTCGACGACGCGACCGCCGACGCCCTGTGGGCCGCCCGGCCGGTCTTCACCCACGCGATGACGGTGGCGTCCCGGCAGAGCGCCCCGCTGGCCGGCACCGCCGAGGTCGCCGCGCTGCGCGGCCGGGCCGCACAGGTGGCCGAGGCCGGTCCGCAGCCGCGCCCCGACACGTACATCGCCCTCGAACTCGTCCCGGAGCGGCTTGAGTTCTGGGCCGATGGCACCGGCCGGCTGCACGAGCGGCTGCGCTACGAGCGCGACGCCCAGGGCCGCTGGCGGTCCTGGCGGCTCCAGCCCTGACCGTACCGAAGCCGTTCCGCACCGAAAGGAATCCGTGATGAGCGAGTCCACGCTCCGCGACCGCAACCGCGCCACCGTCGACGCCTTTCTGCGCACCGACCGCGAGAGCAGGCTGCGGCGCCATCTGCTCTACACCGAGGACGGCTCGGCCGCCCTGTTCTTCACCGACGTCGGCGAGCCGATCGTCGTGCGCGGCCGTGAGCGGCTGCGGCGGCACGGCGAGCTGTCGCTCCAGGTGCTGCCCGACTGGGTCTGGACCGACGTCGAGGTGTACGAGACGCAGCACGCCGGCCTGATCTGGGTGGAGTGCGGCGGCGAGGGCACCATCCGCTTCCCCGGCTATCCGGCCGGTCACTACCGCAACCGGTTCGTGCACCGCTTCGAGCTGGCGGACGGCCTGATCGCGGCCAGCCGCGAGTACACCAACCCCATCGAGCACATGCGCTCCCTGGGCATCGGCACGCCCCGCATCGAGAGGGACTGGATACCGTCATGACCACCGACCGGAGCTCCGACGGGACACCCGACCCGACCTCCGACCCGCGGGCCGTGCGCGCCGCGTTCGAGCTGGTCACGGGCGCCTGGCGGACCCAGGCCGTCCATGTCGCCGCCCGGCTGCGGCTGCCCGACCTGGTGGCCGGGGGGCACCGGGACGGCGCCGCGCTCGCCGCCGCCACCGGCCTCGACCCCGACGTCGCGCACCGGCTGCTGCGCCTCCTCGTGCTGCTCGGGGTGTTCGAGGCGGAGGCCGACGGCGGGGTGCGCACGACCCCCGTGGGCGAGCTGCTCCGCGACCGGCCCGGCTCCCTGCGCGACATGTGCCTGCTGTACGGGGAGGAGTTCTACCGCGCCTGGGGGCACGCCCTTGAGGCGCTGACCACCGGGACGCCCGGCTTCGAGCTGGCCCACGGCGAACCGCTGCTCGCCCACCTGGCCGGGGACCCGGCGGCGGCGGCCCGCTTCCAGCGGGTGATGCAGGCCGGGCACGCCGTCTTCGACGCGGTCCCGGGCGTCCTCGGCCTCCCGGGGCGGGGCCGGGTGGTGGACCTCGGGGGCGGCGGCGGACGGCTCCTGGCCACCGTCCTGTCGGCCGCCCCGGACGCCCGCGGGGTGCTGGTCGACCTGCCGCACGTGCTTCCGCTGGCCCGCGCCCATCTGGCGGCCAGTGTCGGCCTGGACCGGGTGGAGCTGCTCGGCCGGGACATCTTCGAGGCCCCGCTGCCCGGCGACGGGGACGTCTACCTGCTGTCCCGGGTGCTCGGCGACTGGGACGACGGGCACTGCGTCCGGCTGCTGCGCCGGGTGCGGGCGGTGCTCGCGCCGGGGGCGCGGCTGCTCGTCCTGGAGCGGGTCACCACGGACGACGGGTCGGGCGCCCTGGCCGCGCTGTGGGACCTGCACCTCCTGGTGGTCAACGGCGGCCGGCAGCGCACCCTCGACGCGTACCGTGCCCTGCTCGGCCGTGCGGACCTGGCCCTCGAACGGGTGGTGGAGCTGCCGCTCGACACGAAGGGCCTGCTCGTGGGCGTGGCGTCAGGGTGAGGTCCAGTGGGCGGCGAAGGGGCGCCCGGTGGTGTGGTCGAGGAAGGCGCGGGCGGCGGTGGAGAGGTAGGCGTCGGCGCGCCGGACCAGGGTGAGGGTGCGGTGGCAGGCGGGGGCGTCGATCCGTACCCAGTCCACCGGGGCGTGGGTACCGAGCAGCCGGGACATGGCCGGGATGAGGCCGACGCCGAGTCCGGCGCTGATCAGGTCCTGGCTCGCCCCCGGCTCGTTGCTCTCGCAGGTGACGACGGGGCTGAGGCCCTCGGCGGCGAAGAGCCGGTCGAGGAGGGTGCGCTGCCAGTTGCCGGGGCGGGTGGTGATGAAGGGCTCGTCGGCGAGTTCGGGCACGGCGACGGAGGCGCGGCCCGCGAGCCGGTGGTCCTGCGGGACGGCGAGCAGCACCTCCTCGTGCAGCAGCTCCACGCCGGTCAGCGACGGGCCGTTCAGCGGCTGGGAGGCGAGGCAGAGGTCGACCTCCCCGGCGCGCAGCTGCCGTTCCATCTCGTCGGCGGTCGACTGGTAGAGGCGTACCTCGGTGCCGGGGCGGGCGCGCCGGAAGGTGGCGAGGACGCCGGTGAGGGTGAGCAGGGTCTCGGCGGCGACGGCGACGGTGCCGAGGCCGGACGCGCGGGCGTCGCGCAGGGCGGTGCGGGCGTCGTCGAGCTCGCGCAGCGCGCGTTCGACGTGGCGCAGGAAGATGCGGCCGTAGGCGTTGAGGTGCACCCGGCGGCCCTGGCGGTCGAAGAGCGGGGTGCCGAGTTCGTGCTCCAGGCGGGCGATCACGCGGCTCACGGAGGGCTGGGCGACCCGCAGTTCCTCGGCCGCGCGGCTGATGTGCTCGTAGCGGGCGACGACCTGGAAGTAGCGCAGGGGCAGCAGATCCACGGTCCTCATGCCTCCAGGGGCATCGTCACATGGCGGATTCGGTCTTGGAAAGCATCAGGAATTCTCTCTAACGTCGAGGTCGGGGGCTCGGGGACACGGCGGACACCGGGGCGGGTACACGAGGAAGGCGGCACGTCATGGACCCGTCGGACATCGCGCGGCTGCAGTTCGCGGGGACGACGAGCATCCACTGGCTGTTCGTCCTGCTCACGCTGGGCCTTGCCCCGCTCGTCGCGGTCCTGCACACCTGGGCCGCGCTGAGCCGGGATCCGGCGCGGGCCGCCGAGCGGGAGCGGATGACCCGGTTCTGGGGGCAGCTGTATCTCGTCAACTACGCGGTGGGCATCGTGACCGGGCTGGTCATGGAGTTCCAGTTCGGGCTGAACTGGAGCGGGCTGAGCGACGCGGCGGGCAGTGTCTTCGGGGCGCCGCTGGCGCTGGAGACGCTGATCGCGTTCTTCGCCGAGTCCACCTTCCTCGGCATGTGGATCTTCGGCTGGGGCCGGCTGCCCCGGGCGCTGCACGTGGCCCTGATCTGGCTGGTGGCGCTGACGGCGTACGTCTCGGCGTACTGGATCCTGGTCGCCAACGGCTATCTCCAGCACCCGGTGGGCACCGAGGTGCGGGGCGGGGTCTCCCGGATCACCGACTTCGGGGCGCTGCTGACCAATCCGAGCGCGCTGGTCCCGCTGGCGCACATCACGCTGGCCGCGTTCATGGCGGGCGGGCTGTTCCTGGCGGGGGTCAGCGCCTTCCGGTGCGCCCGGCACCCGGAGGACCTGCCGCTGTTCCGGGGTTCGCTGCGGCTGGGGCTGCTGGTCGCCGCTCCGGCGAGCTGGTTCGTGGTGGACGTCGGCAATCTGCAGTGGCCGGTCCTCGGGGCCACCCAGCCGATGAAGCTGGCGGCCCTGGAGGGCGCGGGGACCGGCCCGCTCCAGGCGGCGTTCGTCCGGCAGCACGGTCCCGGCGACTATCTGCCGCCGTCCTGGATCGACCTGCCGATGCGGGTCATGACGGACATCGGCTCCACGCTGTCGATCGTGACCCTGGTCGCCTTCGCGCTGCTCTGGAAGGACCTCCTGGTCCGGTGGCGGCCCCTGGCGTATCTGGTGACAGCGCTGATCCCACTGCCCTTCGTGGCCTCGCTCGGCGGCTGGGTCTTCCGCGAGGTGGGCCGCCAGCCCTGGCTGATCTACGGGCAGTTGACCGTCCGGGACGCGGTGTCCGACGTGAGCACCACGACCCTCGCGGTCTCCTGCGCGGCCTTCCTGACGCTGTTCGTCGTCCTGGCCGTCGTGAACTGGGCGCTGATCGTGCGCTTCGTCCGGCGCGGCCCCGCCGAGGTGCAGCTCGGCGCGACCGAGCCGCTCCCGGCGGGCTCCGACCCGGGCGGCGACCCGGACCGGCGCGCGGCCCCCACGTACTGAATCGCCGAAGGAGCGGTCATGGCACTGCAGATCACCTGGCTGGCCCTGCTGGGGCTGATGCTCGGCGGGTACTTCGTGCTGGGCGGTTACGACTACGGCGTCCAGGCCCTGCGGCCCTTCCTGGCCCGGGGCGAGGAGGACCGCGGGGCCGCCCTGGGGGCGCTCGGCCCCTTCTTCCTCGGCAACGAGGTGTGGCTGGTGGCGTTCGCCGGGGTGCTGTTCGGGGCCTTCCCGCATCTGGAGGCCCGGCTGCTGCCGGGGATGTACCCGCTGGTGGCGGTGCTGCTGGTGGCGCTCGTCCTGGGCAACGCGGCCGTCCAGCTGCGGGGGCGGGCGCGGACGGCTGCGGGGCGGCGGCGGGCCGACGCGCTGATCACGCTCGGCGGGGTCGGGCCGGCCGTGGTGTGGGGGCTGCTCGTGGGGCTGCTGCTGCGCGGCCTTCCGCTGCGGGCCGACGGCTCGTTCCGGCTGGGCGCGGCGGAGCTGCTCGATCCGCTGGTGCCGCTCTGCGGGGTGGCCGTGGCGCTGCTCTTCCTGGCGCACGGCGCGGTGTTCCTGGCGCTGCGGTCGACGGACGGCCTGGCGGTACGGGCCGGGAGCGCGGCCCGCTCCCTGCTCGGCTGGGCCGCCGGGGCGGCGCTGCTCGCGCTCGGGGCGGGCCTCCTCGGGCCGGGCCGGGCGGTGGCGAACCCGGGGACCGCCGTCGCCCTGGCCCTGCTGGTGCCGGTGGCGCTGCTCGTGGCACGGCGGCTGCTCGGGGGCGGGCGGCCCGGGCGGGCGTTCGCCGCCACGGCGCTCGCGGCGCTGCTGCCGGTGGTCCTGGTGGGTGCCGGGCAGTACCCGTACGTGCTGGCGGCGCACCGCCACGGGCCCGGCGCGCCCGCCGGTCTGACGGTGGGCCGGGCCGCGGCGGACACCGGGACGCTGGAACTGCTCCTCGCCGTCGGGGTGCTGCTCGTCCCGGTCGTCCTCGGCTACCAGGCGTGGAGCTGGTGGGCCTTCCGGGGTCGGGTGGACCCGCGGGTGCCGGGCTGGTTCGCCCCGGGGCCGGGCGCCCCCGGCCCGCGGGGCGGGTCGCGGAGGCCCGACGGGTCCGAGCGGGTCAGCCGGTCACGGTGATCTGCTGGGCCGGGTCGGTGGTGTCGGTGAGCTGGTACGTGGCGCTGAAGGTCGCCGACTGGGCGCCGGTCGGGCAGAGGAAGCCGCCGGTGGCGGTCGCGGGCACGGGCGCGTTGGCGATGGCCAGGGCGGAGGGGGCGCCGTTGGTCCAGGTGCCGTTGACGGCGGTCGGGCCGCTCGGCGAGGCGGTGATGGTGCAGCTGGCGAGGCCGCTGGTCTTGATCACGACGCCGCCCTTGGGGATGGTGAAGCCGCCGGTGACGGGGGCGCCGTTCTGGAGGGACAGCGCCCAGGCGCCGTTGGCGGCGTTGCTCGTGATGGTGACGTTCACGCCGAGGATGCTGGTGGTGCAGCCGCTGAAGGTGGGCGGGTTGACGGGCACGGAGACGGCACCGGCGGCGTTGTGGTTGCCGGGGGCGGCGGGGACGGTGTTGTTGGCTCCGCCCGTCGGGACGGAGGCGGAGACCGTGCAGGTCATCGTGGTCGATCCGGCGACGAAGGTGGCCTTGCCGGTCAGCTTGGCGGAGAAGGAGTGGCCGGCCGGGAGCAGCGTGGTCGACGCGGCCTGGGTGCCGGTGGCCCCGAAGGCGAGGGCGGTGGCGGTGGCGAGGCCGGTCAGGGAGACGAGCAGCTTGGACATGGGGATCTCCTCGGTGTTCGACGGTGGGGTGCGAGGAGGTGCGGGTCGTCGCGTGGTGGGGGTGGTGCTTGGGGGGAACGCGCAAAGTGACTTGAGAGTAGAACCGGCCGGTAGGGGTGTCCAGGCAGGATTTCCGCCACTACTGACATCCCGTCAAGAACGTTGACCCGAGTCGGTACTTGACAGCGACACGGCCGGGGGCGGGCTGGTGCCCGCCGGGACCGCCCGACCAGACTGGCCCCATGGAAACCATGGTGAAGACGGACGGCGGCGAACTCTGGGCGGACGACACGGGAGGCGAGGGGCGGGACGGACTGCCCCTGGTCCTGGTCCACCCGGGCGTCGGCGACTCCACGATCTGGGACCCGGTCCTGCCGGCGCTCACCGCGCGGCACCGGGTGATCCGCTACGACGCCCGCGGCTACGGCCGCTCGCCCGCGCCCACCGTCCCGTACCTCCCGGCCGCCGACCTCTCCGCGGTCCTCGACCACTTCGGCCTCGGGCGCGCGGTCCTGGTGGGCTCCAGCATGGGCGGGGCCGCGTCGCTCAGCCTGACCCTGGACGAGCCCGAACGGGTCGCGGGCCTCGCGCTGTTCGTGCCCGGGGTCACCGGCTACGCGGACCTCGACGACGCCGAGTTCTACGGGGACGTGGAGCGGCTGGCGAAGGCCGGCGACATGGAGGGCATCGTGCGGCTCGGCATGGGCCTGTGGGGCGCGGCCGGCGGCGGCACCCCCGAGTCCGACCCGGTGGTCGCCGCGCACTTCCGGGCGGTGCTGCCCGCCTGGTTCGCCAACGTCGGGCACCAGCAGCCCGGCCCCCCGGCCTTCGACCGGCTCGGGGAGATCGCCGTGCCCACCGTGCTGGCGCTGGGCGAGCTGGACCGCCCGGTGGTGGTGCGCTGCAACGAGGAGATCGCCGCGCGGATCCCCCACTGCCGCCTCGAACGGCTGGCCGCCACCGACCACTACCCGACCCTGCGGGAGCCGGAGACCGTCACCCGGCTGATCGAGGAGCTGCACGCCGAGGCGCGCTGAGGGTCCGGGCCGCGCTCGTCCCGTAACCCCTCGTTCCCCTCGGGGTGGTTGACGCCCCGAGGGGCGTGCTGCGAGCGTCGGGGCCCCCCACCTCAGGAGTTGTCGTGTACCTGAAGTCCGCACCGGGGCGGCGCACCCTCGCCGCCCTCCTGTGCGCCCTGGCGCTCGTCCTCGGCGTCCCCGCCACCGCCCACGCCGCCGTCCTCCCGCAGCTTCCGCAGAACGCCGACGGCCTCGACCAGACCTTCGCCCCCGCCTACGACTACGACACCGACGGCTGTTACGCCACCGCGGCCATCGGTGCGGACGGCACCCTCAACCCCGGCCTGAAACTGGGCGGCACGGTCAACGGGAAGTGCCACGACTACGCCCAGCTGGCCGCCGCCAACAGCTACTCGCGCGCCAAGTGCAACAACGGCTGGTGCGCCGTGATGTACGCGAGCTACTTCGAGAAGGACCAGGCGACCTGGGGCCCCCTGGCCATCGGCCACACCCACGACTGGGAGCACGTGATCGTCTGGATCAGCGCCGACCAGGTCCAGTACGTGTCGGTCTCCCAGCACAGCGGCTACCAGGTGGCGGCCCGTTCGGCGGTCCGCTTCGACGGCACCCACCCCAAGATCGTCTACCACAAGGACGGCGCCTCCACCCACTGCTTCCGCTTCGCCAACCCGGACGACGAGCGCGTCGAGAACGCCACCGGGGCCTGGTTCTACCCGCGCCTGGTGGGCTGGAACGGCTATCCGGCCGGGCTGCGCGACCGGCTGACCGGCGCCGACTTCGGCGCCGCCACCCTCAAGATCCGGGACGTCGACTTCGCGTACCAGCTCGGCCGCGCCATGCCCTCGGGCCTCCCCTTCGACCCGAACGCCTGAGGCCGCCACGGCCCTTCCGGAAGCGTCCGGGGCGCCCGTGATGATCAAGCCGAAGTGCGCGGCGCCTGTCCGGTTCCGGACAACTGGAGGATCCCGACAACGGCCCGAGCAGGGCGGGCGGTGATACTGGAGGGCCCACGGGATCAGCGAGAAGGAGGGCCGGGTGGAGTTCCGCCTGCTTGGGACGGTGTCGATCGCGACCGAGGCAGGTGAACTGCCGCTCGGCCCCGCCAAGCGGCGCAGCGTCCTCGCGGCGCTGCTGCTGCGGGCGAACGCCGTCGTTCCGGTGGACCGGCTGATCGACGCCGTCTGGGACGAGCTGCCGCCCGCCCGGGCCCGCACCGTCGTCCAGGGGCATGTCTCGCGGCTGCGGGCGCTGTTCGAGCAGGGCGGCGCCGGTGAGTACGGGGTCGAGCTGGCCACCCACGGGCAGGCGTACGAGCTGCGGATACCCGACCACCTCCTGGACGCCTACCGCTTCGAGGAGCTGGTCCAGCTCGCCGGGCACCAGAAGCACCCCGGGGACGCGGTCCTCATGCTGCGCGAGGCGCTCGCCCTGTGGCGCGGGCCCGCGCTGACCGGGACGGTCGCCAGCGAACCGCTGCTCGTGGCGGCGCGGGCCCTGGAGGAGACCCGGCTGGTGACCGTCGAGCAGCTCGCGGCCGCGTACGGGCGGCTCGGCGAGCATGTGAAGGCGGCGGCGCTGCTGCGCGCGGAGTCGGTGGCCCATCCGCTGCGCGAGTCCCTGGCGGCGGCGCTGATGCTGTCGCTGTACCGGGCGGGGCACCAGTCGGACGCGCTCGACTGCTACCACCGCACGCGGACCCAGCTCGCCGACGAGCTCGGCGTGGACCCGGGCCCCGCGCTGCGGGCGGCGTACGAGGCCGTGCTGCGCGGCACCCCTCCCGCCGCCCCGCACACCGCGGGCGACGCGCCCGTGGCGGGCGGCGCCGCCGAGTGGCCCGAGGTCGCGGGCGCCCCGGCCGCCGAGCCCGAGCCCGTGGCCCCCGCCCCGGCGCTGCCCGCCCCCGACCTGCTGCCCCGCGCCCCGCGCGGCTTCCTCGGCCGGGCCAGGGAGCTCGCGGCGCTCGACACCGCCGTCGAGCGGGCCCGGGTCGCGCTCGTCACCGGCCCGGCCGGGGTCGGCAAGACCGCGCTCGCGCTGAACTGGGCGCACCGGCGGTCCTCCCACTACCCGGACGGGGTGCTCTACGCCGACCTGCGGGGCTTCAGCCCCGACGACGGGGTCGACAGCGCCGACGTGCTGCGCGAGTTCCTGCCGGCGCTCGGTGTGCCGCCGCGCCAGGTGCCGGAGTCGCCGACGGCCGCCGCCGCGCTGTACCGGTCGCTCACCGAGGACCGGGCGCTGCTCGTCGTCCTGGACAACGTGCGCAGCGCCGACCGGGCCAGGCCGCTGCTGCCCGCCGGTGCGCGGAGCGCGACCGTGGTGACCTCGCGGCTGCGGCTGGGCGGCCTGGTCGTGACCGAGCTCGCCCGCCCGGTGCCGCTCGGCGTGCTCGGACTCGACGACGCGGCGGCGCTGCTCGCCGCCGCGGTGGGCGGGGACCGGGTGGACGCCGAGCCCGCGGCCGCGCGGCGGCTCGCCGCGCTCTGCGACGGCCTGCCGCTCGCCCTGCGGGTCACCGCCGCGCAGCTCGCCGCCCGGCCGCACTGGCGGCTCGCCGATCTGGCCAGTGAACTCGCCGACGAGCAGCGCCGGTTGTCGCTGCTCTCGGTGGACCACTCCGAGGGCTGTGACGGGCAGGGCGTGGCCGCCGCGCTCCGCCTCACCGTGCAGGGCCTGCCGGAGGAGGCCGCGCGGCTCTTCCGGCAGCTCGGCGTGGTGCCCGGCACGGACCTGGACCGGCACGCGGCGGCGGCGCTGCTCGACCGGACGCCGCCGGTGGCGGCCGAGGCCCTCGACCGGCTCTGCGACGCGCACCTGCTCACCGAGTACGCGCCCGGCCGGCACACCCTGCACGACCTGGTGCGGCTGTACGCCCGGGGCCTCGACGCCGACGAGGACGCCCTGCTGCGGCTCCTCGACCACTACACGCTGACCGCCATGGCCGCCGCCCGCGCCGCCGAGCCGGACGACCAGCCCTGCTGCGCTGCGCCGTCCAACGCCCGACGGCCCAGGACGGCGCCGCAGTTCGCGGGGCGGGACGCGGCGCTGCTCTGGTACGCGGCGGAGCGCGACAACCTGGCGGCGGCCGTCGCCGCCGCCCGCGCGGCGGGGCTCCACGACCGGGCCTGGCGGCTGGCCGTCCTCCAGTGGCCGTACATCCTGTGGCACAGCCACGACGGCTGGGTGCCGCTCCTGGAGGCGGCCGCCGACTCCGCCTCCCGGGAGAAGGACGCCGACGCCGAGTCCCGGGTCCGCGCCCTCCTCGGCTGGGTCCTCACCCAGGAGAACCGTCTCCCCGAGGCCCTGGTCCATCTGCGGCTCGCGCCGCCGCTGGCCGCCCGCGCGGGCGAGGCCTCCAGCGAGGCGACCGCGCTGGTCAACCTGGCCGTCGCGCTCGACCGCTTCGGGGTGAGCGACGAGTCCCTCGCCCACACCGAGCGGGCCGCCGCCCTCGTACGCGGCAGCGGGGACGTGATGACCGAGCTGCTGGCCCTGGAGCACCGGGCCCGTCAGCTGCTCTCCGTGGGGGACCCGGCCGGGGCCCTGGCCTGCGCCCGGGAGGGCCTCGCCCTGGACGGCGACACCGTCAACGGCCTGGTGGGCGTGCGGCACAGCATGCTGACGGCGACGGCGGGCGCCGCCCTGCTGGACCTGGGGCTGACCGAGGAGGCCGGCACCCTGCTCGTACGGGCCAGGGAGCTGGGTCTCGCGCACGGCTACAAGGAGAGCGTGCAGCGGGTGGAGGCGCAGCTGCGCCGGCTCGAATCGATGGCCAAGGCAGCGACGGAGCGTTAGCCGGGCGTTAGCGGGGCGGCAGCGGGACGGAAGGGGCCCCCGTGAATGTGGTGGAGACCAATGGAACGGCCGTCAACTCGGCGTCCACCAGCACATTCTTGGGGGAAGGGCAGGCATTCGGGCATGCTCACCAAGCGCGTGGCAGTGACCGTCCACGCTACCGATCCGCTCAGCCGGGCCGGACTCATCAGTCATTTACAGCACCAGCCGACCATAGAGGTGGTGCCCGAGCACGCGGGCGACGAAGCCGAGGAGCGGGGGACCGACACGCCCTCCGTCGCCGTGATGCTCGCCGACCGGATCGACGACGCGGCCACCACCGAGCTGCGGCGCGTCCTGCGCGGCGGGGACCAGCGGGTGGTGCTCGTCGCCGGTGAACTGCGCGAGCCGGATCTGCTCACGGTCGTCGAGTACGGGGTACGGGCGATCCTCTGGCGCCACCAGGCGACCGAGCAGCGGCTCCTGAACGCGGTGCACAGCGCGGCCCGCGGCGACGGGGAACTGCCCCCGGACCTGATCAGCCGCCTCCTCAACCAGGTGGGACGGCTCCAGCGGGCGACGACCACCACCTCCACGGCTACCGCGCCGCTGTTCGGGATGGCGCCCCGCGAGGTGGACGTCCTGCGGCTGCTGGCCGAGGGCCTCGACACCCGGCAGATCAGCGAGAAGCTGGCCTACTCCGAGCGCACCGTCAAGAACATCCTGCACGCGCTGATGACGCGTCTCCATCTCGCCAACCGGGCTCATGCCGTGGCGTACGCACTCCGCGAGGGCTACATCTAGATGATCCACGAGATCGACGCGGCGCTCGGCCGCCTCCTGGCCCCCGCCGTCACCGGGGACGTCTCCTTCGACCCGCCCACCCGCGACTGGGCCGCCCGCCGCAACGCGCCGACCCTCAACGCGTATCTCTTCGACATACGGGAGGACGTGGCCCGCCGCGAGCGCGGCGCCTACGCGGAGCGCGACGCCCGCGGGGCCGTGGTGCGCCGCCGGCAGCCGCGCCGCTGGTTCCGTCTCTCCTACCTGGTGACGGCCTGGACCGCCCGGCCCGAGGACGAGCACCGGCTGCTCTCGGGCGCGCTGGCGCTGCTGCTGCCGCACGAGGCGCTGCCGGAGGAGTTCGTACCCGAGGTGCTGCGCGGGCCCACGGGCACCCCGGCGCTGCCGCTGACCGTCGCGGTGCCGCCGGGCGAGTCCCGTTCCCTGGCGGAGATCTGGTCGGCGCTGGGCGGGGAGCTCAAGCCCTCGCTCGACGTGGTGATCACCACCCCGTTCCCGGTCGTCCCCGTGTACGACGTGGCGCCGCCGGTCACCGAGGGCGTGATCACCGTGCGCGGCACCGACGGCGGGCCGTCGGACGCCGCGCCCCGCGTGATCCGGCGGACGGAGTACCTGCCGTGACCGGGAACGCCTTGACCGACGACTCCCTGACCCGGCGCCTCGCGGCCCTGCGGGAGCGGGTGGCGGCCCTGGTGGAGAGCCGTGCCGCCGACGACCCGACGGCCGGTGATCCGCTGCGCGGCCTGTACGTGACACCGGAGTCGGCCCTGCGGGCGGCGGCGCTGCCGCTGGGCGAAGGGGGCGCGCCTGCGGTCGACGGGCGGGACGACGGGCCGGACGCCGGGCCGGACGCCGGACCCGGTGCGGACCGGCTGGGGTCGCTCGCCCGGGTCTTCGGGCTCTCCGCGCTGGACGCCCACGTCCTGCTGACGGCTCTCGCGCCGGAGGTCGACCCGGCGTTCGAGCCGCTGTTCGGGTATCTCAACAACGAC
Source organism: Streptomyces sp. NPDC094032 (assembly GCF_040303965.1). Classification (NCBI taxonomy): domain Bacteria; kingdom Bacillati; phylum Actinomycetota; class Actinomycetes; order Kitasatosporales; family Streptomycetaceae; genus Streptomyces; species Streptomyces sp. NPDC094032. The sequence continues at coordinate 389,810 of NZ_JBEOUE010000001.1, read as the reverse complement.
GTCGGGCGCCGGCGGGCGACGGTGGGGCTCGCCCTCGGGCTCGCGGGCACCGGACCCCACGAGGCCGCCGCCCGCGACCGCTTCCATCCCTCGGCCCCCCTGTGCTCCGGCGGCCTGCTGGTCGTCGAGGACGAGGACCGGCCGCTGCCGGGACGCGCGCTGCGGGTCCCGGAGCGGGTGGTGGCGCATCTGCTGGGCGACGACGGCAGGCTGGACGCGGGCCTGCGGGACGCGGGGGTGGAGCTGCTGCCGCCGACACCGGACGAACCGGCCCTGGTGTCCGAGGCGCTGGACGGGCTCGCCGCCCGCGTCCGGGCCGCCGCGCCGGTCGCCGTGCATCTGCGCGAGCGGACCGCCGGAGCCGCGGCGGACGCCGTCGCCGCCGCGCTGTGCGCCGCCGGGCGGACGGTGCTGCGGATGCGCGCGGGCGCCGGTGACGACGGCGCCGCCGTGGCGTCCGTACTGCTGCGGGAGGCCCGGCTGCGCGGTGCGGCCGTCGTGGTCGAGCCGCTGCCCCGGGAGGCCGGTCCGCTGGTGCGGGCCCTGGCGGCGCCGGACGTGACGGTCGTCCTCGCGGGGACGGACGCCCCGGATCCGCGCTGGGCGCCGGGGGTGGAGCTGCTCGCCCTGGAGGCGCCCGGGGACGGCGTGGGCTCCGCCGAGCTGTGGCGCCGCGAACTCGGCCCGGAGGAGCCCGCCTTCGACCTGGCCGAGGCGGTCGCCCCGTACCGGCTCGGTGGCGGCCAGATCCACCGGGCGGCCCGTTCGGCGCGGGCCTTCGCCGCCTTCGAGGGGGCGGAGCTGACGGCCGCGCACGTCCAGCGCGGGGCGCGGCTGATGTCGGCGCCGCTGCTCGACAGCCACGCCCGCCGGGTCCGCCCGGCCGTCGGCTTCGCCGACCTCGTGCTGCCCGAGGAGCCACTGCGGCAGCTCCACGAGCTGACCGGGCGTGCCAGGCACCGGGACCAGGTGCTCGGCACCTGGCGGCTGCGCACCGGCGGCGGGCGCGGGCGGGGCGTCGTGGGCCTGTTCGCCGGGGAGTCGGGTACCGGCAAGACCCTGGGCGCGGAGGTGGTGGCGGGCGAACTCGGCCTGGACCTCTATGTGGTGGACCTGTCCTCGGTCGTCGACAAGTACGTGGGCGAGACGGAGAAGAACCTGGAGCGGATCTTCGCCGAGGTCGACCGGACCGACTGCGTGCTGCTCTTCGACGAGGCCGACGCGGTCTTCGGCAAGCGCTCGGAGGTGCGCAGCTCGAACGACCGCTACGCGAACCTGGAGAGCGCCTATCTGCTCCAGCGCCTGGAGGCCTTCGACGGGATCGCCCTGCTGACCACCAATCTGCGGGCCAACATCGACGAGGCGTTCACCCGGCGGCTCGACCTGGTCGTGGACTTCCCGTTCCCGGACGCGGAACTGCGGCTCTCCCTGTGGGAGGCGTGTCTGGCGGGCGTGCCGCAGGGACCGGACCTGGCGGAGGCGGTCGCCGAATGCGCGAAGGGCTTCGAGCTGGCGGGCGGCGCGATCAGGTCGGCGGCGGTGACCGCCGGCTATCTGGCGGCGGCCCGTGGCGGTCCGGTGACCGGGGACGACGTACGGGCGGGGGCCCGGCGCGAGTACCAGAAGGCGGGCCGGCTGCTGCCGGACGCCGGGGTGCCCTGGGCACCCTGAGGGAAGGATGAGGAGGCCCGCCGGGTGGGACGCGCGGGCCTCCTCGGTCTTTCGGGGCGCTGTCAGGGGCGCCAGACGACTCCGCCGCCGAGCATGGTGCGGACGGTGGCCCAGTCGACGGTGCCGTTCGCCGTCAGGCCCATCGCCTTCTGGTAGTCGCGGACGTGCGCGATGAAGTTGGCGTCGTAGCGGGTGCCGGAACCCCGGACCCCGTTGCGGAAGTAGTCGATGCCGAGGCCGGCGTTGGTCCGGGCGACATCCATGTCGTGGGAGTCGAACGTCCCGTTGATCGCCCAGTAGAACGCGGCCATGAACCGGCTGGTCTCCCAGCCGCCCTGCTTGATCTCGTCGGGCGTGATCCCCTGCATCCACAGCGAGGTGAGGGTGGCGGGGCCGAGCATGCCCTCCTCCTCGACGTCGAGGATCTTCCTCGGGTTCTTGCCGCTCGCGTCGACGCTCCGCTGGTAGCAGACGATCGAGTTGAGGGTCACCGTGTCGATCACGCCGCGGGTGAAGCTGCCGCGGGGGCTGCACGAGTTCTTGAGGGCGACCAGGCGGTCCTGGGCGAACTCCACCACGACGTCCTGCTGGTAGCCGGGGCCCCAGGCCGGACCGGTCTTCTTCGGCGCCGGCACGTTCGGCCGCTGCGCGGGGGTGCCGCCACCGCCGCCGCTGGTGGTGGTCGATCCGCCACCGCCGCCGCCACCGCCGCCACCGTCACCGGAACCGCCGCCGTCGGAGGGCGGCGGGGCGCCGCCGGTGTCGGGGTCGCCCCCGTCGGCGGGCGGCGGCGACGCGCCGCCGGGGCCGCTGCCCGCGTCGTCCCCGGTGTCCGGGGGCAGCGGCGGAGGCGTCGGGAGGTTCTTGCCGTCGCCCTGCTGTACGGGGTTGGGCGCGCCCGAGGCGAGGAGTTCCTTGGCCGAGCTGCCGATCTTCGGCGAGAAGCCGAACCACAGCACCGCGAAGGCGATGACCGCCGCGGTGAGCAGGCCGCCGACCGACATCAGCCAGGCCCCGATCACCGGCCGCTGGACGTAACTGCCCTCCAGCTCCTGCCCGGTGTCGTCGCCCGACCTGCGCAGCGCGAGGGTGAAGCGGTGGGTCTGCTCGCCGCCGGTCCACCGGATGTCCCTGGGGCGCAGCGTCAGCTCGGCGAACGCGGCCCGGCCCGGGTCGACGCGCACGGCGTTCGGCGCCAGGTCGAACTCCAGGGCGTCGGTCTCGTCGCGGGCCACGAGGGAGGCGGTGACCGGGGTGTTGCCGAGGTTGTCGACGGCGGCCCGGGCCTTGCCGCGGAAGCGGCCGGTCAGGGCGGGCGGCAGGAGTTCGGCCCGGATCTCCGTGAAGGGCGCGATGGTGAGCTGCCCCTCGACGACATCCCGTACGGCGGTGTTCTCCCGGGGCTCGACCCGGATGCCGTAGGCGGCGGGCCCCGCCTCCGCGTCCGAGGTGCGCGGCGGGGCGAACGAGATCTCCGCGGTCCCCTCGGCACCCGGGTAGAGGCGCAGCACATCGGGTTCGACGCGGCCCCAGCCCGCGGGCCTGCCGACGAGGGAAAGCCGGTACTCCTCGACGGTGTCGCCGGTGTTCCGCACCCGCAGCCGGGCGGTGGCCCGGGAGCCGGGCTCCACGGCCACGGCGGCCGGGTCCAGAGAGGTCCAGATGGTCATGGGCGGCAGGCTACGGGCGGGCGGGGCGTCCGGGCGTGTCCGATGGTCCCGGTGCGGGGGCAGGCCGGGCTGCCCTTCCGTACGGTCTGCCCTTCCGGGTGTCCGCTGAGGCAGCGATCGCTGCCCTCGGCGCCGCCCGTTCGTCCACGCGCCGGGGCGCGGGGGCGCGAGAGGGTCGGAAACGTCACCGCCCCTTTCCCGTCCTCCGTACCCTCCGAGGAGCGCACGTACCCATGCCCACCTACCTCTCCCCCGGTGTCTACGTCGAGGAAGTCGCCAGCGGCTCCCGCCCCATCGAGGGGGTCGGCACCTCCGTCGCCGCGTTCGTCGGACTCGCGCCGTACGGACCGCTGCACGAGCCGACGCTGGTGACCAACTGGTCCCAGTACGTCGCCTCCTTCGGAGACTTCACGGACGGGTACTACCTGGCGCACTCCGTCTACGGCTTCTTCAACAACGGCGGCACCGCGGCGTACATCGTCCGGGTCGGCGGCGGGGACGCCTCCGGCGCGCTGCCCTCGACGCCGGGCGCGAGCGGTACGGACGCCCCGAAGGAGCTGCTGCCCGGCACCGCCGTCGCGCTCGGCGCCTTCCGGGTCGCCGCCATCGCCGCGGGTTCCGGCCCGGACGGCACGCTCACCGTCGAGGTGCAGGAGGCCGAGGGCGACGACGAGCGCTTCAAGCTGGTCGTCAAGGACGGGGACAAGGCCGTCGAGACCTTCGAGGTCAGCGCGAAGAAGAGCGCCCGCAATTTCGTCGTGACCCAGGTCCGGCAGCGGTCCAAGACGATCGTGGTCGAGGAGGCCGCGGCCGGTGCCGCGCTCGCCCGTCCTGACGCGCAGTCCGTGACCCTCACCCCGCCGGCCCCGGCCGCGCTGCCCGTCGCTGCGGCCCGCGCCGGCCAGGAGAAGGCCCTGGAGTCCGGCGAGTTCATCGGCGACTCGGCGGACCGCACCGGCTTCGGCGGCCTGGAGGCGTTCGACGAGATCACCATGGTCGCCGTGCCGGACCTGATGGCCGCCTACCAGCAGGGCCTCATCGACCTGGAGCAGGTCAAGGCCGTCCAGCTCGGCCTCATCGCGCACTGCGAGCTGATGGGCGACCGGATGGCGCTCCTCGACCCGCCGCCGGCCATGAACGCCCGCGACATCCGCAAGTGGCGGCAGGAGACGGCCGGTTACGACTCGCGCTACGCGGCCCTCTACTACCCGTGGATCAAGGCCTTCGACCCTGCCTCCGGCCAGACCCGCACCGTCCCGCCGTCGGGCCACCTGGCCGGCGTGTGGGCCCGCAACGACTCCGAGCGCGGTGTGCACAAGGCGCCCGCCAACGAGATCGTGCGCGGCGCCGTCGACCTGGAGCTCCAGATCACCCGCGGTGAGCAGGACCTGCTCAACCCCGTCGGCGTCAACTGCATCCGCGCGTTCCCCGGCCGCGGCATCCGCGTGTGGGGCGCCCGCACCCTCGCCTCCGACCCGGCGTGGCGCTACCTCAACGTGCGCCGCTACTTCAACTACCTCGAAGAGTCGATCCTCATCGGCACCCAGTGGGTCGTCTTCGAGCCGAACGACCAGGCGCTGTGGGCCCGTATCCGCCGCAACATCTCGGCGTTCCTCGTGAACGAGTGGCGCTCCGGGGCCCTCTTCGGGCAGCGCCCCGAGGACGCGTTCTACGTGAAGTGCGACGAGGAGACGAACCCGCCGGAGTCCGTGGACCTCGGCCGGGTGGTCTGCGAGATCGGCATCGCCCCGGTGAAGCCGGCGGAGTTCGTGGTCTTCCGGCTGGCGCAGTTCCAGGGCGGCGGCGGCGAGCTGGAGGAGTAGCAGCCCCCCTCCCGGGTGGGAGGAACCCCCTCCCACCCGGCCCCCCCTCGCGCGCCGGTGGCGCCCTACCTCAGCGGACCAGAACCAAGGAGTGACCCCGTATGTCCCTGCAGCCCGGTGACGCCCTCACCACCCATAACTTCGGCCTCCAGATCGACGGCGTCATGGTCGAGTACCTCCAGGAGGTCAGCGGCCTGTCGATGGAGCAGGACGTCATCGAGTACCAGCAGGTCTCGGCCGACGGCAAGCCCGTCGTGAAGAAGATGCCCGGCGTGAAGAAGGCCGGTCAGTGCACGGTCGTGCGCGGCATGACGCAGAGCGCGACCTTCAACGAGTGGATCAACCAGTCCATCGCGGGCGACATGGGATCGGCGCGCAAGAACGCCACGATCATGATGATGGACTACCAGAACAACCCGGTGAAGCGGTACAACCTGCGCAACGCCTGGTGCAGCAAGGTCGACACGAGCGGGGTCAAGGCGGGCGACGCCGCCGCGCTCACCGAGACCGTCACCATCGTGTTCGAAGAGCTGGTCATCGAGTAATGCGACGCGAAGGCCCCGGGGGCGCGGTCGCGTCCCCCTCCGCCGAAGAGCGGCGCGAACCGCTGCGCACGGAGTTCGAGTTCGAGCTGCCGCGCGGTTACGTGGACGAGTCCGGCACCGTGCACCGGCGCGGCGCGATGCGTCTCGCGACGGCCCGGGACGAGCTCGTGCCGCTGCGCGACGTCCGGGTGCGGGAGAACCCCGCGTACCTGTCGGTCGTGCTGCTCGGCCGGGTCGTCACCCGGCTCGGCACGCTGCCGTCGGTGCACGACGGGACGGTGGAGAACATGTTCGCCTCCGACCTGGCGTTCCTCCAGGACTTCTACCGGCAGATCAACGCGGAGGGCCACACCCGGGCCGCCGTGGCCTGCCCGCACTGCTCGGAGTCCTTCGAGGTCGAGCTGGCCGGGAGCCGCCTGGGGGAATCGTGACGTACGCGGCCGACCGGATCGAGGAGGAGACCGCGTACCTCGCCTACCACTTCCACTGGTCCCTCGACACGGTCCTGGACCTCGAACACGGGGACCGGAGGCGGTACGTCGAGCGGGCCGCGTCGCTGGTGGAGCGGTCGGCCCAGGCGTGACGGGGTGAAGTTGAGAGGGGAGCGGGAGGGGATGGGAATGTTCGGCAGGTGGAGGTCGCGGCGCGGCGCGGGCGACGAGACGTCGCCGGAGCCGTCGGCGGAGACCGCGGCGGCGCCGCGACCGGGCCGGGGCGACGCGTGGGCGGCGCTCCCGCCGGTCCAGCGCGTCCTCGCCCCGCCGCAGCGGGTCGCCGACCCGTCCTTCTCCACCCGCCTCGCCACCCACGCGGACCCGTCCTTCCAACGCGAACTCGGCCACGGCCGCACCCCGTCCGCCCCGGGCGGCCTCCTCCTCGACGCCGTCCGCGTCATCCCCGACCCGCCGCCCGGCGTCGAACTCCCGGCCGTACGGCTGCCGGTGACGGGGGCGGGGGCCGCGCCACGGGGCGCGGGGGCCGGCTCGGATCCGGCGGCGCCGGTCCAGCGGGCGTCCGGGGCCGCGCCGGTCCAGCGGGCGTCCGGCGTGCCGGGTGCGGCGACCGGGGTCGCGTCGGCCTCGCGGGCTTCCGGCGTGCCGGGCGCGGCGACCGGGACCACGCCGATCCCACGGGCCTCCAACGTGCCGGTTGCCGCGACCGGGACCACGCCGGTCCAGCGGGCCTCCAACGTGCCGGGGGCGGCGACCGGGACCACGCCGGCCCCGTGGGCCGGCGGCGCCAACGGTCCGGGCGAGGCCGTCCAGCGGGCGTCCGGCGCCTCCGGGACCATGTCGGCCCACCGGGCCGGCGACACCAGCGCTCCCGTCACGCCCGCACGGCGGGCGTCCGGCACCCCGGGGGCGACGCCCGCGGCCACGCCGGTGCGAACGGCGACGGACACCGATGCCGCGGGTGCGGCGCCCAAGGCGGGCGCGGCGGCACCCGTACCTGGCGCGGGGGTGCCCGTCCGGCGGGCCACGGCTCCGGGGTCGGCGGCTGCGCCCGTCCAGCGGGACGCTGGGGTGCCTGGGGCGACTGGTGCGTCCGGGGCGACTGGCTCGACCAGCACGTCCGGCGTGTCTGGCACGTCCGGGTTGATCGGCACGTCCCGGTCGACCAGCACGACCGGCTCGCCCAGCGTGCCCGGCACGTCCAGCACATCCGGCTCGACCAGCGCGCCCAGCGCGCCCGGCACGTCCAGCGTGCCCCGCTCGTCCAGCTCGTCCAGCACGTCCAGCACGTCCAGCACGTCCAGCGTGCCCCGCTCGACCAGCACGTCCAGCACGTCCAGCACGTCCAGCGTGCCCCGCTCGACCAGCGCGCCCGGCACGTCCAGCGTGCCCGGCACGTCCAGCACGTCCAGCACGTCCAGCGTGCCCGGCACGTCCAGCGTGCCCAGCTCGACCAGCACGTCCGGCGCGCCCAGCACGTCCGCATCGGACGCGCCCGTTCAGCGGGCCACGGCGAAGGCGGCCCCTCCGGGTGCCGCCGCGATCGCCGCCCGCCGGGCGGCCGGGACGGCGCACCGCGCCTCCGGGACGCCCGCCGAGGTTCCGGCCTCGGCTCCTCGGGCGACCGAGCCCGTGCGTCCTGCCGTCCCGACGACCGGGACGGCACCCACCACCCCCCGCGCGCAGGACACCGCGGCATCGACCGCCTCCGTCCAGCGCGCGCCCAGGACGAGCGTCGCCCCTGCGGCGCTCCCCGTCAGGGGCGACTCGGCCGTGGGCCCCTCCCCCGTGCCGAGCACCCCTGTCGTCCAGCGGGCCGAACCGGCGCACCCGGTTCGGCCCGCCGTGGACGTCACGCCCGTCGCCCGTCCCGTACGCGAAGGGTTCTTCACCACGGCGCGCGCCACTGCCGGTACGGCACCGCAGCGGCGCCTTGCACCCGTGGGCGCGCCCGGCACACCGCAGCCGACGCCCCCGGTCCAGCGGGCGGAGAGCGCCCCCACTGCAGGAGCCGTAACCGCGACCCCGGCTCCCGAGCCCGAGCCCACGCCCGCGCGACCCCTCGACGGACCCGGGACCCCGTCCGACGACACCGCCGCACGGTCCGGCCCCCCGGTGCGCCGCTCCCGCCGCGCTCCGGGCGCCGACTGGAGTACGGCGACGCCGACGGCCCCGGCCCGCAAGGGAGTCGGGGCGCCGGTCCAGCGCGCCGTGGCGGACCCGGCCGCGACGCCGACCGGACCTCGGCCCCGCCGCTCCCCGATCGGCCCGCCGATCACCCCGGCGGCTCCTTCGACGCCGCCCTCGCAGGCGTCCCACACGGCGACCCCGATCCATTCCGCCACCCCGGCGCAGAGCGCGCCCGCAGCCCCCTCCACCACACCTGTGCAGCCGGCCTCCAAGGCGCCCACGGCGCCGTCCACCACACCCGCGCAGCCGGCCTCGAAGGCAACCTCAGGGCTGTCCACCACCCCGGCACACGGCGCACCCTCGACGGCCCCGGCACCGACCACAACGCCCGTGCAGCCGGCCCCCAAGGCAACCCCGGCTCCGTCCGTCACCCGGGCGCAGAGCACGCCCGCAGCCCCCTCGGCGTCGACCGTCCCACCCGTGCAACTTGCCCCCAAGGCAACCCCGGCGCCGACCAACACCCCTGTGCGCCCGGCCCCCCAGGATCCGGTCCCGCCTGCGTCGGCGACCCCCACGACTCCCGTGCAGTCGGCGCCCCCGGCCACGCCGGAGACGGCCCCGCGTCCCTCCGTCACGCCCCCGCCGCAGGCGGCCACGGGCCGGGCCGGCCCCGTCCAGCGCATCGCGCTCCCCCGCGCCCGGACAACAGGCCCCGCCCCCCTGCCCCTGGCGACGGCACGCCCCCTCGCCCCCCAGCACTCGGCGCCAAGCGCCCCCGCCCCGGCCCCGGCGGCAGGGCCCGTCACGCCCACCGCCCGCACCGCCCCCGCCGCCGTGCAACGAAGCACCCCCGCACCCCCCGTCGTACCCCTGTCGGCACCGCGCCCCGCGCAGCCCGTGCGGACTCCGGTCGCGGTGCAGCAGGCGCCCGCCGTCGTGCCGGCGCCCGTGCCGAGCCGGGCCCTCCCGGTGAGTGCGCCAGCTCCCGCGCCCGCGCCCGCGCCGGTCGTCCCGACCCCGCTACCGCCCCGGGCGCCCGTGCAGCGCTCGGCCGGTTCCGCGCCCGCCCCGGCGGCTCCCGCTCCGGCTCCGGAGCAGGCCGCGGCCACCGCCTCCTCGCCCGCGCAGCTCGACGAGTTGGCGCGGCGGCTGGTCACGCCGCTGTCCCGGCTGTTGCGGGCCGAGCTGCGGGCGGACCGCGAGCGGATCGGGCGGCTGCGTGATCACGGGCGCTGAGATGGCGTCGTCTCCGTCCACCCTCCACCCTCCCCACCGAGTCCGAGAGAACTCCCATGCCCCAGCCCCTGGACCCCGCCTCCACCATCTTCTTCAGACTCACGATCGACGGTCAGGACCTCGGTCTCTTCAACGGCTGTGACGGCCTCGCCTCCGAGGTGGAGGTCGAGCAGCGGCAGGAAGGCGGGAACAACGGCTTCGTGTGGCAGTTGCCCACCCGTGTCACGTTCTCGACCATCCGGCTGACCCGTCCGCTGACCCCGGACACCGCCCGGGTCGCCGCGTGGATCTCCTCGCTGGCCACCGGCATCACCCGCCCGACGGCACAGATCGCCGCGCTGCGCGCCGACAAGTCGGTGGTGGCCCAGTGGGGCCTGGTGGAGGTGCTGCCGGTCCGGTGGACGGGGCCGAGCCTGGACCCGGGGAACCCGGCCGTGGCGACCGAGACCCTGGAGATCGCGCACCACGGGTTCACCGACGCCGGAGGGGCCTGAGATGGCGGCGCCCTCGGGCGGTAAGGCGGCGCGCGGTCTGTCGCGGGCCTCGTTGTCGATCCATCAGCCGCCGACGGACCTCGGCGGCTCGATGGGCGGCGCCATCGGCGAGGTGAAGTTCCAGTTCAACCCGGACCAGCTGCGGCTGAGCCGCTCGGCGGACTGGCACACCGAGCCCGCGGTCGCCTACACCCGGGGCGCGCCGCCGAAGTTCACCGGCAGCCGGCCCGCCTCGCTGGATCTGGAGGTGTTCCTGGACGCGTCGGGGACGCCGAGTTCGACGGCGGTGCAGAGCCAGGTGGAGCTGCTGCTGTCCTGCTGCGAGGTGACGGCGCAGAGCGTCGACTCGAAGGCGCCGAGCCCGCCGTGGGTGCGCTTCTCGTGGGGTTCGTTCTCGACGGTGCAGTTCGTCGCGTACGTGACCAACGTATCGGCGACGTACACCCTGTTCAGCCCGAGCGGTGTGCCGATCCGTGCCACCTGCTCGCTGTCGCTGACCGAGGTCGCCTCCGAGACGAAGAAGCAGAACCCGACGTCCGGCGCGCTCTCCGCGCGCCGGGTGCACCGTACCGTCGCCGGTGACTCGCTGGCCTCCCTGGCGTGGCGGGAGTACGGCGACGCGACCCGCTGGCGGGTGATCGCCGAGGCGAACGGCATCGACGACCCGATGCGGCTGAGCCCCGGCACGGAGCTGCTGCTGCCGTCCGCCTCCGAGCTTCCGGCGGCCGTCCGGCCGCCCGTATCGACCTTCCCATCGCAGACTTCGCCGACCGAGGGCGCCGCATGAGCGAGAAGACCTTCACCACCGTCCTGCACGTGCAGCTGGACGGGGTGACCCTGCCCGACGCGCTGGCGGTCCGCCTCACGGAGGGCTGGGTGGACGCGAGCGTCAACGTGCCGTCGGCGTTCCAGCTGACCTTCAGCGACAAGGACGGCACGCTGACGGAGAAGTTCCCCTTCCTGAAGGTGGGGGCGATGGCGGTGCTTTCGCCGTTCACCGACGGGCGGCTCGGCGCGCCGATGCTCACGGGCGAGGTGACGGCGCTGGAGGCGGACGCGGCGCCGTCGCTCGGGCGGTATCTGATCGTGCGCGGTTACGACCCGGGGCACCGGCTGCTGCGCAACCGCCGGGTCGAGGGCTATCCGAACATGACCGCCTCCGACATCGTGCGGAAGGTGGCGGCGCTGAACCGGGTGCCGCTCGGGAAGGTCGACGCGACGCCCACGGTGTACGAGCTGGCGACCCAGCCGAACATCACCGACTGGGACTTCCTGTCGCGGCTCGCCCAGGCGAACGACGTGCGGCTTTCGGTCGACCCGGCGGGCCGGCTCACCTTCGCCGCCCTGCCGCCCGCCGCCTCCGCGCCCGCCGACACGACGCCGGCCGCGCAGAGCCCGTACGTCCTGGACTTCGGGCACAACACGCTGCACAGCAGGGTGTCGGTGACGGCCGCGGGCCAGGTCGGCCGGGTCGACGTACGGGGCTGGGATCCCCGGACACGGCAGGCGCTGTCCTCGCCGACCCCGGCGGTGAGCAGCACGGAGATCGTCTCGGACATCACTCCGGCGCAGCTCGCCGCGCCGTTCGGGACGGCCGAACTCACGCTCGCGGACCGCCCGTTCACCACCCAGTCGGAGGTGCGGCAGGCGGCGAAGTCGCTCGCGGACGACGTCACGGGCTCCTTCGCGGAGGTGGAGGTGGCCGTGACCGGCAACCCGGAGCTGAAGCCGGGGCAGCCGGTGGCGGTGAAGGGCGCCGGGTTCCCGTTCGAGGGGCGCTACACGGCGACCGGGGTGCGGCATGTCTTCGCCTCGGGGCGGCAGTTCACGTCCTGGCTGACCGTGTCGGGCCGCCAGTTCCGTTCGCTGTACGGGACGGCCGCGGGCGGCGGTGAACCGGCGCCGCCGATGCCCGGGGTGGCGGTCGCGCTTGTCACCAACACCAAGGACCCGCTGTCGCTGGGCCGGGTCAGGCTGCGTTTCCCGTGGCTGTCGGCGACGTACGAGAGCGACTGGTGCCGGGTCGCCCAGCTGGGCGGGCGCGGGGGCGGCGGGCTGATGCTGCCGGACGTCGACGACGAGGTGCTCTGCGCCTTCGACCGGGGCTCGCTGGAGCATCCGTACGTCCTGGCGGGGCTGTACAACGGCGTCGACAAGCACACCCCGGCGACCGACCGGGTGCCGCCGGTCGATCCGACCAGCGGCCGGGTCCAGTGGCGTGCGCTGACCTCGCGCACCGGGCACACGGTGGAGCTGCGGGAGGAGGGCGGCGGCCGGACCCGCGCCTCGCACGGCATCCGGCTGCGCACCGCGAAGGGGAAGCTGAGCATCGAGCTCAACGAGGCCCGTACGACGCTGACCGTCGACAGCGACGGCACGGTGACGATCAGCGGCGCCCAGGGCGTGACGGTGGAGTCGGGGGAGGATCTCACGCTGTCGGCGATGGGGCAGATCAGGCTCGCCGCGGGCCGGGGGGTCGAGATCACCTCGGCCACCGGGGTCGACGTGAAGGCGCTGACGCGGTTCAAGGCGTCGGCGCCGCAGACCGTCATCAACTCCCCCGCCCTGGTCACCTACACGGTCCCGATCCCCAACCCGGTGCTCGCGGCCTCGCCGCTCTGACGGCCCCGTACGAGCGGAGAGAGCAGCTTCCATGAGTGAGCATTTCGTCGGCGCGGGCTGGGCGTTCCCCTTGCGCACCGGCCCGAGCGGGGCCATCGCGCTGGTCCGGCGCGACCGCGAGATCGAGGAGTCGATGCGTCTGGTGCTGGCCACGGCGCCGGGCGAGCGGCCGATGCGGCCCGAGTTCGGCTGCGCGGTGCACGAGCTGGTCTTCGCGCCGGTGAACGACGCGACGACGGGGCGGATCCGGTACGAGGTGCTGACCTCGCTGGAGCGCTGGGAGCCGCGCATCCAGGTGGAGGAGGTCATGGTGACCCCGGCCCCGGGGGATCCGGCCACGCTGCACATCGACGTCCGCTACCGGGTGCGCGGCACCAACAACCCGCGCAACCTCGTCTTCCCCTTCTACGTCATCCCCTCCGAGGACTGAACCGCCATGGCCCTGCCCGCACCCCATCTCGACGACCGGCGCTTCCAGCAGTTCGTCGACGACGCCAAGCGCTACATCCAGCAGGCGTGTCCCGAGTGGACGGACCACAACGTCTCGGATCCCGGCGTCACGCTCGTCGAGGCCGTCGCGCACATGGCGGACCAGCTGGTCTACCGTCTGAACCGGGTCCCGGAGAAGAACCACCTGGCCTTCCTCGACCTGCTCGGCATCACCCTCTTCCCGCCCGCCGCGGCCCACGCCGACGTCACGTTCCGGCTTTCGGCGCCGCAGAGCGAGCCGGTGCTGCTGCCGGCCGGCACGGAGGTGTCGACGGGGCGTACGGAGACGGAGGAGGCGGTCGTCTTCGCCACCACCGACGATCTGACGGTGGTCCCCTGCGAGCTGGCCCGTTTTCTGCGCCAGCCGGCCGACGCCACGCCGGAGGACCGTACGCAGGACGTCCTCGGCGGCTCCGACGTGCCCGCCTTCGGCCCCCTGCCGGCCGTCGGCGACCTGCTGCTGTTCGGCCTGTCGGCGGCCGTCCCGGCCTGTGTCCTGGTGCTTGGCCTGGACAGCCGGGTGGACGGCGTGGGCGTGGACCCGCGGATGCCTCCGCTGGTGTGGGAGGCGTGGACGGCGACGGACGGCTGGGTGGCCTGCGAGGTCGACGAGGACACCACGGGCGGTCTCAACCGGCCCGGCGAGGTGGTGCTGCACATACCGGCCGGGCACGCCGTCTCCCGTCTGGGCCGGCACGAGGCCGGCTGGGTGCGCTGCCGGGTCGTCCGGGCGGCCGAGGGCCAGCCCGCGTACAGCGAGTCGCCGACGGTCCGCGCGGCGAGCGCCTTCACCATCGGCGGTACGGTGCGGGCGGCGCACGCGGAGACGGTACGGGACGAGTCGCTGGGCGCGTCGGAGGGCGTCCCCGGGCAGCGGGTCCGGCTGAGCCACGCGCCGGTGGTGAACCGGCCGCCACTGCTGCTCCAGATCGCCGAGCACCCGGACGGGCCGGGACCCGGGCAGCACGAGGGCGAGGCCCCCGGCGAGGGCGACTCCGCGACCGGGTGGCACGAGTGGACCCTGGTCCCCGACTTCGCGTCCTCGCGCCCCCGCGACCGGCACTTCACCCTGGACGCGACGACCGGCGAGATCGCCTTCGGCCCGAGCGTGCGCCAACCGGACGGCACCCTGCGCCAGTTCGGCGCCGTGCCGCCGAAGGGCGCGGCGATCCGGGTCGCCCGGTACGGCACCGGCGGCGGCCGGTCCGGCAACGTCGCCCGCTCCGCGATCAGCGTGCTGCGCAGCTCCATCCCGTACATCGCCCGGGTCGAGAACCGTGAGGCGGCGCGCGGCGGGGTGGACGGCGAGACCGTCGAGGAGGCGCGGCTGCGCGCGCCGATCGCGCTGCGCGCCCAGGAGCGGGCGGTCACCGCCCGCGACTACGAGGAGCTGGCCCGCCGGGCGGCGCCCGAGACCGCGCGGATCGCGTGTCTCGCGGCGGACGCGGCGGAGGCCGGGGACAACGCGGTGCGGGTGCTCGTGGTACCGCAGGCGGTGCCGGACCGGGGCGGCCGGCTGCGCTTCGAACAGCTCGTGCCCGGCGAGGAGTTGCTGGCCCGGGTGACCGACTTCCTCGACGAGCGGCGTCCGCTGGGCACCCGGCTCGCGGTCGGGCCGCCGTTCTACCAGGGGGCGACGGTGGTGGCCACGCTGCACGCCTTCCGGGCCGTCAAGCCCGAGAAGGTGCGCTCCGACGCACTGGACGCGCTCTACGCGTACCTCGACCCGCTGACCGGCGGTGTGCACGGCGAGGGCTGGCCGTTCGGGCGTCCGCTGCGCGCCGGGGAGATCTTCGCGGCGCTCCAGCGGGTGCCGGGCGTGGAGCTCGTCGACGAGGTGCTGCTCCACCCGGCCGACCCGCTGACCGGCCGCCGCGGCGAGGCGACGGACCGGATCGAACTGGCCCCGTCCGCGCTGCTGTTCCCGTTCGACCACCACGTCCGCGTGATCGAGGCCCGGTGAACGGGCCGCGGCCCGGCGTCGCGGGCGGCTCCGCGCGCGGTACGGTGCCGGGCCTGGCGACGCCGTACCCGCTGGGCGACGCGCTGCCCGCCGTGTACGCGGAGGACGACTTCGGGCGCCGGTTCGTGTCGGGCCTCGACGTGGTCCTCGCGCCCCTCTTCAACGTGCTGGACTCGCTGGAGGCGTACTTCTCGCCCGCGCTGGCCCCCGCCGACTTCGTCGACTACCTGGCGACCTGGGTCGGCGCCGAACTCGACGGATCCGAGCCGCTGGAGACACGCCGCCGGGCGGTCGCGGCGGCCGTCGCGCTGCACCGGGTGCGGGGCACCCGGCGCGGGCTCGTGGCGGCCGTGCGGCTCGCCTTCGGCACCGCCCCCGAGGTCGTCGAGAGCGGCGGCGCGCACTGGCAGGTGCGCCCGCTCGGCCCGTTCCCCGGCACGCCGGTGCCCGGACTCCACGTGACCCTGCGGGTCGCCGACCCGGGCGCCGTGGACCCGTACCGGCTGCGCGCGGTCGTGGCGGCCGCGCGCCCGGCCCATCTTCCGTTCACCACCACGGTGACCACCGCTTCCGCCTCCGAAGGAGCCTCCACCCCATGAGCGACACCGGCAACACCCGTCCCTGCCCGGACTGCGCCCGTCCCGTCCGGGCGACGGACCAGTCCTTCTGCGACGCGTGCGGCGCCTTCCTCCGCTGGGACACGCCCTCGGCGCGCCCGGCGGCGACCGGCTCCGGGGACGGGTCCGGGGACGCCGGTTCGGCGGCCCCCGCCGGGGAGTCCGGCGGCGCAGGTACGGGCGCGGGCGCCCCGGCGTCCGAGGCGGTCACCGCACCGCTGCCCGCGGTGCGGGACGCGGAGGGCGACGGCGGGGAGGACGGTGCCGGATCCGGTACGGGGTCCCCCGAGGCGCCCTCCACGGAGGCGCCCGGCCGCTCCGAAGCCCCGGAAGCACCCCAGGCCACGACGGCACCGGCCCCCGCTCCCACTCCCACTCCCACTCCCCCCGCCCGCCCCTCCGACACCGTCGTCCGCGCCCTCCTCGTCCCGGTCCCGGAGGGCGACCCGTCCGCCCCCGCCGCCGTGCTGCCCGGCCGCCCGGACGCGCCCCGGCCGACGGTGCGGGCGGCCGAGGCGCCCGTGGTCCCCCAGGGCGGCAAGCCCTGCCACGCCTGCGGGACCCCCAACACGCCCGGCCGGCACTTCTGCCGGCTGTGCGCGACGCCGCTGTCCGCCCGGCCGGTGACCGAGGCCGAAGGCCCGTACGCCGGTCAGCGTCCCCGGCTCGCCCGGGACCGGGGGCGCTGGATCGTGCGGGTCGCGGCGACGGCCGCCGTGGTGGCCCTGCTCGTCGGCGGGATCTTCGGCGGCCCGCCCGCCGCCCGCGCGGTGCAGGACCACTTCGCCGACCGGGCCCCGGTCCACCCGGCGGCCTGGCGCGCCTCGCACTCGGCCCCGAAGCAGGGTCCCGCGATGGCGGGCGACGGCTACTCCAACACCTGGTGGGGCACCGGGTACGCGGGCGACTCGGCGGGCCAGTACCTGGAGGCGCTGTTCGGCGAGCCGACGGACCTGCTGGCGGTCCTGATCACCCCCGGCAGCGGGAAGAACACGACCCGGGCCGACGGTCAGGCCACGCCGCGCACCTTCGACCTGGTGGTCACGGACGCGGGCGGCGAGACGCACACCTCCCAGCACCGGATCAACGACGGCGGCACCCAGAAGATCGAGCTGCGGGTGCGTGACGCCGTGTCCGTGCGGCTGGTGGTGCGCACGGCGTGGCGGGCGGACCCGACCCGTCAGGTGGCCGTCGCCGAGCTGGAGTTCTTCGGCCGCTCCTTCTCCTGACCGCGTAGCGGGGGCCGCGTCCCGGGGCCGGTCTTCAGGGCCACGCAGAGCCAGTGGTGGGTGGCGCCCGCCGTCGGCTCGGCGGGGCCCGAGGCCGGTGCGGTGACCTCTCCCACGAGCTCCCAGTAGCGGGCGATCAGCGGGTCGAAGCCCCGGACCATGAGCCCGGCGAGGCGGCGCCGGAAGGCGCGGGTGTCGGGCACGCCGAGCGCGGCGGCGTAGGCGGCGACGAAGCAGTCGAGCGCCTCGCCCCGGTCCGGCGCCCCGCCCTCCCGGATGCGCGCCGCCGCGAGGGCGTACGCCTCGCCGAGGCCGTCGTACAGCACGGCGGGGCGGTGGTCGAGCCCGTCCAGGTGGACGACGGGGGCGGGCGCGCGGGCGACGAGCGCGTGCAGGCGGGCGAAGGCCAGCACCTGGGCGGGGGTGGGGTCCTGGGGAGGTTCGGGCACGGCGACGCCGACCACCGCGGCGGCGAGCCGGGGCGGCAGCCGCACGGGCAGCGTCCGGCGCCAGAAGCGCGCCAGGGCCGTCGTGTCGGGCGGTACGGGCACGGCCCCGAGCAGCCGCAGCCGTTCCGCGCGCTCCTCGGGCGCGCAGTCCTGGAGGAGCCGGAGCGAGGCCTCCTGCCAGCGCAGGGCGGCGAGTCGCCCGCCGACCTCCCGCAACCGGGCCGCGACCACGTCCTCCAGGTCGTCGTCGCGGTCGAGCACCCGCCCGACGGCCGAGACCGGCAGGTCCAGGGTACGCAGGGAGCGGATCAGCCGGATCCGGTCCAGGGCCTCGGGCCCGTACCGCCGATGACCGCCACCGCTGCGCCCGGCCTCGGGCAGGAGACCACGGTCGGAGTAGAAGCGCACGGTCTTGACGGTGACCCCCGCGCGTTCGGCGAGCTCCCCGATGCTCCACCACTCCTCAGCCGACACGCCCTGCCCCCTCCCTCGCCGGGAGCCACCAGGCTATCCGGGGCGTCCCGCTTGAACCTCCCCCAGGGGGAGTTCCTACCGTTCCCGCGTCACCAGGAACGGCAGGAACGTGAGGAGACGGAACGATGACCGCATTCGTATTGGTGTCGGGGCCCTTCACCGGGGGCTGGGTCTGGGGAGAGGTCGCGGAGCGGCTGCGGGCTGCGGGGGCCGAGGTGGTTCCGGTGGGGCTCACGGGGATGGTGGACGGGCCGCCCGGGGGGCCGGAGACGGATCTGGAGACGCATGTCGCCAACGTGGTGCGGGCGGTCGACGGCTGTGCGGCGGACGAGGTGGTGGTCGTGGGGCACGACTACGGCATCCATCCGGCGCTGGGCGCCGCCGACCGGCGGCCGGGGCGGGTGGCGCGGGTGGTGTACCTGGACGCGGGGATGCCGGGGGACGGGGACGCGGCGCTCGCGCTCGTACCCGAGGGGGCCGTGGCGGAGCGGGACGGGTTCGTGGCGCCGCCGTCGGGTGAGGAGTGGCGGCGGTGGGGCAGCCTGGACGGGGTCCCGGCCGAGGCGCTGGCGCGGCTGGACCGGCTCGCCGTGCCGCAGCCCGCGCGGACGCTGACCCAGCCGCTGCGGCTGACCCGCAGTCCCTTCGAGCGGCCGACGACCGGGGTGCTGTGCACGGCGAACGGCAACGGGATCGCGATGGTGGAGATGCTGGTGGCGACGGGCCCGCCGGCGTTCCGGGTGCTCGCCGGGCCACGGGTGGGCTTCCTCGAACTGGCCACCGGGCACTGGCCGATGCTCTCCGCGCCCGGTGAGCTGGCCGGGGCGCTGCTGCGGGCCGCCGCCGACGAGGGGCACCGGGTGGCGGCGCCGGAGCAGGCGTCTCCGGCGCACGCCGGGTCCTTCCTCCTGGACGTCGCCGAGCGGCCCCGGGTGCGCGAGGGGCGGGTCGACCTGCATCTGCCGGAGGCCGAGGGGCCACGCCCGGCGGTGCTGTTCGTGCACGGCGGTCCGGTCTCGCCCGGCACCCGGCCGACGCCGCGCGACTCGCCGACCCTGCTCGGCTACGCCCGGTACGTGGCGAGCCTGGGCGCGGTGGGGGCGACCCTGGACCATCGCCTGCACGACCTGGGGGACTATCCGCGCGCGGCGGAGGACCTGGCCGGGGCGGTCGAGCTCGTCCGGGCCGATCCTCGGGTGGACGGGGAGCGGATCGCGCTGTGGTTCCTGTCGGCCGGCGGCCTGCTCTCGGCGGACTGGCTCGCGGCGCCGCCGCCCTGGCTGCGGGCGGTGGCCCTGAGCTATCCCGTCCTCGCTCCCCCGCCGGCCTGGCGTGCCGTGCATCCCCGCTTCCGGCCGGCCGAGGCGGTGTCGGCGGCGAGCCCGCCGGTGGTGCTGACCCGGGCGGGCCTGGAGCACGAGGTGTTCGCGACGACGGTGGAGGCGTTCGTCGGCGCGGCCGAAGAGGCCGGGGCCGCGCTCGACCTGGTCGATGTCCCGCTGGCCCGGCACGCCTTCGAGACCCTCGACCACACGGCGGAGACCCGCGCCGCCGTGGCCCGCGCGACGCGCGCGGTGCTGGGGCACCTGGAGGGGTAGCCGGGGCGGCGGACGCGCGTCAGCCGCTGGTGCGGGCGGCCTCGATCTCCTGCTCCGCCCAGGCGGCCCACTCGGCCTGGAGCAGCGTGATCCGCTTGCCCCATTCCAGGGTGAGGCGGCCGTAGACGGACAGGCCGCCCTCGTCCCAGTCGGTGTCCCGCTCCACCGCCTGGAGCTCCGCGTGCTTGCGGCGGGCGGCCTCGGCCTCGCGGCGCAGATAGGCCCCGGCCTCGGCGGTGTCGACCGCGCCGAGCAGGAAGACCCGCAGCAGGTTGTCGTTGCGCCGGTAGCCGCTCGGGGGGACCTCCAGGAGCCAGTGGCGCAGTTCGTCGCGGCCCGCCTCGGTGATCTCGTACGTCTTGCGTCCGCGCGGCCCCTCGTCGGCGACGCGGGTGAGACCGGCGGCGTCCAGCTTGGTCAGCTCGGTGTAGATCTGGCTCTGGGTGGCCGGCCAGACGTGCGAGAGCGAGGTGCGGAAAGTGCCGAGCAGGTCGTAGCCGCTGGCCGGGCCCTCCGCGAGGAGACCGAGGAGTGCGTGTCGAAGGCTCATGGGATCACTCTAGCTGCCATATTCCACTGTTGACAGGTCACAGGTGGAGTTTCTACATTCGACATGTCAGCATAGGAATGTCGAGCAGGTGGAAGTGGAACATGAGGAGCGTGGGGGACCCATGACGTACCTGGTCAGCTTTCTTCCGTGGATCGCCGTCAGCGCGCTGACCGGCGTCGTCGACATCCGCTACGCCCTGCTCACCGGCCTGGTGCTCGCCGTCGCGGTGACCCTCCGGCAGCGGCGGGCGGGCCGTGCCTGGGACGCCCTGGTGATCGAGGCGAGCGCGGCCGTCTACTTCGCGGGCTGCGCGGTCGCGGCCTTCGCCGCGCCGGACTCCGCCTTCGTGACGCACTACGCCTCGGCCGGGGCCTCGCTGTGGCTCGCCGCGGTGGCCTGGGGCTCGCTCGCCGTGGGCAGGCCGTTCACGCTGGGGATCGCGCGCACCTCGGTGCCCGCCGAGCTCTGGGACAACCCGCTCTTCCGCCGGGTCAACGTCGTCATCACCCGCGTCTGGGCCGCGGCGTTCACGGTCGGCGGCGTGGGCGCGGTGTGGCTGCGGCACGCACGGCCCGAGGACGGCGCCGCGCGCACGGTCCTGACGGTGGTCTGCTTCCTCGTGCCGATCGTCTTCACCGTGCGCTATCCCGCCGTCGCCCGCGCGCGGTACCTGCGGGACCACGCCGAGTGACCCCCCGGCCGCCCGAGGCGGCCGGGGAGCGGTGACGGCGGCTGCCGGAAGGTCAGTTGACGAAGACCACCGGGCTGCCGGCCTGCGTGGTGTCGCGCACCGGGCCGTACTTGGCGGTGAAGTAGCCGTTGGCCGGACAGGTGCTGGGGCCGCTGAACTTGGTGAACAACTGGTCCTTGAAGCTCAGCGAGTTGTCCGCGTTGGCGGGCGTGGCGGTCAGGCTGCCGGCCCGGTAGACGCAGGTGGTGAGGCCCAGGATCGTGTTGATCTTCAGGGTGGTCTGGATCGGCCCCGCGGCGCCCGCCGAGACGGTGAGCGAACCGCCGGAGGTGACGGCCGCGTTGAAGGGCAGGTTGTTGACGGTGATGCTCTGCACGCCGGTGGCGCCGACGATGTTGGTCGAGCAGGTGCTGAGCGTGTGCGCGGTGACCGTCTCGGTCGCGGTGCCGGGCGCCGTCGGGTTGGTGTTCGCCGTGGCGGTGAACGCCGAGGCGGTGCAGGTGATGCCGGTGCTGCCGCCCAGGGTGGTGGCGATTCTCGCCGTGGACCCGGTGGCGAGCGAGGCGGAGAGCACGTCGCCGGAGGCGACGGCGGGGCCGGTCGGGCTGCCGGTGGTGAGGACCTCGCCGGCGGAGGCGGTCGCGGCGGCGGAGCCGGTGATCGCGAGCACGGCGGCGACGGCGGCACCTAAGGCCGCGGTGAGGGCACGCTTGTCCATGAGGGTTCCTTTCGCACGAGGCGGAGGGTGGGAGAACGCGACGGGCATGCGTGCGTGGCCGGGTACCCGAGGACGTACGGGCACACGGGGACGCACGAGGGGGTCGCGCCGCGCGGGGATCGCGTACCGGGGACGGCCGTCGGGAAACGGCGCGCCGGAGCTCACGGGGACGCGGTGACACGGCGACGACACGAGGGCGACGGACGCCGCCGGAGGGATCCGGCGCCACGGATCTCCGACAGCGGTGTCGCGATACGGGGTGGAGCGTAATACTCGGTGTGCGGTACGCGGCGGCGACGCATCCCGTCCCACAGGGGTGCGGCTCCACCGGCCCGCCCGGAACACCGAGAGGAAAACCCACGAGGGTTGTAATCCTGTCGGGCACGTGACGTCAACAACCACCGGAGGATGTGGCCGATGACGAGCACTCGCCGCGCCGAGGAGGAACTGGTCCTGCCGGGAGCCCGCACGGGCCGCGAGCCCGAGCGCTCGCTGCGGCCCGGGCCGCGCCGGCTCAGCCCCGAGCAGGTGGCCTCGCGCCAGCGCGAGCGGCTCCTCGACGGCATGGCCCGCACGGTCGCGGCCAACGGCTACACGGGCGCCCGGATCAGCGACATCTGCCGGGCCGCCGGGGTGACCCGACCGGTCTTCTACGAGCTGTTCTCCGGCAAGGAGGACGCGATGGTCGCCGCCTACCGCAGCGGCACGCAGACGGTGGTACGGGCCATGGAACGGGCGTACGAGGAGGCGGGCGCGGCCGCCGGCGCCGGGTCCTGGCCGACCGCCGTGCGGGCCGGGCTGCGGGTGCTGCTCACCCTGCTCGCCGAGACCCCGGCCTTCGCCGTGATGGTGGTCGAGATCGAGTCGGTGGGGCCCGCGGGGCGCCGGGCGCGGTCCGAACTTCTGGCCAGTTTTCGCCGGTTCTTCACGGACGCCCCGCCGGGTCCGCCGGGGGTCGGCCGGGCCGAGCTGGTGGACACGGTGGTGGGCGCCGTCCACGCGGCCGTGCACCAGGCGGTCGACGAGGGCCGCTTCGACGCGCTGCCGGACCTCCTCGACGCGCTGGTGCACGTGGTCGTGGCGCCCTTCGCACACCCGGCGGGGCAGCCCGGCGCCCGGCCTTCTTGATCCCCAACACCCTTTTGTTACCGGGTAGTTGACTGCGTGTATAACCCGGCGTACGGTCCGATCGGTTCCCTGCGGCACGACTGCCTCCGCACGAGTCCCGGAAGACCCAGGCGGGTGGGGGAACCGTCCGCGCCAGGACGTCGCCGCGCTCCGATTCCTCACTCATGTCAGGAGCACCGCATGGCCCTGCCCGAAGACACCAACGGACCCGACTCCCCGCCCGACTCCCCGCCCGCCACGGACCGCCGCGGCGGGGTGCGCTACCGCCGCGCCGCCCTGATGGGCGTCCCCGCGTTCCTCATCGCCGGAGCCCTGGTGGGGCTGACCGCCTCCGGGGCACTCGCCGCCCAGTTCGCCATCTCCGGCATGCCGTTCGTCGTGACCGCCGACTCCCTGGAGGGCTCGGGCTTCGGGCAGTTCGGGGCGCTCGACAACATGGCCGACGGCAGCCCCAACGCGGGCGACACCGGCGGCCAGGTCCTGGTGATCGTCACCGCGTTCCGCGAGGCGAAGCTCACCAACCTGTGCCAGAGCGTGGAGCTCGGCGGCACGCATCTGCTGATCACCGCGGGCAACAAGGGCACCCCGGTCAAGGCCTCGGGGCTCACCACCGACTCCTCCGACATGTCGGCCAAGCTGGCCGAGTTCGAGAACATCGAGATCGGCGGCGACGCCAGCACCTACGACAAGCCGCCGATCAAGGGCCCGCTGGGCTCCTTCGGCCAACAGGCCGACTCGGTCACCATCACCAAGGTGCGGCAGAACAACTACGCCACCACCGCGACCCGGTTCACCCTGCCCGACCTCTCCATGGGCTTCAGCTCGAAGGGCTGCTGAGCGTGGCGCCTGACGCCCCGCGGAGCACGGACCAGGCCGTCGCCCCGGCACCGGCGGCCGAGCAACGCGGCCACCCGTGGCGGACCTTCCGGCGCTGGCGGCACCGCAGGCCGTTCGGCGCGGGCCTCGCCGTGGCGCTGGGCGGCGTGGAGATCCTGGTCACCCAGCGCGCGAGCGTCGCCGTGGTGCTCGCGGCGGGGGCGGACAGCCTGGCCGGCTACGTCCTGCCGATCCTGATGGTGGTCTGCGGGCTGCTCATCGTCTTCAACCCCCGCCAGCGCCTGTTCTACTCGATCATCGGCGTGCTGGCCTCCCTGGCGACCTGGGTGACCTCCAACCTGGGCGGCTTCTTCGTCGGGATGCTGCTGGGCGTCGTCGGCAGCTCGCTGGCCTTCGGCTGGCTGCCCGACCGGCCCCGCCGCCGCCGTTGGCTGCGCCGGGGCGTCCGTACGGCCCAGAAGACCGCGTAGCGGTCCGCACGGCCCGCGTCAGGCATCGGCCGGACGCGGGCCTTGTGCTGTCCGCCGTACGCCGTCCGCCATACGCCGTCCGCCGTGCGTCCTCCTCCGACACCCACTTTTTTGTGGGTACTTGTCGGCGTCCCCGCCCCCGGGAGAGTCTGAGGGAGGCCGAGGGACGGCCGGACAGGCCCGGGAACAGGAGGACCGGGCGAGGTATCAGGACGCGGCGCGCTCCTCGGCGAGCCGCTCCAGCCGGCGGTGGCCCCAGTCCGAGAGCGGAGCCAGCGCCCGGGCGAGCTCGCGGCCGAAGCCGGTCAGCGAGTAGACGGTCTTCGGCGGCACCACGTCGTGCACCTCCCGGTGGACGAGACCGTCCGTCTCCATCTCCCGCAGGGCCTGCGTCAGCACCTTCTCGCTGATCGCCGGGACCTTCCGGCGCAGCTCGCCGGGCCGGTGCGGGCCGGATTCCAGCAGCCACAGCAGCAGGGTCTTCCACTTGCCGTCGATCACGGCGACGGCGGCGGTCACTCCGCACACATCCGTCTCCTGGGCGCGGCTGCGCGTCATCGGCGTCGTCCTCCGGCGTCGTACGTCTCGATCCTTCTTCTCTTTCTTCTTACCTCATGCACAAGGGAGTTCCGTCATGTCTTCTTCCCCCGATTCCCCCTCCGCCTCCGCCTCCGGGCAGTCCGCCGTCACGGTGATCGGGCTCGGTCCCATGGGCCGCGCCCTCGCCGGGGCCTTCGTGGCCGCCGGGGTGCGCACCACCGTCTGGAACCGCACGCCCGGCCGGGACGGCGAGCTGGTGGCCCGTGGCGCGATCGGTGCGGCGAGCGCGGAGGAGGCGGTCGCGGCGAGCCCGCTGACCGTGGTCTGCGTGGTCGACTACGACGCCTCGGACGCGGTGCTGCGACGCGAGCCCGTCACCGCCGCGCTCAAGGGGCGCACCCTGCTGAACCTGACCGCCGACACCCCCTCGCGGGCCCGGGACACCGGGCGGTGGGCCGAGGAGCACGGCATCCGCTACCTCGACGGCGCGATCATGACGCCGACCCCGACGATCGGCACGCCGCACGCGGTGTTCCTGTTCAGCGGCCCGGCGGAACTGCACGTCGAGCACCGGCCGGTGCTCGACGCCCTGGGCGGCAGCCACACCCACCTCGGCGAGGACGTCGGGCGGGCCGCCGCGTACGACATCGCGCTGCTGGACATCTTCTGGACCTCGATGGCGGGGTACACCCACGCGCTGGCGCTGGCCGCCGCGGAGGGCGTGTCGCCGCGCGAACTGGCCCCGTTCGCGGAGGGGATCGGGGCGATCCTGCCGCCGCTCTTCCGGGAGTGGGCCGACGACGTGGAGAGCGGATCGTACTCGGGCGAGGGCAATCCGCTGACCTCGGCGGTGTCGTCGATGGCCCACATCGTGCACACCTCCGAGGACCACGGCATCGAGGCGGGCGTGATGCGCGCCGCCGAGGGCCTGGCCCGCAGGACCATCGCCCTCGGGCACGGCGCGGACGGCTTCTCCCGGCTCGCGGAGGTCCTCGGACGGCGCTGAGGGCGCGCCGCGAGCGGCCCCCTCACACCCGGCGCAGGGCTCCCTCCGCCCGCAGGTCGGCGAGGGCCGGGTAGCCGTCGACGGCCATCACGAGGTCGGCCTCGGCGAGCAGGGAGCGCAGGACGTGGACGATGCCGTCGGCGCCGTCGAGGGCGAGCCCGTAGGCGTACGGGCGGCCGACGGCGACGGCGGTGGCGCCGAGGGCCAGGGCCTTGACGACGTCGGCGCCGGTGCGGACGCCCGAGTCGAAGAGCACGGGCAGTCCGTCGGCGGCGGCCACCACGTCCGGCAGGGCGTCGAGCGCGGGCAGTCCTCCGTTGGCCTGCCGTCCGCCGTGGTTGGAGCAGTACACGCCGTCCACGCCGCCGTCCCTGGCGCGGCGGACGTCCTCGGGGTGGCAGAGGCCCTTGAGGATGAGGGGGAGGGTGGTGAGGGAGCGCAGCCAGGGCAGGTCGTCCCAGGTGAGCGGGTTGCCGAAGACGCCGGTCCACTCCAGGACGGCGGCCTGCGGGTCCTCCTCCGGCGACTTGGCGAGGCGGGCGCGGAAGACGGGGTCGGAGGTGTAGTTGGCGAGCGCGTGGCCGCGCAGCTGGGGGAAGTTGCCGGTGGCGAGGTCGCGGGGGCGCCAGCCGGTGACCCAGGTGTCGAGGGTGACGACGATGCCCCGGAAGCCGGCCGCCTCGGCGCGGCGCACCAGGCTCTCGGCGAGGGCGCGGTCGGTCGGGGTGTAGAGCTGGAAGAAGCCCGGGGTGTCGCCGAACTCGGCGGCGACGTCCTCCAGGGGGTCGACGCTCAGGGTGGAGGCGATCATCGGGACGCCGGTGCGGGCCGCCGCGCGGGCGGTGGCGAGGTCGCCGTGGCCGTCCTGGGCGCACAGGCCGATGACGCCGACGGGGGCCATGAGCAGGGGGCTGGGCAGCCGCAGGCCGAACAGGTCGACGGTGAGGTCGCGGTCCTTGGCGCCGACCATCATCCGGGGCACCAGGCCCCAGTCGCGGAAGGCCTCGGTGTTGGCCCGCTGGGTGTGCTCGTCGCCCGCGCCTCCGGCGACGTACGACCAGACGGACGGCGGGAGCGCGGCGCGGGCCCGCTCCTCAAGCTCGGCGAAGGTCATGGGCAGCCTGGGCAGGGTGCCGAAGAGCCCGGCCAGGTAGATCTCGTTCTGGTAGTCGCCGAACCGCTGGGTCATCGCGCGTGTCGTCCTTCCGCAGGTCTTCGCCGTGCGGCGACGCTACCGCCCGGTACCCGCGGAGGGCCATGGCCCGGGACGGCGGGCCGAGGCGTGGTGCGGGAGGGTCAGGCGGTAAGGGTCAGGCGGCGAGGGTCCGCGCGAGGTCCTGGCGCAGGACGATCGCGTTCAGGCGGATCGCGAACGGGACGGCGTCGGTCATCTCCAGGGCGCCGACGGCCGCCTTGCCGAGACCGATGGTGACGTCGATGCAGAAGGCGATGGCGTACATGTGGTCACCGGTCTCCTCGTCCTGGAGGGCGAAGAACAGGTCCCGGTAGTAGCGGGTGCGGTCGGCGCCCTCCTCGTAGTACGCGAGTCCCGGCAGACCCTCCTGGGCGGCGAGGCCCGTGAAGGCGTCGACGAGTTCGCGTTCGACGGTGTCCCAGAAGGACGCCTGCGCCGACTCGGGCGGCAGCGCCTGGCGGACGGCCTCCTTGAGGGAGAGCACCATGACCAGGACGGGGGCGTGCTCCTGGAGTCCCCAGCCGCGCACCATCCTCACGATGGTGCTGTCGGGGATCGCGGCGGCCGCGTCGCGGATGTGGTCGAAGTCGTAGTTGACGGTGGCGGGGGCGATGGCCTCCTGGAAAGCGTGTCCGAGGGCCTGCGCCTGGTCGAGGTGGGCGGGGCCCACCTCGATGACGGTCTTGAAGCTGGCGGCCAAGAGTCCTCCTTGAACAATCTGTTGATCGAGCGGCGTCAGTATGACCCAGCGCCGGGCGGGTGGCCCAGGAGGGTCCGGGCGTAGCCTGGAAGGACCATGTGCCCCTCCGTGATCCCGCGCGGGCCGGGCGCCACCGCATGGGCACCGGAGACGGTGACCACCGACCCGTACAACGCCGAGACGCCGTCGGCCGCCCTGACCGAACCGGTCACCCCCGCCGGCGCCCTCTTCGTCCGCGACCACTTCGGGGTCCCGCGCCTCACCCCCGCCGGCTGGCGGCTGCGGATCGACGGGGCGGTACACGGCCCCTTCGCCCTCGGCTACGAGGAGCTGCTCGTCCTCCCGCACACGGAGCTGGACGTGGTCCTGGAGTGCGCGGGCAACGGGCGCGCCCTGATGACGCCCCTCCCGCCGGGACTGCCGTGGGGGCAGCGGGCGGTCGGCTGCGCGCGGTTCGCGGGCGTGCCGTTCCGGCTGCTCGCGGAGCGGGCCGGGGTCGACGCCGAGGCCGTCGAGTTCGTCTTCACCGGGGCGGACTCGGGGAGCGTGCGCGGGCGCCGGACGCCCTTCGCCCGCAGTCTGCCGCTCGCCGTCGCCCTCCACCCCGGCACCCTCCTCGCCACCCGCCTGGACGGCGCCCCGCTCAGCCCCGAGCACGGGGCGCCGGTGCGCCTGGTCGTCCCCGGCCGGTTCGCCGTGGCGGACGTGAAGTGGCTGGTCGAGGCGCGGGCGGTGACCGAGCCCTTCAGCGGGGTGTTCCAGACCGAGGAGTACGTGTACGTGGACGCGGACGGCGGCGCCGAGGGGCCGGTCGCCGGGCTGCGGGTCAAGTCGCTGATCACCGCGCCCGAGCCGGACGAGGACCTGCGGCGCGGCCGGGAGACGCTGGTGCGGGGCCGGGCCTGGTCCGGCGACGGGGTGGCGGTGCGGCGGGTCGAGGTGCGGACCACGCACGAGGACGACCCGGCGGGGCCGTCGGCGCGCTGGCGGGACGCGGAACTGACGGCGCCCTCCGGGCCGTACGCGTGGACCGGCTGGTCCTGCCGCTGGACGCCGCGCTCCCCCGGCCGCTACCGGGTGCTCGCGCGGGCGACCGACGCGGACGGCGCGGTCCAGCCGGAGCGGGCGCCGTGGAACGCCCGGGGCTACGGCTGCAATCCGGTGGCCTCGGTCGACGTGGTCGTGGTCTGAAGGGGGCACGCGTGCACCGGATCGAGATCGTCACCACCGCGTCGCTCGGCGACAGCAGCTATCTCCTGGTCAGCGGCGACGAGGCCGCCCTGGTGGACCCGCAGCGCGACAGCTGGGCGCTGGTCGAGTCCTGCGCCGGGCGGGGCGTGCGCATCCGCTACGTCCTGGAGACCCATGTCCACAACGACTACGTCTCCGGGGCCCTTGAGGTGCGCGCGGCGACCGGCGCCGTCGTGGCGGGCCCGGCCCGCGCCCCGTGCGCCTTCGGCCATCTGCCGCTCGCCGAGGACGACGAGCTCGCGGTCGGCGACGTGACCGTGCGGGCGATGGAGACCCCGGGGCACACGGCCGAGCACACCGCCTACCTGGTCCTCGACCCGGACGACGGGCCGCCGTCCGCCGTCTTCACCGGTGGCAGCCTGCTCGTCGGCGGCGCGGGCCGCACCGATCTGTCGGGGGCGGCGCGCACCGAGGAGCTGGCCCGCGCCCAGTACCGCTCGTTGCGGCGCCTGTCGCTGCTGCCGGACGCCACCCGGGTGCTGCCGACGCACGGCGCGGGCAGCTCCTGCGCGGCCGGACCCGTGCGGGGCGGCGGGGAGCGGACGACGACGGTCGGGGCGGAACGGCGCGGCAACCCGGCGCTCGTGCCGCCCGACGAGGAGCGGTACGTCGCCGAGCGGGCCACGGGTCTGCCGCCGTACCCGGCCTACTACCGCCACATGGCGCCGATCAACCGCTCCGGGCCCCCGGTCCTCGGCGGGCCGCCGGTGCCCCGCCCGCTCTCCCCCGCGGCGGTCGCCGGTCTGGCCGGCGACGGCGCGCAGGTCGTGGACGCCCGCGACCGCCGGTCCTTCGCGGCGGGACATCTGCCGGGCGCGCTCTGCGAGGAGCTGGACGAACGCTTCGCGAGCCTGGTCGCGGAGGTGGTGCCGTTCGGGACGCGGCTGGTACTGGTCCTTCCCGAACCGGCGGCCGAGGCGGCCGAGGAGGCGCTGGTCCAGCTGCTGCGGATCGGGTACGAGCAGGTGGCCGGTGTGCTCGCGGGCGGGGTCGACGCGTGGCGGATCGCGGGACGGCCGCTGCGCTCCTTCCCCACGGCGGACGCGTCCGAGCTGGCCGCCCGGCTCACCGAGGTCCGGGTCCTCGACGTGCGGCCGGAGCGGCCCGAGGGCGGGATCCCGGGCACGCTCTTCGTCCCGCTGCCCGAACTTCCGCGCCGGGTCGGCGAGTTGCCGCGCGACCGGGAGATCTGGACGGTCTGCGGGAGCGGCCGCCGGGCGACGATCGCGGCGAGCCTGCTGGACCGGGCGGGCCTGGCGGTCCGGGCGGTGACTAGTGGCGGGGTGCGGGACCTTCGGTGACCAGTGGCGGGGGGTGCGGGACCTTCGGACCGGGCCGGGTCAGCCGATCGGATGACCCGAAGGGGCGGGGGACGGCCGGAGCATGGAGTACGGGCGGCCCCGCCGCCCAGCGCACCGCCACCGCCCCGCCCCGCCCCGCCCCAGGAGTCCCGCCGATGAACCGTCACCGCGCCCTCGCCGGACTGGCCGCCGCCGTCGCCCTGCTGGCGGGCTGCGCCCAGGGCGGTGCGGAGGGCGGCGCCATGGGCGGCACCGGAGCCGCCCGGGCCACCCCGCCACCGTCCCCGGCCTCCCCCTCCCCCGTTCCCCCTCCGGCGTCCGCCTCCCCTGCCGCGCCCACCCCGGCGGGCACGCTGCTCGTCACGGACTTCGGCGCGGACACGGTCACCTTCGTCGACCCGGAGCGCGGCCCGGTCGCCTCGGTGCGGGTCGGCACCGCGCCGTACGGGCTCGCGGTGGGCGCCGACGGCCGGGCGTGGGTGGCCACGGCCGAGGGCGTGGCCGTCGTGGACACGGCCGCCCGCACCCGCCTCGCGCTCGTCCCGTACCGGACGGCGACGGGCCCCGTGACCACCGGCGAGTACCGGGGCGGCGGCATGGGCATCGCGCTGTCGCCCGACGGACGCCGGGTGTACGTGGGTGTCAACGTGCCCGGCGGGAACGGCACCCTGGAGGTGCTGGACACGGCGGCCCTGAAGGTCACGGAGACCGTGCCGGTCGGGCGGCGCCCCTTCGACGTGGACGTGGCGCGCGACGGCTCGGAGGTGTACGCGACGAACCACGACTCCTTCGACGTGACCGTGGTCCGCGCCGACACCCTGCGCCCGCGCCGTATCGAAGTGGCCCCGTACGGCACGGAGGGCGGCCTCGGCTCCTGGCTGAAGCCGCACTACGCGGCCGTGCGCCCCTCGGACGGGCGGCTGCTGCTGCCCTTCGAGGGCGAGCGGCTCGTCGTCCTCGACCCGCGCACCGGCCGTTCCGAGGTCCTGCCGATGACCGCGAACACGCATCAGCACGGCGTCACGGTCACCCCCGACGGCACCCTCCTCGCCGTCGGCACGGGCCCCATCGACCCGGCCTCCGACCGTGGCCCGTCCCTCACCGTCCGCTCCCCCGGCGGCGCCGAGCGCGTCTACCCGCTGGACGGCCCGCACGAGGACGTCACGGTCTCCGCCGACGGGCGCACCGCCTACGTCACCGGCGGCTTCACCCGCGACGGCTTCTGGGACGGCCTGACGGTCGTCGACCTCACCGACGGCTCCACCCACCGCCTCCCGGCGGGCTCGCGGCCCCTGGGCGTCGCGGTGCTGTGACCGCTGTCGGTGCGGTGGTGTTGGCTGGGAAGCGCAACGAGCCCCGTTCCGAGGAGAGTCCATGCCGGCCGCCCACCGCAACACCCAGCCCCCGCCCGCGCAGGCCTCCCTCGGCGCGGGCGTGGTGGTGACCGACGCCACCGGACGGGTGCTGCTCGGTCTGCACCGCTCCGGCGTGTGGGAGCTCCCCGGCGGCAAGGTCGAGCCGGGCGAGTCGATCGAGCAGGCGGCGGTGCGCGAGCTGGCCGAGGAGACCACGCTGGTGGCGGACGAGGCGGACGCCCGGGTCGTCGGGCTGATCCTGGACACCCAGACCTCCGCCGCGCTCACCCGGATGACCGCCGCGACGATCGTCCACGCCCACACCGGCACTCCGGCCGTCGCCGAGCCGGACAGGATCGAGCGCTGGGAGTGGACCGACCCCGGCGAGTTGCCTGCGGAGCTGTTCGTCCCCTCGGCCCAGGTGCTGAAGCTGTGGCGTCCCGAACTGCCGCTCCCGGACGGGCCGTTCCACCGCTACGCCGTCGAGCGTCTGGCACCCCGGGGGCGCCCCTGACATCATGCCGAGGAGGGGGAGGGGGGTGCGCTGTGGCGACGGGCGACCGGGTGACGGTGCCACCGCCGGGCGAGGAGGCCACGCGGAGCGCGCGGGCGGCCGGGCTCGGGGTGTATCTGCGGGGGTTTCGGGCGCACCACTCCGAGGGCGAGCGGCGCCGGGGCGTGCCGCCCTCCGCGCTGCTGCTCCTCGCGGTCGCGGCCCTCTGGCTCCCGGTGCTGGCCACGCGGCTGGTCGGGGTCTGGGCCGGGGTCGTGCTCCTCGCGCTGCCGTTCGGGCTGCTCGGGCGGCAGGTGTGGCGGTACGGCAGGGTGCCGAGCGCGTCGCTGCGGCCCGACGAGTACGTGTATCTGTACGAGCGGGGGCTGCTCTGTCCGGGCGCGGACGGGGGTGCGCGGGCGGTGCCCTGGGCCTCGGTGACGGCGATGCACCAGGACGTGACCCGTACGTACGTCCACGGGGGCTACGCGGGGACCCGCTACGCCTACCGGCTGTCGGCCGGCGGGCGCCGGGCCGTGACGGTGGACGGCTTCGTCAACGAGGAGACGGTGCCGAAGCCGAGCGACTCGCAGATCCGCGAGCTGGCCCAGATCGTCCTGGACGAGACGGTGCGCCGTGCGCTGCCGGCGGCGGTGACGGTCCTGGAGGAGGGCGGGAGCGTGGCCTTCGGGGAGGTGTCGCTGGACGGGCGGGGCATCACGCTGCCGTCGGGGACGTCCCCGTGGGAGCGGGTGCGGTGGTGCGAGCTGCGCGGGGACGGCCTGGTGGTGGTGCGGACGGCCGGCGGCGGCCGGTGGGCGCGGGAGTCGAAGGAGATCCCGGACTTCCCGGTCTTCTGGACGCTGGTCAAGGAGCTGTCGCCCACCACCCGCGAGCACCGCCGGTGACACGCCCGGTCACCCTGCGTCACCAGGCGGGCCGGGGCGGACGTGGTTAGCGTGGCCGTAGACACGCACATCGATCGGAAGAAGGTCCCGTCATGGCCTCACGCACGGAAGGCACGCCGGTCTGGACCGACGCGATGTTCGCGGACGTCGAGGGCGCCAAGTCGTTCTACGGCGACGTGCTCGGCTGGACCTTCGGCGAGTCCGCCTCGGAGTTCGGGAACTACACCCAGGCCTACCGGGGCGGCAAGGCGGTCGCGGCGGTCGTCCCGCCGATGCCCGGCCAGGACGGCGAGCCGCAGTCGGCCTGGTGTCTCTACTTCGCGTCGCCGGACGTGGAGACCACGGCGGAGAAGATCAAGGCGGCGGGCGGCACGCTGGTGATGGAGCCGATGCGGGTGGGCACCTTCGGCTCGATGTGCCTGGCGCAGGACCCGGCGGGCGTCGTCTTCGGCGTCTGGCAGGCCGGCGACCACGAGGGCTTCGAGGTCGAGGGCGAGTCGGGCAGCTATGTGTGGGCGGAGGTCTTCACCCGTGAGCCGGCGAAGTCCGACGCCTTCTTCACCGAGGTCTTCGACTTCGGCTCGAAGAAGATCAAGGACGAGCACATGGACTACCGGGTCTTCGACCTGGGCGCCGATCCCGTCCTGGGCCGGATGGTGATGAGCGCGGAGGACTTCCCGGCCGAGATCCCCTCGTACATCCAGATCTACTTCGCCGTCGACAACTGCGACAAGGCCGTGGAGTCGGCCGAGCGGGCCGGCGGGCGGAAGGTGTTCGGGCCGATGGACAGCCCCTTCGGGCGGTTCGCGGCCATCGTGGACCCGCAGGGCGCCGCGTTCGCGGTGATCGACGTGAAGACCACGGTCGGCGAGATGCCCGAGATGGAATGAGCCCCACCACCGGACGGGAGTGCCCGGGACCCCTGGAGGTCCCGGGCACCCGTGTGTCGGCGGGGGCCGTCAGGCGCCGTCGCGGACGGCGACGATGCCGTTGAAGACGCCGACGTACGCGGTGCCGTCGGGGCCGATGGTGATCGGCGCCCAGTTGTTGTCGTAGGCGGGTCCGGTGCCGGTCAGCCGGGACCAGGCCCGCTTGCCGGTGCGGAAGTCGACGGCGGTCAGGTACCAGGCGTCGATGCCGAGGACGTTGGGCCGCTTCTCGTAGAAGTAGAGCAGGCCGTTGGCGGTGGACAGCTTGGGCACGGTGGAGGGCGAGCGGACGTCGCTCTCCCAGACGGTGTCGCAGCCGCTGCCGTCGGCGCGGACGTCGACGCGGGTGGCGCCGCCGACGACGCTGCGGCCGAAGGTCAGCGAAGTGATGTTCTCGTAGCCGTAGTTGTTCTCGACGACGAGGCTGTTGCCCCAGCTGATCAGCGAGTTGTCGGTGGTGGAGGCGCCGGAGCCGAAGACGGGGACCTTGCAGACGAGGCGGTCGGCCTCGGCGACGTCGGTGCCGCGCCGGTAGACCAGGATGTTCATCCGGTCGTCGGCGTTGTCGGTGATGGCGACGTACTTCGCGCCGTTCTGGCCGAAGAGGTCGGGGGTGGTGCCCGAACCCTGGTTCACGGAGCCGGGCTTGGTGCCGGTGCCCCGGTCGTAGGTCTGGCGCCACTGGACGCGCGGGGTGCCGTCGGCGTCGGCGCGGAAGCTGTAGAGCGCGTGGTCGGTGACGATGGAGACGCCGTCCTCGGCGACGGAGAAGGAGTTCTGGATCTCCTCGCCGTCCAGCCGGATCGCGCGCAGGGCGCCGGTGGCGGGGTCGACGGTGCCGACGCGGCCGAGCCGGGTCACCCACCAGATCCGCCCGTCCCAGTCGGGCATCACGGAGGTGACGGGGTCGCACACGCCGCTGGGGAAGAGATTGGTCCAGCTGACGCAGTCGTGCGGGACGAGCGAGGTCAGGTCCCAGTCGTTGTCGACGAAGAACTCCCAGGCGCCGTCGGCCTTCTGACGGTGCGCCAGCCTCAGGATGTGCTGGCGCGAGTCGGCCAGGACGACCCGGTCGCGGTCGTCGAGGTAGAAGTAGGCGCCGCCGGAGGTGTCCTTGAAGATCTTCTCGAAGTCGAGCCGGGTGATGGCCTCGACGGTGGAGGAGCGCTGCGGCAGCTGGTACTCGGCGAGGGTGGCCAGGCTGCGCGGGTCGAGCAGCTTGAGCAGGAAGCCGTTGAAGGTGCCGCAGACGGTGACGAGCCGGCCGCCCGCGTCGAAGGTGACGGTGGCGCACTCGCCGCCGAGCGCGGCGATCTTCTCGCTGCTGACCTTCGGGTCGCGGCCGAGCGGCCCGGAGAAGGGGTGGGTGCCGCTGCCTGCGGCGTCGGCGTGCATGCCGCTGCGCCCGTTGGGGGCGAGGTACGGGTGCTGGGGCGGGGCCTCGGCCGGGACGGGCCGGGCGGTGACGGGCGCCCCCTCGTAGGAGGCGACGAGCCGGTGCCCGGGGGCGAGCGGTATCTCGTCGGCGAGGGCGACGGGCGTGGCGAGGGCGAGCGCGGTCGCGCTCATGGCGGCGATCAGCGCGAGTGCGCGGGCTCGCCGACCGGGGGGTCGGGTGGTCAATGCGGCTCCTCGGGTGCGTGCGGACAAGGTCGCGCCGCCGCGACGCTAAGCCCGAGGGATTGAGATGTACATGGAAACACGGGTCGCTTCACGCGCACTTCACGATCAAGAAACGATCCGGCGGACGCGGTCAGGGCCGGAGGCTGGACACCACCTCGGCGGTGGCGGCGACCCCGTTCTGGATGGAGGGCGCCATGCTCGTGCTGGCCAGGAAGAAGCCGAGCAGCGCGCAGACCAGCGCGTGGGAGAACTTCAGGCCCCCGCTGCGCAGGAAGATCACGGCGAGCACCGCCAGGAGCACCAGTACGGATACGGAAACGGCCATCGCGCAACCTCCTCTCGCCGCACCGGATTGCGGCGTTCGGCCGACAGTGTGGCGGAACGGGCGATCCGGACGGCGGTATGGCGGCGCGCCCATACGGGTGGTCTTCCGGAGCGGGCCGTTCCTCAGGGAACGGGCCGTCCCTCAGCTCCTGGCCCAGACCTCGGCGATGCTCGGGTGGCGCACGGCCTCCAGCTCCTCGTCGGCCAGGAGCGCGGCGATCAGCTCGGCGCTGCCGAAGACCTCGGTGGCGCACAGGTCCCAGTCGGTCAGCACGAACCAGGACCCGTCCACCGCCCACCAGGTGGCGGGGAACTGGCACCGTCCGTCGGTGTCCGGGTCCCAGCAGTGGGCGTGATGGGCGGGCGCGTCGGCGAGCCGGCCGGCGCGGGCCGGGAGGGGCGTGCCGAGCTCCTCGATCGGCGCCTGGGCCGCGTAGCACGGGGTGTCGGGACCGTCGGCGCCGTGCCGGGCGAGCAGGGTGACGAGCCGCGCCAGGCACTCCCGGTCGATCTCCCCGTCCGAGGGGCCCTCGTGCTCGTCCCGCCCCTCGATGCCCTGGAACAGGAGGTACGAGGGGGTCAGCGGCCACTCCGCGAGGCTTCGCCCGGCGCCCGCCAGGACCTCGCGCCAGCGCAGCCGCCGGTCGCCGGAGCGGATCGTGTGCAGCACCCAGCAGCGGTCCGCGTACCCGTCCCGTGGCTCATGGCCGAGGACGGCGTCCGGCGCCTCCAGGACGGGGCGCAGCCCGCCGAGGGGGTGGGAGCCGGGCAGCGGGGTCCAGGGGCTGGTCATGCCGCATTCTCCCCCGGGGCTCCGGCGGCCAGGCAGTCGGCCCACTCCACCGTGCGGTCGCACCAGCGCTCCAGGAGCACCCGGTCGTGCCCGACGGCCAGCAGGCCCGCGCCGGTCTCCGCCCGGTAGGCCTCCACCGCGCCGACCAGGGCGGCGGTCGTCGAGGCGTCGAGCATCGCGGTCATCTCGTCGCAGATCAGCCAGCGGGGCCGCAGCACCAGGGCGCGGGCCAGGCAGGCGCGCTGCAACTGCCCGTCGCTGACCTCGTGCGGGCGGCGCTCAAGGAGGTCGCCGGTGAGCCCGACGGAGGGGGTGAGGGCGGCGAGGCGCTCGGGGATCAGGGCGCGCCGGCCGGTGGCGCGCAGCGGCTCGGCGATCAGGTCGGCGAGCCGCAGCCGTGGGTCGGCGGAGAGGCGGGGCTGCTGGAAGACGACGCCGATCGAGGTGCGCAGCGCGCGCGGGGCGCGGTGCCGCCAGGCCCGTATCTCGGTGCCGTCGAGGCGGACCCGCCCGGCGTCGGGGCGGTGAAGCAGGGCGGCGACCCGGGCCAGGGTGGACTTGCCGCAGCCGCTGGGGCCGAGCAGGCCGACGGCCTCGCCGGGGGCGACGGTGAGCGTGGCGTCCCGGAAGGCGGGCGCGCGGCGCTCGTATCCGGCGGTGACGCCCTGGAGTTCAAGCATCCTCGGCTCCCCACGGGTGGTGGCAGGCGGTGCCCGCCAGGAGGTCCGGCCGGACGGCGCAGGCGGCGTCGGCGCGGGCGCAGCGCGGGGCGAAGGCGCAGCCCTCCGGCAGGTCGGACAGCTCGGGCGGCAGTCCGGGGATCGGGGTGAACTCCCGCTCCGGGAGCGCGTCGAGCAGGCCCCTGGCGTACGGATGGCGGGGGCCGGGGGTGCCGAAGAAGCGGGCGGCGGAGGTGAGTTCGACGATCCGTCCGGCGTACATGACGGCGACCCGGTCGGCGACCCGCCGGGCCGCCGCCAGGTCGTGGGTGATGAGCAGCAGGGCCTTGCCCTCGTCGGCGTGGCGGCGCAGCTCGTCGGCGGTGCGGTCGACGAGTTCCCGGTCGAGTCCGGTGGTGGGCTCGTCGGCGAGCAGCAGCGGGGCGTCGCCGATCAGGGCGAGGGCGGTGGCCGCGCGCTGGGCGAGGCCGCCGGAGAGCTCGTGGGGGTAGCGGTCGAGGTGGCCGGCGGGGAACGCGGCCCGTTCGGCGGCGGCCTCGGCGACGGCCCGCCGGCCGCGCCGGGGGGTGTCGGTGAGGGCCCGGACGGTCTCCTCCAGGTGGGCCCGTACGGTGCGCACCGGGGTGAGGTGGGCGGCGGGGCTCTGGGGGACGAGGCCGACGCGCCGTCCCCGTACGGTGCGGGCGAGGGTGCGTTCGTCGGCGGCGAGCAGGTCGGTGCCGTCGAGGTGGGCGCTGCCTTCGGTCTCGGCGTTGCCGGGGAGGAGGCCGAGGAGGGCGGAGGCGAGGACGGACTTGCCGCAGCCGCTCTCGCCGACCAGCGCGAGGCACTCCCCCGCCGCCAGGTCGAAGTCGGCGCCGGTGACGGCGGCGACGCTCCGTCCGCCGCGCAGCCGGAAGCGTACGGTCAGGCCCCGGACGCTGAGGACGGCGTCCCCGGCCCGCTCGGCGGTGACGGCGGCGAGGGCGCGGGCGATCTGCGGATCCACGGCGTTCCCGGTCACAGGGACAGCTCCGATCGGCGGCGCGGGTTGAGCCGGTCGCGCCAGATCCCGGCGAGTCCGGCGATGGCGAGGGTCGGCACGATCAGCAGCAGCCCGGGGAAGAGCGTCGGCCACCAGGCTCCGGCGAGCAGCGAGGAGCGCGCGGTCTGGACGAGGTTGCCGAGGCTGGCCTGGTGGCTGGGCAGGCCGAGGCCGAGGAAGGAGAGCGCCGACTCGTGCCACATGGCGTGCGGCACCATGAGGACGGCGGCGAGCCCGGCCTGCGGCAGGACGGCGGGCAGCAGGTGCCGGACGCCGACCCGCCATCGCGAGGCGCCGCCCGAGATCGCGGCGTCCACGAAGGGCCGGGAGCGCAGCGAGAGGACCTCGGAGCGCACGATCCGGGCGGTGGAGAGCCAGTGGGTGAGCGCCACGGAGACGATCACGGGCCAGACCCCGGGCCGGAACATGGCCACGATGAAGATGCCGAGCAGCAGGTGCGGCACGGAGGAGAAGGCATCGACGATCCGCATCGTGAAGCGGTCGAAGCGGCCGCCGAGAGCGCCCGCGGCGGCGCCGACGGCCGTCCCGATGACGGTGGCGACGAGGGCGGCGACCAGGCCGACGAGGAGCGAGATCCGCAGGCCGTAGACGCAGCGCAGGAGCAGGTCCCGGCCGAGGTCGTCGGTGCCGAAGGGATGCTCCCAGGACGGCGGCAGCAGCTTGCTGCCGAGGTCGACGGCCTGTTCGTCGAGCTGGACCAGGGGCGGGACAAGCAGGACGGCGAGGACGACGGCGCCGGTGACGAGGGCGGAGCTCCACAGCCGCGCGCGCCGGGTGCGGTCGGCGGGGGCGCCCCTGCGCGGGCGGGCGCTTCGGCGGGTGAGGGTCGTGTCAGCCATCGAATCCCACCCGGGGGTCGGCGAGCCCGTACAGCAGGTCGGAGAGCAGGTTGCCGAGCAGCACGGCCGCGGTGGCGAGCACGGTGAGCGCGGCGAGCAGCGGGAAGTCGACGGAGACGGCGGCCTGCACGGTGGCGGCGGCGATACCGGGCCAGCTGAAGACGGTCTCGACGAGGAGGGCGCCGGTGATGAGCTCGGGCACCCGGGAGCCGATGAGGGTGAGCATGGGGAGCATCCCGGAGCGCAGGGCGTGGCCGGTGAGGACGGTGCGCTCGGAGAGGCCGCGGGCGCGGGCGCCGCGCACCGGGTCCTCCTCAAGCGCGTCGCCGACGCCCTGTCTCACGTACAGGAAGAACCACGGCAGTTGGGAGACGCCGAGGACGAGGGCGGGCAGCACGAGGTGGGTGGCGACCTGGCCGGCGGTGACGGTGTCGCTGCCGGTGTCGGTGAGTCCGCCGGCGGGCAGCGCGCCGAGCCGCAGCGCGAAGAACCAGATGGCGAGCAGACCGAGCCAGAAGGCGGGGGCGGCTTCCAGGGTGTACGCGGCGGAGCTCACCGCCCGGTCGAGGAGGCCGCCGCGGCGGCGTCCGGCGAGGACGCCGAGGAACGTGCCGAGGGTGACGGCGACAAGGAAGGCGGTGGCGGCGAGCAGCACGGACCAGCCGACGCGTTCGGCGATGACGTCGGCGACGGGCTGGCGCATGACGCCGGAGTCGCCGAGGTCGCCGGTGACAGCGCCGCCGAGCCAGTCCCACCAGCGGGTGAGCAGGGGCCGGTCGACGCCGAGGTTGGCGCGCAGCTGGTCCAGGTTCTCCTGGGAGGCGGTGAGTCCGGCGGTCCCGGCGTAGGCCTTGACGGGGTCGAAGGGGGAGGCCTCGGCGACGGCGAAGACCGCGAGGGTGACGCCGAGGAGGACCGGGACGGCGGCCAGGGCGCGCCGTCCCGTCATCCGGGCCATGGCCCCCCAGGGGAGGCGGCGGCTCACGGCTTCGGCTTCCAGCTCTCGACGTTCCACCAGGGGCCGGAGGCGAGGCCGTGGTCGTGCGGCTCGACCTGGGTGCTCAGGCCGGTGGACGTGCTGTCCCAGCGGTCGTTCACCACGTACAGGTGGTCGATGTGGGTGAGGAAGGTGTAGCCGGGGTTCTTGACCAGTTCGCGCTGGACGGTGTCGTACGCGGCGCGGCGCTGGGCCGGGTCGTTGGTGCGGCGGCCGTCCTCCAGGGCGCGGTCGACGGTCTTGTTGTCGTACCAGGCCATGTTGTTGAAGCCGTCGCCCGCGAGGGAGGACTTCAGCAGCAGGTACTGGTCGAAGTCGGGGTCGCCGGGCGAGCCGCCGCCGGCCAGGACGGCGTCGGTCTTCATCCGGGGCTCGATGACCTCCCAGGTGCCGGCCTGGGCTTTGATCTCGATGCCGGCCTTCTTGGCGTCGGAGGCGTAGGCGAGGGCGTGGTCCTGGCGCAGCTTGTCGCCGGAGAGGTACCAGAGCGGGAAGGAGGCGCGGACGCCGTCGCGGACCCGGACACCGTCGGGGCCGGGCTTCCAGCCGGCCTCGTCGAGGATCTTCTGGGCGCCCGCGAGGTCGTGGCGGCGCTCGGTGCCCTTCGTGAACCAGGGGCTGTCGGTGGGGACGGGCCCGTAGGCGGGCTTCCCGGCGCCTTCGAGGATCTTGTCGACCATGGCCTCGCGGTCCACGGCGATGTCGAGGGCGCGGCGGACGGCGGTGTCGCCGGTGACCTTGTGGTGGGTGGGCAGGGTGACCGTGCGGTAGTCGTAGGTCTTCGCCGCGTAGGTCTTCTTCGCCTTGTCCTTCGCGAAGCCGGTGGCGAGGGCGGGCGGCAGGATGGCGCCGTCGAGGTCGCCTGCGCGCAGCCGGGTGGCGCGGACGTCGTCGTCCTTGATGACCGCCATGGTGAACTTCTTCACGGCGGGCTCCCCGCCCCAGTAGCCGGGGTTGGCCTTGAAGGTGAGCTTCTCGCCCTTGGACCAGCCGGTGAGGAGGTACGGCCCGGTGCCGATCGGCCGCGTGGTGAAGGAGCCGGTGTTGACGTCCTGGCGGCCCGCGACGTGCTCGGGGGCGATGGCGAGGACGGTGCGCTCGGCGAAGGGCGCGTAGGGGTACTTGAGGGTGAACACGACGCTGTCGTCACCGACGGCCCGGACGTCCTTGAGGGCGTCGAGCTCGGTCCGGGAGGCGTTGTTGGTCTTCGGGTCGAGCACCGTGCGGTACGTGAAGACGACGTCCTTCGCGGTGAAGGGCTGCCCGTCGCTGAACTTCACGCCCTTGCGCAGCTGGTACGTGTAGGTGAGGCCGTCGGCGCTGATCTTCGGCAGCGCGGTGGCGAGGGCGGGCCGCAGCTTCATGTCGGCGTCGAAGGCGAGCAGCCCGTCGAAGATCTTGGAGTTGCCGTCCTTGCCGTAGCCGAGGAGCGGGCTGAGCGACTCGGGCTCGTAGGCGATGCCGACGACCGCCGCATCCTTGGGACCGCCGGAGCCCGCGCCGCCGCCAGGGGTCGAGCAGGCCGCCGCGGTGAGGGCCAGGGCTCCGGCCAGCGTCGCGGCGGCCGTGCCGCGTATGGATCGGGCGGTCATGGTGTCCACACCCCTTTTGAAGATCAACTGTTGTTGCGAACGACTCGCAATTAAACAGTAGGTAAAGGGGTGCGGACAAAGAGGGCCCCTTACCGGCCCTTACGCGGGGGCCGGAAGGTCCGCCAGAGCGGCGATCGTGTCCTGGTGGCGGCCGGCCGAACCGAGCGCGACGGCATCGGACTTGGCCCGCTTCAGCGCCAGGTGGGCCGGGTGCTCCCAGGTCATCCCGATGCCGCCGTGCAGCTGGACGCACTCCTCCGCCGCGCGCACCGCCGCCTTCGAGCAGTACGCCTGGGCGACGGCCACGGTCAGCGCGGCGTCCTCGGCGCCGGTCGCGAGCGCGTCCGCCGCGGCCCGCGCCACCGCCCTGGCACCCGCGAGGTCCAGCCAGAGCTGGGCCATCCGGTGCTTCAGCGCCTGGAAGGAGCCGACCGGCCGGTTGAACTGATGCCGGTCCCCGGTGTGCCGCACGGTCTCCTCCAGGCACCACTCGGCGATCCCGAGCTGCTCGGAGGCGAGCAGTCCGGCCCCCGTCAGGAGCCCGTGCCGCACCGCCGCGCGCCTGGCACCGGCGTCGGCGAGCCGGACACCCGTGGCGCCGCCCGGGTCCACGGTGGCGAGCGGCCGGGTGAGGTCGAGCGAGGAGACCGGGGTGACGAGGGCGTCCGAGGCATCGACGGCGTACAGCCCGTCGGCGCGCGGGACGAGGAAGACGTCGGCGGCGAGGGCGTCGGGGACGGCGGGGACGGGGCTGCCGGATGCGTCGGGGTCGGGGCTGCCGGATGCGGCCGGGACGGGGCTGCCGGATGCGGCGGGGACTCCGGGCGCGAGGCTGCCGGATCCGGCGGCGGCCCCGACCGGGCCGGCGGCGCCCTCGCCCGTCACGGGCCCCGCCCCCGCCGGACGCCCGTCCGGGGCCGTGGAGAGCGGGACGGCCAGGACGGCGACGCGTTCGCCGGCCGCCAGCGCGCCGAGGAGGTCCGCGGCGGGGCCCGTCTCCGTGCCGAGGGCCAGCAGCGTGGCGGTCGCCACCACCGCGCTCGTCAGGTACGGGGCGGGGGTCACCGCGCGCCCCAGCTCCTCCAGGACCACGGCCGCCTCGCGGGGGCCCGCGCCCTGGCCGCCCAGCTTCTCGGGCACGAGCAGTCCGGCGGCGCCGATGCCGCCCGCGAGGGCCGCCCAGAGGCCCGGCGGGTACGGGTCCGGGGTCTCGATCCGGGCGAGCACGGTCCGCGCGTCCGCCCGGTCCGCGAGCAGGGAGCGGACGGCGGCGCGCAGGTCGTCCTCGGTCCCGGAGTACAGCAGATCGCTCATCGCGCGAGGTCCTTCCAGGCGACGTCCTTGTCATCACGGGGCTCGGCGGGCAGCCCGAGGACCCGCTCGGCGACGATGTTGAGCAGCACCTCGCTCGTACCGCCCTCGATCGAGTTGCCCTTGGAGCGCAGATAGCGGTAGCCCGCGTCGCGCCCGGTGAAGTCGACGAGCTCGGGCCGGACCATCGCCCAGTCCCCGTACGTCAGGCCCTCGTCGCCCAGGAGTTCCACCTCCAGGCCGCTGATGGCCTGGTTGAGGCGGGCGAAGAGCAGCTTCATCGCGCTGCCCTCGGGCCCCGGCCGGCCCGCGACGAGCTGCTGGCGCAGGCGCTCGCCGGTGAGCCGGGCGACCTCGGCGTCCACCCACAGGTCGAGCAGCCGCCGGTGCAGCTCGTGGGTGCGCAGCTCGGGCCGGGCGCGCCAGGTCGCGGCGGCCTTGCCGATCATGCCGCCCTCGCGGGGGATACGGGCGCCGCCGATGGAGACCCGCTCGTTCATGAGGGTGGTCCGGGCGACCCGCCAGCCGTCCCCGACGTCACCGAGGCGGTGGGCGTCGGGGATGCGCACGTCGGTGAGGAAGACCTCGTTGAACTCGGCCTCGCCGGTGATCTGGCGCAGCGGCCGGACCTCGACGCCCGGGTCGGTCATGTCGCAGACGAAGTAGGTGATGCCGCGGTGCTTGGGCAGCTCCGGGTCGGTGCGGGCGATGAGGATGGCCCAGCGGGCCACATGGGCGCTGGAGGTCCACACCTTCTGCCCGTTGACCACCCAGGAGTCGCCGTCCCGTACGGCACGGGTGCCGAGGGCGGCGAGGTCGGAGCCCGCGCCGGGCTCGCTGAAGAGCTGGCACCAGACCTCGTCGCCGACCCAGAGCGGCTTGAGGAAGCGCTCCTTGACCTCGTCGGAGCCGTGCGCGAGGAGGGTGGGGGCGGCCATGCCGAGGCCGATGCCGATCCGGCGCGGGTCGTTGTCGGGGGCTCCGGCGGCGGCGAGTTGGGCATCGACGACGACCTGGAGGGAGCGCGGGGCGTCGAGTCCGCCGAGGCCGACGGGGTAGTGCACCCAGGCGAGTCCGGCGTCGAAGCGGGCCCGCAGGAAGTCGGTGCGGCCGGTGGTGGCGGGCGGGTGCTCGGCGAGCAGCCGGCGGGTGCGCTCGGCCAGGGCCTCGGCGCCGGGGGGCGTGTCCGTCACGCGCGGGCTCCTTCCGGGAGGACGACGAGGCGCCCGGTGGTGACGCCCTCGGAGACGCGCTGCACGGCGTCGGCGGCGCCGTCGAAGGGGACGCGCTCGCTGACGTACGGCTTGATCAGGCCCTTGGCGGCGAGTGCGGTCAGGGTCTCGTGGCAGCGCAGGACGGCGGCCGGGTCCTTGAGGTTGTAGAGGCCCCAGTGCAGGCCCAGGATCGCGTAGTTCTTGATCAGGGCGTGGTTGAGGGCGGGGGCGGGCACGGTGCCGCTGGCGAAGCCGACGACGACGATCCGGCCCTCGAATGCGACCAGTTTGGCGGACTGCTGGTAGGCGGCGCCGCCGACGGGGTCGTAGATCACGTCGGCGCCCCGGCCTCCGGTGGCCTCCTTGACTGCGCCGACGACGTCCTCGGCGTGCCGGTCGACGACGGTGTCGCAGCCGAGCGCGCGGGCGGCGGCGGCCTTGTCGGCGCCGCCGACGACGCCGATGACGGTGGCGCCCGCGGCCTTGCCGAGCTGGACGGCGGCGCTGCCGACGCCGCCCGCGGCGGCGTGCACGAGCAGCGTCTCGCCCTCCTTCAGGGCGGCCCTGCGGTGCAGGCCGAACCAGCCGGTCTGGTACGCGATGTGGAGGGCGGCGGCCTCGGCGTCGTCCAGGGCCTCGGGGGCCGGCAGCAGGGCGGCGGCGTCGGCGACCGCGTATCCGGCGAGGCCGCCGTACGGGAGGGCGGGGGTGGCGATCACCCGGCGCCCGTCCTCGGTCTCGGCGCAGATCTCCACGCCGGGGGTGAAGGGCAGCGGGGGCCGCACCTGGTACTGGCCGCGGCAGAGCAGCGCGTCGGGGAAGTTGATGCCGGTGGCGAGGACCCTGAGCAGGACCTGACCGTCGCCGGGCACCGGCCGTTCGACCTCGTCCCGCTGCATCACCTCGCCCGGTTCGCCGTTCTCGTGCACTCGCCATGCCTGCATCGGGGGCCTCCAGCAGCCGTCGTCGGTCCTGCGCGGTTCTTCGGAGCTGTCGGCAT
Source organism: Streptomyces sp. NPDC094032 (assembly GCF_040303965.1). Classification (NCBI taxonomy): domain Bacteria; kingdom Bacillati; phylum Actinomycetota; class Actinomycetes; order Kitasatosporales; family Streptomycetaceae; genus Streptomyces; species Streptomyces sp. NPDC094032. The sequence continues at coordinate 344,858 of NZ_JBEOUE010000001.1, read as the reverse complement.
ACTAAGCGGTCGCTTGGACTGGCGGAACCAGGCGCTCGCGACTTCCCGGGGGCGCGCCTCACTTCTTGGGGCGCGCCCTCACATGCATCCGCTCCCCCTGCGGCCCGTACAGGCTCAGGAACTCCACCGGCCGGTCGCCCGCCGGGCCGAACCAGTGCGGCACCCGGGTGTCGAACTCGGCCGCCTCGCCGGAGCCGAGCACCACGTCGTGGTCGCCGAGCACGAGCCGCAGGCTGCCGGAGAGCACGTACAGCCACTCGTACCCCTCATGGACCCGCGGCTCGCCCGTCTCGGCGCCGGGCTCCTGGACGATCTTGTATGCCTGGAGGCCGCCGGGCTGGCGGGTGAGCGGGTACATGGTGCGCCCGTGCCGGACGATCGGCTTCGCCCGGACCCGGGGGTCGCCGACCGGCGGGGCGCCGACCAGCTCGTCGAGCGGCACCTGATGGGCGCGGGCGATCGGCAGCAGCAGCTCAAGGCTGGGCTTGCGCTGCCCGGACTCCAGCCGCGAGAGGGTGCTCACGGAGATGCCGGTGGCGGCGGAGAGCTCCGCCAGGGTGGCCCCGCGCTCCCGCCGGATGCGGCGCAGCCGGGGGCCGACCTCGGTCAGCACGGCGTCGATGCGGTCGTCGTCTTCGGTCATGCGTCCATTGCAGAAACGGCAACTTCATTTGTCAAGCGAGCACGGCCCGCGTGACCCTCGCGGCATGAACGGCATCGAGCAGAACCTTGACACGTACGACGTCGTGGTCGTCGGCGGCGGCGCGGCCGGCCTGAGCGCGGCCCTCGTCCTCGGCCGGGCCCGGCGCGGGACCCTGGTGGTCGACGCGGGCGAGCCCCGCAACGCGCCCGCCGCGCACATGCAGGGCTACCTCACCCGGGACGGGATGAGCCCGGCAGCGTTCCTGGAGGCGGGGCGGCGGGAGATCGCCGGGTACGGGGTGGCGTACACCGAGGGCCTGGTGACCGCCGCGGCCCCGGACGGGGACGACGGCTTCACGGTCACCCTGGCGGACGGGCGCCGCATCCGGGCCCGCCGGCTGATCGTCACGACCGGGCTCGCGGACGAGCTGCCGGAGCTGGACGGTCTGGCCCCGCGCTGGGGCCGGGACGTGCTCCACTGCCCGTACTGCCACGGCTGGGAGGTCCGCGACCGGGCCTTCGGGGTGCTCGCCCACCCGGAGCTGCCCGCGCAGCAGGCGCTGATGGTCTCGCGGTGGTCGGCCGACGTGACCCTCTTCCTGCACACGGCCGCCGCCCCCTCCGCGCAGGACGCCGCCCGGCTGGCGGCGGCCGGTGTGACGGTGGTGACCGGTGAGGTGGCGGGGCTCGTGGTCGAGGAGGACCGGCTGACGGGCGTACGGATGGCCGACGGGCGGACCGTGGCGCGCGAGGTGCTGTTCGTGGGCCCCCGGCCGGTGCCCCGCGACGGGCTGCTCACCGCGCTGGGCGCGGCCACCCGGGCGACGCCCTTCGGCGAGTTCGTCGCCGTGGACGAGACGGGGCGCACCGGCGTGCCGGGCGTGTGGGCGGCCGGGAACGCGATCGGCGCGCACGAGCAGGTGGTCAACGCGGCGAGCGGCGGCTACCGGGCGGCGACCGCCGTCAACGCGGACCTGCTCCTGACCGACCTGGACCGGAGGGCGGCGGCCGGGTCCGCACGCTGACGCGTCTTCAGTTCTCGGGCGCGGCGCGCTATCGATGCGCCATGGACGAGACGAGGGACACGCCGCACGACGGCTTCGCGGACACCCCGGGGCTGCCCGCCCCTCCCCCGCTCGGCGCGAGCGCGCTGCCGGCGGGCACGTTCGAGGGCCGGGTGGTGCTGGTGACCGGCGGGGGCTCCGGCCTGGGCAAGGCCATCGCCGCCGAGTTCGCCCGGCTCGGCGCCGACCTGGCGATCCTCGGGCGCACGGCGGGGCGGCTCGCGGCGGCCCGCGAGGAGCTGGCGGCGGTCGCCGGGACGCGGGTGGTGACGGGGGTGTGCGACATCCGGGACCCGGAGCGGATCGCCGGGGTCCTGGACGCCTGCGAGGCGGGGCTCGGCGCCCGGCCGGACGTCCTGGTGAACTGCGCGGCGGCCAACTTCCCCGTACCGGCGGAGGATCTGACGCCCAACGGCTGGCGGGCGGTGGTCGACATCACGCTCTCCGGGACCTGGTTCACGACCCGGGACTTCGCCCGGCGGCACCTGGCCGCGGGGACGCCCGGTTCGGTCGTCAACGTCGGCGCCTCCTACGCCTGGACCGGCGGGCCCGGGTACGCGCACTCGGCGGCGGCGAAGGCCGGGGTGAAGAACCTGACGGAGACCCTGGCGGTGGAGTGGGGGCCGTACGGCATCCAGGTCAACGGCCTGGTGCCGGGTCTGATGCCGCACGAGGAGATGGTGCCCGCCGTCCGGGCCACCCTGGACCGGGCCGGGCGTCCGGAGCTGCGCCAGCCCGCCCTGCGGGTGGGGCGTCCGCGCGAGCTGGGCTGGGCCGCGACCTTCCTGGCCTCGCCGTACGCCCGCTTCGTCAGCGGGCACACCCTGGTGGTCGACGGCGCCAACTGGCAGCGCCGCGCGCTGGTGAACGAGCCGGTGGTGCCGGTGCGGGCGCAGCTGGGGCGCGGCCGGTTCACCGGGGAGGGTCCCGGCGGGGGCTGAAGCGCGCTGGGCCGTGCGGATGAAACCGGGGTGGCCGGGCAGCGGAAGGGGCGACCGGGGGCGAGGATCGGCCATGGTGGCCGGAACCCTGCCACCCGCTCCGCCTCGGCACGGCCTCCCCACCCGGAAGGACGGGACTCATCCCCATGCTCGGTACGGACTTCACCACGGGCTCGCCCGACTGGCTCGACCTCGGCAGCCCCGACACGGACGCCGCCGCCGCGTTCTACGCCCATGTCTTCGGCTGGGCCTTCGTCTCGGCGGGGCCGGAGGCCGGCGGCTACGGCTTCTTCCAGCAGGACGGCAAGATCGTCGCCGCCCTCGGCCCGCTCACGGAGGAGGGCGCGAGCAGCGCCTGGACGATCTACTTCCAGACCCCGGACGCCGATGCCACCGCCAAGGCCGTCGAGCAGGGCGGCGGCAGGGTCCGGATGGCCCCCATGGACGTGATGGAGGCCGGCCGGATGGCCGCCCTCACCGATCCGGGCGGCGCCGATTTCGCCATCTGGCAGCCGGGCGCCGTGAAGGGCCTGGAGCGCACCTCCGAGGACCACAGCCTGCTCTGGGCCGAGCTGCACACCGCCGACCCGGAGGCGGCGCTCGCCTTCTACCGCTCCCTGTTCGGCTGGCGCTGGGCGGAGATGGAGGCGCCCGGCATGACGTACCGGGTGATCTCGACGGCCGAGGGGGACCAGCAGGACGCCTCCTTCGGCGGGGTGGCGCCGCTCCAGCCGGGGGCGGACCAGTCGCGCTGGATCCCGTACTTCGCCACGGCCGACGCCGACGTGGTCGCCGCCTCGGTCCAGGAGGCCGGCGGATCGGTCCTGATGCCGCCCGCGGACGTCCCGGACGTGGGCCGGATCGCCTGGCTCGCGGACCCGTTCGGCGCCCCCTTCGCCGTACTGAAGCCCGCTCCCACGATGTGACCCGGGGCCGCCCCCCTCAGCGGCCCTCGAAGCGGGGCGGCCTGCGGGCCGCCTTCGCCGCGTAGCCCTCGCGGGCGTCCTCCGAGGTGAGGGTGAGCGCGGCGGCGAACGCGGCGCGGTCCAGGGCGGCGGCGAGGCCCTGGTCGGCGAAGGCGTCGATGCCGCGCTTCACCGCCCGGACGGCGAGCGGGGCGGCCGCCGCGACCGCCTCGGCCGTCTCGTACGCCGCCGCCGCCAGGTCCTCGGGGGCGGTGACGCGCTGGACCAGACCGAGGCGCTCGGCGGTGGCGGCGTCGATCCGCCGGCCGGTGAGCGCCAGGTACTTCGCCCAGCCCGCGCCCGCGTCCCGGGCGATCCGCAGGTCCCCGCCCGCGTCCACGGCCACGCCGATGGAGGTCTCGGGGAGGGCGAAGAGGGCGTCGGCGGCGGCGACCCGGATGTCGGCCATCAGGGCGAGCTCGAAGCCGAAGCCGAGGCAGTAGCCCTGGACGGCGGCGACGACGGGCTGCGGCAGCCGGGCGAAGGCGGCGAAGCGCTCGTGGACCCAGCGGATCCCCTCCGCGTAGTTCTCGGTGCGCTCGGCCGCCGAGCGGCCGGTGATGGCCCCGCCGGGCGCGGTGACGTCGATCCCCGCGCAGAAGGCCCGCCCCTCGGCCCGCAGCAGCACCACCCGCACCCGCTCGTCGAAGCGGATCCGGTCCGTGACGAGCCCGAGCTGGCGACTGGCCTCCCAGCTCCAGCCGTTGAGCTTCTCCGGGCGGCACAGGGTGACCACCCCGATGCCGTCCTCGACCCGGAGGGTGAGCCGCTCCTCGCCCTCCGGGACCGTCTGGTCCAGTGTGTCGATCACCGCACCGCCCCCTGACTCCTGACTGACCGTCAGATACATGAGGGGGCGGAGCCTAGCGCCGGGCCCCTACCGGGGGAACACCTCGAACGCCACGGCCGGGCGACCCCCGAAGCGGTCCGAGGCGCGGCCGGTCGACTGGGCGACGAAGTCACGGCAGTACGCGTCCGGGTCCTGGTCCGTCAGTGCCTCGATGTACGTGCGGTGGGCGAGCAGCGAGCGGGCGGCCCGCTCCAGGCCGGGACCGGCGTCGACCGCGTGGGTCGGCAGGTTCGAACCGGCGACGGCGACCCAGCGCACCCCGTTCCAGGGTTCGAGCCCCCGCTCGGTGAGCTCGGGGAAGATCCAGCGGTTGCCCGCGTCGGCGGCGGCGTCCAGGGTGGCGCGGCCGACGGCCAGGTGGTCGGGGGTGTTCCAGGCGCCGCCGGGCTCCGGACCCCAGGTGTCCCGGTGGTTGAGGGTGAGGACGAGTTCGGGGCGGTGGCGGCGGATCGCGGCGGCGATGTCGCGGCGCAGCCCGAGCCCGTACTCGACCACACCGTCCCGGTGGTCCAGGAACTCCACCGTCCGCACGCCCACCACCGCCGCGCTGTCCCGCTGCTCCCGCTCGCGCAGCGGGCCGCACACGGCCGGTTCGAGGCCGTCGATGCCCGCCTCGCCCCGGGTGGCGAGGACGTAGACGACCTCCTTGCCCGCGTCGGTCCAGCCCGCGACGGCCGCGGCGCAGCCGTACTCCAGGTCGTCGGGGTGGGCGACGACGGCGAGGGCGCGCTGCCAGTCGGAGGGCATCTCTTCCAGTTGCGGCGGGGCCTGCCCGGCGGTGTCGATCATGGGCGCAGGATACGTCCGGCGCCCGGCGCGCGGGGCGGCCCCGCGCGCGGTTCAGCGGGCCCCGGCGAGGATCACCGAGCGGGTGAGGTGCCGGGGGCGGTCGGGGTTGAGGCCGCGGCGGTCCGCGACGGCGACGGCGAGGCGCTGGGCGCGCACCAGGGCGGCGACCGGGTCGACGGCGTCGGAGACGAACCGGGCGCCGGTGGCGGCGACTTCGTCGGCCAGGCCGGGCGGGACCGGGCCGAGGCACCAGACCAGGCTGCCCGGGTCGCTGATGCCGATCGGCCCGTGCCGGTACTCCATCGCCGGGTACGACTCGGTCCAGGCGCGGGCGGCGCCGCGCAGCTTGAGCGCCGCCTCGTCGGCCAGGCCGACGGTCCAGCCGGTGCCGAGGAAGGTGAACTGCCCGTGCCGTGCCCAGCTCGCGGGCAGCGGTTCGTACAGGGCGAGTTCGGCGTCGGCGACCGAGGGGCCGAGGTCGACGCCGAGACCGGCCCTGAGCAGTTGGAGCGCGGTGGTGGGGAAGCGGGTCTGCACCACGGAGCGTTCGTCGGCGAAGGGCAGGTCGAGGACGGCGTCGGCGAGCCGGGCGGCCGGGCTGCCGGGGACGCCGGTGAGGACGAGGGTCGGGGTGCGTCCGGCGGCCCGGGCGAGCAGCTCGGCGACCTCGGTGGTGGTGCCCGAGCGGGTCAGCGCGACGATCCGGTCGTAGCCCCGGCCGAGCGGGGTCGGGTCGGAGGCGGGGAAGGCGTCGGTCTCGCCCGCGCCGAGCGACTCGCGCAGGGCGGCGTAGGCGCGGGCGATGAAGTACGAGGTGCCGCAGCCGACGACGGCGACCCGCTCGCCGGTCCGGGGCAGCAGCTCGGCCCGCGCCGCGGCGATCTCGGCGGCGCGCCGCCAGCACTCCGGCTGGCTGGCGATCTCGCGGTCCACATGGGTGGTCATGGGCGTCCTTTCGGGACCGGGTCCCGGGGCGGACGCCGGGGCTCGAACGGTGTTCTACACCCGGAGACGCTAGCGAACAATGAGCAAATGGTGAGCGGAGTTTGCGCTTTCGTGAGCGAAAGCCGCTCCAACACTCACCCTCGCGCACTCCGGGGCGCCCCGCACGAGGCCCGCACGACCAGGCGTGGCCGCAGCCGCACCTGCTGGACCGGGGCCGCGTCGCCCTCGGCCAGCCGGCGCAGCAGGATCTGCGCGGCGAGCCTGCCGAGCTGGAACTTCGGCGGGGAGACGGCCGTCAGCGGGGTCTCCGCCAGGTCCGCGAACTCGTTGTCGTAGCTGATCAGGGCGAGGTCGTCGGGGACCCGGAGCCCGGCCCGGCGGGCGGCGGCGAGGACGAGGGCGGCCTCCCGGTCGCCGAAGCAGAGCGCGGCGGTGACCCCGGCGGCGCGCAGCGCGGCCACGGCCCGGTCGGCGCGGCCGGCGTTCCACTCCCCCATGGTCCCGCTCTCCCGGCACGGCTCGGGCAGCCCCAGGTCGGCCATGGCGCGGGCGAAGCCGTACTCGACGGGCGCCGTGGTCGGCGCGCCGGAGCGCACGACGAGCCCGAACCGCCGGTGCCCGAGCGCCCGCAGATGCCGTACGGCGTCGTAGGCGCCGCCCTCGTGGTCGGTGCGGACGTGCTCGGTCGGGTCGCCCGGGCCGTGGGCGGCGAGCCGTCGCTCGGCCAGGACGGCGGGCACGGGCAGGGCCATGAGCCGCTCGGCGCGGAGCGCGGGGTCGGCGGCGGTGTGCAGGGTGGGGACGAGCAGCAGCCCGTGGACGCCCGAGCCGAGCAGCCGGGCGACGGCGGCGTCCTCCTCGGCCTGGTCGTAGTGGGAGCAGGCGAGGACCAGCCGGGCACCGGCGGCGGCGAGCTCCTTCTCGATGCCCTGGAGGACGCGCGGGTAGTAGAAGGAGGTGTCGGGGACGAGGACGCCGACCACCCGGCGGTCGGCCCGGACCTCCTCGGCGCGGTGGGCGGCGAACGTGCCCGCGCCCTGGCGCCGCCGGACCAGACCGAGGGCGACGAGGTCCTCGTACGCCCGGCGGACGGTGGTCACGGAGAGGCCGGTCTCGGCGGCGAGGGCGCGCTCGGTGGGCAGCTTGCTGCCGGGCGGCCAGGTGCCGTCGAGCAGGCCCCGGCGCAACTGGGCCGTCAGGGCCCGGAACTTCAGCTCGCGCCCGGACGCCGGTATCCCGTCGTGTGCCACCGGACCCCCTGGTGCTCTCGGCTCGCCCCGGCCGGGCGCGCGGCGCATCCTATCCCCGCGCGCCGGGTGGGCCGGGGCTCAGAGCTCGCCGCGGACGAGGGCGAGCAGCCGGTCGAGGACGCGGGGGCCGCCGGCCCGTACACCGTCGTGCTCGAACTCGTCGGTGACCCAGGTGCGCAGCCCCCGGACGGCCCGCGCCGTGTCCAGGGAGTGGGCGGTGTCCACGTACATGTCGTCGTGGTAGACGGCGGCGGCGACCGGGACCTCGTTGGCGGCCAGCCGCGCGGGGTCGTAGAGCGGGGCCCAGTCGGTGCGGGCGGCGAGGAGTTCGGCGGTCTCGCGCAGCGGGCGCAGGGCCGGGTCGGTGGCGAAGTGCCAGGGGTGGATCGTCTCCCCGGTGAAGAGCAGCGGGGCGTCGCCCGCGAGGGTCCGCGCCGCGTCGAACTCGGGGAACCCGGCCCGTACGCGTTCGGCGGCCCAGGCGGTCGGGCCCTGCCCCTGCGCGTAGATGGCCTCGTGCAGCAGGGCGTAGAGCGGGTGGCCGGCGAAGGAGAGGTGGGCCTGGACGGCTTCGAGGAAGGCGTCGGACAGGGCGGGGCCCGCCGGGGTGGGGACGAAGGCGTCCTCCAGGAGCAGATGGAGCTGGTGGGTGCCGTCGCCGCCGCCGAGCAGGATGCCGAGGGACTGGAAGACCTCGGGGGTCAGCGCCCCGCCGCCCGGCAGCGTGACCTCGTGCGCGGCGAGATGGGCGGCGATCCGGCGGGCCCGCTCGACGTCGTCGGGGTAACGGGCGTAGTGGGCCTCGTTCTTGCGCCGCACGCGCGGGTAGGCGGCCCGGTAGACCTCGTCGGCGGTGGCCGTCAGGGAGGGCAGCCCGCCCGTGACGAGCACGGCCGCCAGGCCCTCGGGGGCGGTGCCGAGGTAGTGGGTGGCGCAGAAGCCGCCGAAGCTCTGGCCGAGGACGGTCCACGGGGCGCCGCCGGTCAGCTCCCGGCGGATCAGCTCGCAGTCCTTGACGATGGAGTCGGCGCGGAAGTGGGCGAGATAGTCGCCCTGTTGGCGCGGGGTGCCGCGCAGGGGCAGCGTCTGCCGGTTGGCGGGGGTGGAGGCACCGGTGCCCCGCTGGTCGAGGAGGAGCACCCGGAACTCCCGGACGGCCCGCCCGAGCCAGGCCTGCGGCCCGATGAAGCGGCGGGCCCCGAAGCCGGGCCCGCCCTCCAGGTAGAGCAGCCAGGGCAGGTCGGTCCTGGCGGCCGGGTCGCCCGCGACGACCTCACGTCCGTGGATCTCGATGCGTTCGCCGTCGGGGGCGCCGTGGTCGAGCGGGACGCTGAAGCGGTGGTCGGTGAGGACGAGTCCGGGCTGCCGGAAGGTGGACACCTGGCTGTTCCTGTTCGTGCTGAGCGGTGTGGTGCTGTCGTGCTGAGCGGTGCTTGTGCGTGCTTGTGGGGTCAGGGCGCGATCGGCAGCCGGCGCTTGTGGTCGGTCAGCTCGTAGCGGCGGACGATCGCGGCGAAGGCGGCCTCGCCGACCGGCTTGCCCTCCAGGAAGTCGTCGATCTCGTCGTACGTCACGCCCAGCGCGTCCTCGTCGGGCTTGCCCGGGTCGAGGGTCTCCAGGTCGGCGGTGGGGACCTTCCAGACCAGCTCGGCGGGGGCGCCGAGCTCGGCGGCCACGGCACGGACCCGGCGCTTGGTGAGGCCGGTGAGCGGGACGAGGTCGGCGGCGCCGTCGCCGTACTTGGTGAAGAAGCCGGAGACCGCCTCGGCGGCGTGGTCGGTGCCGACGACCAGACCGTTGTGGGCGCCCGCGACCGCGTACTGGGCGATCATCCGCTGCCGGGCCTTGATGTTGCCGTGCGTGAAGTCCTGGTGGTGCGCGTCGCGGAAGGTGATCCCGGCGGCCGTGGTGGCCTCCAGGGCGGCGTCGGCGGCCGGCTTGATGTCGACGGTGAGGACCTCGTCGGCGCGGATGAAGCCGAGGGCGAGCTGGGCGTCGCGCTCGTCGGCCTGGACGCCGTAGGGCAGCCGCATGGCGTAGAAGGTGGCCTGGTGGCCGGCGGCGCGGGCGCGCTCGACGGCGAGCTGGCAGAGCCGTCCGGCGGTGGTGGAGTCGACGCCGCCGCTGATGCCGAGGACCAGGCAGCCCAGGCCGGTGGAGGTGAGGCGCTCGGTGAGGAAGGCCACCCGGCGCTCGATCTCCGCGCGCGGGTCGAAGGTCTCGCCGACCTCAAGATCGCGGGCGATCCGCTGCTGCGGGGCGGTGGTCTCCGGGTCGGTCACGGAAGGCTCCTCGGTGGTGCGTGGTGTGCGGTGACGTCCGGGACCGACTCTATGCGGCCCGCGCGGCGCCTGTCGCCCGGCCCCGGCCGCCCGCCTCACGCGACGCAGAGCACCTCCACCCGGTGCACCAGGTTGTTCCCGAAGCCGCCCCGGTTCCACGGCGCCGTGAGCGGCTGCGTACGGCCTGCGGCGTCGGTGGCGCGGACGGTGAGGAGGTACGGGCCCGGGGCCGCCGTCCAGGTCGTGCGCCAGGCCGCCCAGGCCCAGGGGCGCCGGGGGTCGGCGGTCACCTCGGCGTCGGTCCAGGTGCGCTCCCCGTCGGCGCTGAGCTCCACGCGGGTCACGGGCGCGTGGCCGGACCAGGCGCGGCCCGCGAGCGGGACGGGTCCTGGCCGGACGACACGGGTGCGGGACATGAAGTCGGGGAAGCCGGGCGGGATCATCAGGGCGCGTGGCGCGATGACGTCCACGGGGGCGCCGGGGTCGTCGGGACCCTGCCGGTAGCGGTAGGCGACGGCCTGCTGGAAGCCGGTGAACGGGGCGGCGGTGACGGTGATGTCGCGCAGCCACTTCACCGAGGCCATGCCGTACCAGCCGGGCACGACGAGCCGCAGCGGATACCCGTGCTGGGGCGGCAGCGGGGCGCCGTTCATGGCGTACGCGACGAGCACGCCGCGCGCCGGGTCGGCGGCGAGCGGGAGCGGGAGGCTGCGTCGGTAGTCCTGTTCGACGCCGCGCTCGACCCCGTGGTCGGCGCCGGTGAAGACCGCTTCGGCAGAGGTGTCCGCGCCGTCGGCGGGGCCCGCCTCGGCGAGCAGGGCGGCCAGCGGGACGCCGGTCCAGTCGGCGGTGCCGACCGCCTCGACGAGCCAGGGCTGGCTGACCGGGCGGGGGCTGAGCCGGGCCCGGCCGTTGCCCGCGCACTCCAGGGTGACCCGGTGGGTGACGGAGGGCCGCTCGCGCAGCTCCGCGACGCCGAGGCGGAGCGGGCGGCGCACCCGGCCGCCGACGGTGAGCCGCCAGTCCCCGGCGTCGGCGGCGGGGATGTCGTAGTGGACCAGGACGTAGTGCAGGCCGGGCGGGGTGGTGTCGTAGCGCAGCGCTTCGAGGGGCAGGCCGTGGTTGCGGGCGGCGAGGGCGAGCTCGGCCGCGCCGATGCCCTCGTCGGGTCCCGCGACCCGGCCCGGGGCGCTGACCTCGCCCAGCCCGGGGGCGCGCCCCGGGCCGGCTGTGCCGGCGGTGCCGTTCATGTCTTCATGGTGCTCCGCCGGTCCGCCCCCGGCACCCCGGCGCCGGGCGGTACGGTGCGGGCCATGACGGAAGTACGCGCGAGAGTACGCGAGTTGGGCGTTCCGCTGACCGGTGAGCCGGGGCCCTGGAACGCGATCACCGATGTGCCGGGGGTCGAGGTCGGCCATGTGACCCTGATCGAGGGCGAGGACGTCCGCACGGGCGTGACGGCGGTCCTGCCACGGGGCCGGGCCGGGGTGGGGGTGCCGTGCGCGGCGGGCTGGTACGCGCTCAACGGCAACGGCGAGATGACCGGGACGACCTGGGTGGAGGAGACCGGTTCGCTCGCGGTGCCGGTGCTGCTGACCAACACGTACGCGGTCGGTCCCGTGCACCGGGGGGTGGTCGAGTGGGTGGGCCTGCACCGCGCGGACATGGCGCCCGAGTGGCTGCTGCCGGTGGTGACGGAGACCTGGGACGGGCATCTCAACGACATCCACGGCTCCGCCGTGCGCCCGGAGCACGCGGCCGCCGCGATGGACGCGGCGGCCTCGGGCCCGGTCGCGGAGGGCTGTGTGGGCGGCGGGACGGGGATGCGCTGCTACGGCTTCAAGGGCGGGGTCGGTACGGCTTCCCGGGTCGTCCCCTACGGGGAGGACCGGTACACCGTCGGGGTCCATGTGCAGGCCAATTTCGGCGCCCGCCACGAGCTGGTGGTGGCGGGGGTCCCGGTGGGCCGGGAGCTCCCGCCGGCCGAGGAGGCGGGGCGCGTGCCGCCGGGCGCGGGCTCCGTGGTGGTGGTCGTGGCGACGGACGCGCCGCTGCTGCCGGGCCAGTGCAAGGCGCTCGCCCGGCGGGTGCCGCTGGGGCTCGCCCGGACGGGCACCACGGGCAGCCACTTCTCGGGCGACCTGTTCCTGGTCTTCTCCACGGCGAACGAGTCGGCGCTGACCAGCACCTTTCCCGAGAAGGAGGACCCGGCCCCGTACGAGACGCTGCGGTTCGTGCCGTGGGGCCGGATCGACCCGTTCTGCACGGCGGTGGTGGAGGCGGTCGAGGAGGCCGTCCTGAACGCGCTCACGGCCGCCCGGTCGACGACGGGCCGCGCCGGGCACCACGTACCGGCGCTCCCCCTTGAGCTCATCCGACGGTGACGGTCACGGAGTGCAGTCCGGTGGCACCGTCGGGCATGGTCCCGGCCTGCTGATCGGTCTGCACGGCTCCGGTGCCGTCGGTCGCCCGGGCGGTGAGGGTGTGCCGTCCGGGCTCGGCGGGCCAGCGGTACACCCACTCGCGCCAGGTGTCGCGGCTGTCCTGGGCGCCCAGCTCGGCGTCCTGCCAGGGGCCGTCGTCGACCCGTACCTGGACGCGTGAGATGCCCCGGTGCTGGGCCCAGGCGACCCCGGCGACGGCGACCGTGCCCGCCTTCGGGCTGCTGAAGGCCTTCGGGGTGTCGATCCGGGACTGGGTCTTCACGGGGGCCTGCGCCGACCAGCCGCGCGGCACCCAGTAGGCGTCGTAGGCGGCGAAGGTGGTCAGTTCCAGCGAGGTGATCCACTTGCAGGCGGAGACATAGCCGTACAGGCCGGGGACGAGCATCCGCACGGGGAAGCCGTGGACGAAGGGCAGCGGCTGTCCGTTCATCCCGAAGGCGAGCAGGGCGTCGCGGCCGTCCATGACGGTCTCCACGGGGCTGCCGATGGTCATGCCGTCCACGGAGCGCGCGACGAGCTGGTCGGCGGGCCCGCCGGCCGAGGGCGGGCGCACCCCGGCCTCCCGCAGCAGGTCGGCGAGGTGGACGCCCAGCCAGCGGGCGTTGCCGATGTAGGGGCCGCCGACCTCGTTGGAGACGCAGTTGAGGGTGATGTCCCGCTCGACGACCTCGCGCCGGAACAGGTCGGCCAGGGTGACGGTGAGCTCGCGGGCCACGCCCTGGCCGTGGATGCGCAGGCTCCACGTACCGGCGTCGATCCGGGGTACGACGAGGGCGGTGTCGACTCGGTAGAAGTCGTGGTTCGGGGTGACGAAGGAGCTGATGCCGTCGACCCTGAGCTGGGCGCCGGGCGGCACGGCGGGGGCGGGCGAGGCGGGGCGCGGCAGCCGGAGGGCGTCCCGGGAGGCGGTGGCGTTCTCGGAGCGGGTGGCACCGGCCGTCCGGGCGAGCAGGGTGGCCCCGGCCGCGCCGACGAGGGTGCCCGCCCCGGCGACCAGGAAGCGGCGCCGGGCCTGCGCGGGGGCGGTCGTGGGCGTGCCGAGCAGCCGCCGGACGAGCAGGTACAGGAGCCCCGCCGCGACCGCCGCCCCGGCCAGCGAGGGCAGGGCGTCGGTCCAGGACTCCGAGTCGGGGCGGGTCACGGCGGCCAGGGCGCCGACCAGGCCGAGCACGCCCACCCCGGCGAGGGCGGCGGCGCGGTGGGTCAGGGCGAGCGCCCCGAGGACGGCGGCGAGCAGGACGAGCACGATGAGCACGCCCATCTGGAGGACGTCCTTGTCGCTCTCGCCGAAGGTGCGGATGGCCCATTCCTTGACGCCCGCCGGGGTGTGGTCGACGACGAAGCCGCCGACGGCCGCGACGGGCGCCGCCTCGGGGCGGACGGTGACCGTGACGAGCGCGGCGACGGCGAGCCCGCCCCATCCGGCGAGGATCCCGCCGAGGGCGGCGAGCAGGCGGTCGGTGCGGTCCGGCGCGCGGGTCGGCCGCGACGGCGGCGCGGGCGTGAAGGTCATGCACTGGGTTTCGGCAGACCACCGTCCGGGGCTGAGCGTCCGTGGGCCGCGGACCGTGGCGGGCCGCCCCCGGAGGAGCGCCGGCCGCGGCGCAGGCGGCGCTCCAGCCAGGAGGCGAAGGTGGTGAGGGCGAGGTTGAGGACGACGAAGACGACGGCGACCACGGTGAAGGAGGCGATGGTGTTGGCCCCGTAGTTGGCGCTCATCGGGCGGACGGAGGCGAGGAGTTCGGAGAAGCCGAGCATGGCGCCGCCGAGCGCCGTGTCCTTGACGATGACGACGAGCTGGCTGACCAGCGCGGGCAGCATCACCGTGACCGACTGCGGCAGCAGCATGTACGCCATCGTCTGGCCCTTGCGCATCCCGATCGCCTTGGCCGCGTCGGTCTGGCCGGCGGGCAGCGCGAGGATCCCGGCGCGGACGACCTCGGCGAGGACGGAGGCGTTGTAAAGGACGAGCCCGGTGACGACCGCGTACAGGGGGCGGCTCTCCGGGCTGACACCGGTGAACCGGGCGTAGGCGGCGTCGGCGAAGAGCATCAGGATCAGTACGGGGATGGCGCGGAAGAACTCGACCACGGGGCCGGCCGTGCCGCGCAGCCGGCGGTGGTCGGAGAGCCGGGCGATGCCGAGGAGGGCGCCGAGCGGCAGGGCGAGGCCCATGGCGAGGGCGGCGGCGGTCACGGTGTTGCGCAGGGCCGGCAGCAGGTAGGTGTGCCAGACCCGGGGGTCGGTGAAGAAGGGGGCCCACTTGGCCCAGGCGAGCTGGTTCTTGTCGGCGAGGCTCGCCACCACCCACCAGAGGACGCCGCCGACGGCGAGGACGAAGAGCAGGGTGTAGAGGAGGTTGCGGCGCCGGGCCCGGGGGCCGGGGACGTCGTAGAGGACGGTCCCGGTCTCCCGGGGCTCGCGTACCTCCGGCGGCTCCCGCGGTTCCGTCGGCTTCGTCGGCTTCGTCGGCTCCGGCAGCTCCTTCATCGTTTCACCGCGACCTTCCTGGCGATCCAGCCGAGGAGCAGTCCGGTGGGCAGGGTGAGGCAGAGGAAGCCGACGGCGAAGACGGCGGAGATGAGAAGGAGCTGGGCCTCGTTCTCGATCATCTCGCGCATCAGCAGGGCGGCTTCGGCGACGCCGATGGCGGCGGCGACGGTGGTGTTCTTGGTGAGGGCGATCAGGACGTTGGCGAGGGGGCCGACGACCGAGCGGAAGGCCTGCGGCAGCACGATGAGACGCAGGGTCTGCGAGAAGTTCAGCCCGATGGCGCGGGCGGCCTCGACCTGGCCGAGGGGGACGGTGTTGATGCCGGAGCGCAGCGCCTCGCAGACGAAGGCGGAGGTGTAGGCGGTGAGGCCGAGGACGGCGAGCCGGAAGTTGATGGTGGTGAAGTCCGAGGCGCCCAGGCTGACGCCGAGGGTCTGGAAGAGGCCGAGCGAGGTGAAGACGATGATGACGGTGAGGGGGATGTTGCGGACGATGTTGACGTAGACGGTGCCGAAGCCCCGCATCAGGGGGACGGGGCTGACCCGCATGGCGGCCAGCAGCGTCCCCCAGACCAGGGAGCCGATCGCGGAGAAGACGGTCAGCCGGACCGTCGTCCAGAAGGCTCCCAGCAGGTCGTAGCCCCGCAGGAAGTCGAACACGACGGCCCGCTCACTGGACCACCACGCCGATCTTCGGTGCGGGCTCGGCCTTGTACCCGGCCGGGCCGAAGTTCTTCTGCACGGCCGCGGCCCAGGACCCGTCGGCCACCATCTTCTCCAGCGCGGTGTTGATCTTCGCCTTGAGCTCGCTGCCCTTCTGGACGCCGATGCCGTAGTTCTCGTTGCTCAGCTTGAAGCCGCCCAGCTTGAACTGGCCCTTGAACTCGGGCTGCGCGGCGTATCCGGCGAGGATCGAGTCGTCGGTGGTGATCGCGTCGATGACGCCGTTCTCCAGGCCGGTGAGGCACTCGGAGTAGCCGCCGTACTCCTGGAGCTGGGCGTCCGGGGCGATCTTCGTCTTGACGTTCTGGGCGGAGGTGGAGCCGGTCACGGAGCAGAGCTTCTTGTGGTTCAGGTCCGAGGGCTTGGTGATGGAGTGGTCGTCGGCGCGGATCAGCACGTCCTGGTGGGCGAGCAGATAGGGGCCCGCGAAGTCGACCTTCTCGGCCCGCTTGGGGGTGATCGAGTACGAGGCCGCGATGAAGTCCACGTCGCCGCGCTGGAGCAGGCTCTCGCGGTCGGCGCTCTTGGCCTCCTTCCAGACGATGTCCTTCGGGTCGTGGCCGAGCTGCTTCGCGATGTACGTGGCGACGTCCACGTCGAAGCCGGTGTAGGTGCCGTCCGGGGTCTTCAGGCCGATGCCGGGCTGGTCGAACTTGATGCCGACGGTGATCTTCCCGTCGTCGCGGTGCGCGGCCGCCCCGCCGGAGGCGAAGGCGGTGCCGGTGAAGGAGAGGGCGACGGCCGCCGCGGCGGCGACGGTGAGCCTGCGGGCCCTGAGCGGATTCATGGTCATCACCCCACGGTGTGCCGATGGTGTGCGGATCAGTGATGGAGGATCTTCGACAGGAAGTCCCTGGCGCGCTCGGTGCGCGGATGGCCGAAGAACTCCTCCGGTGTGGCCTGTTCGACGATCCGGCCGTCGGCCATGAACACCACGCGGTGGGCCGCCGACCGGGCGAACCCCATCTCGTGGGTGACGACCACCATCGTCATGCCGTCCAGGGCCAACTGCCGCATGACCTCAAGGACCTCGTTGATCATCTCCGGGTCGAGCGCCGAGGTCGGCTCGTCGAAGAGCATCACCTTCGGGTCCATGGCGAGCGCCCGGGCGATGGCGACCCGCTGCTGCTGGCCGCCGGAGAGCTGCGCCGGGTACTTGTCCGCCTGTTCGGCGACCCCGACCCGCTCCAGGAGCGCCCGGGCGCGTTCCTCGGCGCTCCTGCGGTCCTTCTTGCGGACCTTGATCTGGCCGAGGGTGACGTTGTCGAGCACCGTCTTGTGCGCGAAGAGGTTGAAGGACTGGAAGACCATGCCGACGTCGGCGCGGAGCGCGGCCAGTTCGCGGCCCTCGGCGGGCAGCGGCCTGCCGTCGACGACGATCTCGCCCGAGTCGACGGTCTCCAGGCGGTTGATCGCGCGGCAGAGCGTGGACTTGCCGGAGCCGGAGGGTCCGATGACGACCACGACCTCGCCGCGGTGGACGGTGAGGTCGATGGACCGGAGCACATGGAGCGTCCCGAAGTGCTTGTCCACGTCGTGGAGTACGACGAGTGCGTCACCGCCGTCCGGGACGGGCATGGCACCCTCCTGCTCGCCGCCCCCGCCGGGCCGCTCCCTCCTCACGTTCATGCTCCGCCCTCCGCCGGACGGGCGCACGCCGGAGCGGCGTCCCGTCATGCGGGACGCGCGGTGAAAGGCCTTGCCCGGGGCCGCCCGGATTGCTTGGATCTTCACCGTTCCCCACGGAGAGGCACCCCACGGTGACGTACCCGAGACCGGCCGACATCCCGCCCGTACTGTCTGCACCCCCCGTACCCCCCGCACCCCCCGTACCGGAGCATCTGCGCGCCGAGGGCGCCGTGCTCACGGACTCGCTGATCCCGCTGGTGAACCGCTTCCGGGCCCGGCAGGCCGAGGACGGGACGGTGGCCCGGCCCGACGCCGCCGACCGCGCCCTGCTGCTGCGGATCCGGGAGGAGGGCGCCGCCTGGTGCCGGCGGCACGCGCTGGACGGTCAGGCGGAGGCCCTGGAGGCCGACGTCGACGGCTGGCTGGCGGCGGGGCTCGGCACCCGGCCCGTCTTCGGGCGCTCGATGGACGCGGTCGGGCGGCCCGCCCCGGGCGAGACCGTGTTCCTGCTGGCCCCGGCCGAGGACGCGGGCGACCGGCTCGACTGCCTGTTCGCCCTGCGCGCGCCGGGCGCGTTCCCGGCTCTCGTCCCGGTCTGCGGCAGCGAGGGCTTCGCGCGCGGCGCGCGGCCCGAGCTCTTCACCGAGCCCGCCCGGCAGGGGGCCGCCATGTGACGGACGCCGGTCCGGCGGGGGCCGGCCCGTGACCGACACCCGCCGGGCAGGAGCGCGTACGGCCGCGCCGGTCAGCCGGCGGTCTCGCGGGCCGCGGACTCGATGAGGTCGGAGACCTCGCCGGGATGGGTGGCCAGCGAGGCGTGGCTCGCGTCGAGCTCGATGGTCTTGACGGGGTTCATCCGCGCGGCCATGCGGCGCTCGTTGTCCGGGTGGATCATCCGGTCCTGGGCCGAGACCTGGTACCAGCAGGGCTTGACGCGCCAGGCGGGCGCCGTGACGTTGTCGCCGAAGGTGGAGGCGAGCGGCGCCTTCTGCGTGACGCTCATGACGAGGGCCTCGTCGGCGCTCAGGTCCTGGCAGAAGCTCTCCTGGAACTTGTCCTGCTTGATCCAGAGGTAGCCGTCGGAGTCGGGCACGATGTTGTCGAACGCGGCCGGCGGGTGCTCCTGGCTGATCTGCCCGGGGCTCTCGCCCGCGTCGGGGGCGAAGGCGGCGATGTAGACGAGGGCAGAGACGTTCGGCAGGTCCCCCATCTCGGAGAGGACGGCGCCGCCGTAGGAGTGGCCGACGAGCACGACCGGTCCCGCCACCTGGCGGACCATCTTGCGGGTGCGCTCGGCGTCGTCGGCGAGCGAGGTCAGGGGGTTCTCGACGGCGTGCAGGTCGCCGAAGCCGCGCCGGTGCAGCTCGGTGATGACGTGCGACCAGTGGGCGGCTCCGCCCCAGAATCCGTGGACCAGGACGATCGAGGGCTTGTCTGCCATGCGAGGCACCGTTCTACGTGGGGGTCCCCCCGGGAGTCCCACGCTAGGCGGACGGTGACCGCGCCGCCACCGACCGTTCCCGGCCCGCTCCGGCGCGCGCCGCGTGCCGTACGGCGTCCGTGTGACCGGCCGCGTGCGGCGACTGCGTACCGTGCGCGGGCGACGGACACTGGAGGCGGGACGCACCGCTGTCGCCGGTCCGAGGAGGCCCGCCATGAGCACTGCCGCACCCAAGGTCAGCACGCTGCCGCCCGAGCACCGGGAACGGCTGATGGCCTTCGCCGAGGACGTCTACTTCGAGTCCGGCCACCGGCTCTTCGAGGAGCAGCAGCACGCCGACCGGTTCTGGATCGTCAAGACGGGCGCGGTCACCCTCGACGCCAAGGTCCCCGGGCGCGGTTCGCCCGTGATCGACTCGCTGGGCCACGGCGAGCTGGTCGGCCTCTCCTGGCTGTTCCCGCCCTATCTGTGCCAGTCGGGCGCGGAGGCGATGACCCCGGTGCGGGCCCATGAGTTCGACGCCACGGCCGTGCGGTCGATGTGCCGCACGGACGCGGAGTTCGGCGTCTCGGTGGTGTACTGGGTCGGCCAGATCCTCGCCCACCGCCTCCATGTGACGCGGGTCCGACTGCTCGACCTGTACGCGCCGCACGGCAGCGGCATCCTCGCGTGACGGGACCGCCCGCCGGACGTGCGGTGCTCAGGCGCGGGCCAGCTCCCGTACGTACCAGTCGAGGACGGTGCCGTCGCGGTGGCTGATCTGGCCGCGCCGCAGGAATCCGGCGCGGCGCGCGACGGCCGCCGCGGCCGGGTCGTCCGCCGGGGTCTGGATCACGGCGCGACGGGCGCCCTCGCAGCGGGCGTGGGCGCACGCGAGGAGGACCGCGCGGGTGGCGAAGCCGCGGCCTCGGGCGTCGGGGTGGAGTCGGTAGGTCACGTCGACGTCGCCGTGGGCGAGTCCGGCGGCGGCGAACCGCAGACCGACGCTTCCCACGCACCGCCCGGCCCGGATCCCGAAGGAACGGACCGGGTCGCCCGCCCCGGTGTCCTCGTCGGCGGGGGGCGGCAGCAGGGTCACGACTCCGTCGGACAGCTTGGCGGTCCCGGGCGTCTCGGGCGTCTCGGGCAGCTCTGCAGGCATCTGTTCACGCACTCCAGCGATCCTTTCGCCTCTCCGCCGCGACCACAATCGGTATCCGGCCGGACCCGCCGAGGTGGCCTGCCGAGGCGTCACCCGAACGGGCCTGTGGGTGCGGTGCCGGAGCGCGTGGGGTACGAGGCTGGGGTCGAGACATGGGGAGGCAGAGGTGAGTGAATCCGGTACGGGGGCGCGGGCCCGGTCGCGGGAGCGCCTGCTGGCGCGCTGCGCGCTGCTGGCGGCGGTGGCGGCGGTCCTCGCGCTGTTCGTCCCGTTCGGGAGCGGCGGTCTGGTGATCGTCCTGAGCGGGCTCGCTGCGCTCGTCCTGTGCGCGGCCGGCACCTGGTGGTTCCTGGCGCATCGCGGTCCCGTGCGGTTCCTGGGCGCGCTGCTCGCCGCCGGGGCGCCCCTCGGCCTGCTCGTCCTCTACGTCCGGGACGGCCTGTGGCCGACCGCCCTGCTCTCGCTCGGCCTGTGGGGCGTGGGCCTGCTCTGCGCGCGGCGGGCGCTGCCCCGGCCGCGCCCGCACCGTCCCGCCGCGCCCGCGGCCCGCCCCCTGCGGCCCGTGCTCCTGATGAACCCGAAGTCGGGCGGTGGCAAGGTCGAGCGCTTCGGCCTGGTCGAGCGGGCCGAGGCGCTCGGTGCCCGGGTGGTGCTGCTCGGGCCGCCGGACTCGGGCGGGCAGGCCGACGTGGCGGCGCTGGCCCGCGAGGCGGTCGCGGACGGCGCCGATCTGCTCGGGGTGGCGGGCGGCGACGGCACCCAGGCGCTGGTCGCGGCGGTCGCCGCCGAGCACGGTCTGCCGTTCCTGGTGATCAGCGCCGGCACCCGCAACCACTTCGCCATGGACCTGGGCCTCGACCGCGCCGACCCGGCCCGCTGCCTGGACGCCCTCACGGACGGCGAGGAGCTGCGGGTGGATCTGGGCGAGGTCGCCGGGCGCCCGTTCGTGAACACGGTCTCCTTCGGGGTGTACGCGGATGTGGTGCAGCGCCCCGAGTACCGGGACGCGAAGGCGGAGACGGCCCTGAACGCGATGCCGGAGCTGCTGGCCGGCGGCGAGGGCGGCCGCCTGGACGCCCGGGCCGACGACACCTCGCTCCGCGCCCAGCAGGCGCTGCTCGTCAGCAACAACCCGTACGTCTCGCCCGACCCGCTCGGCGGCGGGCGGCGCCCCCGGCTCGACCGCGGGGAGCTGGGCGTCATCGCCGTCCGGGTGGAGGGCGCCGCGCAGGCCGCCGACCTCGCGGTCCGGGGCACGCAGTCCACCGGCCTGAACGTCCTGACCGCCCGCCGGGTCGAGGTCACCGCCGACAGCGACACCCTCCCGGTGGCCGTCGACGGCGAGGCGCTGACCCTGCCGACCCCCGTCCTGTGCACCCTGCGGCCGCGCGCCCTGCGCGTCCTCGTGCCGCGCGACCGCCCCGGGACCGCACCGCCCGTGCCCCCGCTGAACTGGGGCCGGATCGTCGTCCTGGCCTTCGGCCCCCGAGGAGAGAGCCATGCCCGAGCCCACGAACGGACCCGTGAACGAGCCGCCGACCGGACCGACCGGCCCGGCTGACAAGGTGCCGCCCGCGCCCCCGCCCAGCGGCCCCCACGCCGTGCTCGCCGATCTGCGCGCCGTGGACGGCGCCCTGTACGCGGCGGTCGCCGCCACCCCCACCCCGGCCCTGGACCGGGGGCTGCGTCTGCTGTCCAACGCGGCCGACAACTCCAAGATCTCGTTCGCCGTGGCCGCCGCGCTCGCCCTCGCCGGGGGCCGGGCCCGTGCCGCCGCGTTCGTCGGTGTCGGCGCCATCGGGGTGGCCTCGGCCTCGGCGAACCTGCTCGGCAAGCGGCTGGTGCGCCGGCCCCGCCCGGACCGGGAGGCGGCCCGGGTGACGGTGGACCGCCATGTGCCGATGCCGAGCTCGGCCTCGTTCCCGTCCGGGCACACCGCCTCGGCGGTCGCGTTCGCCACGGCGGTGGGCGTGATCCTGCCCCCGGCCGCGGTCCCGCTCTCCATCCTGGCCTGGGCCGTCGGGTACTCGCGGGTCCACACGGGCGTCCACTACCCGGGTGACGTGGCCGGCGGCGCGGTGCTCGGCCTGGGCAGCGCCGCGGTGGCGCTGGCCGGGGCGAGCGCGTGGGCCCGACGCGGGGAGATTAAGTAATTGCTCATTTTCGCAATTAACAGGTCCGCGACTTACCATCGCCGGGTGAACGAGACCCTTCCCCCCTGCCCCGAGTGCTCCGGCGCCTACACCTACGAGATGGGCGCGCTCCTCGTCTGCCCCGAGTGCGGCCACGAATGGACGCCCGCCGCGGGCGACGCGACCGCCGGTGACGCCGGGGGCGAGCGGGTGGTGAAGGACGCGGTCGGCAACGTGCTGGCCGACGGCGACACCGTGACCGTGGTCAAGACCCTCAAGGTCAAGGGCAGCCCGAGCGGCATCAAGGCCGGCACCAAGGTCCGCAACATCCGTCTCGTGGACGGGGTCGACGGGCACGACATCGACTGCAAGGTCGACGGCTTCGGCCCGATGCAGCTGAAGTCCAGCGTCGTGAAGAAGGCCTGAGGGAACAAAGCGCCCCCGCCGGGGACTTGGAACGGTCATGACGACCACACGCTTCGACGCCCGCGAGCTGCTCGCGAAGAGCCGGCTGGGTGTCCTCGCCACGATCAAGGCCGACGGGCGCCCGCAGCTCTCCCCGGTCATGCCCTTCTACGATCCGGCCACGGACACGGTGTACGTGTCGATGACCGAGGGCCGCGCCAAGACGGCGAACCTGCGCCGTGACCCGCGCGCGGCCCTGGAGGTCACCAGCGCCGACGGCTGGTCCTGGGCGACCGCCGAGGGCACGGTGACGCTCACCGGGCCCGGCACCGACCCGCACGGGCCGGAGGTCGAGGCCCTGGTGGAGTACTACCGGCTCGCCGCCGGCGAGCACCCCGACTGGGACGAGTACCGGGCGGCGATGGTGGCCGACGGGCGGGTGCTGATGCGCATGCCCGTCGACCACGTGTACGGCCAGAGCGTGCGCTGACCCAGCCCTCGCGCCTGGCCCTTTCGCCTAGCCCTTGCGGACCTGGCCGAGCCGCCCGGCGGCGCGCTCGACCGGTTCGTCGCGGGCCTCGGCCCACAGCGAGCGGACATGGCCCAGGTGGCGGTGCATACAGGCCTCCGCCGCCTGGGCGTCGCCCGCGATCATCAGGTCGAGGAGCTCGACGTGCTCCTCCGCCGAGGAGACCAGCTTGCCCGCCTCGTCGAGGCCGGTGAGCCCGTAGAGCCGGGAGCGCTTGCGCAGGTCGCCGACGGTCTCCACGAGCCGGTCGTTCCCGGCCAGGCCGAGCAGCGTGAGGTGGAAGAGCCGGTCCGCCTCCAGATAGCCGATGAGGTTGTGCTCACGGGCGTTGGTCACGATCTCCTGGGCGAGCGGCCGCAGCGCCTCCAGCTGCTCGGGCGTGGCCAGTTCGGTGACCCGGCCGATCGTCGGCACCTCGATCAGCATGCGCAGCTCGGTGCACTGGTCGAGCTCGCGCTCGCTGACCTCGGTGATCCGGAAGCCCTTGTTGCGGACCGGCTCGACCAGGCCCTCGCGGGCGAGGTCGAGCATGGCCTCGCGCACCGGCGTGGCCGACACGCCGAGCTCGGCGGCGAGGCCGGGCGCCGAATAGACGCTTCCCGGCCGTAGTTCGCCCGCTATCAAAGCGGCCCTCAGCGCGTGACCGACCTGGTCGCGCAGCCGTTCCTGGGCCTTGATGAGACTGTGCTGCTTCAGGTCACCCACGCTCGTCCTCCGAAAACTCGCAGGAGGACAGCGTACAATGTCACGTTTCGCTGACCGACCCTCCGTCCGCATCCGCAGCATCCGCAGCTTCCGGAGCCTCCGAGGCCGCTTCCAGCTGAGCCGCCCGGTACACCGCGACCGCCACCGCCAGATCCTCCCAGGCCATGCCGACACTCTTGAAGAGGCGCGGGGCGGCGGGATCCGCCGGGGCGCGCCCGGCGACCAGGTCGGCGAGCGTGCCGGCGATGTGTCCGGGTCCGATCGCGCCCTCGGCCTCGGGGATCAGCAGGTCCCCGGCCTCGCGCAGCGCCGCCGTCCGCGACTCGACGTACACCTCGGCCCGCCGGACCAGGGCGGTGTCGACCTCGCGGGCCTCCGGCTCGTGCGAGCCGACGGCCACGACGGTGGCCCCGGGCTCCACCAGCCGCCCGTCGAAGAGCGGTTCGCGGGCCGTGGTGCAGCAGACCACGAGGTCCGCCCCCGCCACGTCGTACGCCGTGCCGGTACGGGCCTTCGGCACGCCGAGCCCCTCCGCGTACGCGACCAGCCGCCGGGCCCCCTCCGCGTTGCGGGCGACGACCACCACCTCGGCGAGCTCCCGTACCGCGAGCAGGACGTCCAGGTGGGCGTACGCCTGCGGTCCCGAGCCGAACAGCACCAGGCGCAGCGGCCCGTCCCCCGAGGCGAGGTGACGGACCGCCAGGGCGGAGACCGCCGGGGTGCGCAGGGAGGTGAGCGCGATGCCGTCGAGCAGGGCGACCGGGCGCAGCGTCGGGCCGTCGAGGAGCAGGTAGCCGCCGGTGATGCGGGGCAGCCCGAGGGCCGGGTTGTCGGGCGCGATCCCGACGACCTTCACCCCGACCCAGGACTCCGAGGCGGCGGGCATGAGCAGCAGTTCGCCGCCGGGCACCGGCAGGGCGCTCCGCTGCGGGGAGGACTCCGGGTCGAGTCCTTCGCGGAGCACGGCGGCCAGCGCGTCGACCGCGCCGGCCGGGGAGAGCAGCCGGGCCACGGCCGGGGCGTCGATCCACTGCGGGGCCCCGGCCCCGAGCGGTGCGGCGGTCACAGCGGGAACCCCGAGCCGAGGGTGTCGAACGGGTCGAGCGTGAAGAGGTGCTCGCCCGTGCGGTGGGCGCTGCCGGTCACCAGGGTGACCAGGCCCTGCGGCGTCTCGCCGCCCGGTGCGATCCGGCCGGTGAACACGGTGCCCACGAGGGATTCGTGGGTGAGCGTGTCGCCCTCCTTCAGGCGTCCCTCGTCGGCGAGGAGGGCGAGCCGGGCGGAGGTGCCGGAGCCGCAGGGCGAGCGGTCGATCTGGCCGTCGGCGAAGACGGTGACGTTCCGCTGGCGCGGCCCGGCCGGGGTGTCCGGGAGGTCCTCGTGGAGGATCACGCCGTACACCCCGGACAGCAGCGGGTCGTCCGGGTGGCGGGTGGCCGGGTGGCCGGCGAGCGCCGCCCGGATCTCCCGGCCGACGGCCACGAGTTCGGACAGGTCCGCGCGGTCGACCGCCAGGCCGAGGTCGCGGGCGGCGACCGAGGCGTAGCAGGCGCCGGCGTGGGCGAGGTCGACCTCGACCCGGCCGCGGCTCGTGGCCACCTCGACGCCCCGGCCGGTCACGCGGGCCGGGACGTTGCGGAAGGTCACACCGGTGGTGCGGCCTCCCGCGCGGTGGACGGTCGCGGTGACCCGTCCTGACGGGACGTCGATCCGCACCTCGACGTCCCGTCCGTCCTCCGGGACGGCGACCCGGCCGGAGTCCACGGCCCAGGCGCCGAGCGCCATGGTGCCGTGGCCGCAGGCGGTCGAGTAGCCGTCCTTGTGCCAGAACAGGACGCCGAGGTGCGCCCCGTCGTCGTCCGGGGGCACGACGAAGCCGCCGTACATGCCCGCGTGGCCGCGCGGTTCCTGGACGAGCAGCCGGCGCAGGCCGTCCAGCGGGCCCGGCCGGGGGGCCGTGCCGTCGCCGCCGGGGCCGAGGAGCGTGGCCCAGCGCTCGGCGACGGTGTCGCCGGGCAGCGGGGGCAGCCCTTCGGCGGCCAGGTCGACGATCCGGAAGGGTTCGCCGGCCGTGTGGTAGTCGGTGGTCCGCACCTCCGTGGAGCTCACAGCTGGAATCCCGCCGGGAAGGGGTCGGTCGGGTCCAGGAAGTACTGGCCGGTGCCGGTGATCCAGGCGCGGCCGGTGACGGTGGGCACGATCGCGGGGAGTCCGGCGATCGTGGTCTCGCCGACGATCCGGCCGGTGAACTCGGTCCCGATGAAGGACTCGTTGACGAAATCCTGGCCCGGGGCGAGGAGTCCGCGCGCGTGCAGCTGGGCCATCCGCGCGCTGGTGCCCGTACCGCACGGGGAGCGGTCGAACCAGCCGGGGTGGATCGCCATGGCGTGCCGGGAGCGGCGCCCGTCCGAGCCGGGGGCGGCCAGGTAGACGTGCTTGACGCCGCCCTGCCGCGGGTCCTCCGGGTGGACCGGGCGGTCCGGGCCGGAGTTGATCGCGTCCATGAGGGACAGGCCGAAGGAGAGCAGGTCCTCCTTGCGGGCCCGGTCGAAGGGCAGGCCGATCGAGTCGAGCTCCACGAAGGCGTAGAAGTTGCCGCCGTACGCGAGGTCGTAGGTGACCGTGCCGAAGCCGGGGACCTCGGTCTTGAGGTCGAGACCGGCGCTGAAGGCGGGGACGTTGGTGAGGGTGACGGAGCGGGCGGCGCCGTCCTCGACCTGGACGTCCACGCTGACCAGTCCCGCCGGCGTGTCGAGCCGGACCGTGGTCACCGGCTCGCTGACCGGGACCATGCCGGTCTCGACCAGGACCGTGGCGACGCCGATGGTGCCGTGGCCGCACATCGGCAGCAGTCCGGACACCTCGATGAAGAGCACGCCGTAGTCCGCGTCGGGGCGGGTGGGCGGCTGGAGGATGGCGCCGCTCATCGCGGAGTGCCCGCGCGGCTCGAACATCAGCAGCTGACGCAGGTGGTCCAGGTGCTCGATGAAGTGGACGCGCTTCTCCGCCATGGTGGCGCCGGGGATCACCCCCACTCCCCCGGTGATGACGCGGGTCGGCATGCCCTCGGTGTGCGAGTTGACCGCGTGGTAGACGTGACTGGTGCGCATGGTTCCCCTCCGTCGGTGTTGGGCGTCGTACGGCCTGCTGTCAGCGGTGGCCGTCGGCCAGCGCCTTCTCGGTGGCCGAGCGTACGGCCGTCAGGGTCTCGCCGGTGAGCGGGAGACGCGGCGCGCGGGTGGCGCCGCCGGGGCGTCCCGCGAGGTCCATGGAGAGCTTGATGGCCTGGACGAACTCGGTCTTGGAGTCCCAGCGCAGGAGCGAGTGGAGGGACTTGTAGAGCGGCAGCGCGGTGGCCAGGTCGCCCGCGACGGCGGCGCGGTAGAGCTCGGAGCAGGAGGCGGGGAGCGCGTTCGGGTAGCCGGCGATCCAGCCCACGGCGCCGGCGAGCGCCAGCTCCAGGAGGACGTCGTCCGCGCCGATCAGCAGGTCGAGCTCCGGGGCCAGTTCGGCGATCTCGTAGGCGCGGCGCACGTCCCCGCTGAACTCCTTGACCGCGACGATGTCGCCGTCGGCGTGCAGCTTGGCGAGCAGGCGCGGGGTCAGGTCGACCTTGGTGTCGATCGGGTTGTTGTAGGCGACGATCGGCAGTCCGGCCTTGGCGACGTCCGCGTAGTGGGCGCGGACGGCGTCCTCGTCGGCGCGGAAGGCGTTCGGCGGAAGCAGCAGGACCGAACCGGCGCCCGCCTCGGCCGCCTGCTCCGCCCAGCGGCGGGACTCGGCGCTGCCGTAGGCGGCGACGCCGGGCATGACCCTGGCTCCGTCGCCGGCGGCCTCGACGGCGGTACGGACGACCTGGGCCCGCTCCTCGGCGGTCAGGGTCTGGTACTCGCCCAGCGAGCCGTTGGGGACCACACCGTCGCAGCCGTTGTCGATGAGCCAGCGGACGTGCGCCGCGTAGGCGTCGTAGTCGACGGACCGGTCCTCGCGCAGGGGCAGGGTGGTGGCGACCATGATGCCGCGCCAGGGGCGGGCGGGGGTCCAGGCGCCGATGGTGGTGTCAGTCATGAAGAGCTCCTTTGTAGTGTGTGACATTTTACTGAGTGGTGTGGGGCGACCACAAGAGGGCCGCGGAAGAGGATCAGTCGGTTTCCGAGGGAAGTTCGGCCAGGTGGCGGAGCGGGACCGGGCACGCCAGCGGTCTGCGGTCCGGGGTCGCGCCCGTGCCGCAGAGCGCCGCCACCGCCGGGCCGCACATCCGGCCCTGGCACCAGCCCATGCCGGCCCGGGTCAGGAGTTTGACCGTACGGGGGTCCCGCGCGCCCAGCTCCTCGACCGCCTCGTGGATGTGGCCCGCCGTCACCTCCTCGCAGCGGCACACGTCCGTGTTCTCGCGGAGCCAGGACGTCCAGCCCTCGCCGGGGCGGTGCGCCGCGCCCATCGCGTCCGCGAAGGCGCGCAGGCGGTTCCGGGTGCGGCGCAGCCGCGCCGTGGCCTCCGCGCCCGGGGCCCCGCGCAGGCTCGTCGCGATCGAGTGGGCCGCCAGCTCGCCCTCGGTCAGGGCCAGTTGGGCGCCGCCGATGCCGCCGGTCTCGCCCGCCGCCCAGATGCCGGGGACCGAGGTGCGCTGGTCCGCCGAGAGCGCCAGCGCCACCGTGCCGTCGGTCGCCGTCCTGGTCGCGCAGCCGAGGCTGGTGGCCAGGGACAGTTCGGGGACCAGGCCATGGCCCACCGCCAGCGCGTCGCACGGGATGCGGCGGGCGGTCCCGGGGACCGGACGCCAGTCACGGTCGAGCCGCGCGACCGTGACGGCCTCGACCCGGTCCGTGCCGTGCGCCTCGACCACGGCGTGCCGGGTGAGCGGGCGCACGTGGTGCCGGGCGAGCGCGGCGCCGTAGCGGGCGCCCTCGATCAGCTTGGCCGGGTTGCGCAGGAGCGTGCCGGTGCTGCGGGCGTACCCGGCGCCGTACGCCGCGGCCTCCACCACGGCGGGGACGCGGGCGCCGGCGGCGGCGAGGGTGGCCGCCACGGCGAGGAGCAGCGGGCCGCTGCCCGCCACGACCACGCGGCGGCCGGGCAGCACCAGGCCGCTCTTCAGCATGGCCTGCGCCCCGCCCGCTCCCACGACGCCGGGCAGGGTCCAGCCGGGGAAGGGGAGTTGGCGTTCGTACGCGCCCGTTGCCAGCAGGACCGCGCGCGCGTGGACGGTGGTCGGCGCGTCGTCGTGGGCGGCGCGGGCGTGCAGGGTCCAGCCGTCGTTGTTCGGCAGCACCGCCCACACATGGCACTCCGGGCGGTGGTCGACCCGGCCGGCCGCGCGCAGCCGCTCCTCGCGGGAGGCGAAGGCGCGCCAGTCGTGGTGCAGGGCCTGCGGGCGCTCGGCGCCCAGCTCCGGGGCGGGGCTGCGGTAGTACTGGCCGCCGGGGCCGCGGCCCGCGTCCAGGAGGACCACGGACAGGCCCAGGTCGGCGGCGGTCACGGCGGCGGCGAGCCCCGCGGGGCCCGCGCCGACGATCGCGAGATCAGCAGCCGAGTTCGGCACGGCCGGTTCCCTCCTGGGTGGTGATCGTGTCGCCCGGGTTCGCCGGGACCAGGCAGGCCCGCTGGTTGGGGCGCCCGTTGACGGTGACCAGGCAGTCGAAGCACTGGCCGATGCCGCAGAAGACGCCTCTCGGAGCGCCGTTCTCGCGGGTCCTGCGCCAGGACAGGATGCCCGCGCTCCAGAGGACCGCGGCGATGGACTGGCCTGCCTGTACGGGGAGTTCACGCTCGTCGAACGTGACGGTGTGCGTGGCGGTGGGCGTGCCGCCCACCAGGTCGCGCGGGGTGCTCATCGGGGTGCTCCGTCGGTGGGTTGCCTCATGCCTCCGCCTCCTCGCCGAAGTCCCGGTCCGGGCGGAACGGGCCGGGGTCCATGGGTGGTTCCCCGGCGGTGAGCGTCGCCGCGATCAGCGCGCCCGTGCCGGGGGCCAGGCCGATGCCCGCGCCCTCGTGGCCGCACGCGTGGTGCAGCCCCGGGACCCTGGGGTCCGCCCCGATGGCGGGGAGGTGGTCGGGGAGGTAGGGGCGGAAGCCGTGGTAGACGCGCTGGACGTCCACTCCGGCCAGGATCGGGAAGAGGGCCTGGGCCTGGGCCGCCAGGCGGCGCAGGGCCTCCGTGGACAGGGAGCGGTCGAAGCCCACGCGTTCCCGGGTGGCGCCGATCAGGACCGGGCCCGAGGGCGTACCCTCGACGACCCCGGAGGACTGGAGGGACGCGGAGTCGCTCGCCACGTCGGCCACGTAGTCGGCCGCGTAGACCTTGTGGCGGACCACGCGGGGCAGCGGCTCGGTGACGAGGACGAAGCCGCGGCGGGGCAGCACCGGGAGGTGGGTGCCCGCCAGGCGGGCGATCTCACCGCCCCAGGTGCCCGCCGCGTTCACCACGGCGGGGGCCAGGAGTTCGCGGCGCGGGGTGCGGACGCCCCGGACCGCGCCGGTGGCGTCGGTGAGGATCTCCGTCACCTGTTCGCCCAGGTACGTGGTGGCCCCCGAGGCCGCCAGGAGGCGCGCGGCCGCCTTGGCGGGCTGGACCTGGGAGTCCTGCGGGTAGTGGAAGCCGCCGGCCAGGCCGGGGGCCAGATGGGGTTCGAGGTCGTGCAGCCGGGCGGCGTCGATCTCGGTGTTCTCGACACCGGCGGCGCGTTGGCCCTCCGCATAGGCGCGGAGCGCCTTCAGGGTGGTCTCGTCGGGCGCCACGACGAGACCGCCCTTGGGCTCGTACTCGGTGTCCGGCAGTTCGCCGGCCAGCTCGCGCCAGAGTCTTGTGGACAGCAGCGCGAGGTCGAGCTCGGGGCCCGCCTCCTTGTCGGAGACGAGCAGGTTTCCTTCCCCGGCACCTGTGGTGCCGCCCGCGACGGGACCGCGGTCGACGACGGCGACGGAGAGGCCGGAGCGGGCCGCGTAGTAGGCGCAGGCGGCTCCGACGACGCCGGCACCGATGATCACGGCATCCAGGGAGTGTCTCTTGGGCACGGCAGTAATATGTCACATTCTTCTGGCCGTGCCCAGGCCCTTCCCGGACCTGGGCACGGATCGGGCGATTGCTAGCTGCGGAGGGGACCCTCGCAGGTGAAGGCGGACGTGCCCGCGACCCGGTTGGACCAGATCTCCACCGGGCCGAAGGAGCAGTTCATGTCGGCCAGGTTGTTGGAGGCCGCGCCGGCCCGGTCGAGGATGAAGTAGTCGACCGTCTCGGACATGTCCTTGAAGACCTGGTCCTGGCTGTTGGCGTCCTTCAGGTTGGCGGTGATCCGGCCCGTACAGACGAAGCGCTTCTTGCCGGGGTCGCCGTTCTCCACGCAGTCCGGGTTGGCGTACGTGGCGGTGTAGAAGGCGGAGCGGACCGCCTCGGCGCCGGAGTCGCGCAGCTGGTCGTTGGGCGTGAAGGTGGTGTTCGGCACGTAGAGCTTGTCGACCTGGGCGATCTGGGTGTCCAGGAAGCGGTCGTACGCGGCCTGGAGGCCCGGGTCCGCGCTCATCCGCTCGCGCCAGGCGTCGTAGCCGGCCACGTCGTTGGCGCGCATGTTCGTGTACATCTCGCGGAGCAGGGACGGGCGCTCCGTCCACAGGAACTCGAAGAAGGTGCCCGCGTAGTTGTAGAAGCGGAAGCCGTCGCCGTCGTAGGTGGCGTGCAGGAGCTGGCGGACGCTCATGCGGGGGCCGCCGCCGGCGGTGTCGTTGATGATGCCGCGCACCAGGGACTTGCGGACGGCGATGCCGTTGTCGCGGGTGGCGCCGTCGAAGAACTCCGCGGTGCCCTCGTCCATGGCGGTGGTGCGGTCGCCCTGGTACCAGGCGCCCTGGCCGAAGGTGCCGGGGACGGCCCAGCGGCCGTTGAGGTAGTGGGTGTACTCGTGCCGGAAGAGCTCTTCCAGGGTGAGGCTGGAGTCCTGCGGGACGCGGCGCTGGTACGTGTAGAAGGTGGCGCCGTTCTCGATGTAGATGCCGCCGTTGCTGGTGCTGTAGCCGGTCAGGACCGGGTGGTAGATCTCGTAGTCGGCGCGCGAGGCGTACAGGACGATGTTGAGGGTGCTGTTGGTGTCGCCCGCGAGCGGCTGGTCGGTGCCGAGCACGCGGTGGAACTGCGACTTGACCTGCTTGCTCGCGTAGTAGAGCTGGTCGACGGTGGCCCGGTCGAGGGCGGTGCGGACCTTGATGCCGCCGTTGTCGTACGTGTACGTGTTGGGGAAGAGCTTCTTCTCGATGTCGGCCTTGCAGACGCCGTACGGCGCGCAGGCGTTGTAGTAGTTGAGCCAGGAGACGACCGAGCCCCACTGCACGCTGATGCCGAAGGTGGACTGGACGGTCCCGAGCACGGTGCCGAGGTCCGTGGCGATGGCGTCCTTGAGGCCGTCGATCTGGCCGAAGCGGCCGTACTCGTTCATCGCGTCGCGGACCACCCAGGCGTTGGCCGTGCCCTTGAGGTGGGCGTAGCCGGCGAAGGCGCGGAAGGTGGCGCGGTAGGCGGGGTCCGCCTTCGCGGCGGCCTGGAAGGCGGCGTCCTGGTTGCCGGGGTAGACGCCGAGGTAGTTGGTCGAGAGCCCGGCGAGCGCGGCGCCGGCCCAGTCGGGGCTCTGGTTGGTCGTGGTGTGCGAGGCGTCCATGGTGGCGAGCACCCGGGTGATCAGGCCGAGCTGGTACTGGCGCAGGCCGGGGCCGCTGCCCGCGTAGAGGGCCTCGCGCAGGGTGCGGGCGTTGGAGGCGGTGACGTCGAAGGTGCGGGCGGCGTTGCCGAAGTCGGCTATCGCCTGGCGCATCGCGTTCACGGTGGGGGCGTCGGTGACGTCGATCTCGGTGCGCGAGAAGTCGTGGTACACGACCGCGTGGAGGTACGTGAACATCTCCTCCAGGTTGGAGGAGTTGGTCCCGTCGTGGGTGGCGGAGAGCGCCGAGATACGGCGGGAGACCGCCTGGACGTGCGCGTCGGACATGACGGGCGCCAGGCGGGCGTCCCAGCGCCAGATCAGGCCGCGCAGACAGACGTCGGCGGTGACGGCCTTGTCGGCGAGGAAGTCCGCGAACTGCTCGGGCGACAGGCCGGTGATGCCGTCGAGGGTGCAGGGGACGCCGGACGCGAGGGTGGGGGCCTCCGCGGTACGGGCGGCCGAGCGCCGGTCGGCCTTCGCGGTGCTCTTCGCGGCACCCGGGACGCTGGCCTCGGGGCCGCCGCCGGGGGCGGGGGCCGGGGCGGGCTTGTGCGGCTTGGCGTCGGCGAGGTGGTCGACCTCGTCGAAGGGGTTCGCGTCGGTGGCGGGCCCGGCGGCGAAGGCGGCGGGCACGGCCGCGGGGCGCTGGGGGGCGGCCTGGGGGGCGGACTGGCCGACGGCCTGTCCGGCGGAGGCGACGAGGGTCACCGCGACGGCGGTGGCGAGGAGGGTGGAACGCACAGCTTTGTGCTGGTTCACCTGGGGACTCCTGGTCGGGTGGGATGGGGGGTCTACACGGCCTGAAAGTCCCTGGCTCACGTAGGACTTGACGGAGTACCGTCACCGCGTGAGCTGTAACATAGTAATGTGAAATTGCACTGACAACCCCTGTGCACCTGTGAGTTCCTTTCGGTTCACGGAGGTGTCGGTCGGGGCCCCGCCCGGCACGGACACCTAGGCTCTGCGCGTGAGCGAGGGCGAGCGGTCCGGCGCGGAGCGCGTGATGCTGATGGCGGCCCTGTTCGCCGTCCCCGTACTGAAGCTGTCCTGGACGCTCGGCGGCGGCGATTCCGCCCGGGACGCGCTGGACACCATGGGCCCGAAGAACTGGCTCGACGTCATGAGCGGGATGTTCCTCTTCGAGCCGCTGCTCTCCACCGTGCTCGGGGTGGCCGCCGCCCGGGCCTTCTATCTGTATCTCGGCGAGCACGGCCGTGGACCCGCCCACCCCGGACGGGGCGTCGCGGCCACGGCGGCCTCCGCGGCGATCGTGCCGGGCGCCCTGGCGCTCGTCATCGGCTCGCTCAACGGCTGGGGCTGGGCCCTGGTGGCCGGCGTCGTCGCCTACGCCCTGCGCCTCGGCGTGCTGCTCGACCACCGCACCGGCCGGTACGCGGGCGGTCACCGGCGCACCCGCGCGGCGGGCCCGCTCCACCGCACGGCCGACCTGGTGTGGGGCGCGGGCCTCCTCCTCACCCTGGTCGCGCTGCCCCTGCTCGCCCTGGCGGCCGCGCTGGACGGGCGCTCCTGGGCCGGCGTGGTGCGCTGCGACGTCGACACCGGCGCGGGATCCTCCCGTACCCGGCTCATCGAGTTCGAGCGCGAGGGGGACGGCGTGGTCGGCTGGGACGTCGCGGGCGGCGTCGTCGTCAACGGGACCGCCTGCGCGGGGGACGCGGACGACGTGATCCGCGAGCCCTGGTGGCGCGCCTGATCTCCCCTCGCGCTGCGGTTACCCTGTCGGCCGCGGTGGAGCCGATACGAGGAGGACAACCATGGCGCGGATGCCGTCGGCGGAACGACGCCGGCAGCTGGTCGAGGCGGCCGTACGGGCGATGGCGAGGGACGGCGTGGCCCGGACGACGACCCGGTCGATCTGCGCCGAGGCGGGGGTCTCGCTGAGCGTCTTCCACTACTGCTTCGACTCCAAGCAGGCCCTCCTGGAGGCCGCGATCGAGTCGATCACCGGCAACTACGTCGCCCACGTGCGGTCCGCGGTCGAGCCCCGGGCGACCCTGCGCGAGACGGTCCGGGGCGCCCTCGGCACGTACTGGGACCATGTGACGGCCCACCCGGCCGAGCACATGCTCACGTACGAGCTCACCCAGTACGCCCTGCGCGAGGAGGGGTTCGAGCATCTCGCGCGGGCCCAGTACGAGCAGTACGTGGCCTCGGGGACCACCCTGCTCGACGAGGTCTGCGCGGTGTGCGAGGTGGAGCCTCGGGTGCCCATGAGCCTGCTCGCGCATCTGCTCGCGGCGATGATCGACGGGCTCACCCTCCAGTACCTGGTGCTCGGCGACGAGCGGACCGCCGCGGCCCTGCTCGACGCCACGGCCGACCAGCTGGTGACGCTGATCGGGGGCTGACGGATCATCAACAGGTCATTTGACCCGGACTCTTGACTCACTCGGCGATCCTCGCGATCCTCTGGCCAACCGCTGTTACCGCAAGAAACACCCGGCGGCCCCAGCCCGGTACACCCCCATGACCGAAGGCATCGCTGACCATGACTCGACCCACAACGCGCAGAGCGGGCTGGCGGTTCGCCCTCGCCTCGCTTCTCATCGCCCTGGCCACCGTCGTCTTCGGCGCGGGGCCGGTCCCCGCGGCCGACGCCGGTTCGTGGTGGGAGCCCACCGCGCGGCCCGCGCCCGACTCCCAGATCAATGTCACCGGCGCCCCCTTCAAGGGCACCGACGCCCAGGGCAAGGTGCGCGGCTTCGTCGACGCGCACAACCACCTCATGTCCAACGAGGGCTTCGGCGGCCGGATGATCTGCGGCCAGACCTTCTCCGAGGCGGGCGTCGCCGACGCGCTCAAGGACTGTCCCGAGCACTACCCGGACGGCTCCGGCGCCCTCTTCGAGCACCTGACCGGCGGCGACAACGGCAAGCACGACCCGGTCGGCTGGCCCACCTTCAAGGACTGGCCCGCCAACAACTCCCTGAGCCACCAGCAGAACTACTACGCCTGGGTCGAGCGGGCCTGGCGCGGCGGCCAGCGGGTGCTCGTGAACGACCTGGTCACCAACGGGCTGATCTGCTCGCTGCTGCCCCGCGACCGCGGCTGCGACGAGATGGACGCGATCCGTCTGGAGGCCCGCAAGTCGTACGAGATGCAGGCGTACATCGACAAGATGTACGGCGGTCCCGGCAAGGGCTGGTTCCGCATCGTCCTGGACTCTGCCCAGGCCCGCTCGGTGATCGAGCAGGGCAAGCTGGCGGTCGTGCTGGGCGTCGAGACCTCGGAGCCCTTCGGCTGCAAGCAGATCCTGGACGTCGCCCAGTGCGGCAAGGCGGACATCGACAAGGGGCTCGACGAGCTCTACGGGCTCGGCGTGCGCAGCATGTTCCTCTGCCACAAGTTCGACAACGCCCTGTGCGGGGTGCGCTTCGACAGCGGCACCACGGGCGTGGCGGTCAACATCGGCCAGTTCCTGTCCACCGGCACCTTCTGGACCACCGAGAAGTGCGCGGGCGCGCAGCAGGACAACCCGATCGGCCTGGTGGCGCCCGCCGCGATGGCCGAGAAGCTGCCGGCCGGGGTGAGCGTCCCCTCGTACGCCTCGGACGCCAAGTGCAACACCCGCGGTCTGACCCGGCTCGGGGAGTACGCCCTGAAGGGCATGATGCAGCGCGGCATGATGCTGGAGCTCGACCACATGAGCGTCAAGGCCGCCGGCCGGGCCCTGGACATGCTGGAGGCCGAGGAGTACCCGGGCGTCATCTCCAGCCACAGCTGGATGGACCTGGACTGGACGGAGCGGGTCTACCGCCTCGGCGGCTTCGTCGCCGAGTACATGCACAACGCCCCGGGCTTCATCGGCGAGGCGGCGCAGAAGGCGGCGCTGCGCAAGAAGTACGGGGTCGGGCTCGGCTACGGCACCGACATGAACGGGGTCGGCGGCTGGCCCGGCCCGGTCGGCGCGGACGCCCCGAACGCGGTGAAGTACCCCTTCCGCAGCTTCGACGGCGGCTCGGTGATCGACCGGCAGGTCACCGGGGAGCGCACCTGGGACCTCAACCTGGACGGCGCCGCGCACAACGGCCTGGTGCCGGACTGGATCGAGCAGATCCGGCTGACCCCGGGCGGCCCGGGGGTCGTCGACGAGCTGTCGCACGGCGCGGAGTCGTACCTGACCACCTGGAAGGCGACCGAGAAGCACGAGCTCGGCGTCAACCTGGCCGCGGGGCGGCCGGCCTCGGCCTCCACCACCCAGTGGTGGAACCCGTTCGTGAACTACTCCCCCGGCCTCGCCGTCGACGGCGACACCGGCACCCGCTGGGCCAGCGAGTGGTCCGACGACCAGTGGATCCAGGTGGACCTGGGCGAGCTGCGCCGGGTCGGCCGGGTCACCCTCGACTGGGAGAGCGCCTACGCCCGCGGCTACCGGATCGAGCTGTCCGAGGACGGCGCGAACTGGAAGAGCGCGTGGTCCACGGACGCCGGTGACGGCGGCTACGACACGGCGGAGTTCGCCTCGCAGCCCGCCCGCTACGTGCGCGTCCACGGGGTCACCCGGGGCACCCAGTGGGGCTACTCGCTCTACGAGCTGACGGTCAGCCGCTCCTAGAGCACATCACGAGGGGGCCCGCCGGATTCCGATCCGGCGGGCCCCTTCGCGTGGACGCCGTCAGCCGGCGGAGGGGCCGGTCCAGTCGGCCGGGACGCGGGCGAGCCGGACCCGCTGGGGGTGGTCGCCGACGGCGACCGAGGCCACCCGTCGCCCGGTGGCGAAGTCGATGGCGGTCACCCGGTCGGCGCCGCTCTCGGAGATGACACAGGACTTCCCGTCGCCGCTCACGGTGGCCCAGTACGGCTTGCTCGCCTCGACGAGCGGGCCCTCCTGGAGGGTGGCCCGGTCCACCACGGTCGCGTAGTCGTCCATCGTCCCGGCCACGCACAGCTTGCCGCCGTCGGGGCTGATCGACAGGCCGTGGTGGCGGGAGTCGTTGACCCAGGTGGTGCGGTCCGTGCTGGTCGCCGGGTTGACGGGCAGCGCCTTGGCGCGGGTGATGCGGTCGGTGGCAAGGTCGTACTCCAGGAAGCCGTTGTAGAACGAGACCTGGAAGTAGAGCTTCTTCTCGTCGGGGGTGAAGACGAGCGGGCGGACGGCGTCCGAGAGGTCGCCGCGTCCGAAGGCGTCGAGGCGCTCGCGCATGTCGATGACGCGGACGGTCCGGAGGGTGTCGGCGTCCACGACGGTGATCTTCCGGTCGCCCTTGGTCCAGTCGAGCCAGGGGGCGTCGAGGGCGGTGGTGACCTCGCCGATGGACATGTTCCACAGCAGGCCGTCGGAGGTGAAGACGTTCTCGTGGGGCTTGTCGCCGGTGGTGAAGGAGCCGACCTGGCGGCCGGTGACGATGTCGAGGACGTGCACGGTGTTCGCGGTGGACGCGGAGACGGCGACGCGGGTGCCGTCGGGCGAGACGGCCATGTGGTCGGAGCGGTAACCGGCCACGGGAAAACGCCAGTTGATCTTCCCGGTCCGCAGGTCGAGGGAGACGACGTCGGCGAAGCTGGGCCGCGAGACGACCATGGCGGAGCCGTCGGGGGTGGCGTACATGTCGTCGACGAACTGGTCGTGGCCCTCGCCCGGCCCGCTGCGCACCCCGAGGAAGAAGGCCAGCTTCACCGGGTCGAGCTGGATCTCGCGCATCCGCTCCGCGCGGTCCGGTATCACGTTCACCCGTCCGACACGCGCGAAGTCGCCGCGGGAGGCGATGACATCGGCCGTTCCGTCCCAGTTGTTCCCGACGAACATGACCTCGCGCAGCCCTTCGGCGCTCCGCTGCCCGGTCGGCGCGGCGGCGCCGGTGCCGCCGAGGGTCGCGAGAAGGGCGAGGGCGGCGACGAGGACCGTACCGAAACGGCCATGGGCGCGGGGGGAGCCTGGCTGGCGAAGGGAGGGCATGGGGGTTCCTTCTTCCGGGACGGGAGGGACGGGTGGGGCGGGAGGGAGGAGGGGACGAGGGGCTTACCCGAGGTAACCATGGACATGCGGCGCCCAACAAGGCCCGGGACGGGTCGTGTTACCACCCGGTAGAGCATGGCCCGAAAGCCGCCCACAGCACCCGCACACCGCCTTCACAGCCTCCACAGAACGGCTGGCAGACGCCCTGTCGGCCGGTTCTCGCTCGGGCAGAATGCGGGACGAAGGCGACGGTTGCGGACGCGGGAGGGCGTGGTCTTGCCGGTGGGGTCCTTGGCGATGGAGCGATTACGAGCACTGCGGCGGACGACGTGGGCGGGATCCGGACTCCAACGCGCGCAGTCCTTTCTGATTCTGGCCACGCTCCTCTACCGGGCGAGCCATCTGACCGTCGGCGTCCTCGCCGTCGCCCAGCACCGGCAGGGCCACCCCGTGCAGTACCTGGGGCTCGCCGCCGCCCTCGGCCTGAGCCTCCTCCTGTACGGGACGGCGCTCGCCCGCGGCTGGTTCGACCGCCGGTTCGTCTGGGCCGACGTCCTGGTCACCGGCTGCCTCCTGCCCTTCGCGCTGTACGTCTGGGGCGGTGTGCGGGAGACCCCCGCGCTCGGCTGGGCCATGCTGCTCGGCGGCTCCGCCAGCGCCGTGGTCTCCGTCGCCCTCCCCCGGATCCAGGCGCTCACGGCGCTCGTGGCGCTGGTCGTCACCCACCTGATCGGCTACCACCTGGTGGGCGCCAGCCGCGCCGTCCTGGGCGGACACGTCAACTCGCTGCTCTCCTCCGCCGTGATGACCTGGGTGTTCTGGTGGTACCTGCGCCGCCAGGGCCGGCTGCTAGACGAGGCCAACGCCCGCGCGCTGGCCGCCGAGACCCAGAAGGCGCGGTACGCCGAGCGGCTCCAGCACCACCGGGCGCTGCACGACACCGTTCTCGCCACCCTCACCACCCTCGCGGCCGGCGGCATCGACGCCAACGCGCCCGAGGTGCGCGAGCGGTGCGCCAAGGAGGCCGCGTATCTGCGCAGGCTGATCCAGCAGACCGCCGACGAGGTCCCGCACCCCGAGATGGGCGCCGCCCTCGAAGAGGCCGTCAGCTCCGCCGAGAGCCTGCGGCTGCGGGTCACCGCCCAGTACCACGAGCTGCCCCCGGTGCCGCCCGAGGTCGCCGCCGCCTTCGCCGACGCGGCGCGCGAGGCCCTCAACAACGTACGGCGGCACGCGGGCACCGGACACGCCTATCTCACCGCGACCGGCGTCCCCGACGACCCCGCCGCCCCCGGCCGGCCGGGCGGGGCCGTCGTCACCGTGGTCGACCGGGGCCCCGGCTTCGACCCGGACCACCCGGTGTCCGGCCTGGGGCTGCGCCGCTCGGTGCGCGAGCGGATGGCCGAGGTCGGCGGGCACGCCACCGTCGACACGGCGCCCGGCGAGGGCGTGCGGGTGGAGCTGAGATGGCCCGCGTGATCACCGTCGGCGTCGTCGACGACGACCGGATGCTCCTCGACGGCATGCGCTCCTGGCTGGGCCAGGTGCCCGAACTGCGGGTCGTGGCCATGGCGGCGACCGTCGGGGAGCTGCTCGCGGGCCCCGCCGCCCCGCCCGACATCGTCCTGCTCGACCTGCTGCTGCGGGACGGCTCGGCGCCCGCCGACAACATCCGGCGGGTGCTGCGCTCCGGCAGCCGGGTCCTGGTGATCAGCACCGTCCCCGACCGGCCCCGGGTCATCGAGGCGGTACGGGCGGGCGCCGACGGCTATCTCACCAAGGACAACGACCTGCCGACGCTCGTCGCCGCCATCAAGGACGTGGTGGCGGGACACGGCGCCCACTCCCCCGAACTGGCCTTCGCATGCGCGCACGACAACAGTCCCGAAAGTCCCCGTCTTTCGCCGAGAGAACGTCAGATCCTGCTCGATTACGCCTCCGGGATGACCCTGAAATCGGCCGCGCGGCGGGCCGGGATCACGGTCCACACCGCCAAGGACTACCTGGACCGGGTCAAGGCCAAATACCAGCAGGCGGGCCGTCCGGCGTACACGAAGATCGACCTCGCCGTGCGGGTCCGCGAGGACCGCATCGAGGGGGTCTGACCACGTAAGGAGCCCCCGCAAGCCCCCCAAACGGACGGCTGCAGGGGGCACCTGTCCGCTTCTTATCGTCATGCCCGGCGACGCGGCCATCGCCACGGCGCCGACCTCCCTCTTCCCCCACCCCCTAGGAGAGGCAGATGACGAACCCCTACGCCTGTACCACCCCGGTCCGGGACGGTGTCCCCCATCCCGAGGGACAACTCGTGGGCCGGGGAACCGAGACGGGGCGGATCGCGGACACGCTCGCGGCCGCCCGCACGGGCCGGGGCGGAACGGTGATCGTCACCGGCGAGCCCGGCGTCGGCAAGACCCGGCTCGCCGCCGAGGCGATCACGGCCGCCCGGGACGCCGGGATGGCCGCCGCCCGGGGCGGCGCGGGCACGGTGGGCCCCGCCGTCCCCTACCGGCCGCTGGTGGAGGCGCTGCTCGCGCTCTCCCGCGCCGAGCCCTCGCCCGGTCCTGAGGAACCCGGCCGCTACGGCCCGGTGCTCGCCCGGCTGCTCTCCGACCCGCTCGGCGCCGAGGTCGCCGCGGTGTCGCCGCTGATGGTCGCCGAGGCGGTGCTGCGGCTGATCGCCGACGTCGGCCGCCGACGGGGCTGTCTGCTCGTCCTGGACGACCTGCACGAGGCCGACCCCGGCACCCTGGCCGTCGTCGAGTACCTCCTCGACAACCTCGGACACCTGCCGGCCGTCCTGCTGCTCACCACCGAGCGAGGGCCCTGCGGCGCCCTCGCCCTCGCGGCCCGCGCCCGCCAGGACGGCGTCGCGACGGTCGTCGACCTCAACCCGCTCGGCCACTCGGCGGTGCGCCGCCTGGTCGCCGCCGAACTGGGCATCGCCCCCGAGGAGGTCAGCCCCGCGCTCGTCCGGCGCGCGGCGACCGGCGGCGCGGGCCTGCCCTTCGTGGTCAAGGAGCTGGTCCACGGCCTCGACGGGGTCGCGCAGAACCTGCGGCTGCGGGCCGCCCGGCTCGGCCCGCGCGGCGAGGAGCTGCTCAGCCTCGCGGCCCTGCTGGGGCCGCGCTTCCCGCTGCCGGTGCTGCGGCACGCGGCCGGCTGCGACGAGGCCGAGCTCTCCGCGCTGCTGCGCGCCGGGACCGCCGCCTCCCTCGTCGTGCCGGACGGCCCCGGCGCGGACTGGTACGCGTTCCGCTACCCGCTGGCCGCCGAGGCGTTACGAGGCGCCCTCGGGCCCGTCGAGCACGCCACGCTCGCCCGCCGCGCCGCCGACGCCCTCACCACGCTGCACCCCCGGCTGCCCGGCGCCTGGTGCGGCCGCGCCGCCGAGCTCCACGAGCAGGCGGGCGACACCCCGCAGGCCGTCCGCCTGTACGCCGAGGCGGCCCGGCGGGCGACGGCCGAGGCCACCCCCGACCGGGCCCTCGACCTGCTGGCCCGGGCCCATCGCCTGTCCGACCCCGACACCGCGCCGGAGCCCCACGCGGCCGTCCTCGAACGGCTCCTGGACGCCGTCGGCAGCTCGGGGCGGCTCGACCGGCTGCCCGCGGCGGCCGGCGGCGGGCTCCCGGACGACGGCACCGGACGCCCCTGGGAGCCGGGGCCGACCGTGCCCCCGGCCCTGCGGGCGGGCCTGCACGCGCGGCTCGCGGAGTTACAGGTGCAGGCCGGGCGGCCCGTGGCGGGTCTGCACCAGCTCGACCTGGCCCGGCGGCTGCTCGCCGGACGCGACGCCGACCGGGCCGACGGGACCGACCGGGCCGACCGAGCGGACTGGGCCGACGGGGTCGTCGCCCGGGTGGAGCTCGCGGCGGCCCTGGTGGAACCGGTCCGGCTGGCCCCCGAACGGCTGCGCACCGCCGAGGAGTCCGCCCGGCGGGCCGTCGAGACCGCGCACCGCGCCGGGCTGCCCGAGGTGGCCGGCCGGGCCCTGCTGGCCCTGGCCCGGCTGGTCCGGGACCGGGACGAGCCGGCCGCGGTGGCCCGTCTGGAGGAGGCCAGGTCGCTCGCCGAGGCGTACCGCCTGCCGGGCGTCCGACTGTCGGCCGAGCTCGGCCTGGCCCGCGTCGAGGCGCGCCGCGACGGCGGTACGGCCCCGCTGGAGCGGGCGCGGACCGAGGCCCTGCGGGCGGGGCTGCTGCCGACGGCGCACGAGGCCGGTCTGGAGCTGGCCCACGACCGGGTGCGGCGCGGCGCGTTCGACTCCGCCGGGGAGCTGGTCCACGAGGGGATCGCCGAGGCGGCCCGGCTGGGCCTGGGCCGGGCGCTGTCCCGGTGGCGTCTTGTCGACGCGGTGCGCTGGGCGCACCAGGGCCGGCGGGCCGAGATGGGCGAGGCGCTGGAACGTCTCGCCCCGCTGCTCGACGCCGCGCCGGGGGTACGGCCGGTGGCGTACGGGCTCGCCCGGGGGTTCTGCGCGCTCCTGGAGGAGGACCACGAGGCCGTCGAGCGGGACTTCGCGCGGGCCCTGGCGTACGACGCGGAGAATCCGGCGACCGGCGAGTTCGGCCGGCACGGGGTCGTGCTGCTGCTCGGGGTGCTGGCGGGCCGAATGGGCCGGCGGCATCACGAGGGGGTCGTGGCGGCGAGCGCGGCCGGGGCCCGCTGGAACCGCCCGTACGTCGGTCTGGCGCACGCGGTGCTGCTGGGCCGGGAGGGCAGGACCGGCGAGGCGACGGCCGCCGCCGCGGCAGCGCTCGACGCGGCCTCGCCGTACCCGGTGACCCGCCATCTGTGTCTGCGTCTGGTCGCCCGCCCGGCGCACGAGGACGGCTGGGGCGCCCCGGTGGAGTGGCTGCGCGAGGCCGAGGAGTTCTTCCACGGCGCGGCCCTGCCCGCACCGGCGGGTGCCTGCCGTTCGCTGCTGCGCGGGATGGGGGCCCCGGTCCGGCAGCGCCGCTCGGGCGCCGACCGGGTGCCGCCGGGGCTGCGCCGGTGCGGGATCACGGTGCGGGAGTTCGAGGTGGCGCGGCTCCTCGCGGAGCGGTTCGGCAACCGGGACATCGCCGGCCGGCTGCACATCTCGCCCCGTACGGTCGAGAAGCACGTGTCGAGCCTGCTGCAGAAGACCGGCCACCCGACCCGGGCGGCCTTCGCGTCGGCCGCGCGCGAGCTGGTGGCCGGTCCGGCCATGTGACGCCCGGGAGTTCGTGTCCGGAAAGCGGCGCCGCCCGGCCCACGGGCCGGGCGGTACCTTCCGGACACGGCCTCAGGCCGGGGTCCCGACGCTTCCCGGGACCTCGGCCACGGCCAGGTTCACCACCCGGTCGAAGGCGCTGTCGAGGTCCTCGTCGCCGTGGTGCACGACAAGGAGCGCCCGCCCCTCGGTGCGCTCCCGCAGCATGCGCAGGACCAGCGCGCGGCCGGTGTCGTCGAGGTTCGCGAAGGGCTCGTCGGCGAGGTACACGTCGGCGTCCTCGCCGAGCAGCGCGGCGACGCCGAGCCGCTGGCGCTGGCCCGAGGACAGCTCCGAGGGGAGCTGGTCGGCGAGGCCGTCGAGCCCCATGACGGTGCGAAGTCCGGGGTCGCCGACGAGGTCCCGTACCGGCAGCGGGGGCAGGTGGACGGGCGAGGTGAGGCTCGCGACCCGGGGCGGCAGGGTGACCGTGCCGCTGTCGGGGGCGAGGGTCCCGGCGACGATGTGCAGGAGGGTGGTCTTGCCGCAGCCGTTGGGGCCGCGGAGCAGGACCCGCTCGCCGGGGCGCAGCCCGAAGTCGGGGATGGCCACGGAGGTGTCGGCGTCGGACCGCTTGTCGAGGTCGACCGCGTCGACGTCGTCCGGCACGGTCCCGTCCCCGTCCCCCTCGTCCTCCGCCTTCCCGTAGCGGACCCGGGCGCCGCGTACCAGCACGAGGGAGCCCTCGTCGTGGTACGGGTCGCTGCCGGCGGCGCGCAGGATCTCGATCCGCTTGAGGACGGCCGTGTTGCGGCGGGTCTGCGGGATCATGTTGACGAGGTCGAAGATGCCGGTGACGGCCCGCCACAGCGAGTTCACGAAGGCGAGGAAGCTGCCGAAGGACATCCGGCCGCTGAAGACGAAGAAGGCTCCGATGACCATCGACGCGGTGTCCGACAGGTTCATCACCAGGTCGCTGAGGGTCCGCTGGCGCTGCGCGAGGCGGTAGTTGGCGTAGGTGATGCCGAGGAAGCCGTTCAGGGCGTCCTGGTTGGCGGCGCGGGCGCCGGGCAGCAGCGAGCGCAGTCCGCGCAGGGCGTGGAAGGCTTCGAGGGTGCGGGTGAGGGTGTTGACGTACCGCGCCTCGGCCTCGCGCTCGGGGTCGGTGTTCTTCTCGATCCGCCGGGCCAGGTCGTTGCTGACCAGGACCAGCGGCGGGATGATCACCAGCAGGATGAGGCTGGCCTGCCAGGAGAGGTAGAGCAGGACGCCGAGGAAGACGACCGAGGCGCAGGCCTGGCGGGCGATGCGGATGCAGACGTCGACGGCCGGCAGCACGCCCTCGCGGACGTCGTTGTGGATGCGGCTGACGTAGGAGGCGTTGCCCTTCTGCGAGATCTTCCGGCCGTCGAGACCGAGGGTCCGG
Organism: Streptomyces sp. NPDC094032; assembly: GCF_040303965.1. Classification (NCBI taxonomy): domain Bacteria; kingdom Bacillati; phylum Actinomycetota; class Actinomycetes; order Kitasatosporales; family Streptomycetaceae; genus Streptomyces; species Streptomyces sp. NPDC094032. Next base: position 300,280 of record NZ_JBEOUE010000001.1, on the reverse strand, counting down.
CCGAGGAGCTCCGTCTCCAGGGCGAGGACGAAGGCGTTCTCGAACCGCTTGCGCCACAGGCCGATCCCGTAGCCGGAGAGGTTGAGGGTGAGGCCGAGGACCAGGTAGCAGCCGCCGAGGAAGAGGAACCTGCCGAAGTCGGCGGTGAGGATCGCCTGGTCGAACAGGGCCTTCAGGAGCAGCGGGTGCAGCAGGGCCTCGGTCCCGCCGAACAGGGCCTCGGCGACGAGGATCCCGGTGAAGGGGCGCTGGTGGCCGCGCAGGGTGCGCCAGATCTGTTTCACCGGTTGGTCCCGTCCGTCCCGTCGAGCTCGTCGAGGAGGAAGTCGGCCATGCCGCCGTGGTTGGCGCGGTGCAGCACCCGCAGCACTCCGGCGGAGCCGGTGAGGTAGTCGGTGGAGCAGCGCAGCAGGCCTTCGCCGGGGACGCCGAGCGGGGTGACGCCGGCCCGGCGCGGGACCTCGAAGTGGGCGGCGGGCTCGAAGAGGAACACCTTGCGGAGGAAGTCGAGCTGGCGCAGGGCGGTCTCGCGGTAGGAGGCGTCGCCGGTGATCTCGGCGGCGTCCAGGAGGGCGTCCGCGATGCCGCTCATGCCGAAGGAGTAGCCGGGGAGCACGGAGTGGCCGACGTCGAGGGCGCGCAGCACGGTCCGCGCCGAGTCGAGGTCGCCGTAGCGCAGCAGCACCTGCGCCACGCCCGCGGAGCCCACCTCGATGTAGGGCTCCATGGTCCCTTCGTGCTCGAACATGATCAGGCCGGAGTCCTCCAGGGGCTTCGCGTGGGCCATCTCCCAGGCGAGCGCGTCACGGCCGAGGTCCCGGTAGTGCTCCTCGCCGGTGACCTGGTGCATCCGAAGGAGGAACATCGCCACGCCGGCCTGGCCGAAGCCGAGCCCGGTCAGCGGGCCCTCCTCCGAGAAGTCGTTGAGCCAGTAGGCGAGCCGGCCGTCCCGCTGGACGGTGTCGAGCAGCACCCGGGCGCAGTCCTTGGCCGCGGCGAGGTCGCGGGGGTCGCCGCCGCGCAGGAAGAAGCGCAGGTTGGTCATGCCGATGCCGGACAGGCCGTAGTAGAAGGTGTGGTCGGCGGTCTCCAGGGCGCGCCGGTTGGCGTGGCCGAGGAGTTCCCTGGCCTGGCGGCGCATGCCGAGCGACTCGGCCGCCCAGGCGATGCCGGCGAGGCCGCTCATCAGGCCGTCCGGGTAGGCGTCCAGGTCGATCCGGGTGAGCTGCTCGCGCAGCCAGTCGTGCCATTCGGGCCGTACGGGGACGCCGGAGGCGTTCAGCGACCACAGCACGCCGCTCGCGCCGAAGCCGAGGCTGAGCGGGTTGGTGACGTGCGCGAACGGGTCGACGGGGAAGAGCGTGGCGCGCTCGGTGTCGGCGGCGGCCTCGACGAAGGCGGCGACGCCGGCTTCGGTCGCCCGCAGTCCGGACGGCTCGATCTCGGGGCGGACGCGCTCGGTCCTGACCTGGGCGAGGAGGTCGGCCTCCTCCGCGTCGAGCAGGGCGACGACGTCGGCGAGTCCGATCCGGGTGGCGGCGAGGTCGGTGACAAGACGGTGGACCCGCTCGGGCCAGCCGAGGCCGTCGAAGAAGACCTGGTAGGTGTCGAGGACGTCCTCGCGCAGATAGGACATGGCGGCGATGGGGAAGACGAAGTACGCCATGGTGGAGGCCAGGGAGTAGAGGTCGCCCTCGATGCCGGCGGGCTTGAAGCCGCCCCGGGAGAGGCTGAAGCCGGGGGTGTAGAGCTCGACGGGCCGGGTGAGGCCGTCGCCGCTCTCGCCCGTGGCGCCGGAGCCGTCGACGAGGCGGCAGGCCTCCAGGTCGACGATGCTCACGTCGTACGTGTCGGGGTCGATCAGCAGGTTCGCCGGGGTGAAGTCGCCGAGGACGACGCCGTGCCGGTGGGCGGCGTCGATCGCGCGGGCGAGGCCGCGGAAGACGGTGATGAAGATCCGCAGGTACTCCCGCGAGCGCTCCGGGTCGAAGCCGGGGCGGGCGAGCGGGTTGTGTTCGAGCAGCACCGAGCGGATGTCGGTGCGGTCGATGAACTCCTCGGCGATGTAGTGGTGTTCCCAGTGCCGGAAGCGGGCGATCGGGTCCGGGTAGGCCTCGACGTCGGCCAGCCGGTTGAGGAACATCCACTCGCGGCCGAGGACGTCGACGGCGTCGTAGTCGAGGCGCGGGTTGAGGTTGGTGTGCGGCCGGGCCTCCTTGACGACCACCTGCCGGTCGCCGTCCAGGGTGTCCTCGGCGGTGTACACGCCCCCGCTGTTGGAGAACTGCAGGGCTCCGGTGACCCGGAAGCGACCGCCGAGAAGGCCCTCCCCCTCGGCCTCCTCGGCGGGCTTCCAGTCGGCGAACGGCCACGGCACCCACCAGGGGTGGGTGTCCCCCGGCCGCCGGCCGTCCGTCTCGGGCTTCCCGTCGGGTCCCAGGATGTGCGGGATCCTGCGGCCCAGGATGTCCACGGTGTGCGTGGAGAGCAGCTGGCCGTACCGGAAGTACAGCGCCTTGCTGTCCCGATATCGCAGATCGGACAGCACGTACGCGCCCTCGGCGCCCTCCAGCAGACGGGCCAGGTCGGCGAGGCACGTCCTGAATTCGTCCTCGTCGCGCGGGTAGACGGTGAGCAGCTTGCCCCCGCTCCCCCTGGACATCGCCTTGGAGTTGAGCATCTCGAAGACGTTGAGGTCGAGCGCGATCTTGAAGTCGATCTCCCGGGCGACGAGATGGCCGATCACCGTGGCCGCTACCTCCCTCACCTGACGGTGGTTGGAGGACACGTGGATCTTCCATCCCTGCTTCGGGAGGTCGGGGTTGTGCCGATGGCTCCACCAGATGCCGCTGCGGACGAAACGCGCCCGCGTCCGCTCGTCGAGGTCGGCCAGGAAGTGGTCCTTCCTCGGCCTGTAGTACACGTCGAGCGGATCGAAGAAGAGGGTGTCGTTCCAGGCGAAGAGGAACCGGTGGACCCATCGTTGGTCGCGCATGTCAGCCTCTGTGGTCGTCGAGATGCCGCCGACGGCAGCGGCGGGGCGAGTGCGCCACGGTCCGGGCGGGGGCGCCGGGCGCTCCCGCCCCGACCGTGCCGGCCGTGCGGATGTCTACTCGGGGTCCCTGTTGCAGCAGTCCGCCGCGGAGCTGGTGAGGCTCGCGACGGGGACCCTGCTCGCGGTGGTGCGGGGCTGCAGGTTCTGGAGCTTGAGGACGCTCATGTCGTCTCCTCCGTGAGGCGCCACCGACGACTGCGGCGGCGCGACGGGTGCGCCACGGTCCGGGTGGGGGCGTGGGGCGTCCCCACCCGGACCGTGGCGGCCGTGGTGGTGACTACTGCGGGTCGTTCTTGCAGCAGTCCGAGCCGGAGCTGGTGAGGCTCACGGAGACGGCCTTGCTGGCGGTGGTGCGGGGCTGCAGGTTCTGGAGCTTGAGGACGCTCATGTCGTCTCCTCCGTGTCGAGTGCGCGGGACGCGCACTGCTGCTGGTGTTCCGTCTGCCGTTCGGCGCCGAGCGACATGCGCAAGTCAACGCGATGCGCACGGGGGGCACATGGGAGCTCCCACCCCATAATTCGGCCGCACGTCCCCCACGAAAGATGGGTGTACGGGCGGGCGGAATGGTGGTGGTCGAGACCCGGAAGCCGCTGATGGTGAAGCCGCTCGGCATCACCCGAATGGGCGCACCCGAATGGCCGTACGCACCCTCCGGTCCTAGGGTCGGTTCAGATCCCGGTTCACGTCTCGGTTCCGAGACAGATGGCTAGCCAGGGAGGTCAACCATGAACCGACTTCGCACCCTCGCCATCGCGGCCGCACCCGCGGCACTGCTGATCGGCCTGGCCTCTCCGGCGTCCGCCGCGCCCGCGCCGCAGGCGCCCGCCGCACCGGCCGCCAGCTGCTACAGACCGGGGGCCGACCAGGTCCTCACCGCCGAGGAGGGCATCGCGCTCGTCAGCGCCTGCAAGAGCCAGAAGCAGGACCCGTCGTGGCACTGGATGGGCAACTACGGCTCGGTCTACGACGTGGCCAACGTCGCCAACAGCAGGGGCGTCGGCCCCGGCGGACTGGTCACCATCCCGAACGCCAGCGGCGGCGGCCTGATCCCCACGTTCATGTACTACTGAACCACCGGCGCCTCGCGGCGGCACGGCGGGCACTCTTCCTGATGCCCGCCGTGCCCGCGCGTCAGCGACCGCAGGTGTCCAGCATCCCTCCGAGCGCGGTCTTCTCCGCCTTCGTCACCGTCAGGCCGTAGAAGGACTTCACCGAGGTCCAGGAGCGGGCGTACGCGCACCAGTACGTCCGGGAGGGCGGCTGCCACTCGTCGGGGCCCTGGTCGCCCTTGGAGCGGTTGGAGACGGCCGAGACGGCGAGGAGCTGGGGGCGGGTGAGGTCGTTGGCGAAGGCCTTGCGCTTCTCCTGGGTCCAGGTGTTCGCGCCGGAGCGCCAGGCGTTGGCGAGAGGGACCGTGTGGTCGATGTCGAGGCCGGCGGCCTTGGTGAAGGCCTTGCCGTCGTAGACGCTGGTCCAGGTGCCGGAGACGGCACGGCACTGCGCGTCGCGGCGCACACCGCGGCCGTCGCGTTCCAGGACGGTCTCGCGGGTGTTGCAGTTGTCGCCCTGCTCGGCCCAGTGCGGGAAGCGGTCGCGGCTGTACCCGGTCATCGAGCCCTGGGGCGCGACCTTCAGGCGGGCGAGCTGGGTGCGGGCCTGGGAGGCCGTCGGGACACCGGGCAGGGTGCCGGCGGGCGTGTCCCCCGCGGGGCCCTTCGGCTTGGCGTCGCCCGACGAGCGGGGCGCCTTCGGCTTCGCGTCGCCCGGGCCCCCGCCCTGACCCGCGCAGCCCGCGACGACGAGCAGCGCCGCCACCGCCGATCCCGCTATGCACAGCCGCTTCTGACGCCCCATGAGCCGCATCTTCCCCTCCGCCTGGACCTTCGTACGCGGGGCAGCGTACGACGTCGCGCGTAGGGTGCCGGAATGATCGTGGTTCCCGAGGAGTTCGTACGGAGCACCGTCGCGCGTGAGGGCGGGCCGGGCGCGGCGTGGACGGACCGGCTGCCGGTCCTCGTCGCGGAGGCGCTGGACCGCTGGGGCTGTGTCCCGGACGGCGGGGTGCTGCACGGGGGCGTCGGCGTGATCGTGCCCGTACGGCGTGCGTCCGGGGAGCCCGCCGTGCTCAAGGTGTCCTTCCCGCACCCGGGCAACGTGCACGAGCCGGACGCCTTCGCCGTGTGGGGCGGCCGCGGGGCGGTGCGGCTGTACGAGCGGGACGACGAGCGGTTCGCGATGCTGCTGGAACGGGCCGGGGTCTCGACCCTGGCCGAGGTGCCGGACGGCGACGAGGTGGCCAGGACCGCGGGCCTGCTCGGACGCCGCCTCGCCGTGCCCGCGCCGCCCGGCCTGCCCCGGCTGAGCGAGCGGGCCGACGCGTGGGAGGAGGAGCTGCGGCGGGACGCCGGGGAGCTCGCGCACGCGATGCCGCGCCGTGTCGTGGACGCCGCCGTGGCGACCGTACGGGAGCTGGGACGCGTCCAGCCCGACACCCTGGTCCACGGCGACCTGCACGCCCGGAACGTCCTGCGGGCGGAGCGCGAACCGTGGCTCGCGGTCGACCCCAAGGGGTACGCGGGGGACCCGGCCTACGACGGGGGGACGTTCCTGAAGACCCACGCCCCGCGCCTCATGGGCGCGGCCGACCCGGGGGCCGCCGCCTTCCGGGTCCTCGCGGTGTACGCGGAGGCCGCCGGGCTGGATCGTGAACGGGTGCGCCGGTGGGCCCAGTTGCAGGTGGTGCAGACGGCGTTCTGGGGGCGCAGGCACGGTCTGCGGCGGGCACGGGGCGGGCCGCAGCTCGACGGGCTGATGGCGCTCGCCGACCGGCTCGCGGAGCTCCTCACGGATCCGCGATAGCCCCCGTGGGTTCTGAGTCAACTGCCGCATACTGTTGATGACTTGTCATCTTCTCCTGTTCTCCCGCCCTCACGCGGTGCACCATGGACCCGAGTTGCTGGGGGGATCATGACGGGGGGCTCAAGGTGACCTTGTACGGACGGGCGGCGGTGCTCGACACCGTGGTGCCCTCCTTGGTGGGGCTCGGGGGCGAGGGGGCCGCCCGGGAGCGCATCCCGGGCGGGAGCCCGCTGCTGATCGAGTGCGGTGGCGGGCGGCTCACCGGCAAGACCGCTCTCCTGACGGAGCTGTCGGCGCGGTACGCGCAGCGCATACCGCAGGCGTACGCGGATCTGGGGGCGGCGGACTTCGGCCAGCCGGGGATCGCCCCCGCGGCCGAGGGCGCCGCCGCGAGCGCCTCGCGGACCTTGGACCTGCTGTTCTACCTGAGCGACAAACTGAGCCAGAAGGCGGGCAAGTTCAGCGGCAGGCTGTCCTTCCCCCGGCTCACCCAGGGCCTTGTCGCGGCCACCGGCTGGCAGGTCGTCCGGCCCGCCGAGCTCCCGGCCGCCCGCCGCCGGCTGGAGGGTCTGATCCAGGAGACCCAGCCCGATCCCCAGGCGCGCCGGGACCGCGTGGCGGGGTGGATCACGGAGATCAACCAGGGCCTCGCCGGCGCGCCGGGGCTGCCGCTCGGGGTGAACGGGCTGGTGGCCGGGTTCGCCAACATCCTCGCCACCGAGCTGCTCGGCCCGCGCGCCGACCGGCACGGTCTCGCCTGGTGGGCCAGGCGCGGGATCGCCCCCCAGGGCGACGAGCACGCCCAACTGGCCGCGCTCGCCATGAGCTTCCACGGCAGCCCGACGGCCCGGCAGGGCGCGGAGCGGCACCTGCTGGCCGCCTTCCTGGAGGACATGGCCGACCACTACACCCGGCCGCGCGTGTGGAACCGGGTGCCCCGCCCGCTGCTGCTCCTCGACAACGTCCACACCGAGCTGGGCCAGGAGTTCCTGGGCGCGCTGACCCGCGCCTGGCACGACGAGCCCGCCCGGATGCGCCCCGGCGTCGTCGTCACCGCCCTCACGGCCGAGCCGTCCGACCCGGGCCCCGAGGGCACCCCGTCGACCAGGGCCTCGGCGGGCTCCGCCTGGCGGGGGGACCGGCCGGCGACGGCGGACGGCTGGGTGCTGCGGCTGCCGCTGGCACGCCTCGAACTCGAAGAGATCGAGGCGATGTTCGACACGGCCCGGCCGGATCCCGACACGGTCCGTCTGATCCACCGGCTCAGCGCGGGGCGGGCGGGGATCGCCCACACCCTGGTGGAGGCGGTCCGTCAGCGGCTCCTCGGCGACGGACCCCTCGACCACCGCACCCTGCTCGACCTGCCGATCGGCGCCGCCCCGGGACAGCCCGTGTACCAGCGGCTGCTGCGGCGCCTGGTCCCCCAGGACGTCGCCCGGTCGCGCCTGACCTACTACGCCGCGGCCCTGGACGACGGGGCCGCGCGCCGGCTCAGCGCCGACTACCCGCCCGACGACCCCGGCGGCCTGCCCGTACAGGAGACCCGCGAGCTGCTGCACCGGGACCACGGGGGCGATCGACCCTGGCCGGGCACCGAAGGACCGTTCGTCGGCGACCCCACCCTGCGCGCCCTGTTCGCGCACGAGCTCCGCACCCGGGCCGAGACCCTGTCCGCCGACGGAGAGCCATGGCGGAACATCCACCTGCGCCTGCGCGCCCGGTACACCCCGGACGCCGGGAGCACCGTCGCCGGGCCGCCCGACATCCGCGCCCTGCACCACTCGCTCGCGATCGGCGACACGGAGACCGTCGTGAACGCCCTGCACCACAGTCTGGCCGACCAGGACGCGTCCGCCTGGCTCGCCTCCCTCAACCTGGTCTGCGCCGCGCCGTACCCGCCCCGCAACCTGGCCGCCCCGGCCACCGCCCCGGAGAACTGCCCGGCCTGCGCGGCCGGCGGCGACCCCGTGCACGAGGCCGTACGGCTCCTCGTGGTCACCCTGTGGAAGCAGTCCCACCCGCTCGCGGTCCCCGACCCGGCGAAGGCCAACCGGATCCGGCTGAAGCTGCTCACCCTGACCCAGCAGAGCGCCGACGTCCCCCAGGAGATCTTCTACCGCGCCCACGCGCAGTGGCCGTCCCTCCTGAACGACTGGCACCAGGCACCCGAACTGCCCACCTACGAAGGGCCCCACGCATGAGCATCGGATGGCCCGCGGGCCCCCTCAACCGCGCCCTCGTGATCGCCTCCGCCGCCGTCCTGCTGACGATCGGCGGCTATCTGGCCTACGGCTGGTGGGCCCCCGACCCGACCTGCGCCACCGGCGTGGAGAAGCAGGGCCCGCTGGAGGAGTGCGTCGGCGTCACCGACGGCGGCTACGTCTTCACCGAGGCGCTGAGGCAGGTCACCGGCCGCATCAAGGCGGAGAACGACGACGTCGCCGGAAAGTCCCCGGCCACCGTCGCCCTCATGATCCCGATGATCTCCGACAACCCCGCCCAGCAGCGGGAGTACGTCGAGCAGGTGCAGGGGGCCTACCTGGCCCAGTACCGCGCGAACCACAAGGCCAACAACAAGCAGCCGCCCATCCGGCTGGTGCTCGCCAACCCCGGCCGGGGCTACAAGCAGTGGCAGACGGTCGCCGACCAGCTGGTGCGGTCCGCGGCGGACGGCAAGGAGAACCTGAGGGCCGTCGCCGGCATCAACATCAGCATCCCGGAGACCGCGGCGGCCGTCCGCTACCTCACCAAGGAGAAGGGCATCCCCGTCGTCGCGGGCCCCATGACGGCGGACGACATCAAGAACTCCGCGACCGAACCCCACGCCTTCCCGGGGCTCGCCCGTGTCGCGCCCAGCAACACCGACCAGGTCGACGCCCTTGCCGCGTACGAGTCGGACATCAAGCCCGCCGAGACGATCGTGGTCGAGGACATCCGCGAGGGCGACAACTACCTGGCCACCCTGCGCCAGACCTTCGAGAAGCTGGCCAAGGGCGCGCCCAACGCCCCGGAGACCTTCCGGTCGCCCCCCGACTTCAACGACGAGGGCAACCTCGCCAACGACTTCCACCAGATGGTCCCGGATATCTGCGCCTCCGCCGCGAAGACCATCTACTTCGTCGGCCGCCCGGTGCAACTGCGCCAGTTCCTCGTGGAGTTGGGCGACCGTACGTGCAACAAGCACTACACGGTGATGACCGGCTCGCACGCCTCCACCCTGACGGTCGACCAGAAGTTCACCGAACAGTGGGGCGTCCTCGCCAAGGGCGCCGGGATCACCCTGCGCTACGCGGCCCTGGCCCACCCCGACGCCTGGGGCGGCAAGGGCACCCAGGCCACCGGCGGCTCCCGGGCCGCCGCGACCGAGCTGTCCGACCTGCTGCGGAAGGCGAGCGGCAAGGGACCCGACTCGATCGGCCCCGCCACCCTCCTCGACGGCCGCGTCATCATCACGTACGACTCGGTCTCCACCGCCATCGCGGGCATCCGCAACGACACGGTGGGCGACGTGAAGATGCCCTCTCTCACCGAGGTCGCCGACAGCTGGCTGCGGCTGCACGGCGTCAACCGGGTCGAGGGCGCCAGCGGCTGGATCTGCCTCGACCGCTACGGCAACCCGTACAACAAGGCGGTCCCGATCGTCCATCTCGACCCGGCCACCAAGACCGCCGTCTTCGACGGCATCGCCTGGCCCCGGGGCCGCGCACCCGACGCGAACTGCTCGATCCCCAACTGAAAGGGACCCCTCCCGCTTCGACGGCTCCTATGCGACTCCCGCCGCGACCGCCATGTCCGGGAGGGCCCGCCAGTGGACCGGGACGTCGCGCATGACCAGGACGGAGTCCAGGGTCGCGGTGCCCGCCGGGAAGCGGCCGGGGTCGTCGAAGTAGGTGGAGCGGGCCGAGGTGACGTGGCCCGCTTCGATGTGCCAGGCGTCCGTGTGGAGCCGCATGCCGTCCAGGGAGCGGCCGGAGCGGGTCGCCGACCAGCCCTTGCTGCCCGCGCGGAAGAACGCGGAGGCCTCGGCGAGGTCGGCGAAGAGCTCGCTGCCCTCCAGGCGGTCGGTGACGCGCGCGGTGACGTCGACGGCGGTCAGCCCGTCGCGCGTCGCGTACGCCACGCGCAGGGTGTCGGGGGTCTCCCGCACCTCGAAGTCGGCGTGTCCGTGCTCGCCGGGGAAGACCCGGCCGCCGGCCCAGCGGTTGACGAGCGAGGCGGTGTCCCGGCGCGGGATGTAGACGCCGGTCTCGACGCCGTCCGGGCCGTCCCACTCGACCGCGATACGGTGCGCCGCGTTCTCGCTGGTCAGCCCGACGGCGGCGGGTGCCCAGGCGGGCCGCACCGCGCCGAGCCGCAGCAGGCAGATCCCGGCGACGGCGTGACCGCGCACGAGCTGCGGGCGCAGCGGGGCGGGGAGCAGGGGGGCCACGGCGTCCGGGGCGACCCGGTAGTTGACGAGGAGGCGCCGTTCGATCACGGAGGCCAGGCGCGGGGGTCTCATGCGTTCTCCTCCCGCACGCGGGCGTCACGGCCCGGCCCGGTGCGCCACTTCGTGTGGCGCAGGACGATCTGCTCGGGGCACACGGCGCTCAGGAAGCGGCCCACGCTGGTGGCCAGCCGGTCCTCGACCAGGGAGTAGAGGATCCGGTTGCCGTCCCGCCGCTCCGCGACCAGCCCGGCGCCCTTGAGGACCCCGAGGTGGCGGGAGATGGAGGGGGCGCTGATGGGGAAGCGGCCGGCGATCTCTCCGGCGGCGAGCTCACCGCCGCCCCGGAGGTCTTCGAGGATCTGCCGCCGGGTGGGGTCGGCCAGGGCGCGGAACACTCCGGCGTCGTCGTCTGGGTCGCTCGTCTCGTTCACGAGATCTTTTTAGCACCTTAGCTAAATAGCTAACAACGCAAGGGCGGTGCGATGTCCGGATCTGCAAGTCGCATGACATTGCCGCCATCGGGTGCCCGTTCGTAGCGTGGAGGCATGACTTCCACCACCCTTCGTGACCTCAACGGATTCGACCGGACCCCCGCCTCGCTCGCCGACGCCACCCTGCTCCTGATCGACTACCAGAACACCTACACGCGCGGCGTGATGGAGCTGGACGGCTGGGAGGCCGCCCTGGAATCCGCCGCCGAGCTGCTCGCCCGGGCCCGGGCGGCCGGTGCCACGGTCGTCCATGTCGTCAACGACGGCGGCGAGGGCACGCCGTACGACATCCGTGCGGAGATCGGGCGGATCCACCCACGGGTGGCCCCCGTCGAGGGCGAGGCCGTCGTCGTGAAGACCGCGCCGGACGCCTTCGTCGGCACCGATCTGGCCGAGCACCTCGACGCCGCAGGCCACAAGGACCTCGTGGTCGCCGGCTTCATGACCCACATGTGCGTCGCCTTCACGACCGCCGGGGCCTTCCTGCGCGGCGACCGCCCCACCGTCGTCGCCGACGCCTGCGCCACCCGCCCGCTGGGCAGCGCCGTGGCCGAGGTGTCGGCCGAGGAGCTCCACCGGGCCGCGCTCGCGACCATCGGCGACCTGTACGGGGTCGTCGTGCCGAACGGCGCCGCGCTCGGCTGAGGCGTACGGCGGGGGGTCCGGGGGCGGCGCGGGGGACCGCCCCCGGACCCGTGCTCTCACGGCCGCTGGAACTTCACCTCCGGGTGCAGCGGGCTCGGGCCCGCCAGGAGCGGCTGCGGCACGCCCCGCAGGTGCCGGTCGAAGAAGGCGCCGACGTACGCGCGGGTGACGGCGAGCGCCCGTTCGGCCGGGATGTCCCCGGCGGGCAGGCCGAAGTGCCGCTGGAGCACCGGCCCGTCGGAGAAGCTGAAGTGGTCGGAGCCCGCCACCGTCAGCCAGCGCTTCCAGCCGCCGAGCAGCGGCCAGGTGGCGTTCCAGGTGACGTCCTGGCCGCCGGGCAGATGCATGCCGTCGTCCGTGCCGAGCATCAGGAACGGGCGCCCGCCGAGCCCCTTCGCGGGCAGGGTGTCCCAGAACGAGCCGTCCATGTTCACACCCGCGTCGATCCGGCGGTCCGCGAGCATCGCCGTGGCGGCGGCCGCCCCGCCGATGGAGTGGCCGGCCATGCCGATCCGGCTCCGGTCGATCGTCGCCGCGTACCGCCACACGGGCCGGGGGCCGGTCAGCCGGTCCAGGAGGAAGCGCATGTCCCCCGCGCGGGCGGCGGTGACGACGCTGCCGTGGACGCCGTCCTCGTCGAGGGCCTTGCAGGCCACGCAGGTGAGGATCCGTCCGTCGGGCAGGGCCGTGCCCGAAGTCTCGTAGGCGTGGTCGACGGACGCGACGACGTAGCCGCGCGAGGCGAGGTCCTCGGCCAGGTTGGTGAGGGTGAAGCGGGGCGCGCCGAAGCCGGGCGAGAGCAGCACCAGCGGGTGCTTCCCGGGCGCGGGCCGTACGCCGCTCTCGCTGTACGTGTCCATCCCGGCCAGCGCCCGCGCGGCGCCCGGGTCCCCGACGCTCACGCTCCCCAGGAGCAGCCGGGCCTCCGCCTCGGTCGTGTACGGGGCGGGGGCGCCGTGCGAGCGGCGGGCCGCCGGGTAGTGGAGCGTCACCATGAGCTCGCGGCCGTCGGCCGTGGGCACCCACGGGTCCTTCCGGGACCGGTCGACGAGGTGCAGGACGGTGCTGCCGACGCGTTCCCCGCCGGTGGGCGCGGGCAGTTCGAGCGGGGCGGGCGCGGGCGCGGGGGCCGAGGTCCCCGTGGCGCGGGGCGCGGCGGCGGCGGGCAGCACCGTCGCCGGTAAGGCGAGGGCGCAGGCGAGGAGGGCGACGAGCGCCCTGGTCTTGGTCGACATGGTGCCGACGCTACGGGGCCGGGCGGGGCCGACACGTCAACCCACGGTCGGACCCCGGGGCGGGGGCGTACACCGGAAGTCTGATCGTTCCGCGTACGCTCACGACGCTGCCCCATGCGACGAGGAGGACCCATGAACGCCCACGACGGAGGACGGCAGCAGCTGGACGCGGCCAGCGTCCTCAACGCCCGCACCACGCTGGTCCAGCTGCTCGCCCGGGCCGGGGTCTACTCCGGCGACGCCGAGGAGCTGATCGGGCTGATCGAGGCGGGCGCCCTCGCCCTCGCCCACCAGGAGGTCGACGGGCTCGCGCACGACGCCCCGCGCGGGGCCGACGAGCGCTACGGCTCCGGCTGGCTCGACGGCGCCCGGGCCGCCGCCGACGGCCTCGGCGGGATCGCCGAGCACGCCCTGCGCCAGGCGGTCGCGGCGGGCGTGCCGGACCGCTCGGCGGACGACCGGCCGCCCGTCGGCCGGATGGAACTGGAGCGGGCCAAGGTCGCGGTGCTGCCGCTGTACCTGTCGTTCAGCGACGTGTCCGACCTCGACCCCGAGGCCACCGACCAGGTGCTCAAGGCCGTCCTCGCCACCCTCACCTCCCGGCAGCGGGCCGGCTACCCGGGGAGGATCACGGAGTTCGCCGCGCTCCACCGCCCGCGCCTGGAGCGGCTGTACGAGGAGTACGGCCCCGGCAGCGCCATCGCGATCCACGGCCGCTACTCCCTCGTCCACTCCCCCACCAGCCTCGCCGTCCTGGAGCGGCTGCTCGGGGACCCGGCGCCGCTGCGGGAGGAGTGGGACGCGGCCGAGCTGCCGCCCGCGTGGCTGGACGGGCTCCTGACGGCCTGGGAGAGCTCGGCCCCGGCCTGATCCGCCGTCAGCCGAAGCGGCCCTCCACGTAGTCGGCGGTGCGGGGGTCCGAGGGGGCGCCGAACATGGCGGGCGTCGGGCCGTGCTCGACGATCGCGCCGGGGGTGCCCTGTTCGGCGAGGAAGAAGGCGCACTGGTCGGAGACCCGGGCGGCCTGCTGCATGTTGTGGGTGACGATCACGATGGTCACCTCGTGGGCGAGCTCGCGGATGGTCTGTTCGATGCGGCGGGTCGAGGTCGGGTCCAGGGCCGAGCACGGCTCGTCCATCAGGAGGACCTTGGGGCGTACGGCGAGCGAGCGGGCGATGCACAGGCGCTGCTGCTGGCCGCCGGAGAGCGCTCCGCCGGGCTGGCGGAGCCGGTCCCCGACCTCCTTCCACAGCCCCGCCTTGGTCAGGCACTCCTCGACGAGGTCGTCCTTGGCGGCGCCGCCGAGCCGGGTGCCGGTGAGCCGGAGCCCGGCGGTGACGTTGTCGTAGATCGACATGGCGGGGAACGGGTTGGGCTTCTGGAAGACCATCCCGACCGTCCGCCGGGCCGCCGTGAGCCGCTGCCCGGCGGCGTAGACGTCCTCGCCGTCGACCAGGACCTCACCGGCCAGCGAGGCCGAGGGGACCAGCTCGTGCATGCGGTTGAGGATCCGCAGGAAGGTCGACTTGCCGCAGCCGGACGGGCCGATCAGGGCGGTGACCAGGCCGGCGGGCATGGTCAGGGACACCCGGTCGAGGACCTTCCGGTCGCCGAACCAGGCCGAGATCCGGCGCGCTTCGAGCGTCGCCCCGGTCGCGGCGGCCCGGGGCCCCGGCACCACGGGGAGCGGGAGCGTGGTCTGGGTCGGGAGGGTCTGTTCGGTCACGGCGGGCACGTCCTTCACTCGGGTCACAGCAGGTCGGGCAGGAGGAGCAGCAGTTGGTCGGCGGTGGCCAGGCCGAGCGCGCCGAGGAGCGGGACGCCGACCACCCAGGTGTGCGGGCGGCCCCAGCGGGCGTGGGCCCACGCGAGGGCGACGGCCGCGAGGAGCAGCGCCTGCCCCCACAGGACCAGCGGCAGCCAGGCCGACGGCTGGGTGGCCATGGGCTTCTCGTCCTCCGGCAGGGCGCCGGGCGGGACGGCGGGCGGCGGGGTGGGCTGGGCGTCCGAGACGAGCTCGGCGTCCACCCGCAGGACACCGCCGGGCATGAAGGGCGTGCCGTCGGCCGTGATGAGGGTGAGCCGGCCCCGGCCCGCCGCCGGGGCGGGCGGCTGGGGGTCGCCGGCCCGGCGCGGGCCGAGCACCCGGTAGCGGTGGGTGCCCTGGCCGGTGGTGACGGTGAACGTGTCGCCGGTGCTCAGTTCGCCCAGGTGCCGGAAGGGTCCCCCGTAGGCGGCCTGACGGCCCATGACGACGCTGGTGCCCGACTGGCCCGGCAGGGGGGTGTCCCGGCGGTGGCCGGGGCCCCGGGTCAGGCCCTCGGCGGTGGTGCCCTCGCGGACGACCTCGCGCAGCCGGAGCGCGGGGATCTCCAGGACGGCCACCGGTTCGCCGGTCTCGGGCGCCCGGCCGCCGCCGGCCGACTTGCCCACCGGGGCGACGCCGTTGGCGAGGGCGGCGCGGAAGGCGGCGTAGTCGACCTGCCGGTCGCGGGCGTGCCGCAGGTCGCTGACCGGGCCCGCGTCGACGACGACCCCGAGCAGCAGGGCGGCGAGGATGCTCAGCGCGGCCCCGGCGACCCGCAGCCGGGGGCCGGCCTGCGGGGCCGCGGCCCGCGCGGGCGGGGCGGGGGGCGCCGCGAGTGCCGTGGGTGCTGCGGTCATCCGATCCTCACCGGGGCGGAGGTGGCGGTGCCCTTGGCGTATCCGGGGCGCTGGGCGGTGACGGTCACGGTGAGCCGGTGGCCCCGGTCGGCGCGGGTCGCGGTGTAGGTGGCGCGGGTGGCGCCCCCGATGACCCGGCCGTCGCGCTTCCACACGTAGGTGTACGTGGTGGCGGCGGGGGTCCAGCTGCCGGTCCTGGCGGTCTGCCGGTAGCCCGCGCGGTGGGTGCCGGCGATGGCGGGCTTCGTGCCGTTGCGCAGGGCCGGGCCGAGTGCCACGCCCAGGGCGGGGCTCGTGGAGACGGTGGCGCCGGTGGTGTTGACGGCCTTGGCCCGGCAGGCGATCCGGTGCGGGTGGTCGGCGGCGACGAGCGCCCGGGTGCGTCCGGTGGCGCCCGCGACGGGTGTGCCGTCACGGAGCCAGGTGTACGCGACGGAGGCGGCGCCGCCGAACGTCACGGCGCAGGTGACGGTGGAGCCGACCCGTACGGTGCCGGTGACCTTGGCGGGGGTGAGCAGCGCCGGGGGCTTGATCTTCACGGTGACCGCGAGCGGCGCGGCGGACGAGGGCGCGTCGACGGCGGGGTCGGACGGCGTGAACTCGGCGGTCAGGGTGTGGGTTCCGACGTTCAGGGCGTCGGTGGTGAGCGTGGCCGTGCCGGTGGTGACGGGGACGGGAGCGCCGAGCGGGGTGGTCCCGTCGAGGAAGCGGACGGTGCCGGACGCGGTGGCGGGGGCGACGGTCGCGGTCAGCCGGACGGGCGTGCCCTGGACGACCGGTCCGGCGGGGCTCGCCGTGAGGGCGGTGGTCGTCGCGGTGACGGGCGGGGTGGTGCGGTAGGCGGTGGTGGAGGTGAACCAGACCGGGGCCGCGAAGTCGCCGTACGTGGCGGAGCCGAAGGCGGCCCGGCAGGTGAGGGTGAAGTCGTAGCGGCCCTGGAGGGTGCTGAATCCGGCGGTGCTCGCGTAGTCCCGCATCGTCTGCGTCAGCGGCACCACGATCCCGCCGTTCGGCGCCGTCGCGTACGTGGCGATCGGCGAGTTGCTGACGACGATCTGGCCGTCGGCCGGGAAGCCGGAGCCCTTCACCGACACGAGGAGGTTGCTGGCCGGTTCGGGGCAGGGGGCGCCCGTGGTGAGGGTGATGCCGCTGGTGTCCGTGCCGGTCCCGGGGGTCACCTCCATCGTGCCGGGGGCGTCGGCCCGGGCGCCGCCGGTGCCGAGGGTGAGGGCCCCGGCGGCGAGCACGGAGACGAGGCCGGCGGTGAGGGGGCGGCGTACCGCCTGGGGGATGCGCATGGTGTCGTCCTTACTTCCGCGGTTCCGCGCGGCTCAGGCGTTCGGCAGGTCGGTGGCGGGGAAGTCCTCGCGGCGGCGGGCGCGCCGGACCAGGACGACCCCGGCGAGGACGAGCGCGGCGG
This sequence comes from Streptomyces sp. NPDC094032, assembly GCF_040303965.1. Classification (NCBI taxonomy): domain Bacteria; kingdom Bacillati; phylum Actinomycetota; class Actinomycetes; order Kitasatosporales; family Streptomycetaceae; genus Streptomyces; species Streptomyces sp. NPDC094032. Next base: position 283,481 of record NZ_JBEOUE010000001.1, on the reverse strand, counting down.
ACAGGGCGCCGAGCGCGCCGGTCTGCGCGCCGGTGTGGGCGAGCGTGCCCCTGTCCCCGGAACCGCCGCCGGTGGAGCCGCCGTTGACGTTGGTGGAGACGTCCTGGGAGCCGCCGCTCGTGGTGCCGCCGGCGGCCGAGGAGGTGGCCGTCGGGGAGGCGGTGTCGGTGGGCGAGGCCGTGTCGGTCGGCGTGGCGGTGTCCGTGGGCGTCGCGGTGTCCGTCGGGGTGGCCGTGTCGGTGGGCGAGGCGGTGCCGGTCGGCGTCGCCGTCGTCGAGGGCGTCGTCGTGGGGGTGGCCGAGGGGCTGGCCGTGGTGGTCGGCGGGGTGGTCGGCAGGGCCGGGTCGGTGGCGCGGTAGGCGGTGTTGGAGGTGAACCAGACCGGGGCGGCGAAGTCGCCGAGGCTGGTGCCGTTGAACGCCTTGCGGCAGGTGAGGGTGAAGTCGTAGCGGCCCTGGAGGGTGCTGAATCCGGCGGTGCTCGCGTAGTCCCGCATGGTCTGCGTCAGCGGCACCACGATCCCGCCGTTCGGCGCCGTCGCGTACGTGGCGATCGGCGAGTTGCTGACCACGTTCTGGCCGTCGGCCGGGAAGCCGGAGCCCTTCACCGCCACGATCAGGTTCGTGGCGTCGGCCGGGCAGGCCGCGGCCGTGGTGAGGGTGATCCCGGTGGTGTCGGTGCCGGTCACGGGGGTCACCGTCATCACGCCGGGGGCGTCGGCGGCGTGGGCGGACTGCGCCTGGGCGAGGAGCCCGGCGGTGACGAGCAGTCCGGCGGTGCCGCAGGCGGCGACGAGGGTGCCGACGCGGGCGGCGGTCCGGCCCGGTGCGCGCGGAGTCTGGTGGGTGATGGACACGGTGGGCTCCCTGTGAGGTGGGTGGGGGCGGTGGTTCAAGAAGGGGTGGGGCCGTCGGCCCCGGCGGGGGTCCCGGCGTCGGACCCGCCTGGGGTCCTTCGGCCGCGCAGCCACAGCGCCGCGCCCGCCAGGAGCGCGAGCAGGGCGACGGCGAAGCCGCCCGCCGACCAGGCGGCCGCCGCGCCGCCCGAGGCGTGGGCGGTGGGCACGGGCGCGTCGGACACCGGCCGGGCGGCGGGCGGCGGGGCGGCCGTGGGCGGGGCGGGGGCCGGGGCGACGGCGGGTCCGGTGGGCGTGCGGATCTCGGTGCCGTCCGCGTAGGCGTTCGTCGCGGTGAACCGGAGCGTGCCGGTGAACTCCCGCAGCCCGGTGGCCCGGAAGGCGCCCTCCAGGCAGCTGAGGGTGAAGGCGTAGGTGCCGCGCAGGGTGGTGAACCCGGCGGTGGCCGCGTAGTCCCGCAGGGTGGAGAAGAGCGGGACGGAGAGACCGCCGCCCGGCACCCGCGCGTAGGTGCCGACCGGGGCGTTGCCGACGACGATCTGCCCGCCGCGCGGGAATCCCGCGCCGGAGACACGGGCGATGACGTGCGAGGTCCGCGCGGGGCAGGGGGCGTCGGTGACGAGGGTGATGGGCTGGGCCTCGTCGCCGCGCGGCGGGACGACCGCGAGGCCGCCGGAAGCGGCGGAGGCGCGGGCCGGGGTGTCGACGGCAGTTGCCCGCGCCGGTCCCGCCGTCCCGGCGACGCCCGTCGCGGCGGCCAGCAGGAGGCCCGCCGTCACGGCGACCGCCTGCCGGGGGCGGGGCGCCGTCCGCGCCCGGCCGGTCCCGGCGGTACGGAGCCGTCGGCGCCTGCGTCGTACGGTCAGCAGCGCACCGCCGCCCGAGGCGAGCAGGAGCAGCAGGGCCAGCGACGCCCAGGGCACGGCGGTGAAGCCCGCGGTGCGGGTGACGCGGGGCAGGATCCGGTGCCTGATGTCACCGCGTACGGGCGCGGGGTCGACCGTGACCGTCGTGGTGTCCGAGAAGGCGGGCAGCACGCCGGTGGCCGTGGCGGTGACCCGCAGGCTGTCACCGGGCAGCAGCTCGGGGACGTCGCGGATCTTCGCGACCCGGGCCGCGCCGCCCAGCGGGTCGCGAACCTCGACCGCCTGGCGGGCCCCGAGCCGCACGTTGCCGGTGTTGCGGACGGTGTACGTGATGGTCGCCTCGCCCGTACCGAAGGGGTTGGCCGTGCCGTGGTAGGCGGTGCTCAGGTCCTCGACGGCGAGCCGGGGCGCGAGGTCACCGGCGACGCGGACGTAGATCCGGGCGCCGACCCGCTGGTCGACCGCGACCTTGCTGCCCTCGCGGTCGGTCCTGACGGCCGACAGGGAGGCGACGATGCCGCCGGTGTGGTCGCCGGGGGTCGCGCCCGGGGGCACGGTCAGGGTGAAGGGGACGACGGTGTGGGAGCGGGCGGGCACGGTGACCCGGCCCGGGCGCAGGGCGACCCACGCGCCGACGCCGGTGGGCCGCCGGTCCGCCGCGTACAGGTCGAAGCCGCCGTCGGCGGTGGTGAAGGCGTCCTGGGCGTAGACCCGCAGGGTGAGCGGCGCGGTGCCGTAGTTGAAGACGGCGATGTGGTCCTTGACGACGGCGCCGGGGGTGGCGCCGTAGGAGAAGTGGGGCCGCGCGTCGGGCCGTTTCGCCGAGGACGGCTGGACGCCGAAGGTGGTGCGCCCGGTGTGTCCCGCTCCCCCGTCGCCGGGCAGCGCGGGAGCCGCCGCCGGTGCCGGGGCGGGAGCGGCCGAGGCGGGCGCGGCCGGCAGGGCGGCGAGGAGGCAGGCGGCCAGGGCGGTGGCGAGGCGGCGGGCCGGGTTCGTGGTCATGTCGGGTCGTCCGTTCGGGCGCGGGCGGGACCGGTGCGCGGGTGCCGGTGGCCGGGACGGGCGGTGGGGCCCGTCCCGGCCGGCGGCGTCAGATGGCCGTCAGGGTGAGGGTCGCGGTGTAGGTGCCGGCCACGGTCGAGGTCGGCGCGGAGAGGGCCAGGTCGGCGCCGAGGTGGGCGGTGCCGAGCCCGGTGCCGGTGGCGAGGGAGCGGGAGGACTTGAGGCCCGCGGTGCCCGGGTCGGCCGGGGCGAGGCCGGTGCCCGCGGCGACCGGCGTGCCGGGCGTCACGGTCTGCGCGGCGCCCTTGTCGACGACCTTGGGGGTCCAGCCGAGGTTCTGGCCGTTGATGCGGTGGGCGCCGCCGTCGGAGAAGTCGGTGATCTGGCCGCTGACCGACCAGCCGGGGTTGCCGGCCCGGGTGTCGGTGAGCGTCACCGGGTTGATGGCGCCGGTGGTGGCGAGGAGGTCGCCGCCGCTGGTGAGCGTCGGGGACGGCAGGGTGACGTTCGGGTTGTCGACGCTGATGACGAGCGCGCCCGACTGGACGGTGGTGGTGATGCTCTCCGAGGCCGTGACGCCCTTGAAGGAGCCGATCACGTAGGGGACGGCGCCGGAGGTGGAGGCGGTGTACGCGCCGGTGTCGGCCGGTACGAAGGCGGCCGTGAGGGAGTGGTCGCCCGAGGGCAGGGCGCTGGTGGTGAACGCGGCCTGTCCGGCGGCGACCGGGACGGTGGCGAGCGTGGTGGTGGTGCCGCCGACGGTGTCCTGGAACTTCACGGAACCGGCCGCGGAGGCGGGCGACACCGTGGCGCTGAGGGCGACCGGGCTGTACTGGTCCGCCGTGCCGGACGGGGAGACGGCGAGCGCCGTGGTGGTGGCGGTCGCCGGGGCGGCGTCGACGGTGTAGGAGACACCGGCGGAGGCGGACGGGTTGTAGGCGGCGCTCGCCGGGGTGAACGCGGCGGTCAGGCTGTGCCCGCCGCGGGTCAGCGCGCTGGTGGTGAGCGCGGCGCGCCCGCCCGCCACGGCGACGGGGGTGCCGAGCGCGGTGCCGTTGTCGCGGAACTGGACGGTGCCGGTGGCTCCGGCGGGGCCGACGGTCGCGGTGAGGGTCACCGGGGTGGCCTCGACGACCGGGCCCGCCGGGGAGACCGCGAGGGAGGTGGTGGTGTCGGTCTTCACGGCCGGATCGGTGTTCTGGTAGGCCGTGTTGGAGGTGAACCAGACCGCGCCGGGGAAGTCGCCGAGGCTGGTGCCGTTGAACGCCGTGCGGCAGGTGACGAGGAAGGTGTACTTGCCCGTCAGATTGGTGAAGCCGGCCGTGTTGGCGTAGTCGCGCATGGTCTGCGACAGCGGGATGACGAGACCGCCGTCGGCGGTGGTGCCGTAGGTGGCGATCGGCGAGTTGCCGACCACGTTCTGGCCGCCGGCCGGGAAGCCCGAGCCGGTCACGGCGACGATGACGTTCGTGGCGGCCGGCGGGCAGGCGCCCGAGGTGGTCAGCGTCATGCTGGAGGTGTCGGCGCCGGTGGCCGGGGTGACGACGGCGGTGCCGATCTCGGCGGCCTGCGCCGAGGGGGCGAGGGCGAGGCCGCCCGCCAGGACCGCCACGAGGCTCGCGAGGCTCCCTGCCAGGGTCCGCGAGAACGTTCTGTTCCGCACAGTGGTGCGCTCCTTCTCGGAAGTTCGGTACGGACGGGTCAGGGGGTCTGCTTGGTGGTGTCGCCGCAGTTGGGGTTGGCCGCGAAGCCGTAGGTGTTGATGACGCCCTGCTGCTGGCAGACGAGGGAGCCGGAGCCGACGAAGACGGTGCTCCAGGGCGCGGTGCCGATCTTGCTGGTGGGGATGACGTTGTAGACGTCGCGCTTCACGCCGAAGCCGCTGTTGAGGACGGTGGGGGCGATGCCGTCGACGGTGCCGAGGATGGCCCGGCCGCGCAGGTCGGCGATGGTCTGCGAGCTCTGCGCGTTGTACTGGGCGATGGAGAACGGCACGATCGACTTGTCGTCGAGGACCCGGCCGTCGTGCTCCTGGACGGGGGCGCCGCCCTTGGCGTCCTTGATGCAGGGGTAGACACCGGCGACGACGTCGGCGTCGGTGATGCCCATCTGGGACTCCCAGAAGCTGCGGGTGCCGGAACCGGCCTGCGGCAGGTAGACGGTGATCCCGAAGTTGGGCGCGGTGCCGACGTAGTCGGGGTTGCAGTGGTAGATGGCCTTGAGGTCGGCCAGGGTCAGCTTGCGCGGCACGGTGCTGGTGGGCGTGATCGCGTAGCTGACGGCGTCCACGGCGAACGGCACGTAGGTGAGGCCGGGGCTGGCCGCGCCGAGGTTGAGGCTGGAGGAGCGGGCGAAGTCGAGGCACTTGTTGTCCGCCTGCAACGAGTTCAGCAGGGCGGTGCGGCCGGCGCCGGAGCCGTTGGGGCGGTTGATGGTGCAGCCCGGGGTGGTGGCGGGGTCCTTGGTGGTGATCTGGGCCGAGCCGGTGGCGTCGTAGGAGCCGATGACCTTGGTGCCGTTGATGGTGATGGCGTTGGCCAGGCCGTTCATCACGTCCTGGGTGGTGTCGGAGCCCACGCCGGAGAGCTGGCGGTAGGGCGGCGGGCCGGAGGGGTCGGCGACGGCCTGCTGGGCGGTGACGATGCCGGTGAGCAGACCGGCGATGCCGACGGTGGCGAGAGCGGCCAGGGACTTGTTCACGTGCGGTACCTCTCGGGTTAGGCTTCCGCCGGGCGGTGGTGCCCGGCGCGGTGGATCGGACAGTTCGTTGGCGCGGCCTGTCGATGGATCACGGATGCGCTGTGGGCATCACCTCCCTTGTTTTCCGGGGGACTTGGGCGTGGCCCGCCACTCCCCCAGGACGGCGGCGAGGCGGGGCACGACCCTCGGCAGGAGGGGGCCGCAGACGGCCGCGGCGAGCCCGGCGACGAGGGCGATCAGGAGCGCGTAGCGCACGGCGCCGATCGCCTGCTCCGGGGTGAGCGGCAGCGCTCCGCCGGAGGCGGCGGCGGGGGCCGGGGCGGCGCTCGTGGGACGGCCGGGGGGCGGGGCGGCCGAGGCGGAGTGCCCGGCGGTGCCGCCCGCGCCGGTGCTCGTGCCGTGCGCCTGGTCGCCGCCGGTGGAACCGGAGCCCGCGCTGCCGCCCGTACCGCCGCCGGAGGAGCCGGTCGAGCCCGTCGAGCCGGTCGAGCCGTTCGAGGTGCCGCCCGTGTTCGTGCCCGGCGCCGGGGCGTCGGAGCGTGCGGCGACGGCCGCCGCCGCCGTGCGGGTCTCGGCGCGCAGCGCGCCGGGCAGCGGGGCGTATCCCTCGGGCAGGGTGCCGGCCGAGACGCCGGGCCGCTGGCCGTCGCCCGCCGCGTACCGCAGCAGGGCCGCGTAGTCCCGGCCCTCGCGCGCGGTGAGCCGTTCGGGGACGGTCGCGGCGTAGGTCAGCAGGGTGAGCGGGTACGCGTCGCGGTTCGCGGTGGCCGGGTCGGGCAGCCGCAGGCCGCTGGCCGGGTCGCGCCGCATGGCGGCCTGCCCGGCGAGCAGCCCCTTGGCGTTCGGGGCGACGAAGACGCCCGCGGCGTTGCGCAGCCGGGCCGTCACGAGGCCGTAGCGGGCCGCGGTGGCCGTGTCGGCGAGGGCGAGCACGGCCCGGCGCCCGGCGGGCTGCGGCGGGTTGCGCTTGTAGCCGGGCGGGGTGGCGGTGCCGTCCCAGCTGGCCCGGGCGAGCGTGTCGCCACGGGCGGCGGCGCGGGCCGCCGTGCGCATGTCGACCGTGTACGGGTGCTTGTCCTGGATGCACAGCGGCTGGGCCGGGTGGTCGTCGAAGTGCTGGCAGAACGGGTCGCTCTTCGGGTACGCGTTCCTCGGCAGCTTCAGCTTCCGGTAATTCGGGTTGACCTTCATGCCCGCGTTGCCGGACTCGCCGTACCGCCCCTGGTCGTCCGGGGTGCCGTCGAGGAACTCACGCGCGGCCGGGTCCCGGTCGATCCAGTCCCACAGCTGCCAGGCCGCGTCGGACAGCGCCTCCGGTACGAGGACGTCGCCGAGGGCGCCGCCGAAGTCCTGCGCCTTGTAGGTGGGATTGGCCCGGAGGAACTCGGGGTCGCGCCCGAGGTTGACGGGGTTGCCGGCGGTGCTGGGGGCGAAGCGGGAGTTGCCGTCCGGGTAGGACTCGGTGAGCAGCTTGGCGACCAGCCGGGGCGTCAGGTCCAGCGAGGTGAGCCGGGCTCCGTCGCGGGCCCTGACGTCGTCGGGGGCGCCGAATCCGGCCTGGCTCTCGATGAAGAAGCCGATGGTGAGGCCGGACAGGGCGACCGGGGCGTACACGGGGTCGTGGACGGGCTGCGCGCCGGTCCGGATCTGCTGGGCCGAGGCGGGGCGGCCGACGAAGACGAGGCCGGGGCTGCCGGAGACCAGTTTGGCGCGGGCGGTGTCGTCGGTGACCTGGGCGTAGCCGTAGATCGTCCGCCCGCCGGACTGGCACAGGGCGGGCTGCCAGCGGGAGACGGCCTCGGCGACGGGCTCGTGGCCGAGGGTGCCGCGTTCGGCGGCGCCGATCGGGCAGAAGCTGCCGGTCGGTTCGAAGCGCAGCGGCACGACGAGCCGGTGGCGCCAGTTGCTCGCGCTGAGCGGCGAGGACTGGAGCATGCCGCTGGGCTGCGCGGTGTACGCCGAGCCGTCGACCTCGGTCCTGCCGCGCGGCACCACCACCAGCCAGCAGGCGCGCCCGGCGGTGGCCCCGGAGCTCCCGGGGCGGACGTCGCCGCAGCCGAGGCCGGGCGCCTCGACGCCGGTCTGGGTCTCGAACCAGACCTCGCCGGTGCCGTCGGGGCCGCTGCGGGCGTAGGGGACCTCGTTGCTGGTGGTCACGTCGTAGAAGTCGTTCCAGTTCCCCTTGGTGCTGATGTCGCCGGTCACCGAGCGGAAGCGGACGTACGAGATGCCGGTGCCGGTCGCGGGCGGCAGGGTCTGCGCCGGGTCCTTGAGGCCGCCGTAGGACAGCTGCCGGGTGTTGGTGTAGGCCCCGGCGGCCTGGCTGCCGGCGCCCGCGCCGAGCGCGGAGGAGCCGCCGAACTGGCACTGGTCGGGCTCGGGCCCGCTCGCGGCGTCGCCCCAGCACTGCATGAGCTGGAGGTAGTCGGCGGCGTAGGTGGTGTCCGAGACGGTGGGCGCGGCGCCCTTCCAGCTGACCTTGACGACCTGGTCGACCAGGTTGCGGGTCTGGCCGACCGTCACCTTCAGGGCGGCGTACGGGCCGGAGCCGGAGACGGTCACCGCGGAGCGGGTCTCGGCGGCCTCGGCGGGCGGCGGTGCCGAGAACAGCACGGCGGTTCCGGTCGCCGTGAGCAGCACGAGGGCGAAGGTGGCGGCGGAGGTGGCCGCGAAGCGGCGCAGGGCGGCGATCACGAGCGGCCCCGCTTCAGGCGGCGGCTGAGCAGCGGGGGTCCGACGGTGACCGCGAGGAGCAGCAGCGCCGCCATGGCCATCAGGGCGGTCCGCAGTCCGCTGCCGATGCTCTGGGCGCTGGTGACGGGCATCGCGAAGGCGTCGGCGCCGCCGTCGCCCGCCGCCTGGCCGCCGCCGGTCGTGACGGCCTGTCCGGTGTCCGGGTCGACCGCGCCCCCGCCGGTCGCGGCGGCGCCTCCCGAGCCCCCGCCGCCGGTGGCGCCCGCGCCGCCCGACGTACCGGAGGAGCCGGAGCCCGTCCCCCCGGTGCCGGCCGTGGCCGACCCGCCGGAGGACGAGGCAGAGCCGGAGCCGGACGCGGAGCCCGAGGCGGAGCCGGAGCCGCTCGCCCCTCCGGCGGCCGAGCCGCCGCCGACCTGGGTCGGGTTCTTGGCGCCGCCGGTGCCGGTCGCGCACTGGGCGGTGCCCTGCTTGTCGCAGGCGGGCGGGTAAGGGGCCTGCTTCACCAGGGTGTTGGTGCCGTCGGCGGAGAAGGTGGGGTTGTGGCAGTCCTTGAGGCTGACCCGCTCGACGTCGACGCCGGGGATCCTGCGCACCTGGTCGAGGCCCGCCTTCACGAGGTTGACCGGCAGCGGCGAGTAGCCGAGGTTGTCCACGCTCTGCTGGCCCTGACAGAGGAAGTAGTAGGCGAACGCGCCGAGCGTCTTGCCCTTCTGGGCGTTGAAGTTCGACTCCAGCCGGGTCGGGATGATCATGTAGCTGTAGCTGGAGAGCGGATAGGCGCGCGGATCACGGTCGTTGTAGACGTCGTCGAGGATCTGGGTCAGATAACCGGCCGAGTTCGGGTTCTCGTCGATCCGCGCCTTCGTCAGGGCCACGGCGACGTTCTTCGCGGTCGGCTCGGTGTAGTACCCGGCCTTGTTGAGCACCTTGGCGACCGGGAACCCGGTCGTGTACACGGCGAACGAGTACTCGACGTAGGTGATGGTGCCGATGTGGCTCTCCTCGGCGACATAGCCGGAGACGCCGTTGGAACCGGACTGGCCCACGAAGCCGCTGCCCGCCACCAGCGGGTAGTTGGAAGTCGCGCCGCAGGGCGTGGCGCGCCCGGCCCGGCGGCAGTAGGCGTCCCACAGGCCGGAGTACTGCCTGCTCATCCAGGTGGTGAACTGCGCGGTGGTGCCGGAGCCGTCGGAGCGCACCACGGGGACGACCGGGCGGGCGGGCAGCAGGGCGGCGAGCGCGGGGTTGTCGGCCTTGATCGCCGGGTCGTTCCAGGTCTTGATCTGCCCGGTGAACATCTTGGCGACGACCTCGCCGGAGAGCCGCAGGTTGGTGACCCGCTTGTTCCCGATGACGAGGTTGTACATGAACGAGGTGCCGCCGGCCACGATCGGCATGTACGCGAACTTCCGCGAGGGCGGCGAGTCGACGACCCCCGAGTCCTTGATGCCGTACGGGATCTCGGAGACGGCGTAGTCCACGGTGCCGTTGCGGAACTGGTTGCGGCCGTCGGAGGACCCGTAGCCGGTGTAGTTCACGGTCATGCCGTACTGCTTGACGTTGGCCCGCCACTGGTCGAGCGCGTTCTGGCTCCAGGTGGACCCGGCGCCCGAGATCGGCACGTACGTCGCGGCGACGGCGGGCCTCGCGCCGGGCAGCGCGGCGCCGAACAGCAGGGCGGTCAGGAGAACGAGTGCGGCCAGCGCCCTCGTACGGAGGCGTGCGGGAGCGGCCGGAGGCGATCCGGGCATGACGGGGAACTCCTGGTCGGGTGTGGGAGCGTCGGGGGCGTGGAGGTGGAGGGCTGGGCGGGGCCCGGGCCCGGGTGGGACGGGACGGGGGTCCGGCCCGCGGGGTCGGGCGGCTAGCCGGGCGGCATCGGGCCGGGGGCCACAGGGTCGGCGCCTGGGCCGGGGTCGGGGCTGGGGCCGTCCGGTCGCGGGCGGGACCGGGCCCGCGCCGCCATGCGGGCGGCGTCGCGCCGGGAGGCGAGGACGCGCCGGTGTCGCTGGCCTCGGGTGAGTTCGCCGGGGGCGCGTCCGCCGATCACGCGGGCCACCACGAACAGCAGCAGCACCAGGGCCATCAGCAGGGCGGCCGAGCCGAAGCCGCGGGCGATCAGGCTGGGCTGGGGCGAGCTCACCAGCTGGAAGGTGGCCAGTGGCAGCGAGACCTGCGGGCCGCTGAGCGCGTTCGCGTTCAGTTCGGCGGTGGCCCCGGAGGTGAGCAGCACGGGCGAGGTCTCACCGATGCCGCGCGCGGTGCCGAGGATCACGGCGGTGGTGAGCCCGGACCGCGAGGTGGGCAGCACCACCGTCCACACGGTGCGCCACTGGCTCGCGCCCAGCGCGTAGGAGGCCTCGCGCAGCGAGCTGGGCACCAGCCGGATGACCACGTCGGCGGCGCGGATGACGATGGGCAGCATCATCACGCCGAGCGCGAGCGACGCCGCGGCGCCGGACTTGTCGAGGCCGAGGACGAGGATCACGGTGGCGTAGACGAAGAGGCCCGCGACGATGGACGGCAGGGCCGTCATCGCCTCGACGACCGTCCGTACGAAGCGCGCGTAGCGGCCGGGGACCTCGTTGAGGAACACGGCGCAGGCGAGCCCCAGCGGCACGGTGACGACGAGCGCGAGGGCGATCTGCTCCAGGGTGCCGACGATGGCGTGCAGCACGCCGCCGTCGGAGAGCGGCTGGAGCGGCCCGGTGCTGCTCATGTCCTCGGTGAGGAAGTTGAGGTGCACGAGGGCGGACCTGCCCCGCCACAGGGTGTAGCCGACGACGAGGACCAGGGCGCTCAGGAGCAGCGCGGCGAGGCTCTGCCAGAGGACGGCGGCGACCCTGTCGCGCACGGCGGGGCCGGTCTCGTCGAGCGAGACGAGGACGGCGTACAGGCCGACGAAGAGCAGATACGCGACGACGACGAAGCCGAGGACGGTGTCGAAGGGGGCGACCCAGACGAACAGCAGCGTGGTCAGGGCGAGCGCCCCCACGGCGGCGCCGGCGAGCGCGAGCAGGTCCGAGGCCCGTACGGCGGAGGTGGAACGGCGCGCCTCGGGGGCCCGGCCCTCGGGGTCCTCGGGGACGGGGCGCACGGTCGCGGGGACGGCGGCGGCGCGCTCGTGGTGCAGGAGGTCGGATGTCATGGTCAGGCCTCCGTTCCCGCGCCCGAACGGCTGCGGGCGGCGATCGAGGACGCGAGGAAGTTCACGACGAGGGTCATCAGGAAGAGCGCGAGCCCCGCGGCCATCAGCGCGGACATGCCGAACGCGCTGGCGGAGCCGTAGCGCAGGGCGATGAGCGCGGAGACGGAGTTGGCGCCGTTCTGGAGGATGTGCGGCTGCACGGCGAAGACCGGCGAGATGATCATGTAGACGGCGATCGTCTCGCCGAGGGCGCGGCCGAGGCCGAGCATGGTGCCGCCGATCACGCCGCCCCAGCCGTACGGCAGGACGACGGCGCGGATCATGCCCCAGCGGGTCCCGCCGAGCGCGAGCGCGCCCTCCCGTTCGCCGGCCGGGGCCTGGGAGAAGGTCTCGCGCATCACCGAGCAGGCGATGGGGGTGACCATGAGCGCCACGACGATGCCGGCCACGAAGGTGGAGGAGGTGTAGACGGTGGTGGTCTGGAGGGGGTCGGCGGGGTCGGCTCCGTCGACCTTGAAGAGCGGGATCCAGGAGAAGTAGGTGGCGAGCCAGCGGGAGAGGCCGACGATCCGCTCCTGGAGGAAGAAGGCGCCCCAGAGCCCGAAGACCACGCTCGGGACGGCGGCCATCAGGTCCACCAGGCTGACCAGGGTCCGCTTGAGGCGTCGCGGCGCGTACTCGGATATGTAGAGGGCGGTGCCGAGGGCCAGCGGTACGGCGAGGCCGACGGCGACCAGTCCGATCAGCACCGTGCCGGTGAGCACGGCGGCGATGCCGAAGTGGTGGGAGTCCGGCTCCCACACGGAGGTGGTGAGGAAGGAGCCCTTGGCGACGCCGAGCGCCTGCGCGGCGCGGTAGGCGAGGAAGACGCCGACGAGGAGCATCACGGCGAGCACGAGGGCTCCGCTGCCCCGGGCCACGCCCCGGAAGACCCGGTCGGCGGGGGCGGGCGTGCCGCGCGGCGCGCGCTTGGTGTCGGGGCCGGCCTCGGGTGCGACGGCGGTCATCACACCGCCGCCCGGTCGCCGGGCTCGCCGCCGGGAGCGACCCGCTGCCGGGCGGCGGCTCCGGTCCTGGAGCGGACCGGGGCGGGCTCGGCGAGCTCGGCCACGGGGACCACGTGGAGGAACTGTCCCAGGTTGAACTGACAGTCCCGCTGGCGCTGGTAGGTCCGCCCGGCGACCGCGACGGGCCGCCCCTCGATCTCCAGCCGCCAGGCCCAGCCTCCGCCGCCGGCCGCGTCAGCGGTGGCCAGCAGCGCGCGGGCGTCCCCCACCCGCTGCCGCAGCCGCAGCACCGCGGCCCGGCACTCCCCGGGATCCGCGAACACCTGGGCGCTGCGCCCCAGTTCCCGATGGTTGGCTCCGACGAGCCGCCATGCGAACCGTTGCGCCTCCCCCATGGGTCTCTGGCGCGCCCCGAGCATGACGTAGAGGAACCGTGCCGGAACCATGGAAACCACCCCCCTTCTCTCTCCGAAAGCGCACTGAGAGTCGCGGACTTGTGTGCGACTTGTGTGCACGGATGCGTGAAGGCCGAACGGAGGGCACATGAACGGGAGGAGCCGGTGATCTTGGGGTGGGGCTCCCCTACTGCTCGCCGCGGCCGACGGCGGCAGGGGGGTCGTCGTGCGCCGCCGCACCGGTCGATACGGCCCGTCCCGGGGCTTCCCGCCGCCCGCCTCGCGGGATGCGGGTGGCCGCGGCGAGGCCGAGCAGCATGCAGCCCGCGGCGGCGAAGAGGGTGGTGCGGGTGGCGGCGGCGAAGCCGTCGGCCAGGGCGTCCGCCACGGCGTCGGGGTCCGTGGCGCCCTGCGGCGGGTCGGTCCTGAGCTGGGCGATGGTGCCGCCGGCCGAGGCCCGGGTGGCCTCGGTGGCCTGGGCGGCCGCCTGCGGGGCGAGGCCGGGTACGTCGTCGAGCGCGGCGGGCAGGGTGGAGCCGAGGGAGAGCGAGAGCAGCCCGCCGAGGACGGCGGCGCCGAGGGCGGAGCCGAGCTGCCGCACGGTGCTCTGGGTGGCCGAGCCCTGCCCCGAGTCGGCGGGCCGGACGTCGGCGAGGACGGTGCCGGTGAGCTGCGCGGAGGCCAGCCCGAGGCCGATGCCGTAACCGGCCAGGAGCAGCGCCAGGAGCCACGGGGAGGTGTGCGGGGTGACGACCGAGGCGACGAGGACGATCGCCGTGGCCTCGATGGCGAGGCCGAGCGTGACGATGCGCGGCGGCCCCATGCGGCGTACGAGCCCTTCGGCCGCGCCGCCGGCCAGGAAGGCGCCGAGCGCCATGGTGGCCAGGACGAGGCCGGACTGGAGGGTGGACAGCGCGAGGACGTTGACCAGGTACAGCGGGAGCACGAAGAGCAGGCCGAACTCGCCGAGGGCCACGGCGAACGCGGCGAGGTTGCCCCAGCGGAAGCTGGGCAGTCCGAACAGTCCGAGGTCCAGCAGCGCCGAGCGCCCGGTCCTGGCCCGGCGGCGCTCCCAGAGGCAGAAGAAGACGAGGAGGGCGAGCCCGAGGGCCAGCAGCACGGGGATCGCGGACACGGGTGCGGTCTCCGGCCAGACCACCCCGAACAGGGAGAGGTCCTTCAGCGGCTTCCACCAGCCGTAGGTCTGCCCCTCGATCAGCGCGAACACCAGCACGGCGAACCCGGCGGCGCTGAGCAGGAAGCCCCCGACGTCCAGTCCGGGCGCGCGGATCTCCCCGCGCGTCTCGGGGACGAAGAGGAAGATCCCGACGAGCAGCAGCAGGCCGACCGGCACGTTGACGAGGAAGATCCACGGCCAGGTGAAGCTGGTGGTGAGCCAGCCGCCGAGCAGTGGGCCCACGGCGGCCATGCCGGAGATCACCGACCCCCAGACGGCGAAGGCCATCACCCGGTCCCGGCCGCGGAAGGTCGCGTTCACCGTGGACAGGGTCCCCGGCAGGATGCACGCCCCGCCGAGCCCCTGCACCACCCGCGCCGCGATCAGCGAGCCCGCCGCGCCTGCGGAGGCGGCGAGCACACTGCCGACCACGAAGAGCACCACGCCCACCGCGAAGAGCCGCCGCCGCCCCAGCCGGTCACCGAGCCGCCCGCAGGTCACCAGGAGGGCCGCGAGCACGACGGAGTAGACGCTGTTCACCCACTGCGCCTGCGTGAACCCGAGCCCGAGGTCCTCGATGATCACCGGCAGCGAGACACTGACGATCGTCCCGTCCAGCACGACCATGGACAGCCCGAGGGAAAGCACCCCGAGCCCGACCCACTCCCGCCGCGTGGCGGCCCCTTCCCGCACCTCTTCGCCCATGCGCCACCGCCCCATCACTCGAACGCGCCGTTCCGCTCACCCGATGATCACGGCGATGACAGGGACGCGCGACACGAGGAGTCCCGGGCGGTGACACGAGAAACGCCACGCGGCGGGGGCCGGGGTTTCCCGAGCCGCCGCCGCGTGGCGTTCACTGCGATATTTCTCTGGTGTCCGAGGGGGGACTTGAACCCCCACGCCCGATAAAGGGCACTAGCACCTCAAGCTAGCGCGTCTGCCATTCCGCCACCCGGACAGGTGTTCGTCGGCCGTGGGGTGTTCCCCGCGGCGACAGAGATCAATCTACCAGGTGTGCGGGGTGCCTCTCACCGCGTTTTCCGTGGTCAGGTCGTCGAGTGCGGCGTGGTCGGCCCCATGGACGGGGCAGGTGTGTTACGATCAACGTGTTGCAGTTGTGGTACCCATGAACCTCTTGCGTCTGACGGGAATACTTCTCTTCAGGCGCATTTTGTTTTCCGGCATCTCCGGATGGGGCCTCTGCCTACAGAAGGAGAAGGTCATGGCACAGGGAACCGTGAAGTGGTTCAACTCGGAAAAGGGCTTCGGCTTCATCGAGCAGGACGGCGGCGGCCCGGACGTCTTCGCCCACTACTCGAACATCGCCACCCAGGGCTTCCGTGAGCTGCAGGAGGGCCAGCGCGTGTCCTTCGACGTCACGCAGGGCCAGAAGGGCCCGCAGGCGGAGAACATCGTCCCCGCCTAATCGCGCCTGACGATTTCTGCTCACCGGGGTCCGCACCGATTCGGTGCGGACCCCGGTTTTGCGCTGTTCTCCAGGAAGGTAGCCCCCGCATGTCCCGCAACTCCCACAAGCCGAACCGGCGCGCCAAGTCGCCCCAAACCTCCGCGGCGCCGCCGAGGGAGTTCCGACTGCCGGAGAGCACGACCCCCTCGCTTCCCCCCGTCGACTCCTTCGCCGACCTCGACATGCCCGCCGGGCTGCTGAAGACGCTCACCGCGCAGGGCGTGACCGCGCCCTTCCCGATCCAGGGCGCCACGCTGCCCGACTCGCTCGCCGGCCGTGACCTGCTGGGCCGGGGCCGTACCGGTTCGGGCAAGACCCTCGCGTTCGGTCTCGCGCTGCTCGCGCGCACCGCCGGTCTGCGGGCCGAGCCGAAGGCGCCGCTGGCCCTGGTGATGGTGCCCACCCGTGAGCTCGCCCAGCAGGTGACGGACTCGCTCACCCCGTACGCCACCGCGGTCAACCTCCGGCTGACCACCGTCGTCGGCGGGCTGTCCCTGACGAAGCAGGCCACCGCGCTGCGGCGCGGCGCCGAGGTCCTCGTGGCGACCCCCGGGCGGCTCAACGACCTCGTGGAGCGCGGCGACTGCGTCCTCGACGACGTGCGCATCACGGTCCTCGACGAGGCCGACCAGATGACCGACATGGGCTTCATGCCGCAGATCACCCGGCTGATCCAGCAGGTGAAGCCCGGCGGCCAGCACATGCTGTTCTCGGCGACCCTGGACGGCAACATCGACCGCCTGGTCCAGCGCTTCCTGCACGACCCGGTCGTGCACTCCACGGACCCGTCCGCGGCCACCGTGACGGCGATGGAGCACCACGTGCTGCACGTCCTGGACGAGACCGACAAGAAGGCCGTCACCACGCGGATCGCCGCGCGCGACGGCCGGGTCATCATGTTCATCGACACCAAGCGGGCCGCCGACCGGCTCGCCAAGCGGCTGCTCACCGCCGGTGTCCCCGCGGCCGCCCTGCACGGCGGACGCTCGCAGAACCAGCGGACCCGCACCCTGGACCAGTTCAAGAACGGCCAGGTCACCGCACTGGTCGCGACGAACGTCGCGGCCCGGGGCATACACATCGACGACCTCGACCTCGTCGTGAACGTCGACCCCCCGACCGACCACAAGGACTACCTCCACCGGGGCGGGCGCACCGCGCGCGCCGGCACTTCCGGCAGCGTGGTCACGCTGGTCCTGCCGGAGCAGAAGCGCGAGGTCTCCCAGCTGATGACCCACGCGGGCATCCGCCCCCGGACCACCCGCGTCACGTCGAGCGACCCGCAGCTGGCGGAGATCACCGGCGCCCGCGAGCCCTCCGGCGTGCCCGTCGTCCTGGAGGTCCCGCAGCCGACGCCGCCGAAGGCCTCCCGCCCGGCCCGCAAGTCCGGCCCCAGGACCGGCGGCGGTCGGACCGGCGGCGGCCGTAACGGTGCCAGGACCGGCGACGCCACCACGAACGACGGCCCGAAGACCCGCGCCGCGTCCTCCGACGAGTCCGGCACCCGGTCCCGTCGCCGCCGCCCCAGCGGCTCCGCCGGCAGCGGCTCCGGTGCCGCGACCGGCTCGGCCCCCCGCTCCGCCACCGGCGGCGGCCAGGGCGGCGACCGCAGGGCGGCCGGTGCCCGCGGTGCCGGCCGTGGCGCCTCCGCCGGTTCCGGCCGGGGTACGTCCTCGGGCTCCGCGACCGGCGGCGGCGCGGCCCGCGGCCGTGGCGACTCCGCCCGCAGGGGCGGCGGCGGCCGTCGCGGCACCGCGAGCTGACGCACCGCCCCAGGCGACGAAGCTCCCGGCGGTACGGGTCCTCCACGGAGGCCACCCGTACCGCCGGGAGTTTCGCGTTTTCACCCCGGCGGTCCCCCGGACGCCCCGTCCGCTTGGTGCGGTGGCGCGCGGAACCCTAGCGTCGATGCGGGACGAGATGTCCCGAGTCGCCCGTAAGGGGATCGCCGATGAGGCACACAGTCGATGCCGCGTCCGGGACCGGGGGCGACGACGACGCCGTTGACGTCGTCGTCGTCGGCTCCGGCTTCGGCGGGTCGGTCACCGCGCACCAACTGGCCGACGGCGGGCTGTCCGTCGTGGTCCTGGAGCGCGGCCGCCCGTACCCTCCGGGCAGCTTCGCCCGGACGCCCGCCGCCATGGCCCGGAACTTCTGGGACCCCAGCGAGGGCCTGCACGGGCTCTTCGACATCTGGTCGTTCCGCGGCCTGGAAGGCGTCGTCTCCAGCGGTCTCGGCGGCGGGTCGCTGATCTACGCCAACGTGCTGCTTCGCAAGGACGAGAAGTGGTTCGTCCACGAGTCGCCGCTGCCCGGCGGCGGGTACGAGAACTGGCCGATCGGCCGCGCCGACCTCGATCCGCACTACGACCGGGTCGAGCGGATGCTCGGCGGCACCCCGTACCCGTACGACGACACCCCGAAGACCGTCGCCATGCGGGAGGCCGCCGGGCTGCTCGGCCTGCCCGTGACCCGGCCGCCGCTCGCCGTCTCCTTCGCCTCCCGGCCGGGCGGCACACCGGTGCCGGGCGCCCCGCTGCCCGAGCCCGAGTACGGCAACCTCCACGGGCTGCCCCGGGAGACCTGCCGGCTGACCGGCGAGTGCGACCTCGGCTGCAACCTCGGCGCCAAGAACACCCTCGACCACACCTACCTGTCGGCCGCGCGCCACCGGGGCGCCGACATCCGCACCCGCTGCGAGGTGCGCGGCTTCGCCCCGCTGCCCGGCGGCGGCTACGAGGTGCGGTACGTGGTCCACGACCCGGCCCGCGAGGGGCACCGCACCGACACCGGCAGGCTGCCGCTGCGCCGCGTGCGGTGCAAGCGGCTCGTGCTGGCGGCCGGCACGTTCGGTTCGACCTTCCTGCTGCTGCGCAACCGCTCGGCGCTGCCCGGCCTCAGCTCGGCCCTCGGCACCCGGTTCAGCGGCAACGGCGACCTGCTGGGGCTGGTCCTGAACGCCACCGGCGGCGCCGCGGGCGCCGGGCCCCAGCGGCTGGCGAGCAGCACCGGGCCCGTGATCACCAGCGCCGTCCGGGTCGGCGACGAGCTCGACGGCGACGGCTCGACCGGGCGCGGCTACTACGTCGAGGACGCCGGCTACCCGGACTTCGTGGCCTGGCTCGCCGAGCTCGCGGAGCTGCCCGGAAGCGTGCGCCGCACCGTGGGCTTCGGCCTGGACCAGGTGCGCTCCCGGTTCGGCCTGGGGTCCGGCCCCCGGAGCGAGATCGGCGGGCGGCTCGCCCGGCTGATCGGGCCGGGGGCGTTCTCCGACTCGGCGCTGCCCCTGCTCGGCATGGGCCGGGACGTCCCGGACGGCCGGATGAGCCTGCGCCGGGGCTATCTCGACGTCGACTGGACCACGCTCACCTCCCGCCGCTACTTCGAGCGGGTGCGGGCGACCATGGCCGACGTGGCCGGGGCGCTCGGCGGCGAGTTCCACGACAACCCGCTGTGGTGGGCGCGCCGGGTGATCACCGTGCATCCGCTGGGCGGGGCGCCGATGGGGCGGCATCCCGGTGAGGGCGTCTGCGACGCGTACGGCGAGGTCTTCGGGTATCCGGGGCTCCATGTCCTCGACGGCTCCGTGCTGCCGGGCCCGGTGGGGGCGAACCCGTCGCTGACCATCGCCGCGTTCGCCGACCGCGCCTGCCGCCGCATCCTGGAGACGCACGGGGCGCGGCCCGCGACGGCGACGGCGACGGCGACGACCACCGCGGCGGCGGCCCCGGCCTCGGATCCCCCCGCCCCCGGGGAGCGGCCCACCAGTCTCTCCTTCACCGAGGAGATGAAGGGGTACCTCGCCCTCGACGTCACCGACCCCGAGGAGGGGCGGGAGCTCGGCCGGGCGCGGGGGCAGCGGATGATGTTCCGGCTCACGATCACTGCGGACGACGTCGACCGGTTCGTCGCGGACCCCGGGCACGAGGCCGGGGCGGTCGGTCATGTCGAGTGCGACGTCCTCGGCGGGCGGCTGCCCGTGGAGGCGGGCTGGTTCAACCTGTTCACCCGCGACGGCGACCCGACCCGGCGCCGGATGCTCTACCGGCTGCATCTGCGCGACCCGGGCGGGAACGCGCTCACGCTCGTCGGGCACAAGGAGGTGCACGACGACCCCGGGCTCGACGTCTGGAGCGACACGTCGACCCTGTACGTGCGGGTGCTCGCCGGTCATGTGCCGGCGGACGGCGACGCGGCGGCCCAGGTGCTCGGCGCGGGGGTCCTGGTGATCCTCACCGCCGACTTCGTACGCCAGCTGACGACGTTCCGGACCTCGGGGCCGCATCCCGCGCGGGCGCTCGAAGGCTTCGGGCGGCTGTTCCTGGGCGAGTTGTGGGACGTCTACGGCTCGCACTTCGCGTCGGCCGAGGAGTCCCCGTGAAGGTGCGCGAGCTGCGGAAGCACGCCGACGCGCTCGGGTTCACCCCGCAGGAGCCGGTGCGGTGGATGGCCCCCGGGGAGCTGGCGCGGACGGCGGTCAAGGTGGTGCTCGCGGCGGTCTTCGCCGGGTACGCGGACAAGCGGGAGTACCAGGGGGTGCTGGCGGCGGACCTCCTGGAGGCCCCGTCGGGCGGGCGCGAGGCGCGGGAGCTCTGGTTCGACTTCGTGGCCGACCTCGGCGACGGCTTCGACGCGACGAGCTCGGTGGCGTGGGCGCTGGCGGCGGAGGAGCTGTCGGTCCGGCCGACCGGCGCCGACGGGCCGGACGCCGCCCCCGGGACCGTACCCCTGCGTCTGCCCCGTGGCTCCCTGCTCGTGCTCGGCGGCGACGAGGTGTACCCGACGGCTTCGGCGGAGGGGTACGAGGACCGGTTGAAGGGGCCGTACCGGGCCGCCCTGCCGGAGGCGGCGGATCCGCCGCTGATGGTCGCGCTGCCGGGGAACCACGACTGGTACGACGGGCTCACCGCCTTCCTGCGGATGTTCACCCAGCAGCGGCCGATCGGCGGCTGGCAGACCCGGCAGACGCGCAGCTACTTCTGTGTGCGGCTGCCCGAGCGCTGGTGGCTGGTGGGTCTGGACAGCCAGCTCGGCTCGTACTTCGACGATCCCCAGCTGCGCTACTTCCAGGAGCATCTGTCGGCGCACCTGCGGCCGGGGGACGGGGTGATCGTCTGCTCGGCCGAGCCGACCTGGCTGAAGAGCGCGGACCGGAGCGTGGACGCCTTCAACGCCCTGCACTGGTTCGACCGCAACGTCGTCCGCCAGCACGTCGACCGGGAGACGGGCGAGCGGCGCCCGACGCACGCGTCGGTACGCGTCTGGCTGACCGGCGACCGGCACCACTACGCGCGGTACGCCGAGCTGCTGCCGGGCGAGCCGGTCGGCGGCGGCGCCCCGCCCGCCGATCCGCGGCGGCGGCAGATGGTGACCTGTGGTCTCGGCGGGGCGTATCTGGCGTCGACCCACCGGCTGCCGCCGGTGCTGCCGCTGCCGCCGAGCGGGTCGCGGCTGCGTGACCGGGACGACCCTCCGGTGGAGTTCGCCCGGATGGCGACCACGTACCCGGACGCCGCCGAGTCCCGCCGCCTGGCCCGGGGTCTCGCGGTGCCGTGGTCGGGGCGCTGGCTGCCGTGGCGCAACGCGGGCTTCGCGCCGCTCGCGGCGGGGCTGCACGCCGGGCTCTTCCTCCTGACCAGTTTCCTGTTCGCCCTGGCGCAGGGCGTGACGCGGCCCGTCGACGCCGTGCGCGGGGCCGGGGTCGGCGACTTCTGGGGCTTCGGCGCCGTGTGCCTGGGCGTGGCCGGAGGGCTGCTGGTGCTCGGTTTCCTGGGCCGGCTGCTGCGGCGGCACAGGGCGTCCGGGCCGTCCCGCGCGGCGGTCGCCTCGCTGGCGCAGGCGGTGGTCGCGCTGGCGGCGCTGGCCGTCACCCTGGCCCTGCCGTTCCCCGCGTCCTGGCCCGGCTGGACGGTGCTGCTGCTCTGTCTGGGCGTCGCCGCCCTCTTCGGCGCGGTCGTGGGCTCGGGCGTCTTCGCGCTGTGGATCCTGTCCGTGCGGGACGGGCCGGTGGCGGAGTGGCAGATGTCGGGCCAGTCCATCGAGGACCACAAGGGTTTCCTGCGGCTGCACATCGCCCCGGGCGGCGACCTCACGGTCCACCCGCTGGCCCTCACCTCCGTCTGCCGCGACTGGGAGCTCGCGGACGACCCGACCGGCGGCCGGTCCCGCCAGGCACCCGGCGGGAAGCCGCGGTCGAGGGAGCTGGTGCCGGCGAAACGGCCGGTGCCGGTCCGTCATCCGACGGTCCGGCTGATCGAGGAGCCCTTCGTGATCTCCCGGGGAGCGTGACCGCATGACCCGCACACCCGCCACCGGCCCCACGACCCGCCGTGACCACGTCACCGAGGTGGTGCCGCTGGCCGCGCTCGACGGGCGCCCGCTGACCCTCGTACACATCCGGGGCAAGCTCCCGCCCACCCGGGGTCCGGTGCTCGTCGTGCACGGCGCGGGGGTACGGGCCGAGCTCTTCCGGCCGCCGACGCGCCGCACCTTCGTGGACGCGCTGATCGACGAGGGCTGGGACGTCTGGCTGCTGAACTGGCGGGCCTCGATCGATCTGGCTCCGGTGCCGTGGACGCTGGACCAGGCCGCCGCGTACGACCATCCCGCCGCCGTGGCGCACGTGCTCGCGGCGACCGGCACGGACCGGCTGAAGGCGGTGGTGCACTGCCAGGGTTCGACGTCGTTCATGATGGCGCTGTCGGCCGGGCTGCTCCCCCAAGTGGAGACGGTGGTCAGCAACGCGGTGTCGCTGCACCCGGTCGTCCCGCGGCTGTCCACGTTCAAGCTGGCCCGGCTTGCACCGCTCATGTCCCGGGTGATGCCGGCGATCTCACCGGCCTGGGGCGACCGGCCGGCGGGCCCGCTGTCCCAGGCCCTGGTGTGGTTCGTGCGCGCGACCCACCGGGAGTGCCGGAACTCGGTGTGCCGCATGGTGAGCTTCACGTACGGCAGCGGCTGGCCCGCGCTGTGGTCGCACGCGAATCTGGACGAGGCGACGCACGACTGGATCCGCGGCGAGTTCGCCGAGGTGCCGATGACCTTCTTCACCCAGATGAACCGGTGCGTCCGGGCCGGGCAGCTGGTCGCGGCGGAGGGCATCGAGGGGCTGCCCCGGGCCTTCGCCGAGCGGGCGCCGCGCACCGACGCGCGGATCGTGCTGCTCGCGGGCGAGGACAACCTGTGCTTCCTGGCGGAGAGCCAGCAGCGCACGTACGACTTCCTGAACGCGCACCGGCCGGGCCGCGACTCCCTCCACCTGCTCCCCGGCTACGGCCATCTCGACGTGTTCCTGGGCCGCCACGCGGCGACCGACACGTATCCCCTGATCCTTGAGGAGCTCGCCCGATGAACCGGTTCCTTGATCTCGCCCGGCTGGGGCTCTCGGCCCTGCCGTCGCCGCTGCCGCGCCGGCAGCGGCGGCTCACCGGACGGCACTCCCTGGTCGACGGCATCCCCTTCGAGCTGCCCGTGGACTCGGTCGACACGCCCTGTCTGATGGCCGGGTTCCCCGTCGACCGGGAGGCGGCGGCCCGGCTGCTGCCCGGCGACGAGCTGCACCCCGTGACGCTGCCCGGCGGCAAGGGGCTGCTCGTCGTCACGGTCGTCGACTACCTGCGGACGGACATCGGCCGCTACATCGAGTTCTCGATCGCGCTGGCCTGCACGCACGGCCCGCGGCCGGCCCCGCCACTGCTGCCCGGACTGCTGCGGGGCGCCTTCCGCACCGGACAGTACGTCCTGGACCTGCCGGTGAGCAGCGAGATCTCGGTCAAGGGCGGCAAGGGCATCTGGGGGATGCCGAAGCACCAGGCCAGTCTCGACTTCAAGGTGAGCGACACCGCCGTGTCCAGCCAGTACGAGACGGGCGGGCGGCTCGGGATGTACATCGAGATCGAGCGCCCGCCGGCGACCGCGCTGCCGGTGAAGGCGTCGGCGGTCAACTACTGCGCGTTCCGCGGGATGCTGATGAAGTCGACGGTCTACCTGGACGGCCCGGCCGATGTCGCGGTCGGGCGGCGGGCCCGCGCGCGGCTCGTGCTCGGCGACGCGCCGCAGGTCGCGGCCCTGCACGGGCTCGCCATCGCGGACGATCCGCTGTTCACCCTGTTCCTGCCGTCGGCGCAGGGGGTGCTGGACGACCACTTCGAGTGCTGGTTCCTCACCAGCGGGGAGCCGGGGCGGACGTACGGGGAGGCGCTGGACAGCGTGGTCGGGCTCGGCCTCTCGCAGGAGTGGCCCCCGCCGCCGCGCCTGGACGTGGGGGCGCACCCGTGAAGGAGGCCCTGCTGCTGGTCAACGCCGTGTACTTCCTGTTCGGCGCGACGATGTACATGGGGACGATGTGGGTGCTGAGGTTCTTCCTCTATCCCACCTGGCGGTCCCTCACGCCGGAGAACGTGGGCGACCACTTCGGCATCCCCACCACCCTCGCGACCAAGTTCTTCACGGCGGTCGTGCCCCTGATGTTCGTCTCCGGGATCGTGCTGGTGTGGAGCGAGTGGGGCGAGTGGTACGTCGCCCTGTCGGCGGTCTGTCTGGCGGGCATCCTGGTGCTCACCTATGTCGGCCAGCGGCTGATCATCCCGATCAACAAGCGGATCCGGGCCGGGGACTTCGACGGACCGGCCGGTCTGACGCCCCTGCTGCTGCGCTGGATGCGCCTCAACGACATCCGTTTCGTCGGCTCGACGATCACCTGGGCGGCGATCGTCTGGTACGTCGTCGCCAAGGGCGACCTGCTGGGGGCGCTGGAATGAGCGTGCTGCCGCCGTACGTACGGCGTGACCTCCTGCGCGTGGTGCTGCTGCTGATCGGCGCGGTGACGGTGCTGACCGGCCTCGTCCAGCTGTGCGCGCCGGGGCCGGTGCTGGACCTGCTCTCGGTGGAGTCGACGCGGACCAGCCGCCATCTCTTCGCCACCGTGGGCATGTTCATGGTGGTGGTGGGCGGTCTGGTCGTCCAAGCCCTGCTGACCCCGGCCCCTCCCCCGTACGTGCTGTTCTGGGCGGGGGCGCAGAAGTTCGGCGCCTTCGCGCTGGTGGGCATCGGGGTGATCCGGGACCTGTTCAGCTCGCTCGCCCTCCTGGTGGCCTTCTTCGACCTGGCGACGGCCCTGCTCCTCTGGCTGATGGCCCGCCGCCTGTCGACCGCGGCGGCGCACCCGTGACCCGGCGGTCGCTGGTGCTCGCGGGCGGCGGGATGCGGGTCGCCTGGCAGACGGGCGTGGTGCGGGCGCTGCGCGAGTACGGCCTCGACTTCGACCATGTCGACGGGACCTCGGGCGGCATCATGACCACGGGCATGGTGCTGTCGGGACAGGACCCGGCGGAGATGGGCCGGCGCTGGTCCGAGCTGAACGTACGGGACTTCAGCTCGGCGCTGCCACTCACCGACTACCTCAAGGGCCCCTGGGCCCTGCCCGCCCTCGGGAGCGCGGAGGGGATCCTCGACAAGGTGCTGCCCGCGCTGGGCATCGACGTGGCGGCGATCCGCTCCTCGCCGGTGGCGGGCACCTTCAACGTGGCCGATTTCGTCACCAAGACGTGTGTGGCCGTGCCGCACACGGAGATCGATCTGGAGCTGATGGCCGCGGGCATGTCCCTGCCGCTGTTCGTGCCGCCGCTGCGGCGCGGGGCGCGGGTCTGGACCGACGCGGTGTGGATCAAGGACGCCAACCTGACGGAGGCGCTGCGGCGCGGGGCCGAGGAGATCTGGCTGGTGTGGTGCATCGGGAACACCCCGTACTGGGGCGACGGGCCCCTCGAACAGTACGTACACATGATCGAGATGAGCGCCTCCGGGGCACTCTTCGCCGAGCTGGACGCCGCCGCCGGGGCGCACCGCCCGTTCACCCTCCATGTCGTCGCGCCGCGCCACCCGCTCCCCCTGGACCCGGAGTTCCTGACCGGCCGGATCTCCGCCGACTCCCTGGTGGCGATGGGGTACCGGGACGCGTGGGAGTACCTCGGCTCCGCGCTTCCGTCGGGTGTCCCGAAGGATCCGACGTGCACGACGATGCGGGAGCCCGTGCGCGGGGTGCGCTTCCGGGAGCGGCTGCGCGGCGAGGCGGCGGGCGCCCCGCTCCTGCTCGACGTGACGGTGGAGCTCCCGCTGCCGCCGGACGGCACCCCGTCGCCCGGCGCGCGCCTTGCCGGGCACGTCGACCACGGGCCGTGGGGCGGCCGGGTGCTCCTCGCGGACGGCCGGGTCGAGTCCGAGGGCGACGGTGTCGACTACGTGGCGCGGGTGAACCTGTCCGGGACCTGGCGGGAGCTGCGCGCCCACCGCGACCTGGCCGACGCCCCGGGCCCCGACCTGTGGTCCGACGCCCATGAGGCGGCCTTCCGCGCGGCCGACGGCACCTCGGCCGATCTGCGGCTGACCCTGCGCGAGGCGGCCCGGACGCTGGCCTCCCTCGAACCGTACGGCGCCCATGGCTTCCGGGACCGTGCGGAGGCCTTGGGGGAACTGGCCCGGGTGGGTCTGCGGCGGGCGCTGACGGGGCGGTGAGCAGCACCGGAACTTCACCCGAACGGAGTAGCCCAGCGCCCTGCCCGGCGGCCTCGCTCCCAGACTGGTGAGGTACCTCCGAGTCGAGAGAGCCGCGACATCATGACTGGTGCGACAGATTTCCAGATCTCGTTCGACGACGGCATGGCGGAGTCGGACCGGCGGGACGCGGAGCGTTCGGTCGCCGCCCTGGTGGAGCACTCCCTGGCGTACTCCGCGCGCGAACGCGCGGCCGAGGCCGAGCTGGCGGAGCTCTCGGACGCGCTGGCGGCCCCGTTCACGCGGCTCGTCCGGGAGGACCCCGACGCGGTGCGGGCGGCCGAGCGGCTTGGCGCGCGGGACGTGCTGCGCCTGCGCGAGACGGACGCGCTGCGGGAGGACGGGGCCTCCTACTTCCCGCCCCACGAGCGGGCGAACGTCCGGTCCGTGGGCTTCGTGCCGCCGTACGACTTCAGCTGGTCCTGGCACGAGGACGGCGGCTTCCCGCCGCACAGCCAGATCCTCAACCGGGCCACGGGAGAGGTGGGTCTGGACGGCCGGTCGGGCTCGCTGCCCGACGGGGTCGCGGGGCGGGTCGGGGCGCACGCCGGGTTCGGGGTGGTGCTGCCGACGACGAACCCGGGGCAGAAGTTCCCCCACGCGGTGCTCAATCCCGGCCGGTTCGTCTTCACTCTGAAGGCCGTCGGCATCGGCGGCAACGCCACGTCCGAGGGCGGTTTCGAGCTGACCGTGTTCGAGGACGGGCACTTCCTCGTCGGGGCGAACGCCCAGTTGTGGCGCTCGCGGATCAGCGCGGGCGAGGAGAGCCGGGGTGGCGACGGGCCGCGGCCGATGGCGGGCCCCGAGCTCCAGTTCACGATGGTCCCGGGCCGCTCGTACGTGTTCAACGCGGGGATCTGGGTGGTGAGCGACCGCTCGCCGGGGATCGGCGCGGCGGCGGCGCAGTCGCTCCTCCAGGGCACCGTCACCCGGATGTGGATGTTCGGCTGATCCCGTGACCCGACCCGTCCGGCCGCGGGGCGGCCGGACGGGCGATGGCGATGGCGACGCGGGTGTTACGGCTTCGGCAGGGTGCAGCCCGGGCGGTTCAGGTCGATCACGTTCCCGGGGCCGACGCAGGGGACGATGATGTACGTCTCCTGGGCGTAGTTGATGCCCTGGCGGACCGTCACGACGCCGTTCTCGTCGACCTCGCACGGGTTGTTCACGGTGCAGCTCTCACCGTTCTCGTTGCCCGTGTTGTTGACGGCGACGACCTTGCCGGTGGTCGTGTCGATGACCGGCGAGCCGGAGGTGCCGCCGATGGTGTTGCAGGAGGAGGTGTAGCGGACCGAGTCCTTCCAGGTCCACTCCCCCTCCTTCAGGCGGTAGACGAAGCCGTCGGCGTTGCAGCTGTAGATCCGCTTCCAGTACCCGGACACCACCTTGATCGACGAGCCCTGCGTCGGGTGCGCGTCGTTGAGGGTCAGGGCGCCGATCCCGTAGAGGCTCTGGATCTGCGCGTACGTCTTGGTGACCTGGTAGATCGAGATGTCCGTGTCGGTCATCGTGGCGTACGAGATCTTGCTGGCCCGCAGCGTCGCGACCTTGGTGCCGGCCGAGTTGAGCAGCGAGAACGAGCGGGTGGAGTTCACGTCCTTGACGACCTGGCCCGCCGCGGGCATGCCGGTCTCCAGGCAGTGCCCGTTGGAGAGGACGAGCGCGGGGTCGCCGGGCTGGGAGTTCGGCATACGGACGAGCGAGCCCGAACAGTTGCTGAGCGCGACCGTGCCGGCGAAGTCGACGGCGACGGCCGCGGAGGCCTGCGGCGGCGCGGAGGCCATGGCCGGGGCCGCGGCGGCTCCGGTCAGGAGCAGCGCGAGCAGCGCGCCGACGAGAGGCTTCTTCATGTGGGGGTTCCCCTCTGATGACATGCAACCGAAGATCCTCCGGTTGTCATGAGCATTCTTAGAAGCGCGACGCCAACCCACAAGAGGGCGTGCGGAATTGAGTCATCGTCATATCCGCGCGAGCCGGAGCGGTTGTCCACAGTGGTCGGAAGGGCCTACTGGACAATCCACGGCCGCCGAAGACTGAGGTCCGGACGGGCCACCCGGCCCTCCAGGAGACCGAGGAGACGCACATGGACCTGCGCAGGACATCCGCCGCACTGCTGGCGGCGGCGGGGGTGATCACCGGCGCGCTGCTCACCACGGCGGCGCCGGCACAGGCGTACGGGACGCTGGACGTCCGGAACGCACGGGTGGACACCGGCAACTGCGCCCGGCTGAGCGGAACGCTGACGGTGACACCGGCCACGTACGGCTGCTATCTGTACGACTCCGTGGACGACACGTACTTCGTGAAGGACGCGGGGGGCGAGGCGGCCAAGATCGAGCTCAGGAACGGCGGCACCCTGGTCTCGAAGGTGGAGTTCCACCCGTACGACCGGAACCTGTGGATCTACGACACGAGCAACGACGGCGACACGGTCTACGTCCGGCTGTACTCGACCAAGCGCGCCCAGTGGTCCCCGGTGTACTACGCGAAGGGCACGGACGCCGCGATCGACTACCACCGGGTCACTCCCGAGGACGAGCCCTGGCTGGCGCGGATCGCCGAGGACGAGGACATCCTCGTGGAGGTCTACGACAACTCCGACGCGACCGGCCGGATCACCGGCGTCTGGGCCAGGGCCTGACCTGCGGGAAGCGGGCCGGTACGCCGAGGGGCCGGGGCGGCTGTGGCCGCTCCGGCCCCTCGGGCGCGGTCGGGTGGGACGGTCAGGCCTGCTCGTCCTCGGGGATGCTGACCAGCCAGCGGGTGTCCCGCCGCGGGCGCAGGTACAGGGCCCAGTAGAGGGTGGCCACGGCCGTGATGCCGCCGGTCCACACCAGGTACTCGGTGTCCTGCATGTACAGGACGTAGGCGAGAACGCCGATGAGCAGCACCGGGACGGCCGGCCACAGCGGCATGCGCCATGCCGCGGTCTCGCGGTGCGCGCCCCGGCGGCTGAACAGGGCGGCCACCGCGACCAGCAGGTACATGCCGGTGACGGAGACGCCGGTGACGCCGTACAGGGTGTCGAGGTTCACGAAGCACAGGGCCGCGCCGGGCACGCCCACCGCGAGGGTGGCCACCCACGGGGAGCCGAACTTGCCGAGCCGGGACAGGGCGTTGTTGACCGGCTCCGGCCAGGCCTTGTCGCGGGCGGAGGCGAACAGGACGCGGGAGTTCTGGATGACCATGACGATGCCGGCGTTGATGATCGCCAGCGCGACGCAGAGGCTGATGAAGGTGCCGACGGCGGAGTTGGACCAGGCGGCGATCATGCCGCTGATGTCGCCGCCGGTGAGGGTCTTCAGGTCACTGGCGCCGAGGGTGATCGCGACGACGGGCACCAGGATCACGGCGGTCGAGATGGCCAGCGTGGCGAGCACGGTGCGGGCCACGTTGCGGCGCGGGTTCTCCAGCTCCTCGGAGAGGTAGACGGCCGTGGAGAAGCCCTGGGTGACGAAGAGGGCGATGGCGATGCCGGAGACGACCATGGCGCCGGTGACGAGCGAGTGGCCGCCTGCCCCGTGGGCGACCTGGCCATGGACCAGGGTGTCGACGCCGCGCTGGGAGTGGGAGAAGCCGAGGACGGCGACGATGCCGGCCGCGACGACCTCCAGGACCAGGAAGATGCCGGTGATCCAGGCGTTGGCCCGCAGGTCGAGCAGACCGGCGAGGGTGGCGAGGACCATCACGCCGGCACCGGCGAGCGGCGCCGGGATGTGCACCAGGGGCGCGAGGTAGTCGGCGGTCCCCATGGCGATCACCGGTGGCACGATCATCACGACCAGGAGGGACAGGACGAACACTAGCCAGCCGGCCAGCCGGCCCGAGAGGGTCGAGACGATGGCGTACTCGCCGCCCGCGCTCGGGATCAGGGTGCCCAGCTCGGAGTAGCAGAACGCCACGCCGATGCAGATCAGCGAGCCGATGGCGATGGTGAGGGCCGCGTACGTGCCGACGCCGTCGAACAGGTCCGGTACGACCACGAAGAGGGTCGAGGCGGGCGTCACGCACGACAGCGTGAGCAGCGTGCCGCCCACGACACCGATGGAGCGCTTGAGTTTCTGCGGCACGGGGCCGGTCTGGGGGGCCAACGCGTGCGGTGCGCTGAGGGTGTCCGTCATCAGGCGGTTCCGATCGGTGCGAGCTGTGTTCTGAACGGGAGCGGTATCGCCTCCGAGGCGTCCGGTGATCAGATGGGTCCGTGGCTCCCGGGCTGAATGGAAGCTCGGGCGGAACCGCAGGTCAATGCCCGTTCCACTGCGGAATCCGTCGTTCCAGGATGCCCGAAGGACATCCCGGGGCGCTAAGAACGCGATAAGACGCCGCAAACACTCCGTGCGGGAACCGCAGCCGTCCCCTCAGGACTTTTCCCGCGCTTTACCCCCGTGGGCGCTCCCCGGTCACTCCGGACGGCTGAAGCGGCGGGCGGCCCACAGCAGGGTCAGCGCTCCGACGGCCAGGAGCAGCCCCGCCTCCAGGGCCAGCGGAGGCTGCCGGCCCGCCCATTCGATGCCGCCCACGGCCGCCTGGTCCGGGACGCGCAGGGCGATGCAGCGGCGCAGCAGGTCCACCCCGTACGCGAGCGGGTTCACCGTGGCCAGGGCGCGGGCCCAGCCCGGCATGGACTCCAGGGGGAAGAAGGCGCCGGAGAGGAACAGCAGCGGCATCATCAGCAGGCTGAGCAGCGTGTGGAAGGTCTCGGGGCTGCGCAGGGCGACCGCCAGCATCAGGGCCAGGGCGGTGATGGCGAAGGAGGCGAGCAGCATGCCGCCGAGGAGCAGCAGCAGGAGCAGCGGGTCGTACGGCAGGCCGACCGTGCCGGCCAGGCAGAGCAGGACGGCGCCCTGCACGGCGGCGACGAGGGTGCCGCCCGCGCAACTGCCCAGGAGGAGGGTGGAGCGGCTGACGGGGGCCATCAGGAGCTCGCGCAGATAGCCGCTCTGCCGGTCGGTGATCAGCCGGATGCCCACCATGATGGCCGGGGTCTGCACGGTCATCATGAGCATGCCCGGGAAGAGGAAGGTCTGATAGCCGGTGCCCAGCGAGGCGGCGGGGATCAGGGTGGCGAGCCCGCCGCCGAGCGCGAAGAGATAGAGCACCGGCTGGAGCAGGACCAGCGCGGCGTGCGACCGCTGGCAGGCCAGGCGCAGCAGATCACGGTGGACCAGGGCGTGGACCGCGCGCAGCTCGTGGCGCAGCCGGGGCGCCCGGCCCCGCTCCGTGGCCTCGGGCGCCTGGAGGGTCAGGGCGGTCATCGGCCGGCTCCCGTCGCCGCGGGGGTGGTGGTGATGCTGCGGCCGGTGTGGTGGAAGAAGACGTCGTCGAGCGTGGGCGGGGTGGCGGAGGCGGCGTGCACGGCGATGCCGTGTCCCGCCAGCGCGGCGCACAGGCGCGGGATCCACGCGCTGCCGTCGGGCACCCGCAGCCAGGTCCCGTCGGCGTCCGCGGTGACGGGTCGGTCCGGCGGCGCGGCCTGGGCGACGACCTTGCGCGCCCGCTCGTCGTCGCTGGTGCGCAGCACCACCCGGTCGTCGCCGATCTCCGCCTTGAGCGCCTGCGGCGCGCCCTGCGCGACCAGCCGGCCCCCGTCGATGATCGCGATCCGGTCGCAGTTCTCCGCCTCGTCCAGGTAGTGCGTGGTGACGAAGAGGGTGCTGCCGTGCCGGTCGCGCAGGGCCCTCAGGTGCTCCCAGATCTGGGCGCGCGCGTGCGGGTCGAGGCCGGTCGTGGGCTCGTCCAGGAACAGCACGCTCGGGGAGTGCAGCAACTGGCGGGCGATCTCCAGGCGTCGCCGCATGCCGCCCGACAGGGCGCGTACGGGGGAACGCCGCCGGTCGGTGAGACCGGCTGGTTCGAGCACCTCGGCCGTCCGCGCGCGCACGTCGCGGCGGGGCAGCCCGTAGAGACGGGCGTGGACGCGCAGGTTCTGCTCGACGGTCAGGTCCGGGTCGAGGGCGCTGTGCTGGAAGAGGATGCCGACCTGGCGCCGTACGTCGTGCGGGCGGGTGGCCACGTCGAAACCGGCCACGGTGGCGTGACCGGAGGTCGGGCGGGCCAGCGCGCACAGCAGGGCGATGGTCGTGGACTTCCCGGCGCCGTTGGGGCCGAGGAAGGCGAAGGTCTCGCCCCGGCGCACGTCGAGGTCGAGACCGCGGACCGCGTCGAGGGTGGTGCCGTCCGGGCCCGGATAGCTCTTGACCAGGCCGCGCGTGCGGATGGCGTACCCGGGGTCGGCAAGCTGCATGCGTCTCGTCCTCGTCCTCGTCGGCCTCGTTCGGGGCTGGGACCCGCTCCGGCCGGCGGCTGCCTCGGGGCAACCGCCGGCCGGGGGGTGCTTCGGTGTTACGCGCAGCTGATACCGATACAGACGGTCTGCAGCAGGGTCAGCAGGCCGACGCACGCGCACGTTCCGCTGAACGAGTCGCCGTCGACGCCGACCGGGTCGGTCTCCGGAAGGGCGTGCAGGTGGGCCAGCAGCTCAAGGTCCTGGTTCTCCATGACAATCTCCTTCTCTGTGGTGTGGCGACAGGGGGTCCCACCGGACGGCGTCCGGTGGGATTCCCGCCGCTCAGACCGGCTGCTGGACCATCCAGTGCCGGGGCTCTGTGTGGCGCACCCTCAGGAGGAACGCCAGGATTCCGGAGGATCCGTCGCTCCAGCCCGTCGAGACGTCCCCGTACTCGTTGGGGAAGACGACGTGGCTGCCGCGGTGGGACCGTTCGGAGACGATGAGGCGGGCCAACTGCTCGGCGCTCGCCCGGTGGGCGGGGTCGCCGGTGGCCTCGGCCATGTCGAGGAGGTAGTCGCCGTTGCCGGCGAGGCCGTGGCACTGGCTGACGGCGGCGCGGGAGGCGCGCTCCACGACGGCCCGGGTGCCGCGGACGGCGAGGTCGCCGTAACGGTCGTCGCCGGTGGACCGCCACAGGCGGGCCAGGAAGGAGCCGATGCCGGCCGAGCCGTGGCACCAGTGCGGGGCCGTCGGCACGTCCCCCGCCTGGGACGGCCACTGGGCCGCGCCGTCGACCATGACGGCGTGCGTCACCAGAAGCTCACCCGCCGCCACGGCCAACTCCCGGTGCTCCGGGCTCTTCGTGACGGCCGAGGCCTCCAGGAGGAAGCAGCCGATGCCGGAGGCGCCGTGGGCGAAGCCCAGGTACCGCTTGCCGGCCTCCTCGACGACGGCCTCCGCCGGCACCGGCCAGCTCACTCCCGACGGCTCGCGCCGGGCGGCGGCCACCAGCCGGTCGGCCGCTTCGGCGACCCGCTCGGCGAAGCGGGGGTCGCCCGTGCGGTGCCAGAGGTGGACGGCGGCCAGTCCGCTGCCGGCCGCGCCGTGGGTGATGTCGTGGCTGGGCGTCGACTCCTGCGGCGCGAGGGCCAGCGCCAGGGCGTGGTCGACCAGCGCCCGGTCGTCGACGGCGCGGCCCGCGTCGTACAGCGCCCAGGCGGTGCCGCGGCCGCCGAAGTGCAGGCCGGGGCGGGCGGAGCGGGTGTCGGTGCGGTCCACGATCCAGCGGCCCGCCGTGGAGATCAGCTCCGGCAGGCGGGGGTCGCCGGTGAGCTCGAAGTAACGCGTCAGGACGGCCAGCACACCGGCCGCGCCCTGCTGCACCGTGCAGGCGTCGGTCTCCCCCGCCTTGGTGGACACGGGCCACAGGCGTCGGTCGTCGTCCGGGGTCATGGAGTCGACGAGATGCTCCACGATCCCGGCGATGGCGACGTCGATGGTGTCGGTTCTCGCGTCGGCGCCGGATCTCGTGTCGGCGTTGGCCCTCGCGTCGGCGGCGGCTTCGGCTCTCGCGTGGGTGCTGGGCACGCGTGTGCCGGTCGTGTCGGTACAGCTCTCCCGGAGCGCGTCCCGGGCCCGTGCCGGGTCCCAGCGCTCGGCGGGGTCGTCCTTCATCAGGCCGAGGATCAGGGCGCGCAGGTTGTCCGCCAGTCCCAGCGGGGCGGCGCAGGCGTCCAGCCACTCGGCGAGCCGGTCCTGCGCGGGCCGGGTGGACGGCTCCTCCTCCAGCAGGTTCGGCACCTTGCCGGCCAGGACGAAGCACAGGGTCGCGCCGAGGCTGTAGTAGTCGCCGGTCGGCGAGACGGGCGCGTCCACCAGGCGCTCGGGAGGACTGAACCCGGGCGTGCCGACGCGGGTCGGGAGGGCGTCGTCGTCGGCGAGGACGGCGAGCTCCAGGTCGATGAGGCGCAGCTCGCCGTCCGGACGGACCATCACATTGGCGGGGGTGAAGTCGCGCAGCACACAGCCGTGGGCGTGGGCCGCCTCGACGAGGTCCACCAGCCGCCCGGCCTGGGCGAGCGCGTCCGCCGCGTAGGGCGCGCCGCCGACGTCGCGGAACTGCTCGGCGACCCAGTTGCGCAGGGGGATCCCCGGCACCTCCTCCTGGGCCAGGAACAGGTGCCCGCCGTGCTCGAACATCGCGAGCGGCTCCGGCGCGAGCCCCGTGCCCCTGAGCTTCTCCAGGGTGCGGGCCTCGGCGCGCAGCCAGTCACGGACGTCGTTCCCGGAGGCGTCGGCCTCCACGTGCGGCCGGGTCTCCTTGATCACCACCGGGGCGCCGGTGCCGACGTCGTTGCCCCGGTAGACGCCGCCCTTGTTGGTGTGCCGGATCGCCTCCCGTACCGAGAAGCGGCCGCCGAGCACGACCGGGCGTCTCGGTGTCTCCGTCCTGGGCGGCGCGACGGGCACGGAGTCGGGGAAGGGGCTGACCGCCCACGCGGGCGGGGTGTACTGGCCGGTCCGCTTGTCCTCCACGGGGTTGCCGTCGGGGTCCTCGATGTACCAGATCATCAGGCCCTGGTCCGAGAGCCGCCGCCGCCCGACGAAGGCGCCGTAGCGGTAGTGCACCAGGCTGTTCGGGGCGTACGGCTGGTCGGACAGGATCCGGGGTCCGGCCAGGCCCTCGGTCGCCGTGTGGAGGTCCAGGGCGAGGCGGGCCGCGTCGGCGTCGGAGGCGGGGTAGACGGTGATGAACTTGCCGGAGCTCCCGCGGGGCGTGGCCCGGGTGTTGAGCGCGCTCACCTGATCCAGCGACCGGGCGAACTTGAACGCCGACCGGTCCCGGAGCAGGACCTCCAGGGCCTTCCCGAGCACCGCCGGCGCGGAGCCGGCCGTCGCCGAGACGTGCAGCTTCCAGCCCTGGGCGGGGCCGGTCCCGGAGCGAGGCGCCACCCGGCACCAGCTCTCGTCGGACTCGGTCGCCCAGCTCTCGCCCTGCTCCATGGAGCGCAGCGCGCCATGGAGCAGGGCTTCCAGCTCGGACTCGGTGACTTGGGTCGTCATGCCCATCCCTCTCAACGGGTGAGAACCGCTGGGAGGGAGCGTGCCCCGACGTCTTTGTCATACCAACACACTCGCCACCGAATTCACTTGATTCGGCGAGCGCGCGCACATTGTGTGCCACCTTGTGGCGCGACGGCGCGAGAACGGCGTACGGCCGCTCACTAAGGGGCGCACTTCTGTCAGCGCACTCCTTCCCACAGGGCCCGTTCGCGGGCGCGCGGGTCGCTGACCTGGGCGGGTCCCGGTGCCGTGAACTCCATGGTCGTACGAGTCGCGGGATCGTACGACTCCCAGCCGGGGTCACCCGTCTTCGCGAAGGAGATCCACGCCCCGTGCATGACGTCCGCGAGCTCCTGAGGCGGCCGGGCGCCGAGCACGGGGGCGTAGGCCGGGTCGTGGAGGCGGTCGAAGACGAAGGGGAGTTCGAGCGCGTGGCAGGCGCCGAGCGCCCCGTCGAACCGGGGGGAGCGCCAGGAGAACTCGTACAGGTACGAGCCCGGGACGGCCTCGGCCAGACGGACGGCGGGGATGCGGTAGAACCAGTCGGTGGCCACGGCTTCGAGGAGTTCGCCCGGCGTGGCGCCGGGCCGGGCGGCCTCGTAGACCGGCAGGGCCTCGGCCGGGTCGAGGCCGTAGGCCGAGGTCAGGGCGTCGAGGGTGGCAGGCGGCACGGCGTCGAGGCGCCGGGTCGGCACGAGGAAGAGGCGGTACTCCTCCCGGTTGCTGCCGATGAGCAGGTCGATCCCGCAGTCGGGCCCGGGCAGCGCCAGGCCGGGCCTGACCGGCTCGAACGGCATCATGTTGAGCGCGGCCTCGCCCCAGAGCGCCGGGTCCGGGCGGGCGTTCACCTCGCCGCGCAACTCCGCCTGAGCGGGCAGGAGTTCGGCGAGCGGGACGGCGGCGAAGGCCTCCGGGGTCGGCTCGATGCCCAGCTTCTCGGCCAGCCGGGCGGTGATCAGTCCGGCCGAGGCCGGGCGCAGGAAGTGGTGGCAGGCGCCGGACTGGAGGATGGCCCGGCGGAACAGCCCGCGGGCCGCCGGTTCGGTCAGGAGCACGCCGATGCTCATGGCGCCCGCCGACTCGCCGAAGACGGTCACGCGCTCCGGGTCGCCGCCGAAGGCGTCGATGTTGTCCTGGATCCAGCGCAGGGCGGCGATCTGGTCGAGCAGCCCGCGGTTGTCGGGGCGCCCGGGCAGGCGGAGGAAGCCGTCGCTGCCCAGCCGGTAGTTGAGGGTGACGCAGACGACGCCGTCACGGGCGAAGGCGCCGCCGTCGTACGCGGACACCGAGCCCGCTCCGTTGGTGAACGCCCCGCCGTGCAGCCACACCATCACCGGCAGCCCGGCGCCGCGCTCGGGCGCCGGCGTCCAGATGTTGAGGCGGAGGCAGTCCTCCCCCGCCGTGATGTCGTCCGGGATCAGGGCGTCGAAGGGCGGAGCGTAGGGGGCGTGCGGCGGGGTGGGGCCGTACGCCGTGGCGTCCCGCACGCCGGTCCAGGGCTCGGGCGGGGCCGGCGCCCGGAACCGCAGGTCGCCGAAGGGCGGGGCGGCGTAGGGGACGCCGAGGAAGGAGGTCACCCCGTCGGGCAGGGCGCGGCCGCGGACCGCGCCCTGCCGGGTGGTGCGGACCGTCATGCCGTCAGGACCTCGGCCAGCGCCGCGCCGAACTCCTCGGGACGTTCGAGGTGCACGGAGTGTCCGGCACCGGCGACCGCGACCTCCCGCACCTTCCCGCCCGCCGCCGCGTACCGGTCCAGGACGTACCGGGTCTGCGCCAGCATCGGCTGCGCCGGGGTCCCGTCCCAGCCCGGTACGGCGCCGATCGCGCCGAGGTGCGCCAGGTCGAACATCGAGGCGTCGGCGACGATGACGTCGTCCTCACCGCGTATCCAGAGGATCGGCGGCTTGTCGTCGATCAGGTGCAGGTCGTCGACCCGGAAGTGGGTCGGGGCCAGGCAGTTGAGCACCCCCCTGGTGCCGGGCGCGATGCCGGGCCAGGCTTCGGACGGCGTGGAGTCGCCCGGGTAGTGGTCGTCGCCGGTACGGGTGGTGAGCATCGCCTCGACGTAGGCGTCCTCGTGCTCGGGGCGCAGCGGCGGCTTGACGTAGCAGGTGGCGAGGACGGAGCGCGGGGAGAGCGGGGAGTCCTCGCCCCGGTCGCCCTCGGCGAGCAGGCGCACGAACTCCGGGTTGGCGGTGCCGCCGCCCGATCCGGCGCCGTCGGCGGAGTTGAGGGTGCCCTCCACGCCGCTGGTGCCGCCGAAACCGTACGGCGAGACGGGGTTGACCAGGGACAGGGAGCGGACGGCGGCCGGGTGGTCGCGCAGGAACTGCATGACCACACCGCCGCCCATGGACCAGCCGACCAGGTGCGCCCGTTCGACGCCGAGCGCCTCCAGGAGCGCGGCGAGGTCGTCGGAGTAGTCCCGTACGCCCCGGGTGGCGTCCACGGGCAGCGGGTCGGTGCCGCCGAAGCCGCGCAGGTCCACGGCGATGGGACGGTAGCGGTCCGGCAGCGTGGTCATGGTGGTGTGCCAGAACGCGGAGGTGGAGACGTTGCCGTGGACGAAGAGGACGACCTCTCCGTCGATATCGCCCCCGACCTCCTCCGGCTCATGGATCTCGGTGATCTGCTGGGTGAGCCGGGTGGTGGCGACGCGGCGGGTGTGGAGCGTGTTCATGTCGGTCCTTCAGGACAGCCAGGTGGCGATCTGGGCGGCGGCCGAGCTGTTCCAGCCCAGCTCGAGGTGGTTGGCGGTCAGGACGGTGGCCTTGCCGCCGACCGTGGGGATGCCGGTGGTGTCGAGCGCGCTGGCGGTGAAGACGACGCCGTCGCTGGGGCCGCGGTTCTCGTTGAAGATGCCGACGATGTCGTTGGAGCCGCCGGCCAGCAGGTACGTGGTGACGGAGGCGGGTACGCCGGCGTTGTGCAGCGGCGCGATGAGCGACCCGGCGTCGATGGCGGCCTGGATGCCGCTGCCCGCGGTGTAGTAGCCCTGGCCGCCGTAGTAGGTCGTGTACCAGTCCTGGGCGGCGCCGTCGACTCCGTACACCCCGTCCCAGCGGGCCAGCATCTGCCGCTGGCCGGGGTAGTTGTCCTGGCCGCCGGAGGGCGTGAACGAGAACTCCGGGTGGGCGGTGTACAGGCCGTAGCAGGTCATGTGGGAGTGCGGGGAGGGGGCGTTGATCTTGCCGCCGCACTCGGGCCAGATGGAGAAGTCGTGGGCCCAGCCGTGGGCGTAGGGGTAGTCGTAGCCGCCGTTCGGGCCGCCGACGGTGACGAGCCGGCGTACGTCACCGGCGTACGCCCGTCCCCAGCTCGGCTTCACGGACGACACGTACGCGCGGGTCGACATCTCGCCCTTGCTCCAGCCGACCAGGTCCACCTGGGAGACGCCCAGCCGGGCCTTGATGAGGGCGATGGCGTCGCCGACGACCTGCGCCTGCATCAGGTTGTCGCCCTGCTTGTGCGCGAAGCCGACGGCGAAGACCCGGTGGCCGCGCGAGGACAGGTACTGCATGAGGCCGGTGGACGGGCAGCTGACGGCGCCGCAGCCGTAGCCGCCGGACTCGCCGGGGTTGGCCCAGGCGCGGTCCGCGGAGTCGTTCGCGCCGTGCACGAGGAGGACGGGCGTGGTGCGGCTGCCGGTGTCCCAGCCGGGGGCGGAGTAGAGCAGGAACTTGCCCGAGGAGGGCCGGCCGACACCGCCGAAGTACGTGACCCGCACGCCGTCCTGGTCGCCCCGGCCGTCCGTCGGGAAGCCCTCGGTGCGGAATCCGGTGGTCGTGTCGGCGTACCGCTCGACCTTGCTCCAGCCGTTGGTGACGGTCCCGGCGCCGTAGCTCGCTTCGAGGGTGAGATAGGAGGGCGGTGCGGCGGCGGCACCCACCGCCTGTCCGCTGGCTGTGGCGGGCGGCACCACGAGCGCCGCCGTGACAACCCCCGCGACCGCCATGATCCGGGCGGCCCGCGCCCGCCAGCCCTGCCCCCGGCTCCGTCTTCCGGCCATGTCCCGGCCTCTTCCCCAGTCGTGCGCCCTCAGCGCGTCCGCCCGATGCCGTCCCGGCACCGGGTGTGCACACGCTAGGCGGGCGGGGCGACGACCGGGCATGTCGCCGCCCCACACAAAGGAGGCCGCGCGGATGGCGGCCTCCTCCACACCGTCCTATCCGTCCTATCCGTCCTATCCATCCCATCCGTCCACTGCGGGAGGGCTCACCACCCCGTCCGGAACACCCGCAGGTCGCGCACCTCGAAGGACATCTCGGTCGTGGCGGCGTCGGGCGCGGGGTGGTAGCGCCCCGCGCACACGGACAGATTGACGATCAGATAGGCGTGCCAGCCGCGCCCGACCCCCCGCCCGTCGTCGAAGACCTCGTCCCCGTCGAGCGACCAGGTCACCGACCGCGCCCCGAACGTCACGCTCAGCGCGATCCAGCCGCCGGGGCGCACGGACGGGGAGCGGTGGTAGCGGTTGCTGGAGCGGACGTGGTTGGTGAGCTCCAGGAGGTCGGGGTTGTCCGGGTGGTACTCGAAGACATCCACCTCCTGCCCACCATCCCGCCAGGTCCAGATGGCAGGCCAGGCCCCCACCTCCTCCGGCAGCCGCACCCGCGCCTCCAACGTGTCCCCCGTCCGCACCTCGAACCCGTCCCGACTGCCCTCGGTGGTCAGCAGCCCGCTGTCCCAGAGCCCGTCACGCCGACGCGTGGCCCGGAAGAGACCGGTCCGGCTGTACGCCGGGTCCTCGACGAGGTGGTCCAGCTTGTTGTCACCGGGGTTGACGGGCCCTCCATTGGGATAGGCCCAACTACGACCCGCGACCCACTGATCCGACGAACCGAAGTCCGCGGTGAAGACCGGCTCTCCGGCCGACGGCAGGGTGGACATGGGCGCTCCTCACGTCTGGGGGGCTGCTGGCTGTGTCTGCCGCTGTTGTGCCCGGCGCGGGCGAGGGGACGCGGAATCTCCTGTTCCTGTCAGGAACTCGCCATGGTGGTGCCGGGGGGGCACGCGCACGCGGTCCAGGGCGGGCGGGAGCGGGCTCGCGGTGGGCTTCGCGGCGGAGGCGGGACGGCCGGGGCGCGCCCCGTACGACGACGGCAGGTCACGCCCCTGAACGCCGGTCCGCACCCGATGGCGGAATCCCGTTGACCACCTGCCGGTGATCCCGCCATCGGCCGCACCGACCGTTGCCGGCCTCGCCGCCGAGGCCGCGTGGTCATCGGTCGGAACTGCTGAGGGCACCAGGTGCGCGGCCTGCGAGCCAGACGGCGACCCGCGTCTGCAACTCCTTGTCGGCGCGGGGATAGTCCCAATTTGCGTACCATTCCAGGTACTGCAGGATGTTCTCCGAGCGGGCCGGGTGGGCCACGGCGACCACGTCGACACCGACCTCGCCCGTCGAGCAGCTGATGTACACGCTGCTGTCGAGCGCCATCATGCCGAAGCCCGGGTGGCCCGCACGTATGCCGAGGAACGCGGATGCCGCACCCCGACCCATGATGTCCCAGCGGTCCAGGAGCCGGACCCGGGCCCAGACCTCCGGTGCGGTGCGGCGGCCATGGGGCTGGCTACGCTTCTGCAGTACGGCTTGGTGCGTGTGGGTGCCGTGAGGAAGCAAGACGAGGAACTCGCGCCGGTGGTCGAGAAGCCCCGAGGAGACCGCCAGGTCGTACCAGTCCTCGTTGAGACGCTCGACGAGACGTGGGGTTTCGTACCGGTGGGAGAAGCCGCCGACGATGTCCTCGCGACCGTATCCGAAGACGAACGGCATCGTGCCGTCCGGCACGGCGTCCGGGATCACCTCAAGGCCGGCCCGCCGCAGCGGCCGGTACATCTTTCGTTCACGCTCCTGGATACCCACCGGCCACTGTTCTACCAGGGCCACCGCGCCCCCAAGAATCCTCCGGCCCGGCGCTTCCTTGTGCTCCTCCCGACCTCCCGGATCAGACCGGCACAGGACCAGCCACATGATCGGCCGGACAGACCCTAGACGGAGGGCCGAGGCCGGGGAGGGATCCGCTGGAGGGCGTCGGTGGAGGTGACGACGATCAGGGCATCCTCGTGCGACCAGCGGCGTGTCCCGTTCTTCGGCGGGTTGAGGAGCGGGATCCGGGAGCCGCCGGGGCGGTACCCGAGTGCGGTGGCGCCCTGAAGGCCGGCGGCCTCGACGAGCGTGGCGAAGGGCGCCTCGGTCCCGTGCGGCACGTAGTCGGTGGCGGGACGCAGACGGACCCCGTTACCCACCGGGGCGAAGAGCTCATCGAAGGCCGCCGCGAGCTCGGCGGTCTGCGAAACCTGAGCCATGAGCAGCCCGACGAGCCGCCCACCGACGACGAGCTCCGTGTGCGGGCCGACCGGGGCGAGGGGACGGTGGTGGGCGTCGGTCAGCTCGGCGACGGTGGGGATCCGGCGCCCGGACTCGCGTTCGGCGGCGCGGAGTTGGAGGAGGGTGACGAGCGTGTATTCGTCGGGGTCGGCGTGGGCTTCGGGGCCGCTTAGGACTAGGACGTGGTGGGTGGGGGTGGGGGCGGGAGCCTGGGCGGCGGCCTGGGCTGACGCCGGGGCCGGGGCCGGGGAGGGTGTCGAGGCCGGCTCTCGGGTGGGTTTCAGGGTGGGGTTCGGGGTGGGGTTCGGGGTGGGGAGGGGGTGTTCTTGGGTTGTGTGCCAGCCGTTGTGGGTTAGGGCCTCGGTGATTTCTTGGCCTCGGCGGTTCCAGCCGAGGATGAGGACGTGGCGGGGTGGCGCTGGGTGGGGGGTGACTGCGGGATTTGTGGCTGGGGGTGTCGGGGGTGGGGTCGTGGTCCAGGTTGGTGGGGTGTCGTCCTCGGACAGGACTACGACGGCGTCGCCGGGGCTCAGGGTGGTCCTCGGTGGTGGGTTCAGGAGCGGCGAGCCGTCCGGGCGTACGAGTCCCACCACGCACGCGTCCACGCATGCCGCCCGTAGTTCGGTGAACGTCCGGCCGACGAGCCCGGGGACGCGGTGGACGTGCAGTTCGGCGCCCGCGAAGTCGAGGAGGTCCTCCAGGACCAGCGACAGGCCGGGTTCCAAGACGCACTGGACCAGGATCCGGGCCGCGATGCCGTCGACGTCGAACACGACCGCGCCCGGGCCCGCGGCGAGCCGGGCGGTTGCCACGTGCCGGGTCTGCCGGACCGCCGCCACGACCCGTACCCGGCGCGCCTCCCCGACCACGGCCCGCAGCGCGAGCAGCGTCTTCACCACCTGGGTGTCGGCCTCCGGGGTGTCCGGCGGCAGCACCACGACCGCCCCCGCGGCGGCCGGGCTGACGCGGGCCAGGGCCGCCGGGTCGGCGGGGCGGCCCCGGCGGCAGAGCAGCCGGACGCGTCGCACCCCGGCGGCGGTGGCCACCGCCCGTAACTCCCGTTCCATGTCCAGTTTGTCGCGGTCGGCGAGGACGACGACCGCGCCCTGCCGCCGCTGGGCGTGCGCGGCGAGCAGCTCGGCGACGAGCGTCGGCGTCTGCTCGGACCACCCGAGGACCAAGGAGTGGCCGCGCTCAACGACCGTCGACTGGCCGCGCTGGAGCTCGGTGAGCCGGTCGGTCATCGCGGTGTTGACGAGGCCGACGAGGGTGGAGACGTAGAGCAGGGAGACCAGGGCCAGCAGGACGGAGAGGGCGATCCGCAGCGGCGGGCCGACCTCGCCGCCGAGCCGCAGCGTCTGACCGATGGTCCGCCAGACCGTCTCCAGCTTGCCCTGGACGGTGTCGGGCGAGCGGCTGTCGGTCCACACGAGGAGGGCGCTCGCCGGCGCCACCACGGCCAGGGACACCAACGCCAGCCAGCCCGCGACCGCCGTCATGCCCTTCACAACGGTCCGGTCGATCCAGTACCGCGTCCGGTCCCGCAGGGGCGGCCCGAGCCGCCGCGGGGGCGGGCCGGAGCCCGCCCGGGGCGCGTCGGCCGCGGGGCGGCTCGTCCGTTGGGGCGGGACCGTGTATTCGCACTCCTCACGCACGTCAGCAGGGTGACGGCAGCGCCGGGGGGAAACGCCGTTGTCGGGTGCCGTTCATCCTTTCGGGCAGGCGGGCGGGAGTCAGGCGTTCGATGCGCGTGCGCCGCCGCGCTCCCCCTGGGCGGGGGGGCGGAGGCGCGG
The DNA here is from genome assembly GCF_040303965.1 of Streptomyces sp. NPDC094032. Lineage (NCBI taxonomy): Bacteria > Bacillati > Actinomycetota > Actinomycetes > Kitasatosporales > Streptomycetaceae > Streptomyces > Streptomyces sp. NPDC094032. The sequence continues at coordinate 240,195 of NZ_JBEOUE010000001.1, read as the reverse complement.
GCGGGCCGCTTGTGCGGGGCCGGGGCGGGGCTGCGGGCGGGCCGCCGAGGCCGGGCTGGGGCGGGTTTGCGGGCGGGCAGCCTGGCGTGGCGGGCCAGGCCCCGGGGCGACCCCGGCGGGTGGGCGGCGTCGCGCCTGCCGGCCCGGGCGGGGTGCGCAAGACCGCGCCTGCCGACCCCGCCATGGTCCGCAAGACCGCGTCAGCCGCGCCGGCCTCGGTGTGCAGGACCGCGCCTGTCGACCCCGCCATGGTCCGCAAGGCCTCGCCCGCCGACCGCGCCATAGTCCGCAAGACCGCGCCGGCCTCGGTGCGCAAGACCGCGTCTGCCGCCCCCCGCCGCGGTGCGCGAGGCCGCGCCTGTCTACCCGGCCTCGCCGTTGAGCGGCGCCGGGGGTGTCACGTGCGGACCGCCACCGCCGCCTGGTGGCCGGACGGCACGGCCACGTCCGCCAGGAGCCAGCCGGGCGGGGCGGTCGGGACGGGGCCCGAGCCGACGTACTCGGACGACGGGTCGGCGCCGAGCCCGACCCCGGTCCCCTTCAGGTACGCCTCCTTCCGCGTCCACACCCGGGCGAAGGCGGCGGGGCGCCGGTCCCTCGCGAGCGCCGCCAGTTCGGCGGACTCCGCCGGATGGAGCACCTCGGCGAGCTCGCCGACGAGGTGCGGGGCCGGGATCCGCTCGATGTCCACGCCCACCGGCGAGGTCGCCACGGCGATCAGGCTCATCCCCTCGCAGTGGGAGAGCGAGAAGTGCAGCCGCCCGTCCGGGAGCACCGGCCGCCCGTGCGGCTCGCCGCAGCAGGGGCAGGGCGCCCGCTCCACCGTGACGCCGCGCGGCGCGACGCCGAGGTGGGCGCCGAGCAGCCGGCGCAGGCCGACGTGCGCGCACAGGTACGTGGCACGGTCGCCCGGCCGCCGGAACTCCCCCGCCCTCGCCTGTTCCTCCGCGTCGAGGACAAGGGAGGCGTACCGGGCGGCGCTCTCCTCATGCACCTCGGTGGCGACCAGCCACAGCTGCGGGCGGGCCTCCTCCGGCCCGGGCGGCAGCGCGGGCACCGACGGCAGCGGCGGGAGCGGGGACGGTCGGAGGAGGACCGCACCGGGCCGGAGGTACGGCTCGGGCACCGGGACGCCCTGGTCGCCGGGTCGGGCGAACGGGGCGGACGGGACGGAGGAGTCGAGCGACGGGACAGTCAGGCCGATGGAGGGGTTGAGGAGGGCGGAAGAGGGGGTGGACAGGGCGGTGGAGCCGGTGAACGGAGTGGTGGAGGAGGCGGACCGAGCGGTGGAACCAATGGACAGGCCGGTGGAACGGGCGGACGGGGTGGGAGAGGGAACGGGTACGTCGGGCGGATTCGCGTAGAGGTCGGGCCCTGGGGCGTGCAGGGCGGGCTGGGGTGCGTACTCCGTGAGCTGGCGTGCGGACTCGGTGGGCAGCAGCGCGGACTCCGTGGACTGGGCCGCGTACCCGGTGGGCTGGGGCACGTACCCCGTGGACTGGAGTGAGGACTCGGTGGGCTGGGGCACGTACCCCGTGGACTGGGGTGCGGACTCCGTGGGCTGGGGCGCGCACTCCGCGAGCGGGCGTGCGGACTCCGTGAGCTCGGACACGGACCCCGTGAGCTCGGACACGGACCCCGTGAGCTCGGACACGGACCCCGTGGGCTCGGGCACGGACCCCGTGGGCTCGGGCACGGACCCCGTGGGCTGGGGTGCGGACTCCGTGGGCTGGGGTGCGGACTCCGTGAGGTGGGCCGCGTAGACAGTGGGCTGGCGCGCGTGCTCGGTGGGCTCGGGCGCGTACTCCCTGGGCTGGCGGGCGTACACGGCGGACTCGGGTGCGTACACGCCGCGCTCGGGTGCGTACGTGGTGGACGGGGGTGCGGGGGTCTGCGGGGTCATGTCTGCCTCACACGGACGTGGCGGTGGTCTCCGGTGCGGTACGGATGCGGTCCTCGGTGGGCCGTTCGGTGGTCTTCGCCGTCGTGCCCGCGCGCAGCGCGACGGCCGCCGCGATCGGGGACACCAGGGCCAGGCCGGCGCACATCAGCCAGGTGCCGGTCACCCCTAGGTGCAGCGAGACCGGGGTGAAGACGGCCAGCGAGAGCGGCGCCGCGCCGATCCCGGACAGAGCGAAGGTCGACATCGCCGCGCCCATCCGGCCCTCGGGCACCGCCTGCTGATAGGCCGTCACCAGCGCCGGGCCGTTGAGGCCCGAGAGCAGGCCGACGGCCGCGGCCGCCCCGGCCAGCAGTCCCGGCGACGGTACGAGGGCCATCGCGCCCATGCCGAGGGCCAGACCGGTGCCCGTCACCACCAGCTTGAGGTGGGTCGGGATGCGGTGGGCGAGCGCCGCGCCCAGCGCGGCCGACGCCAGCGCCCCCGCGCTGAACGCGGCGAGGACGAACGCGACCGCCCCCACCCCCCAGCCCTGGTCCGCGGCGCGCAGCGGCAGCGCGACCTCCGCCGGCCACAGGAACGCCAGGTCCATCGCGAAGCAGGCCACGAACATCCAGCGCAGCCGCGGGTGCACGGCGAGCAGGCGGAAACCGTCGCCCGAGCGGCGCAGCAGCGACGGGCCGCCCGGCGCGGCGGTCTCGGGCCGCTTCATGCCGTGCGTCACGTGCGCGGCGCAGCCGAGCCACAGGGCGCAGCCGACGGCGGCTGCCGTCATCGCGACGGGCAGTCCGCCGACCACCACGAGCCACGCTCCGAGCGGGGAGCCCGCGATGGGGGCCAGGCGCAGCACCATGGAGAAGAGGGAGTTGGCGCGGCCGAGGTGCTCCTGGGGTGCCAGGTGGGGCAGCAGGACGCCGGAGGCCGGTCCGGTGAGGCCGAGCAGGATGCCGTCGACGAGGGCGATGACGATCAGCGGCCACAGGGTGTGCGTGGTGGCGGTGACGACGACGCCCGCGGTGAGGACGACGACGCGGACGCTGGTGGCGCGCAGCAGGAGGGCGCGCGGGCCGAGGAGGTCGGTCAGGGCGCCGCCGAAGAGGAGCAGCAGCGCGCGGGGCAGGGTGGCGGCGAGGGTCACCGCGGTGACGGCGCCTCGGCCGCCGAGCTGGACGGCGGTCCAGCTCATGGCGATGAGGAGCGCGAAACTGCCCGCCTGGACGGCGGCCTGGCCGACGACGAGGCTGCTGATGCGGCGCCAGTCGACGGTGGGGGCGGGCGGATCGGCGAGGGACGTGGCCATGGTGTGGTGTCGGCTTTCTGTGGGCGGGGCGGGGTCGCCGCCACGGCGCTGGTCGGGTGCCGTCGTGACGGGTGGGCGGGGACGCCGCCGTGGTGGTAGGCGGGAGAGGTCGGCGTCTTGGGAGTGGGGCGGGGCAGGGGTACGGGGTGGGGGCGGATGCCAGTGGTCGAGGGCGCCGGGCGTGTGCTGTCGTGGCGGCTGGGCGGGGTCGCCGCCGTTTCCGTCGGGCGAGGGCCCCGGTCGTAACAGCCGGGCGGCTTCGCCGCCGTGGGAGTGAAGGCGGGCGGTCAGGTACGGGGTCGGGGGCGGAGGTGGAGGCGGATACCAGGGGTCCAGGGGCCTGGCGCGTGCTGTCGTGGCGGCTGGGCGGGATCGCCGCCGTATCCGTCGGGCGAGGGCCCCGGTCGTAACAGCCGGGCGGCTTCGCCATCGGGGGAGTGAAGGCGGGCGGTCAGGTACGGGGTCGGGGGCGGAGGTGAAGGCGGATACCAGGGGTCCAGGGGCCTGGCGCGTGCTGTCGTGGCGGCTAGGCGGGGTCGCCGCCGTGGGCAGCGGGGGCGGGATCGCCGCCGTGGGTAGCCGGGCGGCATCGCCGTCGCGTAACAGCCGAGCGGCCACGCCCTCGTAGCGGTTGGCCCGACTCAGGTGCGCGGTTACAAGTGAATGCCCGTGGTCGGCGGACTGCCGTGGAGAGTCGCGGCCACCGCCAGGGACACCGCTCGGTCCGTGGCCCTGAGGAGGGCTCGGGGGGCCAGGCCCCGGGGGGTGCGGAGTTCTACGTGGCCGCCCAGGTAGCCGCGGCCGGCCTCGCTGAGTGCGCGCTGCGCGGTGCGGCGGGCGGCGCCGTCGAGCCCGTACGGCAACGGGGCCGGGGCGCCTACGGTGATGCCCGGGGTCTCCCGTACCGAGAAACGCGCGTGCACGCGCGGCGGCCTCAGCACGGCACCGCTCCCTGGGCCGGGTCCCAGAGGTCGTCCGGGGCGAGGGCGGCGGGCGCGTACTTCCCAAGGGCGCTGATCAGCAGCCGCAGTTCGAGGGCGAGGGCCTCCACCAGACGCTCCAGGCCGTGCTCGGGGTCCTCGTCCACGGCCACGAGAGCGGCGCGGCCGAGGCCGACGGCGCTCGCCCCTAGGGCGAGGGTGCGGACGGCCCTGCCGCCCTCCCACATCCCGCCCGTGGCCAGCAGGCAGCCCTCGGGACGCCCGATCCGGCGCAGGCACTCGGCCAGCGGCAGTCCGACCTGGTCCAGGAAGACCCCCGGCGCCCAGCCCGTGCCGCCCTCGGCGCCGTCGACGGTCACCGCGTCGGCTCCGGCGGCCCACGCCGTACGGGCGGCCGGCCCGATGTCCCGGCCCGGGTGGAACTTCACCCAGGTACGAGCCTTGGGGAAGTTGTTGCGCATGAAGCGGAGCTGCTGGCGGAGGATCTCCTCGGTGAACGTCCCCGGGGTCGCGCAGCGGAGCCGCTGCGGGGCGTCCTCTCCGAAGACCTCCCGGACCGTGAAGCGGCGGGCCAGCTGCTCCGCCTCGGCGCGGCCGACGACGGTCATGCCGCCGAGGCCGGGCTTCGCCCCCTGACCCGTCTTCAGCTCGAACGCGAGCCGGCCGCTCTCCAGGAGGGGACGGAACGCGGGGTCACTGTAGAGGAGGTTCCACACCTCGGAGTCTGCGTCCTCCGTGGACTGCTGGACCACGATCCCGCCGACCCCGTCCGGCACGGCCTCCAGATACGCCTCGACCCTGGCGCGCAGGGCGGAACGGGTCGCCTCCCCGGCCTTGCGGTAGCCGTGGACGGGGACCATGTTCTCGCCGATCACCATGGGGATGCCCAGGCGGGCCGCCTGCCGGCTCGCGTGGACCGCGAGGTCCCCGCTGCCCGCCCTGGTCGAACCGAAGGCGGACAGGTAGAGGGGCAGCCTGGCCGTGAAGCCCCCGACACGGGCGGTCAGATCGACGTCGCCGAACTCCGGCTCCCGGGCGAGGTCGATGAGCTTCTCCAGGCGCTCCGGCATGAAGACGGGCGGGACGATCCTCGTACGGTCCAGGGCGTCACCGGCGTGGGCGGTGGCAGCCGGGCCGAAGAGGCGGGCGCCGTAGCCGGCCGGGTCCGGGAACACGGCCGCGGATCCGGTCCTGGCCCGAGCCCGTACCTGCTCCTCGGGGAAGCCGGGGGCGGAGAGCCCGGACGGGGTGGAAGGGGCGGACGGGGTGGTGTACGTCGGCGGGGTGGGCGCGGCGTGCGGGGCCGGGGCCGTGAGCAGGAGGGACGAGGTGAAGTCGTCCATCGGCTCAACAGGCGGGGCGGCCAGGGCGGCGGGGATCGTCGTCGTCACGGGGTCACCACCCCGGGCAGCTTCGGGTAGGCGCTGACCTGCCAGAGGGCGTCGAAGCCGGTGAGGAAGCGGACGAGCCGCTGGAGGCCCATGCCGAAACCGGCGCTGGACGGGATGCCCTCGCGCGCCTCCTTCAGGTACCAGGCGTACTTGGCCGGGTTCTCCCCGCTCTCCCGCATCCGGGTCACGAGGGTCGCGTAGTCGGCCTCGCGCTCGCTGCCGGAGACCAGCTCGCCGTAGCCGTGCGGGGCGATCAGGTCGAAGTTGCGGAGCACGCCGGGGCGTTCGGGGTCCTCGCGGTCGTAGAAGCCGCGCGAGCCCTTGGGGTAGTCGTCCACGAAGAACGGGCGGTCGCTCTCCAGCGAGAGGATGCGCTCGCCGGCCCAGTCGATCTCGCCGTCGGGGTTCTGCGGGTGGCCGAGGGACTGGAGCCGGGTGACGGCCTCGTCGTGCGTGCGCACGTCGTACTTCCCGGCGCGGATGTCCGCGAAGTCGGCCTCCATGCGGCCGAGTCCGGTGAGGATCTCGGGGATCGTGGTCCACACGTGCTCGGTGACGTGGGTGAGGAGTCCGGCCGCGATCTCCTGGGCCTCCTCGCGGCCCGCGTCCGCGATCTCGACGTCGATCTGGTGGAACTCGACCAGGTGCCGGCCGGTGGTGGCGGTCTCCTCGGGCTCCACGCGGACGTTGGGGGCGATGTAGAAGAGCCGGGGGAAGCCGCGCAGGGAGGCCTGCTTGTAGAGGATGGCGCTGGTCATGAGCTTGTACGGGTGCCCGTAGTAGTCGACGTCCAGGGCCTTGGCGCCACGGCCGCCCGGGTCGGTCACGGGCCCGACGAGCGGCGGCAGCAGCTCGGTGAAGCCCTGGCCCCGCAGGTAGTCCCGGGCGCCCTGAAGGGCCTCCTGCTGAACGAGCATGGCGGCCCGCAGCTCGGGCGAACGCAGGTGCTCGCCGAGCGGGGGCGGGGTCGCGGGGGCGGGGGCGGCGGACACGGGGGCGGGCTGTTCCATGGCGGGGCTCCTGGTCACGGTCACGGTCACGGTCTGGGGCTGGGGCTGGGGCTGGTTCACGGTCTGGGACCCGTTCACGATCTGGGGCTGGGGCTGGTTCACGGTCTGGGACCCGTTCACGATCTGGGTCTGGGGCTGGTTCACGGTCTGGGACCCGTTCACGATCTGGGTCTGGGGCTGGTTCACGGTCTCGGTCTCGTACGGGAAAGGCGGGCGTTCAGACGGTCAGCGGGGTCGCCGCCGGGCGTCCCGGACCGTCGCGGTGCTGGGCGAGGGCGCGGTGGTCGGCCGGGGTGTGGTGGTCCGCCGCGTCGTGGCCGTCGAGCGGGCCACGGCGGTCCGCGAAGGCACCCTGGCCCTCCGGGTCCTGGTGCTCGCCCAGGCCCCCGTCGTACCGGTCCGCCACATGCTGGAGCGCCGCGAGCAAGCCGCTCGACGTCAGCGGGCTCTCGTCGGCCCCCCTCTCGGGGCGCAGCGGCATCGCACCCGTGCGGGCCCAACGGAGGCGGCCCGTGGGGTCGATGAAGCCCAGGGAGTCGCCGGCGTTGTCGGGGTGGAGGCAGAAGGGGACGTCGAGGAGGCCGCGGGCGAAGGCGGTGGGGAGGGCGCGGGCCAGGTCGGGGTGGAGGGTGAGGGCGGTCTCGATCAGAGTGCGGGCTTCCTGGTAGATCTCGCTGTCCTCGGGGGCGGTGTCCGGGGCGGGGGCGCCCGCGAGCGCGGCCGCGGCGGCCGCGGTCTCCAGGGCGCGGACGTTCTCGTCGACCGTGGGGATCCGGTGGGCCTCGGCGGCGGTCTTGACGATGAGGCGACCGGCTCCGGAGCGGACGGCGAGGCGGGCGGACGCCTCCAGGAGCCGCAGGGCCCCGCTCTCGGTACGGGGGTAGACGCCCATGTACGTGTAGAGGACCACGTGGTGCTCGACGCCCGCCGGGAGGAACTCGGCGGCCAGCCGGTGCAGGGCCCGCAGCGCCTCCTCGTCCTGGGCGGCGTCGGTCTGCTGGGCGTAACTGAGGGAGACGCTGCGCAGCCCGTGCTGGGCGAAGAAGACGCACTCCAGGACGCTCATGGCGACGAGCAGGCCGGGCGGGCAGAGCTGGCCGAGGAGGCAGCCGCCGAAGCTCTCCAGGTGCGGGGTGCCCGCGCTGCCCTCGGCGAGGAGTTCGCAGGCGCGCACCCACGCGGCGACGGACTCCCGCAGCGGGGTGCGGCCGTAGGGCAGGCAGTACGAGACGGGGCCGCCCTCGGTAGCGTCGAGGCCGGCGGCGGTGAGGGCGCGGATGATGTGTTCGGGACGGGCCGAGCCGTGCCGTACCTGGACGGGGAAGTCCGGGCCGCGCAGCCCGGCGAGGACGGCGCGGGTGGTGTCCGGGGAGTGCGCGGCGATGGGGTAGCCGTTGAGGCGGGTGCCGTCGGCGACGGCGGCACGGGCGGCGTCGAGGGCGCCGACGCGGGTGTAGCTGTCGACGGTGAGGGTGCCGACGGTGTGGGCGGTGGCCGCGCGGGTGCGGGCGAGGCCGGTCCGCATGAGGTCGGCGTCGCCGAAGCCCATGCGGGGCTGGACGACGAGCCGGCCGGCGGCGGAGGCGGCGGCGACGAAGGCCCCGAAGCCCGGGTCGGAGGGGCGGTTGGCGGCGGTCACGCCAGGACCTCCCTGCGGGCTCCCGCGGCGAGGAAGGCGCGCAGGGCGTCGAGGTCGTCGCCGAGGACGGCGTCGCAGCCGGCGTCCAGGAGCCGGCGGACCTCCTCGTCCTGGCGCCGTCCGACGACGCCCAGCTTGCCGCCGAGCACGACGGGCAGTGCGGCGAGGGCGGGTTCGGCGCGGAGCGCGCGGACGGCGTCCAGGCCGTCGCGGTAGCCGTGCCCGTTGACGCTGCTGAGCACCACCGCGTCGGGGGCGTGCCGCAGGCAGGCGTCGGCGAGCAGGCCGGCGTCGACGCAGGGGCCGAGGCCGACGACCTCGTGGCCGTGCTCCTCCAGGAAGAGGCGGAGGTACACGAGATTCCACGTATGGGAATCCGAGGCGGTTCCGCTCAAGAGAATCTTCATGCCTGAAGAATAATTTCGCGACGGTTCCGGAAGGGGAAGTCCGAGCGGCAGCAACGACCGGCACTTTCGTTTCCGGAATTACACGGGAAAAGGCGCCGCGCCCCGCTGTGGATGCGGGGCGCGGCGCCTTCGGGGGCGAGCTCTTCCGGGACGGTCAGGCGTACTGCGCGACGAGGCTGCGCGGGCGGATGTCGGTCCAGTTCACCGTGATGAACTCCAGGGCCTCGCCCCGCTCACCGGGGCCCCAGACGCTGGTCCAGCCGGCCGGTACGGCGGCGAAGGACGGCCACAGGGAGTGCTGGCCCTCGTCGTTGACGACGACGTGGAAGGTGCCCTCGGCGTTGTCGAACGGGTTGACGGAATCGCTCATGACTGGGTCCTCATTTCCTTCTTCTGGAGTGCGGAGAGCTTCTCCGCGAGAATGCTTCCGATGTGTGCGAGAGGTTCCGGTTCGGCCATCTGGAGATGTCCGCATTCGATGGTGTGGTTCTCGATGATTCCCTCGGTGAAGGGAATCCAGGTGGCGGCCAATGCGCCTTCCGGCTCGGCCGGCCTGCGGGCGGTGAAGAACAGGAGGTCGGTGTCGGCGACGCCGGGGACGTGCCGGGCCATGAGTCCGGCGTGGGTCTCGGAGGCGCGGAGCACGGCGCGGAGCTCGGAGGCGGTGAACCCGGCGAGGACGGGGTCCTCGCGCCGGATCCGCTCCATCGCCTCGGCGAGGTCGGCGGGCGGCTCGGCGGCGGCGCGCTCCTCGGGCGGCAGTACGGAGACGCTGCCGGGTCCGGTCTGGTGGACGTCCATGAGGGCGAGGAGTTCGACCTCCTCCCCCGCCTCCCGGAGCCGTACGGCGACGGTGTGGGCGACGAGTCCGCCGAAGGACCAGCCGAGCAGCCGGTAGGGGCCCCAGGGCTGGACGTGGCGGATCCGCTCCAGGTAGGCGTCGGCCATCTCCTCGACGCCGGCGGGCCGGTGGCCGGGGTCGCTGAGGGAGCGGGCCTGGAGGGCGTACAGCGGCTGCTCGTCGCCGAGGTGCTTGGCGAGGCCCGCGTACGCCCAGCCGACTCCGGTGCCGGGGTGGACGCAGAAGAGCGGGCGGCGGGTGCCCCGGGTGCTGAGCGGGAGCAGCACCCCCAGGGCGGAGGTGTCGCCGCCGTCCGTGCCGGAGTCCTCGTGCGAGCCGAGCAGCCCGGCGGGGGTGGGCGAGCGGAACAGGTCGCGGACCGTGCGCTCGACGCCGAGGACACCGCGCATCCGGTTGACCAGGCGGACGCCGAGGAGGGAGTGCCCGCCGAGGGTGAAGAAGTTGTCGTCGATGCCGACTTCGGGGACGTCGAGGATCTCGGCGTACAGCGCGCAGAGGACCTCTTCGCGGGCGTTGCGCGGGGCGCGGCCGCCGGGGTCGGCGGCGGGGCGGTGCGGGGCGGGCAGGGCGGCCCGGTCGGGCTTGCCGTTGACGGTGAGCGGCAGCGCGTCGAGGACGACGACCGCGGACGGCACCAGGTGTTCGGGGAGCAGGGCGCGGGCCTCGGCGAGGAGTTCGGCCTCGGTGACGGAGTCGCCGGCGCGGGGGACCGCGTATCCGACGAGGCTCTTGTCGCCGGGCCGGTCCTCGCGGACGACGGCGAGGGCCTGGCCGACCGCCGGGTGGGCGGCGAGCACCCGCTCGACCTCGCCGGGCTCGATGCGCACGCCCCGGAGCTTGATCTGCCCGTCGGCCCGTCCGAGGAAGCGGAGTTCGCCGGCGGGGGTCCACAGCACGCGGTCGCCGGTGCGGTACATGCGGCTGCCGTCGCCCTCGAAGGGGTCCGGGACGAACCGTTCGGCGGTGAGGCCGGCGCGGCCGACGTAGCCCCGTGCGACGTGTCCGCCCGCGACGTACAGCTCGCCGGGGACGCCGGGCGGGACGGGGCGCAGGCGCTCGTCGAGGACGTGGCTGCGGGTGTTGTCCATGGGCCGCCCGAGGTGGAGTCCGGCGCCGTGCAGGACGCGCCCGTCGCCGGGCTTCGTGGTGAACCACTGGTTGTGGGAGGCGAAGGTGGTCTCGGTGGGGCCGTAGGAGTGCACGAGGACAGTGTCGGGGCAGTGGGTGAGGACGCGCTGGACGGCGGCCGGAGAGGCCACGTCGCCGCCGGTCCACACCTCGCGCAGCAGGCCGAGGGTGTCGAGTCCCTCGTCGGCCATGACGTGGAAGAGGCCGACGGTGAAGTACGCGGTGGTGACGCCGTGTCGGCGGACGGCGCGGGCGGTCTCGTCGAGGTCGGTGCCGTCACCGCTCAGCAGGACGAGGCTGCCGCCGCCGAGAAGCGGGGCCCAGATCTCGAAGACGGAGGCGTCGAAGCCGGTCGCGGAGTGGACGAGCATGCGGCGGTCCGGGCCGAGGGAGAGGTCGCGGTCGGCGGCGAGCTCGACGACGTTCCGGTGGGTGACACCGACGCCCTTGGGCCGGCCGGTGGAGCCGGAGGTGAACATCACGTACATGAGGTCGGCCTCGGTGGCCACGGTGGACTGGGAGTGCGTGGCCCGCGCCGGAGCAGCCCCCTCCGGCGCGTCTACGCGCAGCACCGGCGTGCCGTCCGGCGGGGTGTGGTCGCCGTCCGTGGCGACGAGGCAGGCCCCGGCGTCCTCCAGCATCAGCCGGATCCGCGCCTCGGGCAGCCGGGGGTCGAGCGGCAGGTAGGCGGCGCCCGCCTTGAGGGCGGCTAGGGCGGTCACGATCAGCGGGACACCCCGGCCGAGCAGGACGCCGACGGTGTCGCCGCGCCGGACCCCGGCGGCGCGCAGCCGGGCTGCGAGCGCGTCGGCGCGGGCGTCGAGACCGGCGTACGTGAGGGTCTCGTCGTCGGTGAGGAGGGCGGGCGCGTCGGGGGTGCGGGCGGCGCGGCGGGCGATCAGCCCGTGGACGGTGCCGCGTTCGGGCAGGACGGTGGCGGTGTCGTTGTAGTCGGCGACGAGCCGGAAGCGGTCGGCGTCGGTGAGCAGGGGCAGTTCCCCGATCCGTACGCCGGGGTCCGCGGCGGCGGCGCGCAGGGTGCGCTCCAGGTGGGCGGCGAGGAGGGCGGCCGTGTCGGCGTCGAACAGGTCGGTGGCGTACTCCAGTCCGCCCGCGAGACCGGCGGGCCGGCCGTCGGCGTCGCGCCGCTCGCCGAGGGCGAAGGTGAGGTCGAACTTGGTGGTGACGGTGGTGAGGAGTCCGGGCCCGTCCTCGCGGAAGAGACGCGCGGCGGTGTCCGCGCCGGGGACGCCCCGGGTGTAGTCGTGGTGGAGCTGCACGACGATCTGCGCGAGCGGGTGATGGGCGGTGGTGCGGACCGGGTTGAGGTCCTCGACCACCCGGTCGAAGGGGAGTTCCTGGTGGGCGTAGGCGGCCAGGTCGGTGCGCCGGACGCGGTCGAGCAGTTCGGTGAAGGCCGGGTCGCCGGAGGTGTCGGTGCGCAGCACGAGGGTGTTGACGAAGAAGCCGACGAGTCCGCCGAGGAGTTCGTCGTCGCGGCCGGCGGTCATGGTGGCGAGCGGCAGGTCGGTGCCCGCGCCGTGCCGGGTGAGGACGGCGGCGAGGGCGGCCTGGAGGACCATGAAGAGTGTGGCCCCGTTGTCGCGGGCGATCTTCTCCAGCGCCTCGTGGGTGGCGGCGTCCACGGTGACGGCGGCCCGGTCGCCGCGGTGGCTCGCCTCGGCGGGCCGGGGGCGGGCGGCGGGCAGTTCGAGGGCGGCGGGGGCTCCGGCGAGGGCGGTACGCCAGTGGTCGCGGTGGGCGTCGGCCCCGGGCCCTTCGAGGAGTTCGCGCTGCCAGAGGGTGTAGTCGGCGTACTGGACGGGCAGCGGCTCCCAGCCGGGGGCACGGCCCTCGGCCCGCGCCCGGTAGGCGGTGGCGAGGTCGGCGAGGAGCGGGCCGGTGGACCAGCCGTCGGCGGCGATGTGGTGGACGAGGAGGACGAGGACCTGGGAGGGGGCGGGGGCGGCGGCCGCGTCGGCGCCGGCGCGGGCCGTGGCGGTGTCGCCGGCGGCGTCGGATCCGGCCACGGCGCTGGCGGCGGCGCCTGCACCGGCATGGTCGGTGTCGCCACCGGCTACGTCGGCGCGGGCCGTAGCGCTATCGCCAAAGGCGGAACCGGCCTCGGCCCCGGCCCCGGCACTGAGGAGCGTGGCCCGCAGCGGAATCTCCTCCGCGAGGTCGAAGACATGCCCCGCGGCCTCGGCGACGGCGTCCGCGAGCCCGGCGGCGGGGACGGTGTGGTGGTCGAGGGTGGGGCGGATGCCGGTCAGGATCTCCTGGTGGGGTTCGCCGTCGACGGAGCGGTAGACGGTGCGGAGCACCTCGTGCCGGTCCGACACGTCGGCCAGGGCGGCGGCCAGCGCGGCGGGGTCGAGGGGCTCGGCGGGGTGCAGGACGAGGGGGATGTTGTAGGAGGCGCTGGGGCCTTCGAGGGTGTCGATGAACCAGAGCCTGCGCTGCGCGTACGAGAGGGGGACGCGGTCGGGCCGTTCCGCGCGCGGGACGGGCCGGGGCCGGGCGGTGCCGTCACCGGCGGCCGCGGCGTCGGCCGTGGCGGCGTCGGCGATGCGACGGGCGAGGGCGTCGGGGGTGGGGGCGAGGAGCAGGTCGCGGACCTGGATGTCGACACCGAGGCGGGCGCGGACGCGGTTGGCGAGGCGGACGCCGCTCATGGAGTGCCCGCCGATGGTGAAGAAGCCTTCGTGCGGCCCGACCTGGTCGAGCCCGAGGACCTCGGCGAACATCGCGCACAGGGTGGCGACGAGCTCGGCGTCCGCGTCCGCGCCGGTCCCTGCGGACGTCTCGGCGGGCGACTCGGCGACGGCGGCGGCGCGGGCGCGGCGCTCGTCGAGGGCGCGGCGGTCGTCGGCCGGGACGAGGACCTCGTCCCGTACCGCCGTACCGGGGTCGGCGGCGACGGTGCGCAGGGCGCGTTCGAGGGCGGTGAGGAGGAGCCGGGGCACCTGCTCGTCGGCGAAGACGTCCTTCGCGTACTCCAGGCCGAGGCGGAGTCCGGCGGGGGCGCCCTCGGCGTCGCGGGTGTCGACGCAGGCGGCGGTGAGGTCGAACTTGGTGGTGGCGGGCCCGTCCCCCTCGGCGAACCGGCCGGTCACCGGACCGAACGGGAAGGCGCCCTGGTCGGGTCCGGTGGCGTTCAGCGTCAGCATCACCTGGAAGAGGGGGTGGACGCCCGGGTGCCGGGGCGGGTTGAGGTGTTCGACGAGCAGGTCGAAGGGGATCCGCTGGTGGGCGAAGGCGCCCAGGTCGGCGTCGCGGACGCGGTCGAGGAGGGTGGTGAAGGCGGGGTCGCCCGAGGTGTCGGTGGGCAGCACGAGGGTGTTGACGAAGAAGCCGACGAGCTCGTCGAGGGCCTCGTCGTCCCGGCCGGCGACGGGGGTGCCGAGGGCGACGGATTCGCCCGCGCCGGTGGCCCGCAGGGCCAGTCCCAGGGCGGCCTGGAGGACCATGAGGAGGCTGGCGTCGTGCTGTTCGGCGAGGTGGACGAGGCGCGCGTGGACGTCCGCGTCGAGGGCGGTCTCCAGCAGGGCGCCCGCGTGGTCGCGGGCGGCGGGCCGGGGCCGGTCGAGCGGCAGTGCGGTGACGGCGGGCTGTCCGGCGAGGGCGGTACGCCAGTGGGCGAGGCCCTGGGCGAGGACGGAGTCCGGGTCGTCGGCGTCGCCGAGGACGTCGTGCTGCCAGAGGGTGTAGTCGGCGTACTGGACGGGCAGCGGCTCCCACTCGGGGGCGCGGCCCTCGGCGCGGGCCGTGTAGGCGCGGGCGAGGTCGGTCATCAGCGGGTTGAGGGACCAGCCGTCCCCGGCCACGTGGTGGAGCAGCACCGCGAGGGTGGCCCCGGCGGCCTCGCCCTCCGGGAGGAACAGGGCGACGCGCAGCGGCAGTTCGCGGGAGAGGTCGAAGGTCTCGGCGGTGAACCGGGCGACCAGCGCGGGGAGTTCGGCGGCCGGGGCGTCGACCGTGCGGAGCCGGACGGCGGCCGGGGCGAGGATGTGCTGGTACGGCTCGTCCTCGGGGGCGAGGAAGACGGTACGGAGCACCTCGTGGCGTTCGACGAGGTCGGCGACGGCGGCGGCGAGCGCGGCGCGGTCGGGGGCCGTGTCCAGGTGCAGCACGATCGGCATGTTGTAGGCGCCGGAGGGGCCGTCGAGCTGGTCGAGCAGCCACAGGCGCCGCTGGGCGTGCGAGAGCGGGATCCGGTCCTCGGCGGGCAGCGGCTCCTCGTGGACGACGGGCAGCCGGGGGTCGGTGGTCCGCAGCGCCTTGCGGTTGATCTTGCCGGAGCTGGTGCGGGGCAGGGCGACGACGACGGAGACGGTGGGGACGGCGGCGGCGGGCATCCGGTCGCGTACGTGGGTGCGCAGCTCCTCGGCGCCGGTGCCGCCGTCGGTGACGACGAAGGCGACGAGCCGCTTGACGCCGTCGGTGTCCTGCTGGGCGACGACGGCGGCCTCGCGGACGGCGGGGTGTGCGGCGAGGACGGAGTCGACGGCGGCGGGGTCGATGCGCTGGCCGCCGATCTTCACCTCGTCGTCGAGGCGCCCGTGGTAGAGGATCTGCCGGTCCTCGCCGAGGGTGACGAGGTCGCCGGTGCGGTAGGCGCGTTCGCCGTCGAGCTCGGTGAAGCGGCGGGCGTTGAGCTCGGGCCGGTGCAGATAGCCGCGGGTGAGGCCGCCGCCGAGGAGCCACAGCTCGCCGCCGACGATCGCGGCGCGCACGCCGGGCAGCGGGCGCCCGATCGGCACCGGCCGCCCGTCCTCGTGCCGGGTGAGGTCGGCGACGGTGGCGACGACGGTCGTCTCGGTCGGACCGTACGCGTTGAGCAGCCGTACGGAGTCGCCGACGAGCCCGCGCCACTGGGCGATCCGCTCGGGCAGGGCGGCCTCGCCGTAGATGATGACGGTCTGCAGGCACTCCGGGAGGCGGACGGAGCCGGTGGTGAGGACGTAGACCAGCTCGTGCCAGTACGCGGCGGGCAGGTCGAGGAGGGTGACGCCGTGCCGGGCGCAGCCGGCGAGCAGTTCGGCGACGTCGAGCATGTCGTCGGTGCGCAGGACGAGGGTGCCGCCCGCGCCGAGGGTCGCGAAGACCTCCTGGACGCTGGCGTCGAAGTGCAGCGGGCTGAACTGGAGGACGACCGAGTCGGCGTCGATGCCGTACGCGGGGATCGCGGCGGCGATGAAGTGGGCGAGGGAGTCGTGGGCGACGACGACGCCGTTGGGGACGCCGGTGGAGCCGGACGTGTAGATGACGTAGGCGGCGCCCGCGTCGGTGCCGGGTCCGCCGAGGACCACCTCGCCGTGGCGGGCCACCTCGGACGGGGCGGGTGCGGCGGTGCCGCAGGCGTCGTTGAGGATGGCCTCGTTGCGGGCGTCGGGCGCCTGGACGTCGAGCGGCAGGTAGGCGGCGCCGGTGGCGAGGACGGCGAGCAGTCCGACGATCGCGTCGATCCCGCGCGGCCGGTGCAGGGCGACGAGCCGGCCGGGACCGGCCCCGTCGGCCGCGAGCAGGGCGGCCCGCTCGCGGACGGCGGCGCCGAGCCCGGCGTACGTCAACCGCGCGTCGGCGTGGACGAGGGCGACCGCGTCGGGGCGGGTGCGCTCCTGCCGGGCGATCAGGTCGAGCACGGGCGGGGCGGGGGCGGGAGAGGGTCCGCCGTCGAGCAGGTCTTCCGTTCTGCTGGGCGCCATGCTGGCTTCCTCCGGTGACTGGGGCGAGAGACCGGGGCGAACGGTTCCTCTCGCCTCCGTGCCGTCCACGCTAGGCGCGCACGGGTCGCCCCCGGGGCAGTAGACGCGGCAGCTCCGAGCGGCAGAAACGCCGCCCGGAGCTGCCGGTGCGCGGGAATCCTACGGGTGGCGGATCCCTGTGTCGCCGGGCGTTGTGGGCCCGGGCGGGAAGGTGGCCGGATGGGGCCGGGGGGGGAAACGGGCTGGTGGGGCCGAGTTGGGGGGCTGGTGGGGCCTGGGGGCCTGATGGGCCCGGGGCAGTGGCTTGGCAGCCGGGCTGCATGGACAGCGGGCCTCGTGGGCCGAGTTGGCGGCCTGGTGCGGCCGGGGGGGGGAAGGGCCTCGTGGGCCCTGGCACGGTGGCCGGATGCGGCTGGGCGGCTTGAGCGATGGGCCTCTTGGGCCCGCAGGCGATGGCCAGGTACGGCCGGGGCGGACACAGGCCTCGTGGGCCCGAGTTGGAGGCCCGGTGAGGCCGACGGGCCTCGTGGGCCCGAGTTGGAGGCCCGGTGAGGCCGACGGGCCTCATGGGCCCTGGGACGGTGGCCTGGTGCGGCCGGAGGCCGACGGGCGGCGGGCCTTGTGGGCCCTCACCACCCTCTCTGCACCCGCCCCCCTCACCCTCCCTGCCGGCTCCCCGCCCGGGTACGCCGCTTCAGCGCGGGCGCCGACGGCGCGGGCCGGCCCGGGGTCGGTACAGGGGGCTTCGGGCCCGGGTGGGGCGTGGGTGCCTCGGGGGTGGTGAGGCGGCGGGACAGGGAGGCGGCCGTGGGGTTGCGGAAGACGTCTCTGAGGGTGAGGTCCTGGCCGAACTCGGCGCGGATGCGGTTGAGGAGGCGGACCGCGAGGAGCGAGTGGCCGCCGTTCTTGAAGAAGTTGTCGTGGCTGCCGAGCGGCCGCCCGCCGAGGACGTCCCGGAAGAGGCCGAGCAGCCTCGCCTCCCGCGACGAGGCGGCGGAGTCGCCCTCGGCGGACGGGCGCCCGCCCGACGGCTGTCCGGCGATCTCGATCCGGGCCGGCGCCAGGTACTCGGGCAGCCGCTCGGCGGCCCAGTCGCGCAGCTCCTCCGCCGTGGCCCGCGCACCGGCGGCCCGGGTGACGGTGGCGTACAGGCGCTCGTCGCGGACCTCCACGACCGCGCGGG
Organism: Streptomyces sp. NPDC094032; assembly: GCF_040303965.1. Lineage (NCBI taxonomy): Bacteria > Bacillati > Actinomycetota > Actinomycetes > Kitasatosporales > Streptomycetaceae > Streptomyces > Streptomyces sp. NPDC094032. Next base: position 222,726 of record NZ_JBEOUE010000001.1, on the reverse strand, counting down.
TCACGGCCGGGTGGCCGTGGAGGACGTCCTCCACGCGGCCGGGCTCGACGGGATATCCGGCGACGGTGAGGGTCGCGACGGCACGCAGGGAGCCGTCGGCGGTGGCGTACGCCCTGCGGCCGGTGGCGCGCAGCCCCCCGCCGGGGTTCGGCTCGTACACCTCGCCGGGCACCCGCGCCGGCGCCCGGCGGCCGCGTTCGTCGAGGACGGTCCCGGCGCCGAGCGGCGCGGGCGTCCCGTACTCCGGCGCGGAGAGCGCGAGTCCGGGGTCGGCGGCGAAGGCGTCGAGCGTCGCGACGAGGCGCTGCGCGAGCAGCCGGGCGGTCTCCTCGTCGTAGAGCGCGGTGGCGTACTCCAGGGCGCCGGTGAGCCCGGCGGGCGTGCCTTCGGCGTCGGCGCGCTCGGTCAGCGCGAAGGTGAGGTCGCTCTTGGCACCGGTCCCCCGGAACCCGACCGGCTCGCCCTCCAGCGCCGAGGGACGGGACGCGTCCGACGCGCCCGAGGAAGGGGTCGCCGCGGCGTGCACCTGGAGCATCACCTGCACCAGCGGTGCGTGCGCGGCGGACCGCTGCGGGCTCAGGTCCTCGACGAGCCGGTCGAAGGGCAGGTCCTGGTTGCCGTAGGCGGCGAGCCCGGTCTCGCGGACCCTCCGGACGAGGTCGGCGAAGGCGGGGTCGCCGGAGATGTCGGTGCGCAGCACCAGCGTGTTGACGAAGAAGCCGACGAGCGGGTGGAGGGCGTCGTCGGCGCGTCCGGCGACGGTGGTGCCGAGGGCCACGTCGGTCCCGGCGCCATGGCGGCCGAGGAGCGTGGCGAGGGCGGCCTGGACCACCATGAAGAGGGTGGCGCCCTGGGCGCGGGCGCAGCGGAGCAGGGCCCGGTGGGTGGCGGCGGAGACCTCGAAGCCGGTGAGGGCTCCCGCGCCGTCGCTCTCCAGCGGGCGGGGCCGGTCGGTGGGCAGGGCGATGAGCGGCGGCAGCCCGGCGAGGGCGGTGCGCCAGTGGGCGAGCTGCGCCTCGGCGAGGCCGTGTTCGCCGTCGAGGAGCTCGCGCTGCCAGAGGGTGTAGTCGGTGTACTGGACCGGCAGCGGCTCCCACTCGGGCGCCCGCCCGGCCGCGCGGGCCTGGTACGCGGTGTCGAGGTCGGCGAGCAGGCAGGAGGTGGACCAGCCGTCCCCGGCGATGTGATGGGTGAGGAGCACGAGGGTCTGGCGCCCGTCGTCGCCGGTGACGAGCGTGGCGCGGAAGGGCAGTTCGGCGACGAGGTCGAAGACGTGCCCCACGGCGGCGTCGACGGCCGACCGTACCTCCGCGTCCCCGCCGGCCAGGATCCGGTCGAGTACGGGCCGGGCGTCGTCGAGCACCAGCTGGTACGGCTCGCCGTCCGCCGCCCGGTAGACCGTGCGCAGCACCTCGTGGCGCTCGGCGACGTCGGCGAGGGCGGCGGCGAGCGGGGCGGGCTCGACGGGTCGCCGCAGCCGGGTGACGACGGGGATGTTGTAGGTGGCGGAGGGCCCTTCGAGCCGGTTGACGAACCACAGCCTGCGCTGGGCGTACGACAGCGGGATACGGGCCGGTCGCAGCGCCTCCGGTACGGGGCGGAGCGCGGGCCTGACGGGTCCGCCGCCCTGTTCGCCGAGGCGGCGCAGCAGCTGCCCGGGGGTCGGCGCGAGGAAGACGTCCTTGATCGCGGCCTGGAGCCCGAGGGCACCCCGGATCCGGTTGGTCAGCTTCCCGGCGAGCAGCGAATGGCCGCCCAGCTTGAAGAAGTTGTCCCCGTCCAGGACCTCGTCCCGGCCCAGGATCTCGGCGAAGAGACCGCGCAGGATCTCCTCGCGCGGGTCGGCGGCCTGGGGGCCGGAGCCCTTGGCCCGGCCGTCGTCGCCCCGCCGGCGGGCCTCGTCCCGCGCTTCGGCCGCCGCCCTGGCCTCCGCCGCGGTGGCGGCGTCGGCCAGGGCGCGGTAGCGGCGGTCGAGTCCCGCGCGCTCGTCCTCCGTCGGCAGGGCGATGTCGCTCAGCCGGGTGTGCTCGGGCCGTTCGGCGAGCTCGGTGAGCGCGCGCCCGAAGAGGCCGAGGAGGAGGTGGGCGGTGGTCTCGTCGTACCGCTCGGTGGCGTACTGGAGCACGAGCGTGAGCCCGCCGGGGTCTCCGGCGGTGTCGCTCCGCTCCAGGCAGTGGAAGCTGAGGTCGAACTTGGCGGTGGCCAGGTCGGCTCCCAGGAGGGTGGCGGGGATGCCGCCGACGCTCAGGTCCTGCTCGTCCTGGGTCTGGGCGCTGACCATGACCTGGAAGAAGGGGTGGCGGCCGAGGGAACGCTCGGGGTTCAGGTCCTCGACGAGGAGGTCGAAGGGCAGGTCCTCGTGGGCGAAGGCGGCGAGGTCGGCGTCCCGGACACGGCCGAGCAGCTCGCCGAGGGTGGGGTCGCCGGACAGATCGGTGCGCAGGGCGAGTGTGTTGACGAAGAAGCCGACGAGGTCGTGCAGGTCCTCCTCGGGGCGGCCCGCGACGGGGGTGCCGACGACGAGGTCGGTTCCGGCTCCGGCCGCCTGGAGCGCGAGCGCGAGGGCGGCCCGTACGACCATGAAGAAGCTGGCCCGTCGTTCCTTCGCGACACCGGCGAGCGCCCGGTGGACGGTGGCGTCGAGCTCGCCGGTGACGGCGGCGCCCGCGTGGGTGGGCTCGGCGGTGCGGGGGCGGTCGGCGGGGAGCCGGGTCTCGGCGGGGATGCCGGCCAGCGCGTCGCGCCAGTGGGCGAGCTGCTCGTGGGCGGTGCTGTCGGGGTCGGCGGGGTCCCCCAGCATGTCGTGCTGCCAGAGGGCGTAGTCGGCGTACTGGACCGGCAGCGGCTCCCACTCCGGCGCCCGCTCCTCGGCGCGGGCCGTGTACGCGGTGTCGAGGTCGCGGAGGAGGCAGCCCACGGACCAGCCGTCGGTGGCGATGTGGTGCACGGAGAGCACGAGGACGGCGCCGTCACCCGCTCCCGCCACCTCGAAGAGACGTACGCACAGGGGAAGTTCACGGCTGACGTCGATCGGGCGCCGTGCGAATTCGGTGACCGCGGCGTCGACGTCGTCCGCCCCGAGCGCGACGACCTCCACCGGCACCGCCGGATCCGCCACGATCTCCTGACGCGGCTCCCCGTCGACCGCCGGATACACCGTCCGCAGCACCTCGTGCCGCTCCACCACGTCCCGCAGCGCCGCCTCCACCACCGAGGCGACCGGACGCCCCGCGAGCCGGAGGACGACGGGCGCGTTGTAGGCCGCCGAGGAACCCTCCAGGCGGTTCAGGAACCACAGCCGACGCTGGGCATAGGACAGGGGGATCACGGTTGCTGCTCCTCGTGGGTGGCGGAACGGGTGGGGTGGGCCGGTGGCGGAGGGCGGGGTGCGCCGGGCGGGCCGGTCGGGGTGCGCCGGTCGGGCCGGGCGGGCCGGCGCTCAGGCGTCCCGCGCGGCCGTCAGTTCCTCGATGCGGGCGGCGAGGTCCCGCAGCCGGGGGTTGGCGTAGACGGCCTTGACCGGCAGGGCGACGGAGAGTTCGGCGCGGACCCGGGAGACCAGCTTGATGGCGAGCAGGGAGTGGCCGCCCAGCTTGAAGAAGTTGTCGTCGGGCCCGATGGAGGCGGCGCCGAGGACCTCCTTCCACACCCGGCCGATGAGCTCCTCGGCGCGGCCCTCCAGACCCGGGCCGGAGACGGTGTCCGCCGGGGCTGCGGGCGCCTCGACACGGGTCGGCAGGACGGAGCGGTCCAGCTTGCCGCTGGGGGTGGTGGCGAAGCGCTCCACCGGGACGAAGGCCGCGGGCAGCATGTACGCGGGGAGGGCGGCCTCGAGGCCGGTGCGGAGGGCCTCCGGGTCGCCGCCCCGGTGGTAGGCGATCAGGGCCGGGCTGCCCGAGGCGTCCTCGCCGAGGACGACGGCGGCTTCGGCGACAGCGTCCTGGCGGGTGAGGGCCGCCTCGATCTCGGGGAGTTCGATGCGGTGGCCGCGCAGCTTGATCTGGCCGTCGGCGCGGCCGAGGTAGCCGAGCCGGCCGTCCGGGAGGAGGCGGCAGCGGTCGCCGGTGCGGTACATGCGGTCGCCGTCGGCGGCGTCGGGGGCCGAGTCGGCGAGGAAGCGCTCGGCGGTGAGGACGGGCCGGTTGCGGTAGCCGCGGGCCACGCGGGGGCCTGCGAGGTACAGCTCGCCCGCCTCGCCGGGGGCGACCGGGTTCAGCTTCTCGTCGAGGAGGCGCATCCGCAGGCCGGGCAGAACGGTGCCGATGTGCGCCTCGCCGGGGCGGTCGATCCAGCCGGCGGTGGCGTCGACGGTGGTCTCGGTGGGCCCGTACACGTTGAGGGCGCGCAGCAGGCCGGAGGTGTGGGCGGCGGCCAGCCGGTCCCACAGGGCCGGCCCGATGGCCTCGCCGCCGACGAGCAGGGTCAGCGGGCGGGGGCCGCCGCCGGGGGTGAGCAGGTCGAGCAGCGGGTCGGCGTGAGAGGGGGTGATGTCGAGGTCGGTGAGGCCCTGCGCGTCGATGAAGGCGGCGAGGAGCGCCGGGTCGCGGCGGGTCTCCTCGTCGATCATGACGAGGGTGTCGCCCCGGCAGACCCGTACCCACTGCTGTACGGAGGCGTCGAAGGACGGGGAGGCGTTCCAGCCGACGCGGCGGGCCTCTCCGGTGGCGGCGCCGACGCCCTCCAGCTCGGCGAGGAGCAGCGAGGCGGCGCCGCGCCCGATCTCCACGCCCTTGGGGCGGCCGGTGGAGCCGGAGGTGTAGATGACGTAGGCGAGGGTGCCGGCGGTCACGGGCGCCGGGCGGTAGGGGGCGTCGGTGTCGGGCGTCGCGGTCAGCTCGGCGAGGGTGACGGAGCGGGCGCCGGGCGCCGGGGAGTCACCGGGGGCGTCGAGGACCACCAGGTCGGCGCCGGAGTCCTCCACGAGGTAGCGGCGGCGGTCGGCGGGGAGCGCGGGGTCGACCGGCAGGTAGGCGGCGCCGGCGGTGAGCGTGCCGATGAGGGCGGTGACGAGCCCGGCGCCGCGCGGCAGGCAGAGCGCGACGACGCTCTCCGGGCCGACGCCGAGGGCGGTGAGGCGGGCGGCGAAGGCGCCGGCCTCGGCGCGCAGTTCGTCGAAGCTGAGGCTGCGGTCGGCGGCGACCACCGCCGTACGGCCGCCGGGGGCGGTGGCGAGCCGGGCGAGGAGGTCGGCGTGGCCGGTGCCCGTGGCGCAGGCGGCGCAGGCGCAGTCGGCGGGTCCGGTGACCGGGGCGGGCTGCGCGGCTTCGGGCGCGGCGAGGGTGGCGGGCTCGGGGAGGACGGCGGTCATGGCGGGGCTCACATTCCGTACGGGGTGGCGGAGGGGGCGACGGTCGGGGCGCAGTCGGCGAGCGGCACCGGCTCGCCCATGGCGACGAGGATCTTGCGGGCGCCGGTGTACGCCTCACGGCCGTGGGCGCAGAGGATGTTGTCGACGAGCATCAGGTCGCCGTCCTGCCAGGTCTCGCGGACGGTGACGGCCTCGTACGCGGCGATGATGGTGTCGACGTCGGCGTCGGTGAGGGCGGTGCCGTCGCCGAGGCGGGTGTCGAAGGGGAGGCCGTCGGCGCCGAAGGTCTCGGTGAGGACCTCGCGGACGTCGTCGTCGAGGCCTCGGGCGTTCCAGAAGGCGAAGTGGTTGAACCAGGCGCGCTCGCCGGTGACCGGGTGGGTGATGACGGCGGAGCGGAGCTGGCGGGTGCGCAGGGTGTCCTCGTCGAGCCATTCGTAGCCGATGGCGTGCTCGTCGCAGTAGGCCTCGGCGCCGGCCGGCTCCTCCGAGGAGAAGGCCTTGCGCCAGGGCATGCCCGCGAGGTCGGAGTAGTTGCGGACGAGGAGCCAGCCGGCCTCGGTGAAGCGGGCGACCAGCTCGTCCGGGAGGAGCGCGAGGGCGCGCCGCATGTCGCCGACGGTGGTGGCGCCGCCGGTCTCGGGGGCGGTGACGCAGCCGAAGAGCAGGACGCCGGGGAAGTCCAGGGTGTAGCTGTTCTCGTTGTGGAGGCGGATCGGCTGGATGGCCGGCAGGTCGGTGGAGGAGAAGACGCCCTCGCCGAAGTCGGTGCGCGGGGTGGCCTTCTCCTTGTATCCGGCGCGGGTGGCGATCAGCGCGTCCCGCGCCTCGGCGAAACTGGCCGCGTCGGTGACGGGCAGGCCCCGGAGCATGACGGCGCCGGAGCGGTGCAGTTCGGCCTGGATGTCGGCGCGCCGGGCGGTGAGCCAGGCGGTGGCCTCGGCCGTCGTCTCGTGGCGGGGGACCTGGATGAGGGCGGGCTTGCCGGGCTCGCGGACGACGGTGATGCCGTCCTCGGTGGTGGCCGGGTGCGGGGCGAAGGTGGTCATGGCGGGGCTCCTGTGGTTCACGGGGTGGGGGCGGGGCGGGTTTCGGGCCGCTGCGAGGCCCGGGGAAGTCCTGGAGGGCGGTCAGGCGGCGGTGGCGGGCGCGCCCTGGAGGGAGTCGAGGACCGGGTTGAGGCGGGCGAAGAAGCCGGCCAGGTCCTGCTGGAAGTAGAAGTGGTCGCCGGGGAGCACCACCGGGACGACGTCGTTTCCGGCGACGAGCGCCCAGCCGTCGAGCAGGCCGACCGGCACGATCGGGTCGACGTCGCCGCCGAAGACGGCCACCGGGCAGTCGAGCCGCACGTCGGGGGCGGTGCACTGGTAGGCGTCGTCGATGGCGAAGTCGGCGCGGATGGACGGCAGGACGATCTCGCGGAGCTCCGGGTCGTCGAGGATGCCGTCGTCGGTGCCGCCGCGCTCCTTGATGGAGGCGACCAGCTCGTCGTCGTCGAGCCGCTCGGGGTGGACGGGGGCCTGGTTGGGCAGGACGGGCGCCCGGCAGGCGGAGGCGACGAGGCCGAGCGGGGTGCGGCCGGCGGCCTGGAGCGCCCGGACCACCTCGAAGGCGACGAGGGAGCCCATGCTGTGGCCGAGGACGACCAGCGGGCCGGTGTCGCCGGGGAGGGCGTCCACGACGGGAAGGGCGAGGTCGTCGACGGAGCCGGGCAGGTCCTCGCAGTAGCGGGCGCCTCGGCCCGGGTACTGCCCGACGAGCAGCCGCACGTCGGCCGGGAGCTGCTCGCGCCAGGCGCTGTAGGCGTGGGCGTTGCCGCCGGCGTGCGGCAGCACGAGCAGGGACAGGCGGTGCGGGGCGTCGCCGGGCAAGTCCCAGACGACGTCCTCGGGCGCGGAGGTGAAGGCGGGGGTGGCGTGGGTGCTCATGAGCTGATCCGATCCGTTGCGGTGCGGCGGCGGAGGGCAGGGCGCGCCTTCCGGGCCGGAGCGGTCCTGAGGGAGTCGATGTGCGCGGCGAGCCGGGCCGGGGTGGGGTGCTGGAAGACGTCACGGACGGTGAGCCGCACGTCGAGGGCTCCGGCGATGTGGTTGGTGAGCCGTGCTCCGAGGAGGGAGTGGCCGCCGTGGTGGAAGAAGTCGTCGTCGATGGTGAGGGCGGTGGAGGTGTCGAGGGTGCGGGTGAAGAGGTCGAGAACGGTCTCTTCGAGAGGTGTACGGGGCGCCCGCCCGCCGCTGGAGAGCGCGGCCGGGGCGGGCAGAGCCCGCTTGTCGATCTTCCCGTTCGGGGTAAGCGGCAGCCGGTCGAGCACGGTGACGTGGCTGGGGACCAGGTGCTCGGGCAGCCGGTCGGCGACATGCCGCCGGATGTCCTCCGGGGCGACGCCCTCCCCCTCGACCACCAGGTAGGCGGCCAGCCGCTCCTGATAGACCGTCACGACGGCCTGGGAGACCAGCGGATGGGTCAGGAGGGCGGCCTCTGTCTCGCCCGGCTCGACCCGGAAGCCGCGGATCTTGATCTGGTCGTCGGCCCGGCCCTCGTAGACCAGCCGACCCTCTCGGTCGAAGCGCGCCAGGTCGCCCGTGCGGTAGAGACGGGTGCCGGTGCGGCCGAACGGGTCCGGGACGAAGCGGGTGGCGGTGAGGTCGGGCCGGCCGAGGTAGCCGTGGGCCAGCCCCTCGCCGCTCAGGTAGAGCTCGCCGGTCACACCGGGCGGGCAGAGGTTCAGATACGGGTCCAGGACGTAAGCGCCCTTGTTGACCAGGGGCGTTCCGATCGGGACCGCAGTCTCCCCCGCATCCCCCTCGTCGAGGGCGTGCGTGGTGGTGAAGCCCATGGACTCGGCCGGGCCGTATCCGTTGACGACTTCGATGCCGGGCCGGAGTCGGTGCAGCTTGTGGACGTGCGCCGGGGAAGCGGCCTCGCCGCCGGTGTAGGCGACGGTGACGGTATCGAAGGCGCCCGGGTGCTCGTCGACGAGGAAGTTGAAGAGGCTAGCGGAGAGTTGGAGCATGGTCACGCCGTGGCGGCGCGACAGCTCCTCGATCAGCACCGGCTCAGGCCGCTGCCCCGGTTGGAGCACCGACGTCCCACCGTGCAGCAGCGCGCCCCAGAACTCCAGGCTGAACGCATCCCACGACACCGGCGAGCACTGAAGGAACACCTCGTCCTCGCCGAACCGGCCGTACGACTGACCACTCACCGTCGACACCAGATTCCGGTGCGAGGACAGAATCCCCTTCGGCCGGCCGGTGGAGCCGGAGGTGAACATGAGGCACGCGGGGTCGTCGGGTCCGAGCGGTACGCGCAGGTCGTCGGCGGCCAGGTCCGCCGGCAGGTCGTCGGCGTGAGTGACCGTCCAGGGGCCTTCGGCGCGGGCGGCCAGGGCCGGAGAGGTGACGAGGTGGCCGATGGCCGCGTCGGCGGCGGCGGCACGCAGCCGCTCGTCGGGGAAGTCGGGGTCGAGGAGGGTGTAGGCGGCCCCGGTCTTCAGCACGGCGAGCACCGCGACCGCGAAGTCAGTACCCCGATCGAGCAGCACGCCCGCCATGTCGCCACGCCCCAGGCCCTGTTGGGCCAGATGGCGGGCCAGGCGGTTAGCGGAGAGGTTGAGTTCGGCGTACGAGATGGTCCGCTCACCATCTACGAGAGCCGTCCGCTCGGGGACCCGCGCTACTTGCTCCTCGAAGCGCCCGACCAGCGAACCCTCCCCCGCACCAGGCGCCTTGGCCCCGGCCCATGGACCGGTCAGCAACTCCCGCTCCTCGGGCGCCAGGACCTCCAGCGCGGAGAGCCGGCGGCCCGGGTCGGCCAGGACCTGCTCCAGTACGCGGCCGAGGAGGGCGCCCATGCGCCGTACCGTGTCGGCGTCGAACAGGTCGGCGGCATAGAGCACCGCGCCGTGCAGCCCGCGCCGGTCGTCGGAACGGAGCAGGAACTCCAAGTCGAACTTGGCTGAGCCGTTGCCCGCACCGGAGACAGCGGCGGTGACACCGGGGAGGTCCAGCTCGGGCACTGCGCCCAGGTCGAGTCCGAGGCAGATCTGGAAGAGGGGATGCCGGGACAGGGTCCGGGTCGGGTTGACGGCCTCCAGGACCAGGTCGAAGGGGGCCTCCTGGTGGGCGAAGGCGTCCAGGTCGGCCGTACGGACACGGGCGAGGAGTTCGCGGAAGGTCGGGTCGCCCGAACTGTCCGTCCGCAGGACCAGCGTGTTCACGAAGAACCCGACCAGACCGTTCAGGACCTCGTCGCTCCGGCCGGCCACCGGCGAACCGATCGCCAGGTCCGCACCCGCCCCCAACCGCGACAGAGCCGCCACCAAAGCCGCGTGCACCACCATGAAGGGCGTGCAGCCCTCCGCCCTCGCGAGGGCCGTGATCGGCTCGAAGACGCCGGGCCCGAAATCGACCGCGACCTCCCCACCCCGGTGGGAGGCGGTGACCGGACGCGGACGGTCGAGCGTGAGCCCGTGGTCCTCGGGGAGGGCCGCCAGGCGGTCCCGCCAGAAGGCCAGTTCGGTGCCGAGCAGGCTCTCGGGCTCGTCGGCTGCGCCGAGGACCCGCCGCTGCCAGGCCGCGTAATCCGCGTACCGCACCACCAGCGGCTCAAGCACCGGCCCTTCCGCCGATACGCCCCCGCCCGCCGCGCGAACGGCATAGGCCCGCTCCAGATCGGAGAAGAACACCCCGTTCGACAGGCCGTCGGTCGCGATGTGATGCAGGACGAGCACCAACACGACGGACCCGTCGGGAAGTTCGAAGACAGTGGCGCGGACAGGAATCTCCGACACCAGATCGAAGACGCGTACCGCCGCTTCGGCAAGGCCGGCGTCGAGGCCGTCGGCGTCGGTCCGGCGCCGCTCGATGGTGAGCCGTGCCCGCTCGGGAGCCAGGACCCGCTGGAACGGCTCTCCCTCCACCGCTTCGAACACCGTCCGCAGCGGAGCATGCCGCTCCACCACGTCGTTCAACGCGGACTCCAACACGTCCAGGTCCACGTCACCGCCGAACCGCACCACTGTCGGCACGTTGTACGCGGCGCTCCCGCCCTCCAACTCGGCCAGCAGCCACAACCGGCGCTGCGCGTAAGACACCGGGACCAGCTCGCCATCGCCCTCCCCCGGCACCAGCGCCGGGAGCAGACCCGAACCCGTCGTCCCGCCGCCGTGCTCCGCGAGCAGCTCCACGATCAGTTCCGTGAGCCCGGCCACCGTCGGCCGCCCGAAGACGTCTCTGATGGTCAGCCGTACACCCAGGGCCTCGGCGACGCGGTTCGTCAGACGAGCCGCGAGGAGGGAGTGGCCGCCGTGGTGGAAGAAGTCGTCGTCGACGGACAGAGTGGCGGAGGTGTCGAGGGTGCGGGTGAAGAGATCGAGCACGGTCTCTTCGAGAGGCGTACGCGGCGCCCGCCCGCCGCTGGAGAGCGCGGCCGGGGCGGGCAGAGCCCGCTTGTCGATCTTTCCGTTCGGGGTCAGGGGCAGCCGGTCGAGCACGGTGACGTGGCTGGGGACCAAGTGCTCGGGCAGCCGGTCGGCGACGTACCGCCGCACGTCCTCCGGGGCAACACCCTCCCCCTCGACCACCAGGTAAGCGGCCAGCCGCTCCTGATAGACCGTCACAACTGCCTGGGAGACCAGCGGATGAGCCAAGAGCGCGGCTTCCGTCTCGCCCGGCTCGACCCGGAAGCCCCGGATCTTGATCTGGTCGTCGGCCCGGCCCTCGTACACGAGCCGCCCGTCCCGGTCGAAGCGGACGAGGTCGCCGGTGCGGTAGAGACGCGTGCCGGGCGGGCCGTAGGGGTCGGGGACGAAGCGGGTGGCGGTGAGGTCGGGCCGGCCGAGGTAGCCGTGGGCGAGGCCGTCACCGGTGAGGTAGAGCTCACCAGTCACGCCGGGCGGGCAGAGGTTGAGGGAGCCGTCCAGGACGTAGGCACCCTTGTTGACGAGCGGGACACCGATGGGGACGAGGGTGTGGGGCCGGTCGGCGGACTCGACGGGGTGGGTGGTGGTGAAGCCCATGGACTCGGCGGGCCCGTAGCCGTTGACGATCTCGATGCCGGGCCGGAGTCGGTGCAGCTTGTGGACGTGCGCCGGGGAGGCGGCCTCGCCGCCGGTGTAGGCGACGGTGACGGTGCCGAAGGCACCCGGGTGCTCGTCGACGAGGAAGTTGAAGAGGCTCGCGGAGAGCTGGAGCATGGTCACGCCGTGGCGGCGCGACAGCTCGTCGATCAGCACCGGCTCAGGCCGCTGCCCCGGCTGAAGCACCGTCGTCCCGCCGTGCAGCAGCGCGCCCCAGAACTCCAGGCTGAACGCGTCCCACGACACCGGCGAGCACTGGAGGAACACCTCCCCATCACCGAACCGGCCGTACGACTGACCACTCACCGTCGACACCAGATTCCGGTGCGAGGACAGAATCCCCTTCGGCCGGCCGGTCGATCCCGATGTGAACATCACGCAGGCCACGTCATCCCCGGTGGGCGCCATGCCCAGGTTCTCTCCAGAGAGGCCGGAGAGCTCCTCGGGTGCGCAGACGACGGTCTCCCACGGTCCGTCCACCCGCCCGACGGCGGCGCGCCCGGCATCCGTGACGAGCAGACCGATACCCGCATCCGTGGCGGCGGCACGCAGCCGCTCGTCCGGGAACTCCGGGTCGAGCAGGGTGTATCCGGCGCCGGTCTTCGTGACCGCGAGGACCGCGACCGCGAAGTCCACACCCCGGTCGAGCAGCACACCCGCCATGTCACCACGCCCCAGGCCCTGTTGGGCCAGATGGCGGGCCAGGCGGTTGGCGGAGACGTTGAGTTCCGCGTACGAGATGGTCCGCTCACCGACCACCAGCGCCGTCCGCTCGGGGACCCGGGCCACCTGCTCCTCGAAGCGCCCGACCAGCGAACCCTCCCCCGCCCCCGGCGCCTTGGTCCCGGCCCATGGACCGGTCAGCAGCGCCCGCTCCTCGGGCGCCAGGACTTCCAGCGCGGAGAGCCGGCAGCCCGGGTCGGCCAGGACCTGCTCCAGTACGCGGCCGAGGACAGCGCCCATACGCCGTACCGTCTCGGCGTCGAACAGGTCGGCGGCATAGAGCACCGCGCCGTGCAGCCCGCGCCGGTCGTCGGAACGGAGCAGGAACTCCAAGTCGAACTTGGCTGAGCCGTTGCCCGCACCGGAGACAGCGGCGGTGACACCGGGGAGGTCCAGCTCGGGCACTGCGCCCAGGTCGAGTCCGAGGCAGATCTGGAAGAGGGGGTGCCGGGACAGCGTCCGGGTCGGGTTGACGGCCTCCAGGACCAGGTCGAAGGGGGCCTCCTGGTGAGCGAAAGCGTCCAGATCGGCCCCACGGACACGGGCAAGCAGCTCACGGAAGGTCGGATCGCCCGAGCTGTCCGTCCGCAGCACCAGCGTGTTCACGAAGAACCCAACCAGACCGTTCAACACCTCATCGCTCCGCCCGGCGACCGGCGAACCGATCGCCAGATCCGCACCCGCCCCCAACCGCGACAGAGCCGCCACCAAAGCCGCGTGCACCACCATGAAGGGCGTGCAGCCCTCCGCCCTCGCAAGGGCCGTGATCGGCTCGAAGACGCCGGGCCCGAAGTCGACCGCGACCTCCCCGCCCCGGTGCGAGGCGGTGAGCGGACGCGGACGGTCGAGCGTGAGCCCGTGGTCCTCGGGAAGGCGGTTCAAGTTCTGCCGCCAGAAGTCCAGTTCGCGTCCGAGCAGACTCTCGGGCTCGTCGGCCGCGCCGAGGACACGCCGCTGCCAGGCCGCGTAATCCGCGTACCGCACCACCAGCGGCTCAAGCACCGGCCCCTCCGCCGATACGCCCCCGCCCGCCGCACGAGCGGCATAGGCCTGCTCCAGATCGGCGAAGAACACCCCGGTCGACAGACCGTCGGTCGCGATGTGGTGCAGGACAAGGGACAGGACCGCCGAGTCGTCGGCGAGCCGGAAGAGCGTGGCACGGACCGGGAGCTCCGACGCCAGGTCGAAGACCCGCCCGGCCTCCTCGGCGAGCCCGGCGTCCAGCCCGCCGGCGTCCACACGTCGCCGCTCGATCGTGAGCCGTGCGAGCTCGGGGGCCAGGACCCGCTGGAACGGCTCCCCGTCCACCGCCTCGAACACCGTCCGCAGCGGCGCGTGCCGCTCCACCACGTCGTTCAGCGCGGACTCCAGCAGGCCGACGTCAAGACCGGCGCCGTCGAGACGTACCACCATCGGCACGTTGTACGCGGCGCTCCCGCCGTCCAACTCGGCCAGCAGCCACAACCGGCGCTGCGCGTACGACACCGGGACCAGCTCACCGTCACCCTCCCCCGGCACCAGCGCCGGGAGCAGACCCGAACCCGTCGTCCCGCCATCGCGCTCCGCGATCAGCTCCGCGAGCCCGGCCACCGTCGGCCGCCCGAAGACGTCCCTGATCGTCAGCCGTACACCCAGGGCCTCGGCGACCCTGTTCGTCAGACGGGCCGCGAGGAGGGAGTGGCCGCCGTGGTGGAAGAAGTCGTCGTCGATGGTGAGGGCGGTGGAGGTGTCGAGGGTGCGGGTGAAGAGGTCGAGGACGGTCTCTTCGAGGGGGGTACGAGGCGCCCGCCCGCCGCTGGAGAGCGCGGCGGGTGCGGGCAGAGCCCGCTTGTCGATCTTTCCGTTCGGGGTCAGGGGCAGCCGGTCAAGTACGGTGACGTGGCTGGGGACCAAGTGCTCGGGCAGCCGGTCGGCGACATGCCGCCGCACGTCCTCCGGCGCCACCGCCTCACCCTCCACCACCAGGTAAGCGGCCAGCCGCTCGTCGTGCACGGTCACCACCGCCTGGCTGACCTGCGGGTGGGTCAGCAGCGCGGCCTCGGTCTCGCCCGGCTCGACCCGGAAACCGCGGATCTTGATCTGGTCGTCCGCGCGGCCCTCGTAGACCAGCCGACCCTCTCGGTCGAAGCGCGCCAAGTCGCCCGTGCGGTAGAGCCGCGTCCCGGTGCCGCCGAACGGGTCCGGGACGAAACGGGTGGCCGTCAGGTCGGGCCGGCCGAGGTAACCGTGGGCCAGCCCCTCGCCGCTCAGGTAGAGCTCGCCGGTCACACCGGGCGGGCAGAGGTTCAGATACGGATCCAGGACGTAGGCACCCTTGTTGACCAGGGGCGTTCCGATCGGGACCGCCACCTCCCCCGCGTCCCCGTCCTCAAGGGCGTGCGTGGTGGTGAAGCCCATGGACTCGGCCGGGCCGTATCCGTTGACGACCTCGATGCCGGGCTTGAGCCGCTGGAGTTTGCGCACATGCGCCGGGGAGGCGGCCTCCCCTCCCGTGTAGGCCACTGTGACGGCGTCGAAGGCACCCGGGTGCTCGTCCACAAGGAAGTTGAAGAGGCTCGCGGAGAGCTGGAGCATCGTCACCCCGTGGAGGCGCGACAGCTCCTCGATCAGCACCGGCTCAGGCCGCTGCCCCGGCTGAAGCACCGACGTCCCACCGTGCAGCAACGCACCCCAGAACTCCAGACTGAACGCATCCCACGAAACCGGCGAGCACTGAAGGAACACCTCCCCATCACCGAACCGGCCGTACGACTGCCCACTCACCGTCGACACCAGATTCCGGTGCGACGACAGAATCCCCTTCGGCCGGCCCGTCGAGCCCGACGTGAACATCACGCAGGCCACGTCATCCCCGGTAGGCGCCATGCCCAGGTTCTCCCCCGAGAGACCGGAGAGCTCCTCGGGTGCGCAGACAACGGTCTCCCACGGTCCGTCCACCCGCCCGGCGTCCGTGACGAGCAGACCAATACCCGCGTCCGTAGCGGCAGCGCGCAGCCGCTCGTCCGGGAACTCCGGGTCGAGCAAGGTATATCCGGCACCAGTCTTCGTGACCGCCAAGACCGCGACCGCGAAGTCCACACCGCGTTCCAGCAGAACCCCCGCCATGTCACCGCGCCCCAGGCCCCGTTCGACCAAGTGGCGGGCCAGCCGGTTGGCGGAGACGTTGAGTTCGGCGTACGAAATCCTGCGCTCACCGTCGACGAGGGCCGTCCGCCCGGGGACCCTCGCCACCTGCTCCTCGAAGCGCCCGACCAGCGAACCCTCCCCCGCACCCGGCGCCTTGGCCCCAGCCCACGGACCGGTCAGCAGCTCCCGCTCCTCCGAAGTCAGGATCTCCAGGGCGGAGAGGGGCGCTCCGGGCTCGACAAGGGCGTGGTGGAGGACCTGTCCGAGCACCGACGTCATGCGCTGGACCGATTCCTCGTCGAAGAGGTCGGCGGCGAAGAGGACGGTGGCGCGCAGGCCGTGCTCGTCGTCGGAGCGGAGGAAGAACTCCAGGTCGAACTTGGCGGAGCCGCTGGTGATCTTCTCCATGGGTGCCGGTGCGACTCCGGGGAGCGCGAGCGGCTTGGCGGCCTCGGCGCCGCTCTCCAGGGTCAGGCAGATCTGGAAGAGGGGGTGCCGGGAGAGGGTCCGGGTCGGGTTGACGGCCTCCAGGACCAGGTCGAAAGGAGCCTCCTGGTGGGCGAAAGCGTCCAGGTCGGCCGTACGGACACGGGCGAGGAGTTCACGGAAGGTCGGGTCGCCCGAGCTGTCCGTGCGCAGGACCAGGGTGTTCACGAAGAACCCGACCAGACCGTTCAGGACCTCGTCGCTCCGCCCGGCGACCGGCGAACCGATCGCCAGATCCGCACCCGCCCCCAACCGCGACAGAGCCGCCACCAGCGCCGCGTGCACCACCATGAAGGGCGTGCAGCCCTCCGCCTTCGCGAGCTGCTTCGCCCGCTGGAAGAGGTCGGCGCCGAGGTCGAGCTCGACCTGACCGCCCCGGTGCGAGGCACGTACCGGCCGGGGGCGGTCGAGCGTGAGCCCGTGGCCCTCAGGGAGGGCGGTCAACTCCTGTCGCCAGAAGTCCAGTTCGCGCCCGAGCAGACTCTCGGGCTCGTCGGCCGCGCCAAGGACGCGCCGCTGCCAGGCCGCATAATCCGCGTACCGCACCACCAGCGGCTCCAGGACCGGCCCCTCCCCCGCCGAAACCTCGCCCGCCGCACGAGCGGCATAGGCCTGCTCCAGATCGGCGAAGAACACCCCGTTCGACAGACCGTCGGTCGCGATGTGGTGCAGAACGAGCGCCAATACGACGGACTCGTCCGGGAGTTGGAAGGCGGTGGCCCGTACGGGGGTCTCCGACCCCAGGTCGAACGCGCGTCCCGCCGCTTCGGCGAGGCCGGCGTCGAGGTCGTCGGCGTCCACACGTCGCCGCTCGATCGTCAACCGCGCCCGCTCCGGGGCAAGGACCCGCTGGAACGGCTCCCCGTCCACCGCCTCGAACACCGTCCGCAGCGGAGCATGCCGCTCCACCACGTCGTTCAGCGCGGACTCCAGCACGCCGAGGTCAAGGCCGGCGCCCCCGAACCGCACCACCGTCGGCACGTTGTACGCGGCGCTCCCGCCGTCCAGTTGGGCCAGGAGCCACAACCGCCGCTGGGCGTACGACGCCGGGACCAGCTCGCCGTCGCCCTCCCCCGGCACCAGCGCCGGGAGGGCCGAGGCGCCCGAGGTCTCGCCACCGCGCTCCGCGATCAGCTCCGCGAGCCCGGCCACCGTCGGACTCCCGAAGACGTCCCGGATCGTCAGCCGCACGCCCAGGGTCTCCGCGACGCGGTTGGTCAGGCGGGCCGCGAGCAGCGAGTGGCCGCCCAGGGCGAAGAAGCTGTCGTCGATGCCGATCGTGTCCGGGTCCGTGCCGAGGGTCAGGCCGTAGAGGGCGGCGAGGGTCTCCTCGGTGCGGTCGCGCGGGGCGCGGCGGGCGGTCAGGAGGGCGGTGGGGGCGGGCAGGGCGCGCTTGTCGATCTTGCCGTTGGGGGTGACGGGGAGGCGGTCGAGGACGGTGACGTAGGTGGGGACGAGGTGTTCGGGGAGTCGCGCGGCGACGTGTGCGCGGATGTCCTCGGGGTCGGGGGTGTCGTCGCCTTCGGTCACGAGGTAGGCGGCCAGGCGCTGTTCGTGGACGGTGACGACGGCCTGGGTGACGTTCGGGTGGGACAGGAGGACGGCCTCGGTCTCGCCGGGCTCGATGCGGAAGCCGCGGATCTTGATCTGGTCGTCGGCCCGGCCCTCGTACACGATCCGTCCGTCGGCGTCGAAGCGGGCGAGGTCGCCGGTGCGGTAGAGCCGGCCGCCGGGGGTGGTGCCGATGGGGTCCGGGACGAAGCGGGCGGCGGTGAGGTCGGGCCGGCCGAGGTAGCCGTGGGCGAGGCCGTCGCCCGCGACGTACAACTCGCCGGTGACGCCCGGCGGGCAGAGGTCGAGGCGGGCGTCGAGGACGTAGGCGGGCTTGTTGACGAGGGGGGTGCCGACGGGGATCGACGGGTGCGGGTGCTCGCCGGGCTCGACCGTGTGGGTCGTCGCGAAGATCATGACCTCGGCGGGGCCGTAGCCGTTCAGGACGCTGATGCCGGGCTTGAGCCGCTGGAGCTTGTGGACGTGGGCCGGGGAGGCGGCCTCGCCGACGGTGAAGGCGGTGGTGACGGTCTCGAAGGCCTCGGGGTGCTCGTCGGTGAGGTAGTTGAAGAGCGTCGCGGAGAGCAGGAGCGTGGTGACACCGTGGCGGCGGGACAGCTCGGTGACGAGGGCCGGTTCGGGCTTCTGGCCGGGCTGGAGGACGGCGGAGCCGCCGTGCAGGAGCGGGCCCCAGAACTCCAGGCTGAAAGCGTCCCAGGAGACCGGCGAGCACTGGAGGTAGACCTCGTCGGGGCCGGTGGGGAGGTAGGGCTGGCCGATGAGGGTGGCGACGAGGTTGCGGTGCGAGGACAGGATGGCCTTCGGGCGGCCGGTCGAGCCCGAGGTGAACATGAGGCAGGCGGGGTCGTCGGGGCTGATCGGCACGCCGAGGTCGTCGGCGACGGCGTCCGGGCCGGGGCGTCGTCCGGCGTGGGTGACGGTCCAGGGGCCGTCGGCGCGGGCGGCGAGGGCCGCGGTGGTGACGAGGTGGGTGATCCCGGCGTCGGTGGCGGCCGAGCGGAGCCGCTCCTCGGGGAAGTCGGGGTCGAGGAGGACGTGGCCCGCGCCGGTCTTGAGGACGGCGAGGAGGGCGGTGGCGAAGGGGACGCCCCGCTCCAGCAGGACACCGGCCATGGCGCCGCGCCCGAGGCCGGCGTCGCGCAGCTCGCGGGCGAGGTGGTTGGCGGAGGCGTTGAGTTCGGCGTACGTGACGGTGCCGGCGGCGTCGATCAGGGCGGGGCGGTCGGCGTGGCGGCGTACCTGCTCCTCGAAGCGGGCGACGAGGGTGGTCTCGACCGGCGGCGCGACGGGTCCGGCCCAGGCGCCGGTGAGGAGCGCGCGCTCGTCGTCGGCGAGGAGCGGAAGGCCCGTGACGGTGACGTCCTCCGGGGCCTCCAGGGCCTCCAGGGCCTGAGCCGTCCCCTCCAGGTAGCGGGTGACGAAGGCGGTGAAGCGCTCCTGGTGGGCGGTGACGAGGGCCGGGTCGACGTCCTGGACCGGGGTGTCGAAGTCGATGCGGAGGCCCTGGGCGGGGCCGAGGTCGAGGACGGCGACGCTGAGGTCGTCGACGGGTCCGTTGCTGACGTTGTGGTTGACGGTGGGGTGGCCGCCGACGGTCAGTTCGGCGTGGAAGCCCATGATGTTGAGGACCGGCGTGGCGAGGCGGCGGGTGCCGTCGATGACACCGGCCTCGCGGCTGAGGTCCTCGTACCGGGTGCGCTGGTGGCGCAGGCCGTGCTTCACCTCGGCTGACACCGTGCGCACCAGGTCGGCGAGGCGGTCCTCGGGGCGGACCCGGAGGCGCAGCGGCACGACGTTCGACATCATGCCGGGGGTGCTGCGGGCGGCGCGGGTGGTGCGGCCGGTGACGGGCAGGGCGATCATCAGCTCCTGGCGGCCGGTGACGCGCTGGAGGTAGGCGGCGAAGAGCGCCACGAGCAGCACGGACCAGGAGACGCGGGCGGCGCGGGCCGCGGTGCGCAGGCGCTCGGCGTCGGCCGCGGAGACGGGGACGCTGCGGCGGGCGAATGGCAGTCCGCCGTGTGCGGAGGGTGCCCGGTCGCGGCCCCGGACGAGGCCGGCGGGCGCGTCGGGGGCGTCGGCGAGGTGGGCGCGCCAGGCGGCGAGGTCGGAGGCGGCCTCGTCGGAGGCGCGGTAGGCGGCGTCCTCGGCAAGGAGTTCGGCGAGGGTGCCGAACGGGGTGTCGCCCCACGGTTCGCCCGCGACGGCCCGCTCGTACAGCTCGACCAGCCGGGCCAGGGCCATGGAGACGCCGACGCCGTCGACGACCAGGTGGTGGAAGCCGTAGAAGTAGAAGAAGCGGTCCTCCGCCAGCTTGATCAGCGCGCAGCGGACCGGGGCCTCGGCGGCGAGGTCGAAGGGCGTGCCGATCAGCACGTCGATGAGGTCCCAGGCCGCGCCCTCGGGGTCGGCGGCCCCGCTGAGGTCGGTGAAGGCCAGCGTGCGGTCGCCGGCGTCGGCGTCGAGGAGCTGCCAGACCTGTTCGCCGTCGTCCTCGAAGCCGCGGATCCGGAGGAAGTCGGCCTCGTCGACCAGGCGCCGCCAGGCGGCCGCCATCAGCTCCGGGTCGACCGGGCCCTGGATCTCCCGGCACTCGCCGACGTTGTACTTGATGCCGGTGGGGTCGAGGAGGTGGGCCGTCCAGATGTCCCGCTGGGCTACCGAGAGCGGCAGCCGGACGGCGGCCGGTGCGGAGGCGACGGGCTTGTCGAACGGCATGGGGGCTCCTGGTGGGTGACCGGGGTCGGTGGCCGGGCCGGCGGCCGGGAACGGTGCGAACGGCGGGGGCGCTGTGCGGGCCGGCCGCCGCGTTCGGCGGCCGGGCAGTGGCCATACAACCCGTGCGCGGGCCCCGCGAGCGGCAGTTGATCCGGCGGTACGGCAGCGGATCGGCGGCGTTGCGGCAGTCAGGCGGCAGGGGCGGGGGCAGCGGCGGCGGGGGCCTGTGCCGCCGGGGCGCCGGTGCCGTCGGCCGGGGCCAGGGCGGCGCGGACGACGCACAGCACCCGGAAGCCGGAGCGGCCGTGGTCGGTGCTGGGGCGGATGACACCGCCGATGAGCAGGGCGCGGACCATGCGGCCGCCGTCCGGGAGGGGCCTGCCGGTGAGCCTGACGACGTCGTCGAGCCCGAAGTCCGGGGCTGTGGTGGTGTCCTGGGCGGCGCAGAGGGCGGTGAGGAGGTCCCGCTGCTCGGGCGGGAGGGCGCCGAGGGTGCGGGTGACGCGGTCGCGGAGGCGGGAGCCGCTGTGGCCGTCGGCGAGGTGGTCGAGGACGGCGACGGGGTCGGTCTCGACGATGCCGCGCAGGGTGGGCAGGTCGCAGACGCTGAGCCAGGAGGCCGCGGCGGCGAGCGCGAGGGGGTGTCCGTCGAGGCGGTGGGCGATCCAGGCGGTGTGGGCCAGGGTCTGCTCGTCGGGGAGGAGTTCGGGCCGCATCCGGCGGAGCCGGGCGAGGAGGAAGCGTACGGCGGGCGCGTCCGCACCGGCACCGGGGACCGCGGGGCCCGCCGGGAGGGGCGCGTCCAGGGGGGCGAGGAGGAAGAGGCGCTCGCCGGGGACGTTCCAGGGGGTGTCGGCGGTGAGGAGCAGCCGCAGGCCGGGGAGTTCGCGGCGGAGCCGGGTGAGCCGGCCGAAGTCGAGACGGGCGGGGTCGACGCCGTCCAGGACGAGCAGGGCGTCCCGGTCGCCGAGCACGGCGGCGAGGGAGACGGGCGGCAGGTCGCTGGAGAACGAGGAAGCGGGGGCGGCGGGGCCGGGTCTGTGGCCGGGGGCGGGTCTATGCCCGTCAGAAGGGGCGTACGGGGAGGGGGAGGCGTACGGGGAGATGGCGGCGTACGCATCAGCCGCGGCCCCCGCCGCGTACGCCCCGGCTCCCTGGAGATACGCGGCGCACTCGGCGACCACCTCGGCGAGCGGGTCCTCGTCGGCCGCCGGGAGGCAGTCGGTGACGGCGTCGGGGGCGGTGTGCCAGAGGACGGGGAAGCCGCTCCCGTGCAGGCGGGCGGCGGTCTCCAGGGCGAGGCGGGTCTTGCCGACGCCGCTGAGGCCCACGACGGTGACGAGCCGCTCGGCTCCGGAGCGCAGTTCCTCGGCGAGGATCGCGGCCTCGGCCTCCCGGCCGATCAGCGGGTGCAGCGGGACGGGCGGGGCGCAGCGCTCGGCGAGGAGGTGCCGGCCGGCGCCGCCGGGGTGGCTCCGGGAGACGGACTCCTCCAGGGCGGTGCGGGCCCGGGGGCCGAGGCGGAGCGCGTCGGCTATCAGCCGGATCGTGTCGGCGCGGGGCCGCAGGGCCTTCCCCTTCTCCAGGTCACGGATGGCGCGGACGCTGATGGTGGAGAGGTCGGCCAGTTCGCGCTGGGTGAGGCCGATACGGAGGCGGTGTCCGCGGATGAGGGTGCCCAGAGCGGCGGTGGCCGTCGTCGTGCCCTCGGGGGAGAGACCGGTCGTCATGGAGAGCTCCCGCTGGTCAGGTGGGGGGCGAGCGCCGGGGAACGGCCTGGTCGGGGCCGCTTTCCGCGCTGTCTCGCCGGTTGCTGGGAACCATCCTCCGAATCCGCCTATCGGTGGGGCATCCCGCCGCTAACCGGCATCGGGGGCGGGTCGGGCGTCCGGGGCGTGTCCGTGATAGCGGGAGGGAGCCCGCGATAGCGGCCGGAGGGCGGTGATAGGGGGTGTGGTCCGGTGATAGCGGGGTGATAAGGCTGCGGCCGGTGCGGTGAATCCGCTCGTTCCTAAGTTGGTGGTCAGAAGGAAACGCCAGCCCCGAACGAGACGGAGAATCCGATGTCGAAGACCACCACCGCCCGCACCGCCCTCCGCGCCGCCGTCACCTCCGCGCTGATCGTCCTGGTGACGGGCGCCGGCCTCCAGACCAGCTGGGCCGACGAGCCGGTCCCCGCGACGGGCACGCCGGGCACCTCCGCCACCTCGGACGCCGTCCCGCCCACCTGCGTCCCGGCGGGCACCCCGGTCACCGCCAACCCGGGCAACCTCCCCACCTGCACGGACAACAACCCCTGGGACTGACGTCGCCCGGCGCGGCCGTCAGCAGGCGCCGAGCAGCCGCTCCGCCTCGACGAGTTCCCGGGCCATACGGCGGTCCCGGAAGACCTCGACCGCAGGGGTGAGCAGTTCCCGTGAGCGTCCCGGCTCCGTCGTCAGGAGCCGTGCGAGGTCCAGGCGCGCGAGCGCGCCCCCGCTAAAATCCATGATCTGCTCCCGCGCCGACACGGCGCGGTCGAAGAAGTCCCGCGCCCGGTCCGGCCGTCCCATGACCGTGAAGGCGTGGCCGAGGTCCCGCAGCAGGTGCCCTTCCCCGATGACGTCGCCGGAGTCCCGGCAGAGTTCGAGTACTTCGGTGAAGGTGAGGACCGCGAGGTCGCTCCGGCCCTGTTCGAGGAGGAGCTGGCCGACGCGCCGCAGGGTGCGTGCCCGGCCGCCGGTGTAGCCGATGCCCTCGTAGATGTCGAGCGCCTCGTCGAGCTGCCGCTGTGCGGTGTCGATCTCGCCCTGGCGCATGCGCACGTGGGCGCTCTGGGTGAGGACGATGGCGCGGCCGACGACGTCGCCGGCGCGGTCGAAGTCGGCGAGGGAGCGCCCGTAGAGCTCCAGTGCGGCGGTGTCGTCGCCGTTGGTGCGCGCGATGAGTGCCATGTCGCGGCGGCAGAGCGCCTCGCCCATGGGTTCGTCGAGGGCCTGGAAGACGTCGAGGGCCGACTGGAGGGCCTGGCGGGCGGTGTCGTACTGGTTGCGGCTCATGTAGAGCGAGCCGAGCGAGGCGCGGATCGCGGCGGTGCCGCGCAGGTTTCCGGCCTTGCGTACGGCGGCGAGGGCGGTGTGGTGGGTCCGCTCCCAGAGGTCGTAGTGGCCGCGCACCTCGAACAGGGTGACGAGTGAGGTGGCGAGGTCCCAGCTGAGGTCGTGGAGCCCCTCCTCCGCCGCGTGCTCGACCATGCCGCAGAGGGCGCCCTGTTCGGCGTCGAGCCAGGCGAGCGGGTCGGCGAGCGCCTCGTCGGTGTAGGCGGCCGGGGGTTCCCAGCGGGGCGCGTCGCCGTGCAGGACGGTGAAGTCGCCCCCGTACACCTTGCGGTGGGCCTGCTGGGCGAGGTGCATCCAGCCGCCGGCCATGCGGGCGAAGGCGGCCTTCCGCTCCTCGGGCGGGTGCCGGTCGGCGAGCTGCTCGCGGGCGTACACGCGGATGATCTCGTGGAAGCGGTAGCGGAAGCCGCCGGTCTCCATGCCGGCGACGTCGAGCATCTGGACGTCGACGAGGGGTTCGAGGAGGTCCGAGGGGAAGGGCCGGCGGTCGTCGAGGAGGGCGCCGGCGAGCCAGCTCGGCAGGGTGGGCGCCTGGGCCATGCTGAGGAGCCGCAGCAGGCTGCGGTCCTCGGGCGCGAGTCCCTCGTAGGTGAGGGAGAGGCTGGCGCGCATGGTCATCTCGCCGTGGGCGAGTTCGTCGAGCCGGTGCCGTTCGTTGGCGAGCCGGTGGACCATGGACGCGAGGGTCCAGTGGGGCCGGGCGGCGAGGCGGGCGGCGACGATGCGGAGGGCGAGCGGGAGCCGTCCGACGGTGCGGACGAGGGCTTCGGCGGCGACGGCCTCGCCGGTGACGCGGTGCTCGCCGATGATCCGGGAGAGCAGTTCGAGCGCGCGGTCTTCTTCGAGCACGTCGAGTTCGACGCGGTGGGCGCCGGGCAGCGCGGTGAGGCGGGCGCGGCTGGTGACGAGGACGGCGCAGCCCCGGCTGCCGGGGAGCAGCGGGAGGACCTGGCCCTCTCCTGCGGCGTCGTCGAGGACGACGAGGACGCGGCGGGAGGCGAGCCGGGTGCGGTACATCTCGGCGCGTTCGTCGAGGGATTCGGGGATGAGCTGGCCGGGGATGCCGAGGGCGCGCAGGAAGCGCCCGAGGATCTCGACGGGGGTGGCGGGGGCGCCGGTGGTGCCGCGCAGGTCGCAGTAGAGCTGTCCGTCGGGGAAGCCGGTCTCGGCGAGGGCGTGGGCGACGTGGACGGCGAGGGTGGACTTGCCGGTGCCGGGCTTGCCGGTGATCGCGGCGAGCGGGACCGTACCGCGTCCGTCGCCGCCGGCGAGGGCCTTCTCCAGGGCGTCGAGGCGCTGTCGGTCGGCGACGAAGTCGGCGATGTCGGCGGGCAGCTGGTGCGGGACGGTGTCGTGGCGAACCGTTTCAGCAGAGGCAGCGGGGGTCGCGGACGGCTCGGCGGATGCCGGGCGCTGCTCCGCGCGCGTCTCGGGGGCCGGGTCGGCGGGTCTCGCCGCGGGCACGACGGGCACGCCGGGCGGCGCGGCGGCGTTGGGCGGCGGGAGTTCGCCCGCGAGGATGGCGGCTTCGAGGTCGCGGAGTTCGCGGCTGGGTTCGAGGCCGAGCTCCTCGGCGAGATAGCGGCGGGCGGTGCGGAAGGCTTCGAGGGCCTCGGCCTGGCGCCCGGACCAGTACAGGGCCTGGATGAGCTGCCCGTGCAGCTTCTCGCGCAGCGGGTGTTCGTGGGTGAGGCGCTGGAGTTCGCCCACGAGCCGGTCGTGGCGGCCGAGTTCGAGCTCGATGCGGATGCGCAGCTCGACGGCGGCGAGGCGCTCCTCGTTGAGCTGGCGGGCCTTGTTGGCGAGCGGGCCGCTGTCGAGTCCGGTGAGGCATTCGCCCTGCCAGAGGGTGACGGCGGAGCGGAGCAGGCCGACCGCCTCCTCGGCGGCACCGCTCTCGCGCAGCGCGCGGGCGCGCTGGACGAGGCTGGTGAAGAGGGCGGCGTCGACGTTCCCGGCGCCGGTGTGCAGGACGTAACCGGGGGGCCGGGTCACCAGGGTGACCTCGCCCTCGGCTCCGGCGAGCAGCTTGCGCAGCCGGGACACGCAGATCTGCACCTGGGTACGGGCGGTCTCCGGCGGGTTGTCCTCCCAGATGAGGTCCACGAGCTGGCTGGTGCTCACGACGCGGTTGCTCTCCAGGAGCAGCGCGGCCAGGATCACCTCCTGCCGGCCGGGCGGGACGCGCAGCGGCCCGGCGGCTCCCTGGACCTGGAGCGGCCCCAGCACCCGGAAGGTCAGGCGCGGCCCGCCCTGGACGTCCTCGTCCGCTAACCCGCCGGCGGCAGCAGCCACTGATCCCCCACCCAGAAAGAAGAATCGACACGCCAGGACCAGACCGGACCACGCCGGGATGTCAGGCTCAAGTAAGGACAGTCTCCACATCTCTTCCCGCCGTGTCCATGCCGTGAAGATCCCGGTCGGGGATAGGGAGGCGATAACGCGGAGTTGGGGAGGCCCCGCAGAATCCTGGAGCGAGAGTGAAGGGGGTTGGCACCGTTGAACAGCGAAGACGGCACGAGGGCCGGATGGGCCGACGGTACGGGGGCGGTGGATCTGGTGACCGCGGCGGGGATCGACCACGTGAGGCTGGTCTACGACTACCTCGACGCGGGCGATCTGGACGGCTGCGCGTCCCTGCTGCACGACGCCGTGGTCTTCGAGCTGCCGGGTCTGCCGCCGGCCCGGGGCCGCAGCGAGGCGGTGCGGGCGCATGTGGGGCACGTGCTGCCGACGGCCCGTCACGAGGTGGAGCAGCTGGTGGCGCGGGACCGTACGGTGATCGCCACGGGACGCCGGGTGCCGGCGCCTCCCGCTGCCACCGTGCCGGGCTCCGCCGACCACCGTTTCGTGGACGTGTTCACGATCGCCCCGGACGGGATGGTCCGCGCCTGCGTGCGCTACTACCACGCGGCGCCCTGACGGGGGCGGCACCGGGCATCCCTCCCGATGGGCCTCCGGTTCGCCTCCGGTTCGCCTCCGGTTCGCCTCCGCTTGTCCCCCGGTTGCCTTCCGGTTGGCCTCCGTGTGTACCCGACAGGGAGTCAGGACCAGCGGAAGGACGGGTAGATCGATACTTTCCCGTAACTCCGGATACCAATCCGATCACCTCTGTTCCTAAGTGATCATGAGCGGCTCTATAGTGCGGTCGTTCCCGCACCTCCCCTGCCCGCTCTTGAGAGTCCGGTTGATGTCGGCGTCGCCCACCCCGTTCCGTCCTGCCCTGACCGCCGCGCTGCTGACCACCGCGGCGGGCGCAGCGCTCACCGTCGCCGCGGTCACCGCCGTCCCGACGGACCTGCGCTCCCCGATCGCCTGGTTCGCCGCCTGCGGTGTCCTGCTGCTCGCCGCGGCCTCGTTCGCCGTCACCTGGTACGCCCGCTCCCTGAGGGCCCTGACCGAGCGGGCCGCGCGGCTGGCCGCGCAGGTCTCCTCCCAGGACGCCTACGCCGCCCAGCGCCAGGCCGCCGCCGACAGCGAGGCCGCGGCCCTGAAGGAGCGTCACGAGACCCGTGCCGCCGCCGAGGCCGCCGGTCACGCGGCCCGCGCCGAGGCGCTCGCGGAGCGGCACCGCACCGAGGCCGACGAGCTCGTACGCGCCCACCGCTCCGAGGCCGAGCGGCTCGCCACCGAGCACGCCGCCGGTGTCGCGCGCCTGGAGGAGCGGGTCCGCCGCGCCGAGTCGGCCCGCTCCGCCGCCCTGGCCGCCGCCGCCAACGCGGCCGGGCGGATGCAGGCCCTGGCCACGAGCATGATGGCCGACCTGCGGGACATGGAGCACCGGCACGCCGACGAGGACGTGCTCGCCGACCTCCTGCACCTCGACCACCGCACCGCCCAGGCGGGCCGGCTCGCCGACTCCGTCGCCGTGCTCACCGGCGCCCGCTCCGGCCGCCGTTGGGCCCGGCCCATCGTCATGGAGTCGATCCTGCGCGGCGCCATGGGCCGTATCGCGGGCTACCAGCGCATCCGGCTGCACTCCAAGAGCGAGGCCGCCGTCGCCGGGCACGCCGCCGAGGGCGTCATGCACGCGCTCGCCGAACTCCTCGACAACGCCGCCAACTTCTCCCCGCCCAGCGCCGAGGTCCACGTGTACGTGGAGGAGGTCCCCGCCGGGGTCGTCATCACCGTCGAGGACAGCGGACTGACCATGAGCGACGTGCAGCTGCGGCGCGCCGTGGCCGCCGTCGACGCCACCTCCCAGGACCTCGCCGGGCTCTCCGGCACCCGCCTCGGCCTGCATGTCGTCGGCCGGCTGGCCCGCAAGCACAATCTGTCGGTCTCCTTCCGGCCCTCCGCGCGCGGCGGCACCGGCGTGGTCCTGATGCTGCCCCAGGAGATCATCAGCCGGGGCGCCGAGAC
Organism: Streptomyces sp. NPDC094032; assembly: GCF_040303965.1. Lineage (NCBI taxonomy): Bacteria > Bacillati > Actinomycetota > Actinomycetes > Kitasatosporales > Streptomycetaceae > Streptomyces > Streptomyces sp. NPDC094032. The sequence goes on along the minus strand of NZ_JBEOUE010000001.1, from coordinate 195,257 downwards.
GCAGGCCGCGCCCGTGCCCGTACCGGCCCAGCGGACCGCGTCGCCCGTCGCCCCGGCCGCTCCCGCCGCCGCGCGGGCCGCCGAGCCCGAGGCCGCCCACGCGTCGCCGGACGAGGCCGGGGCGACGGACGAGGACGTCGTCCTTCCCCGTCGCAGGCGCGGCAAGACCCTCGCCGCGCACCAGGACGCCGCCCGCCCGGCCGCCGAGCGCCCCGCGCCCCGCACCGCCGACGCGCCCACCGTCTCCATCCGCTTCGGCGGCTTCCACAAGGCCGTGCGCGGCGCGGAGACCGCGCCCGCCGAGGCCGCCCGCGAGGCCGCCGTACCCGACGACTCCCTACCCGACGGCTCGGCGCCCGGCCAGGCGGTCGCCCCCGCGACGCCGCCGTCCTCGAACCACCCCCATTCGGAAGGCGATCCGCGATGACCGGCACCACCACCGACGAGAAGCTCAGCTGGCTCCTGGAAGGGCTCCTCGAACGGACCCCCGGCGCCCGGCACGCCCTCGTGCTCTCCCGTGACGGCCTGAAGCTCTGCCGCACCACCGGGCTCTCCGTCGACCAGGCCGACCAGCTCGCCGCGATAGCCGCGGGCATCCAGAGCCTGTCGCACGGCGCCTCCGTCGAGTTCGGCGACGGCACGGGCGGGGTGCGCTCCGCGATGGCCGAGTTCTACGGCGGCATCCTGTTCATCGTCGAGGCCGGGGAGGGCGCCCACCTCGCGCTCGTCGCCGACGAGGAGGCCGACGCCGGACTCGTCGGGCACAACATGACCGAGCTCGTCGAGCAGCTCGGCGAGCACCTCGTCGCGAGGCCCCGGGGATGAGCCGCGTCAGGCCGGGTCGGGACGACTCCCCCGACCGGCTCTACACCCTGACCGGCGGCCGCAGCCGCACCGGCTCCACCGCCTTCGACGTGGTGACGCTCGTGGTCGCCGAGAGCGACCCGGTGCCCGGCATGCAGTCGGAGCACGCGGCGATCCTGCGCATGTGCCGCTTCCCCACCGCCGTGGTGGAGGTCGCGGCCGGGCTCGGGCTGCCCGTGTCGATCACCCGGATCCTGCTGGCCGACCTCCACGACACGGGCCGGATCAGCGCGCGGCACCCCCGCCCCACCTCGTACCGCCTTCCCGATCACGACATCCTGGAGCAGGTGCTCGTTGGACTCCGCAATCTCTGAACCGCCTCCGGCCGCGCCCCCGCACCAGACCCTCAGCAGCACCGCCGACAACGGTCTGAAGATCGTCGTGGTCGGCGGCTTCGGGGTCGGCAAGACCACCCTGGTCCGCTCGGTCAGCGAGATCCGTCCGCTGAACACCGAGGAGACGATGTCGCAGGCCGGCGAGGACATCGACGACACCGACGGGGTGCGGGCGAAGACCGCCACCACGGTGGCCTTCGACTTCGGCCGGATCTCGCTGGACGCCCGCAACGTGCTGTACCTGTTCGGGGCGCCCGGCCAGGAGCGGTTCTGGTTCCTGTGGGACCGGCTGTTCTCCGGGACGCTCGGCGCGGTCGTGCTGGTCGACACCCGACGGATCGCCGACTCCTGGTACGCCGTGGACCGGCTGGAGCACCACGGCACGCCGTTCGTCGTGGCCTGCAACGACTTCGGCGGGCCCGGGCACGCGCCGGCCGACATCCGGGAGGCGCTGGACCTGGGCGAGGAGGTGCCGCTGGTCTTCTGCGACGCCCGGTCGCGCGAGTCGAGCAAGCAGGTCCTGATCGCCCTCGTCGAGCACCTGAAGGCGATCAGCGAGCCGAGCGGCCGCCCGAACGCGTCGTACCCGCAGCCCCACCCCGAGCCGATACCGGAGCACGCCCCGTGACCACCACCGAGCCCGCGCCCGTCCCGCTGAGCGGACCGAGGTTCCACACCGACCCGACCGAGCTGTACCGCCGGATCCGGCGCGAGCACGGCGCGGTCGCCCCGGTCGTGCTCGACGGCGACGTGCCCGCCTGGCTGGTGCTCGGCTACCGCGAACTGCACCAGGTCACCAGCGACCCGGTGCTCTTCTCGCGCGACTCCGAGCTGTGGAACCAGTGGGACGCGATCCCCGCCGACTGGCCGCTGCTGCCGATGATCGGCCGCCGCCAGCCCTCCATCCTGTACACCGTCGGCGAGCGGCACCGCGAGCGCGCCGGGGTGATCTCGGAGGCGCTGGAGGCCGTCGACCCCTTCGAGCTGAAGCGGCGGGCCGAGCGCTTCGCCGACGAACTCATCGACGGGCTCTGCGGGAAGGGCTCCTGCGACATCATCGCCGAGTACGCGACGCTGCTGCCGGTGCGGGTCCTGGCCAGCATCTACGGCTTCGCCGACGAGCAGGGCCCGGCGCTCGTCACCGCCCTGAACGACATGATCAACGGCCGGGAGGGCGCGCTGGAGGGCCAGCGGTACCTGGCCGAGTCGATGGGGGCGCTGCTGGCGGCCAAGCTGGCGGAGCCCGGCGACGACGTGGCCTCCCGGATGCTCGGCAACACCCTGGGCTTCACCGTCGAGGAGGTCGCCCAGGACCTGATGGTGATGCTCGCCGCCGGGCACCAGCCGACCGCCGACTGGATCGGGAACTCGCTGCGCCTGATGCTGACCGACGACCGCTTCGCGGCCTCGCTCTCGGGCGGCCGGCACAGCGTCGGCGAGGCCATGAACGAGGTCCTGTGGGAGGACACCCCGACCCAGAACGTGGCCGGCCGGTGGGCGTCCCGCGACACCCACCTCGGCGGGCGGACGATCCGCCAGGGCGACCTCGTCCTGCTCGGCCTCGCCGCCGCCAACGCCGATCCGCATGTACGGGCCGACGCCGGGTCCGCCCTCACCGGCGGCAACAACGCCCATCTGTCCTTCGGCCACGGCGAGCACCGCTGCCCGTTCACCGCGCAGGAGGTCGCCGAGACCATCGCGCGGACCGGCATCGAGGTGCTCCTCGACCGGCTGCCGGACGTGGACCTGGCGACGTCCGAGGACAGCCTCACCCGCCGCCCCTCCCCGTGGCTGCGGGGGCTGACCGCGCTCCCCGTCACGTACACCCCGACCCCCGCCCTTGGAGCCCACGCATGAGCTGCCCCTTCGACCACACCGCCGCTTCCGGCGCCGAGCCCATCGTCCTCGACCCGTTCGTCTCCGACCTGGACGGGGAGAGCGCCCGGCTGCGCGCGGCCGGCCCGCTGGCCCGGGTCGTGCTGCCCGGTGGCGTCCCCGTCTACGCGGTGACCCGGCACGCCGAGGCGCGGGCCCTGCTGACGGACTCCCGGCTGGTGAAGGACATCGGCGTGTGGGGGGCCTGGCAGCGCGGCGAGATCCCGCTGGACTGGCCGCTGATCGGTCTCGCCAACCCCGGCAGGTCGATGCTGACGGTGGACGGCGACGAGCACCGGCGGCTGCGGACCCTGGTCGCGCAGGCGCTCACGGCACGCCGGGTGGAGCGGCTGCGGGCCGGGATCGAGGCCCTGACGACGGACCTCCTGGACCGTCTCGCGGAGCGTCCGGCCGGTGAGCCGGTGGATCTGAAGGCCGCGTTCGCCTATCCGCTGCCGATGAACGTGATCAGCGAGCTGATGGGCGTGGACCCGGCGGACCACCCGCGGATGAAGGCGCTCTTCGACAAGTTCTTCTCGACGCAGACGCCGCCGGAGGAGGTGCCGCAGATGATGGCGGACCTCGGCGCGCTGTTCGCGGGGATCGTGGCGGCGAAGAAGGAGACGCCGGGCGACGACCTGACGAGCGCGCTGATCGAGGCGTCCGAGGACGGCGACCGGCTGTCGACCGAGGAGATCACCAACACGCTCCAGCTGATGGTGGCGGCCGGTCACGAGACCACGATCAGCCTGATCGTGAACGCCGTGGTGGCCCTGGAGACCCACCCGGAGCAGCGGGAGCTCGTCCTCAAGGGCGAGGTGCCGTGGGAGAACGTGATCGAGGAGACGCTGCGCTGGTCGACGCCGACCTCGCACGTGCTCATCCGGTTCGCCGCCGAGGACATCGAGGTCGGCGACCAGGTGCTGACGCGGGGCGAGGGGCTCGTGGTGTCCTTCGGCGCGATCGGGCGTGACGAGGCCCAGCACGGCGCGACGGCGGGCGACTTCGACGTGACCCGTACCCCGAACCGCCACATCTCCTTCGGGCACGGCCCGCACGTCTGCCCGGGCGCGGCGCTGTCCCGTCTGGAGGCCGCGGTGGCGCTCCCGGCGCTGTACGCGCGCTTCCCGGGGCTCCGCCTCGCGGTGCCGCGCGAGGAGCTGCGCAACAAGCCGGTCGTCACCCAGAACGACCTGCACGACCTCCCGGTCCACCTGGCCTGACGCCGTCCGGTACGCCGATGGCCCGCGTCCCCTTCCCGGGGCGCGGGCCATCGGCGCGTAGCCGGTCGGGTCAGGCGCGGTCCTTGGCGGCGGCCAGGGCCTCCCTGACCTCCCGCACCACGCGGGCCGCGTCGTCGGCGTCGTGCACCACGTCGGTGTTGTTCATGTCGATGACGAGGACCTCGCTGGCCGAGTAGTGCTGGTTGACCCAGTCGTCGTAGCCGGACCAGAGCGTCCGGTAGTACTCGACCAGGGCCTCGTCCTGCTCGAAGTCACGGCCGCGCAGCCCGATGCGCTTGAGCACCGTCTCGAAGTCCGCCTTGAGGTAGACCATGAGGTCGGGCGCCTTGCGGTAGGGCAGGCCCTCGATCTCGCGCATCATCTCGTCCAGCAGCCCCTCGTACACCTGCATCTCAAGAGAGCTGATGCGGCCCAGGTCGTGATTGACCTTGGCGAAGTACCAGTCCTCGTAGATCGACCGGTCGAGGACGTTGTCGCCCTGCTTGTACGCCTCCTTGATGGAGGCGAACCGCGTGCGCAGGAAGTAGAGCTGGAGCAGGAAGGGGTAGCGCCGCGCCTGGATCTCCTCGGGGCTCGCCGTGTAGAAGAGCGGCAGGATCGGGTTGTCGTCGACGCTCTCGTAGAAGACGTCGCTGCCCAGCTCCTTGGCGAGCAGCTCGGCGACGCTCGTCTTGCCGATGCCGATCATGCCTCCGACGCAGATCACTGACATTCCTCGCTTCTCCCTGGGGCTTCCGTTCACGCCGCGGGCCGGCCCACCCACAGGAATCTGCGTGATCGGTGTCGTGTGGTCCCCCGGCCGGAGGAACGAGCCATCGCCTCGCGGCCGCCTTGAAGCATAGAGGACGCGGCGGGGCGCTCCGGTCGGCCCGTGCGGCCGGCCGGAGCGCCCTCCGGGTGTCCTTGCGCTCAGCGGCCGGCGAGGAGCTCCAGGGTGTCGATCACGCGGTTCGAGAAGCCCCACTCGTTGTCGTACCAGGCGACCACCTTGACGTGCCGGCCGTCGACGCGGGTGAGCTCGGAGTCGAAGATGGACGAGGCGGGGTTGCCCGTGATGTCGGAGGAGACGAGCGGGTCCTCGGAGTACTCCAGGACTCCGGCGAGGGGCCCCGCGGCGACGGTACGGTACGCCTCAAGCACCTCGTCGCGGGTCACGTCGCGGGCGACGGTCGTGTTGAGCTCGACGATGGAGCCCACCGGCACCGGTACGCGGATGGAGTCGCCGGACAGCTTGCCGTCGAGGTTCGGCAGGACCAGGCCGATCGCCTTGGCGGCGCCGGTCGTGGTCGGCACGATGTTGACCCCGGCGGCGCGGGCGCGCCGGGCGTCGCGGTGCGGGCCGTCCTGGAGGTTCTGCTCCTGCGTGTAGGCGTGCACCGTCGTCATGAAGCCGTGCTCGATGCCGGCGAGCCGGTCGAGGACCGCGGCGAGCGGCGCGAGGGCGTTGGTGGTGCAGGAGGCGTTCGAGACGATGGTGTGCACGTCCGGGTCGTACGCGTCGTTGTTGACGCCGTACGCGAGGGTGACGTCGGCGCCGTCGGAGGGCGCGCTGACGAGCACCTTCTTCGCGCCCGCGTCGAGGTGGGCGCGGGCCGCCTTGGCGGAGGTGAAGCGGCCGGTGGCCTCCAGGACGATCTCGACGCCGAGCTCGGCCCACGGCAGGTTCGCGGGCTCGCGCTCGGCGAGCACCTTGATCCGGCGCCCGTCGACGACGAGGACGTCGCCGTCGACGGTCACCGGGCGGCCGAGCCGGCCGGCGGTGCTGTCGTAGGCGAGCAGCCGGGCGAGCGTGGTCGGCTCCGTCAGGTCGTTGACGGCGACGACCTCGAAGGCGCTGTCCCGTTCGAGCAGGGCGCGCAGCACGTTGCGTCCGATGCGGCCGAATCCGTTGATGGCGATGCGAGTCACGAGTGGTGTCCCTTCCCTCTTGTCCCTCTTGGCCACCAGGCTCGCAAGTGGGCGCGGCGCGGGACAGTGGCGCGACAGCCACGGTCCGCAAGGATCTCGCCAGGGACTCACTCGCCCTGGGTGAAGGTGCGCCGGTACTCGGTCGGCGAGGTCCCGAGGATGTGCTGGAAGTGCAGGCGGAGGTTGGCACCGGTCCCGAGACCGACGTCCTCGGCGATCTGCTCGACACTGCGCTGCGAGCGCTCCAGGAGCTCCCGGGCCAGGTCGACGCGGGCCCGCAGCACCCACTGCATGGGCGTGTAGCCGGTCTCCTCCACAAAACGCCGCGAGAACGTACGCGCCGAGACCCCGGCCTGCCGGGCCAGGGTGTCGAGGCTGAGGTGTTCACCGAGCCGGTGCAGCGCCCACTCGCGGGTGGTGGCGAACCGCTCGCCGAGCGGCTCGGGGACGCTGCGGGGCACGTACTGGGCCTGGCCGCCGCTGCGGTAGGGCGCGGCGACCAGCCGCCGGGCCGCGTGATTGGACGCGGCCACGCCGAGGTCGCCCCGCAGGATGTGCAGGCACAGGTCGATCCCGGACGCGGCCCCGGCCGAGGTGAGCACGCTCCCCTCGTCGACGAACAGCACGTTCTCGTCGACCTGCACCAGCGGGTGCCGGGCCTTGAGCGCCCGGGTGTAGTGCCAGTGCGTGGTGGCCCGCCGGCCGTCGAGCAGCCCGGTCGCGGCCAGCGCGAAGGCCCCGGTGGAAATGGCGGCGAGTCGAGCCCCCCGCCCATGGGCCCCGACCAACGCGTCGAGCACGCCCCGCGGCGGATCGTCCCGGTCCGGAAAGCGATACCCCGGCACAAAGACGATGTCGGCCCACTCGACCGCCTCAAGCCCATGGGCAACGTGATAGGCAAGCCCATCTCCCCCGGTCACAAGCCCGGGCACCGCCCCACACACCCGCACCTCGTACGGCATGCTCGCCCGCGTACTGAACACCTGCGCGGGAATCCCGACATCCAGAGGCTTCGCACCATCGAGCACGAGAACGGCGACGCGGTGAAGATCGGAGGACGACACGGGACGAGGGTACGCGGGTACGCGCTCCCCGCCCTGACTAGCCTCCGCTGCCACCCTCGCGCAGCGCGGCACGGACCAGAGCGACGTCCGCGGCGGGGACGGCCAGCTCCCAGTAGCGATCGGCGGCTTGCAGGGACAGCAGACGGAACATGTCCTTGTCGACCGCCGCATGACCCGGTCCGACGACCGGACCCGCCCCGTGTACGTGAAAGGGGGCGGCCAGGGCGATCTCCTCAGCGGCTCTGCCGAGCAGCCGGAACGGCCGCCACACCACCGGCGGCGAGGCGGCGGGATCCAGGATCAGCGAGCCCTGCCGGAAGCGGTGCCCGTCACGGACGAACGCGGAGACCTCGCGGGCCTCCCCGGCGTTCAACGCCACGACGTCCGCCTCGGCACGGCGCCGAACGTCCCCCGCGAGGTGCCCGGCGAGGTGACTCGGATGCCGGAGCAGATCCGTGAAGGTCAGCGTCCCCGCGGCCCGTCGTACCCTTCGCCCCACCCTTGCCCCCTGTTTCACGGTCGGATCCGGACTGACAACCCTAGTGCTCCAGCTGTAGATCTTGCTGGTGCCAGCTCCACCATGAGATCGGGTACGGGTGTCATGGCACCGTCCTCCCGCGGTGCCCTAGCGTCGTGCCATGACGATTCCAGCTGGGCTGAGACGCGCGGTCCTCCGGGCGCGGCGGGACACCGGCTTTCTTGCCGCTGGTGTGCTGCCGCATCTGGCGCTGGTGCCCGTGTGGGGGTGGGCGGCGGCGACTGCCGCCAGGACGGGGGACTGGCTCGTCACGGGTTCCGTGTCGGCCGCTCTGGTCCTGCTCGGCGCCCCGGTGCTGACGGCGGTTCAGCGGGGTCGCTACCGGGTGCTCATGGGGGTGGACGTCCCCCGGCTCGCCCCCACCGCGCCGGAACGGAGGACGTGGGCCTCGACCGCGCGGTGGCTCGCGGCGACGCGGCCTTGGCGCACGATCGGCTACCACCTCTTGCTGGGCCCGCTGTTCGCGCTGCTGGAGCTGCTGGTGCTCGCGGTGGCAGTGGCGGGCCTGGCGGGCGTCGTCGCCTACGCCTGGGCGTGGGCGCTGCCGACAGGGATCCGCCAGGAATGGTTCGGTTACGTGAGCCAGCTGCCGGTTTACACAGCGGCCGGCCTCCTGCTCCTGTGCGCCCTGCCCTGGGCCGCGCGGGCCGTGGCCCGGGCCGAGACGCGGCTGGCCTTGGGCCTGCTCGGGCCCAGCCGGGCGCAGCGGCTCCAGGAGCGGGTCGATCAGCTGGCCGTGAGCCGGACCGACCTGATCGAGGCCGTCGACGCGGAGCGCCGCCGGATCGAGCGGGACCTGCACGACGGCACCCAGCAGCGGCTGGTGTCTCTCGCGGTCAACCTGGGCCTGGCCCTGGCCGGCCGTCCGGACCAGCCGATGGATGCCCGCGAGGTGATCGCGAGAGCGCACCTGGAGGCGAAGGAGGCGATCGTCGAACTCAATGACCTGGTGCGGGGGCTGCACCCGGCCGTGCTCGAAGACCGGGGGCTGGACGCGGCGTTGTCCGGGCTGGCCGCCCGCACGCCCCTGCCGGTGCGGCTGCGGGTCGATCTGGAGGAGCGGGTGGCGCCCCACGTGGAGTCGGTCGCGTACTTCGTGATCTCCGAGGCGCTGACCAACGCGACGAAGCACGCCGACGCGACGCGTGCGGAGGTGGTGGTCCGCCAGGTCGGCGAGGTGCTGCGCGTACGCGTCACCGACGACGGGCTGGGCGGTGCCGACGCCACCGCCGGCACCGGGCTGACCGGGCTGGCCAAGCGGGTCGGCTCCCTCGACGGGGCCTTCCACGTCAGCAGCCCCGCCGGCGGGCCCACCACCATCACCGCGGAGCTGCCATGCGCGCGGTGACCGTCGCTCGTCCGGGGGGACCGGATACCCCAGGTCAGCGCACGCGGCCCCGCGCCTTCAGCGTCGCGGCCGGGACCTCCGGTGCCTCCAGGCGGTCGCCGTCGTAGCCCTTGACCTCGCCGAAGCGGCCGGTGTTCGTCCAGGCCTCGCGGGCTTCGCGGATCTCCTCGTCCGTGCGGCCGACGAAGTTCCACCACATCACGATCTCCTCCTCGAACGGCTCGCCGCCCAGGAGCATCAGGCCCGCGTCGGAGGTGGCGCGGAGGGGGAGTTCGCTGCGGCCGCAGCCGAGGTAGAGCATGGAGCCGGGGAGGACGGGGACGCCGTCGACGTGGGCCTCGCCGGACATGGCGAGGACCGCGTACTCGAAGTCCGGCTCCAGGGGGAGGCGGACCTCGGCGCCCGCCGTGAGGGCGAGGTCGGCGCCGGTGATCGGGGTGTACGCCGTGCCCGGGGAGACCGCTCCGGCGAGTTCGCCGAGGATCACCGTGGCCGTGAGGCCGGGCGCGGTGACGTGCGGGAGCTCGGCGTGGTGCTGGAAGTGGGGCTCGACGTGGCGGTGGGCGTCGGGGAGGGCGACCCACAGCTGGGCGCCGTGCAGGTAGCGGGCGTGGCGGCGGGGGCTCTCCTCGGAGTGGGAGATCGCCCGGCCGGAGGTCATCAGGCCCAGTTCGCGCGGCCCGATGGCCTGGAGGCTGCCGGTGGAGTCGCGGTGCAGCACCTCGCCCTCGTGCAGCCAGCTGACGGTCTGCAGGCCCATGTGCGGGTGGGGCGGGACCTGCATGCCGGGTTCGTCGGCGATGTCGTCGGGGCCGTAGTGGTCGACGAAGGCCCAGGCGCCGACCATGCGCCGGCCGAGGTTGGGGAGCAGACGGCGCACCTGGGTCGATTCGCCGAGCTGGACGTGGCGGGGGCTGAGGAGTTCCCGTACCGGTTCGGCGACGACGAAGCCGCGTCCGCCGCAGACCTGGAGGGCGGCCTGGCGATCAAGATTGCTCATGGCGCTCAACCTATTCCTGTCGGGGGTCCGTAGGGCCCCGGTACGGCGTGGACCCGCGCCGCAATATTGGTGGAATGTTCAACCAGGTGCCGGTGTTGCAGGGGTACAAGGATTTCCCAGCACAGGAGAGAGGGACGGAGCAGTGAGCGAGGAGACGTACTACGAGTACGGGACGGCCGGCGAGCGGTGGGACCGCGCGCAGTTGTTCTTCGAGGCCAAGGAGTACGGGACGGCCGTACGCATCCTGCGCGGTCTGGTCGCCGAGCACCCCGACCAGACGGCTCAGCGTCTGCTGCTCGCCCGTGCCTACTACCACTCGGCCCAGCTCTCCCGCGCCGAGGAGGAGCTGCGGACCGTCCTGGAGCGCGACCCGGTGGAGCACTACGCCCGGCTGATGCTCGGCCGCACGCTGGAGCGGCAGGGCAGGGCCGCGGACGCCGCCCCGCATCTGCGGATGGCCGCGGCCATGGCGGGTGAGCTGCCGGAGTGACCGGCCGCGCGCCCGTCGCGCTCACGCCTTGAAACGGAGGTCGGCGGCGCCCTTGAGGAGAGGGGCGTCGTTGGCCTCCGTCCATTCCCGGTGGTTCAGGAGGTCCTGGACGCAGGTCTCGTTCGCCGTGGCGATCACCGTGCCCGGCTGCACCGCCGACGGGTAGCCGCGGGTGAGGGCCGTGTTGCCGTGGACCATCCTGCGGACCGAGGCCAGCGTCACGTCGACCCTCGGCGCGTCCGGGAACGTGGCCTGGAGGACGAAGATCCCGCCGCCCTTGGCGAAGCGCGGCTTGGCCAGCGGGACGCGGTGTTCGTCGTATCCGCAGCCGTTGCCCGTGATCTCGCTGGCCGCGTCGGTCCGGACGGTCACCTGCGTGACGCCGAAGACTTCCCGGAGGATCGCGGTCCACATGTCCGGGACCCCGCCCATGTTCCCCTCGGTGTCGGCGTAGTGGACGATGCCGCCGCCCGGCCGGTCCGAGGTCGTGTTGCCGGTGACCCGGGTGCCGGTGAGGGTGAGGTCGGCGTTGCGCGCGGAGATGCCGCCGCCGCCCGGCTTGGCGCGGCGCGGCTCGCCCGGCCGGGGCGCCGGTTCAAGGCCCCGCGAGACGTTGTCCTTGATCACGCACTGCTCGAAGGCGCCCGCCGAGCCCATCGTGATCCGTACCCCGCCGCCCATGCTGCCCGCCCGGTTGCCGCTGACCTCGGTGGCCACGAGCCGTACCGGGGAGAGGACGGAGGCGTAGAGACCGCCGCCATCGTCGGCCGCCGCGTTCCCCGTGATACGGCACTCCCGCACCGTCACCGCCTTGCGCCGCGCGTCGGTGATCTCCTGCTCCTGCCAGGCCGACCAGCGGTCCAGGCGCAGCGCGGAGGCGGCGATGGCGTAGAAGGCGAGCTGGACGGCCTCGTCGACCCGGCCGCCGATCAGCTCGGCGAGGATGCGCGGGGTCTTGGCGAGGACGGGGTTCGGTTCGAAGGGGTTCAGGAGCCAGCGGAGGTAGTGGTAGAGCTCGCTGGGGGTGAGGCCGACGATGCTGCCGGGGCTGAGCACCGCGGTGCGGGCGGCGGTGGCCCGGTCGGCGAGGAATCTGATCAGGTCGAGCTCGCTGAGGTCGCGGGTGAGCCGTCCTGGCACCGACACCTCGCAGCCGATGCCGCCGCCGTCGAGCCTGCCCCGGCGGCCGGAGGAGTTGTGGTCGATCCAGCAGCCCTCCAGGGTGGGCCAGCCGTAGCCGACGACGGCGAGGCCACCGCCCCGGCCCTCCGCCGTGTTGCCCCGGATCAGACAGTGGCGCAGGGTGGGGCTCGCCCAGACGGTGGCGACGCCGCCGCCGAAGGACTGGCCGGCGAGCCACATGGCGACCGTGCCGGGCGGCACGAGGGCGTCGAAGCGCTTCGACGCCTCGGCGAGGAGCGCGGGCCGGTCGATCCGGGGCAGCGCGGGGATGCCGCCGATCAGCGCCAGCATCCTGTTGACCGCGTCGATCGTCCGGTTGACCGAGCCCACCGCCCCGGCCGGCAGGACGTCGCCGATGAGGTCGAGCACGGCGCTCCGCAGCGCCGTGCGGTCGCTCTCCGGCCAGGCCCGGAAGGGGGCGGTCTCGGTGCGGTTGCCGGTGATGGCGCACCGCTCGACGAGGACGTCGTCGGCGTCGATCACCGCGATGCCGCCGCCCGCGCCGAGCCCCGGGTCGCTCGGGGTGTGCGTGGCGTGGCCGCCGTTGACGCGCAGCCCGCGGACGGTGACGGGGCCGAAGCCGCGCCGCCCGGCGGGGGTGGGCGGCCCGATCCGCAGCACCCGGTGCCGGTCCCCGCCGTGCAGGGCGGGCAGTACGCGCGGGTCGAAGCCGGGGGCGGCGGGGTCGGCCGTGGGGTGCTTGAGGAGGTGGTCGCTGGTGAGGGTGACGGGCCGGTCGAGGACGAGCTCGGGTTCGCGGTAGACCGCGTTGTCGAGGATGACGACGGTGTCGCCGGGGGCGGCGGCGCGCAGCGCGTCGGCGACGGTCCTGGCCGGTTTCGCCTCGCTGTCGAAGCGGCCGGACCGTACGCCCTTGGTGGCGTGCACATAGCGGGTGGTGGGCATGGGCCGGGCCCGCCTACAGCTGCTGTCCGGTCTTGGGGTCGTACGTGACCTCGACGGCGACGACCTGGTCGGTGGGCAGGACCTCCACCCACTGGTCGAAGACCTGGTACGGCAGGGCGGGCCGGAAGCCGCCCGCGAGCGGGTCGAAGCCGGTCTCGAAGACCTGCTCCCCGGCCAGCGTGTGCGGGACGCTGGTGTTGGACGCGGCCAGTTCGGCGGCGAGGAGTTCGAGCACTCGGCCGATGGTCTGGTCGCGGTACTCGTCGGGATCGCCCTCCTGCCAGGCGTACGGACGGCCCAGCGCGGCCTCGCCCTCGACGCCCGCCTTGGTCAGCCAGCCGAGCGCCTCCAGCTCGTGTCCGGGCCGGATCGGCAGGACGGCCTTCACCCAGGCGGAGTTGAGGAACTCGTTGCGCCGCTCGTCGCCGTCCGTCTGGACGAGCCAGCCGAGCGAACTGCCCATGGGGGCGGGCTGCGAGTCGGCGGTGAGCAGGTAGTCGACCCGCCACTCCTGGGCCGGCTCGGGGGCCTTGGCGTCCGGTGCGTTGTGGGAGCTGGTGCGGGCGTAGGCGGTCGGCACCGTCTCCCCCGCCAGCGGGTCGCCCTCGACGCCGTCCCAGCGGGCGGGCGGCACCGGGTAGCGGCCGAGGGAGTCGGGTCCTGCGGGGGCGGAGAGGTCGCCGGGGCGCCAGAACTCGGGCGAGACGAAGTAGAGCATCTCGTCGACGTCGAAGATCTGCCGGATGAGCTCGGCCTCCAGATGCGCGTCCCTGGGGTCGAACAGGCGGAGCTGTTCCAGGAGATGGGCGAAGACCGAGTGCCGTTCCTCCTTGCGCAGGTCCTCGGCGGGGCGCGGCCTGACCTTGCTGAGCAGGGTGGTGCGGTCCCGTACGGCGGCGGCGTACGCCTTGCGCTGGAGGGCGGCGACGTCCTTGCCGTACTGGACCATGGCCGCCTGGTAGGCCACGTCGGCCGGATTCACCGCGGGCGGCTCCCAGCGCAGTTGGAGGGTGAAGGTGATGGTGGAGGTGCCGCCGAAGTGCACGTTGTCGGCGCGGACCTGGAAGCGGCCGGTGTCGGGGCGCTGGATGACGTACTTCACGAGGAACTTGGCGTCGGTGCCGTGGCCGTTCTTCGCGGAGACGAACTGCACGAAGTCGGGGTTGGTGCTGAGGGTGTAGCCGGGCGCGGGCGGGATGGCGCCGTAGTCGAAGTCGGCGACGATGTACTCGTCCTCCTCGCCCCGCCACATGCGGTCGAAGCCGTCCTGGCGGCGCCAGTCGGCGTCGTTGTGCGGGGCGTTGGTGCTGTCGGGGTGCTCCTGGATGGGGAACGTGCCCGTGAAGGTGGTGAGGATCGGGGTGAGCGGCTCGGGCGGCTCGGGCTTGCGCAGCGAGGTCAGGTCGGGGGCGGGGACGACGTCGACGAGCTCGCCGAGGCCGAGGAGGCGGCCGGGCGCGTTCACGAACACCTGCCAGCTCATCCGGGTGCCGATGTGCTGGACCTGGACGCCCACCTTGCGCATCTTGCGGCGCAGCTCGTAGTTGGCGAGCCGGTCGGTGGTGTTCTGCACGACGTAGCGGCGGCTGGAGGTGTCGGTGGTCTCGGTCACCGTCTTGAAGGTGGTGGTGAAGTTGCGCCGGATCTCGCTGCTGACCTTGGAGCTCTGCGTCCTGGTGTGCTTGTGGGTGAGCTCGGAGGACTTCCCGGTGGTGGACTTGGTGGCGAAGCTGGCGCTGGCGTCGGCGTGGTAGACGCCGGCGAAGGAGCCGCCGGCGGAGACGGTCGCCCCGAGCGAGGTGTCGTTGGCGTTGGACTCCTTGACGGCGTCGGCCACGTCGCTCTGGTCGGTCAGGGTCTCCTCGGACTTCCGGGTGGTCTCCTCCGACTGGCTCGCGGTCCGCTCGACGAGGGTCCGGCGGGTGGTGGTCTCGACGAGCTCCACCATGCCGCCGGGGCTGAGCCAGAGGTGCCCGGCGGGCGCGCCGAGGAAGGTGTCGAACTCGAAGAAGTACTGCCGGAAGAGGTTGACCAGGCCGACGGGCGACAGGATGCCCTCGGTCGGCGGGTCCTGGCCCACGAAACGGGCGAGCGCGGCCAGCTCGGGGCTCTCCAGGGCGCGGGCGGCGGGCCCCGCGAAGGCCTCGGGCCCGGGGCGCGGTCCGCGCAGGGCGGCGAGGCGGCCCGCGCCGGAGTAGCCCAGCCAGCCGGGCAGCGGCTGGTAGACGCCGAAGAGCTCACTGGCGTACGGGAGGGTGCCGGCGAACTCCCCGACGGGCCGTCCGACGCGCACCGGCCCCGGCACGGGCGCCGTGAGCACCCGCACCGGGCCCGTGGGGCCGCCGGAGGCGGTGGCGAAGGGCGTCACGGTCCACGGCTGGCCGGGGCTGCGGGTGACCAGGAGCAGGTCCCGGTCGGACTCGGTCGGCGGCGCGACGAAGGAGAGCGTGAGCGCGCCCGTCCCCGTCACCGACCGGCCCGCGTACTGGCGGCCGGAGCCGGGGTCCGCCTCGATGAAGGCCCCTTCGAGGGCCGGCACCCCGGGGAAGAGCGCCGGATCCCGAAGGTCCACGTCGGCCGGGAGGGCGAGGGCGATCCGCTGCCCGGGGCGGAGGTCGGCGGGGCTCGACGGCTGCACCCGGTACGACCAGATCTGGTACCAGGACCCCGCGGTGGGGAGCGGGGCCCTTCCGGCGAAGGTGACGACGATCGACATGGACGTGCCTCCCGGCGTGTTCACGACGCACGAGCGGGATGCCGGGACGCCGCGTGATCAGGGTCGGGCGGTGGGCCCGGCCGTGTCACCGGCTTGGCGTACATACGCCACGGGGGCTGTGTGAGGAGAATCGTCCTGGTACCCGTGCGGGGTATCCCCGCCGCGTTCGGTATCGTCAGGGGCAGGAGGTCGACGACGTGCACGTGGGACGGGCGGGACGCAGCGCCACACGAGCGGGAGGTGCCCTGGCGCACCTGCTGCTCGTCGTCGTGCTCGCGCTCGGCGTCTTCGTGATGCACTCGGTCGGCCACCCGGAGGGCTCCTCGGGGGCCGACGGGATGAGCGGGACGAGCGGGACGAGCGGGATGGACACGACGGCCGTCGCCTCCGACATGGCCGCCGCCTCCGGAACAGCCGCCGCCTCCGTGACCGCCATGTCGGCGGAGCCCCTCCCGCACGGCTCGCCCCCGCCGCCGGCCACCCCGCCCCATCACGAGGGCTCCTCCCCCGGGACGACCGCGTACGCGGCCACCCACGGCTCCACCCACGGCTCCGGCACGGGGATGGACATGACCACGCTCTGCGTGGCCGTCCTCGGGGTCTGGCTGCTCGCCGCCCTCCTCAGGGCGGCCCTCGGCCGCCGTGCGGACGGGACCGCCCCGCTCCTGGCGCGGCTGCTGCCCTTCCTGGGCCCGAACGCACCGCCGCGACCACCCGACCTCGCCCAGCTGTCGATCCTGCGGATCTAGGCCGTATCGCCACCGCGGGCGCCTCGCGCTGCCCGCACACGCGATCGGACCTTCCACGAACGAACGACAGCACACGAGGTGTGACACATATGCGTGCCAAGACGATCCGCACCACCCGCAAGCTGGCCCTGACCGGCGCCGTCGCCGCCGCGGGCCTGCTGCTCGCCGCCTGCTCGGGCTCCGGCTCGGGCGACTCCATGGGCGGCATGGACCACGGCGGGAAGGCCACAACCTCCGCCTCCGCCGCGCCTTCGTCGGCCGGCGCCTTCAACGACGCGGACGTGATGTTCGCGCAGATGATGATCCCGCACCACGAGCAGGCCCTGGAGATGGCGAAGCTGGCCGACGGCCGGGCCGAGGACGCCGAGATCAAGAAGCTGGTCGGCGAGATCGAGAAGGCCCAGGACCCGGAGATCCAGAAGATGAAGGGCTGGCTCAAGACCTGGGGCAAGCCCGAGAGCATGGGCGGCGGCGGCCACGGCATGGCCGGGATGATGTCCGACACGGACATGAAGGCCCTCTCCGCCACGAAGGGCAAGGCCTTCGACCGCAAGTTCGCCGAGCTGATGATCGCCCACCACGAGGGCGCGGTGGAGATGGCGAAGACCGAGCAGACGAACGGCAGCGACGCGGCGGCCAAGCAGGTGGCCGACGACGTGGTCCGGACCCAGGCGGCCGAGATCGCGCAGCTGAAGAAGATCCTCGAACGGCTCTGACCGCCCCGCGGCGCCGCAGTCGAAGGACCGGCGCCGCACCCCTCGCCCTTCCCGGGCGGCCCCCGCGCGTCTCCGCCGGGGCCGCCCCCTCCCCCGTACCCCTGGGACCACAGACACATGAAGAAGCACCGCGCTGCCCTCGCCGCCGCCCTCACCACGGCGCTCGCCCTCGCCCTGACCGCCTGCGGCACCGACGACGCGCCCGGCTCGAAGACCGGCTCCGACGCCACCACGGCCCTCAGTCACATCCACGGCGTCGGCACCTCCGCCGGGAAGCTGTACGTCGCCACCCACGAGGGCGTCTACACGCCCGGCGCCGACGGGCGGCCCGCCCTCGTCGGTGACCGGAAGGACGACTTCATGGGGTTCACGGTGACCCCGAAGGGCGCCTTCCTCGCCAGCGGCCACCCGGCCCCCGGCACGGGCGGACCCTCGAACCTCGGCCTGATCGCCTCCACCGACAAGGGCACCTCCTGGACCACCAGGTCGCTCGCCGGGCAGGTCGACTTCCACGCCCTCGACACCGCCGCCGACGCGACCGTCTACGGCTACGACAGCACCAACGGAAAGCTGCGGGTCAGCCGGGACGGGGTCGCCTGGGAGGACCGCGCCGATCTGCGCGCCCTGGACATCGCCGTCGCGCCCGCCACCCCCGGCATGGTGCTCGCCACCACCGAGCAGGGCGTGGTCCGCAGCATCGACGACGGGCGCAGCTTCGGGAAGCCGCTCTCGCCGCAGCTCGTGGCGTACGTGTCGTGGGGCGCCCCGGACGCCCTGTTCGGGGTCGACCCCCAGGGGGTCCTGCTGCGCAGCATCGACGCGGGCGGGAGCTGGACCCGGGTCTCCACCCTGCCCGGCGGCGCCCCGCAGGCGCTGACGGCCGTGGACGCGCGCCGGCTCCTCGCGGCCACGCAGGACGGGGTGTACGAGTCGGTGGACGGCGGGAAGTCGTTCACCCGGCGGATGGCCGTGACGTCGGGCGGCGACGGCCACTGAGGACCGCCGCCGCCCCGTACGGGAATCAGCCCCCGGCTCAGTAGCCGATCCGCACGCCGGTGACGGCGTGCCGGTCGGTGAGGCCGCCGGTGCTGCCGCTGAAGCCGACGAGGACGTTCTTCGGGAGCGTCACCGCCACGTCGATCACGCGGGTGCCGTCGACGCTCACCTGGAGGCGGCCGGTGGAGGTGACGACGGCGTCGACGGTGTGGCTGCCGGTGCGCAGGGCGGGGACGTTGGTCGCGGTGGCCGCGTAGGTCAGGGTCGTGCCGCTGCCGCCGGTGGCGACCGCGACGAAGTTGGCCGAGGGGTCGTTGGCGCCGTTGTCGTAGGTGTCGAGGGTGACGGCGACGCCCGGGAGTCCGGCGAAGCCGAGGCTGCCGCCGCTGTTGACGGCGAGCGCCTTGGGGGTGGCGCGGCTCGCGTCGAGCAGCAGCAGGGCGAGTCCGTCGGCGCCGGTGCCGCCGCCGATGGTGGCGGTGAACCGGGCCTTCAGCCGGGCCGAGGGCACGGCGGTCGCCTGGATCGCGGAGCCGCGCTGGGAGGTCTGGACGGGGGTGAGTTCGAGGGTGGTGCCGGACAGTTTGGCGCTGCCGTTGTACGTCCAGCCGTTGGGTCCGGGCGGCGGCACCGCGTACGCCGTGGCGGTGAGGGCGACCTTGCGGACGGCGTGGATGTCGGTCCGGCCGCCGGTGGCTCCGGTGAAGGCGAGGAAGGCGGTGGGCGGCAGCGAGGCCACGCTGGTGCTCAGCCGCTGGGTGCCGTCGACGGAGACGGTGAGGGTGCGTCCGGTGACGGAGACGGCGACGGTGTGGGCGCCCGCGCGCAGGTCGGGCACGCTGGTCGTGGTCGAGGCGTAGGTGAGGGCGTCGCCGCTGCCGGTGGTGGCGATGCCGACGAAGTTGGCCGAGGGGTCGTTGGTGCCGTTGTCGTACGTGTCGAAGGTGACGGCCGTGCCCGGCAGGCCGGAGTAGCCGAGTCCGCCGCCTCCGGCGCCCAGGGCGCTCGGGGTGGTCCTGGCGGGGTCGAGGAGCGCGAAGGAGAGTCCGTCGGCGCCGGTGCCGCCGCCGATCACGGTGGTGAAGGTGGCCTTGAGGCCGTCGGTGAGGACGGGTACGGGCCAGACGGCGGTGCCGCGCTGTCCGGCGGTGGCCTGGGTGAGCTGGAGGTCGCCGCCGGAGATCTGGGCGTTGCCGTTGAGCTTCCAGCCGCCCGCGTTGGGCCCGGGGACGGTGACGCCGGTGCCGGCGGCTCCGGTGCCGGTGAGGGTCTCGGCGAGGGGGCCGTGTCCGTCGTCGGAGGTGAGGTCGTAGGAGGCCTGGACGGTGCCGAGGGAGGTCGGCGAGAAGGTGACGGCCTGGTGGACGACGTCCTCGGGGCCGAGCACCTGGCCCTCGCTGAGCGGGTTGGTGACGAGGAAGGGCGCGGCGGGCGCCTTGGCCTTGGTGATGGTGAGCGGGATGTTGCCGGTGTTGCTGATGTCGAAGGTCTTGGTGACGGACTGGCCGACCTTCACCGAGCCGAAGTCGGTCGAGGTGGGGGTGAGGGTCAGCCGGGCCTGTCCGGTGACGGCGGTGCCCGTCAGGTCCACGGTCGCGGTGCCGTTCTGGCCGGTCACGGAGAGGCTGCCGGTGTCGGTGCCGGCGGCGGTGGGGGCGTAGGAGACCTGGACGGAGACGGACTGCTGGGGCGGGACGACGGTGCCGTCGGCCGGCAGGCCGGTGGTGCCGAACGGGGCGGCCGGTGAGGTGGTCGCGGAGACCGTCTCGGGCTGGGTGCCGGTGTTGGTGAAGGTGACGCCGAGGGACTTCGCGGTGGTGGTGGCCACGGTGCCGAAGTCCAGCGCCGTGGGGGCGGCGACGAGGCCCGGTCTCGTGCCGTAGCCGGTGAGGCCGAGCGCGCTGTCGCCGAGGTCGGTGGCGAAGGTCAGGACCGAGCTGTCGGGACCCGGCACGGTCGGCGCGAAGGACACCGGTACGGAGTAGGTGTCGCCGTTGTGCAGGGTACGGGGCAGTCCCGTGGGGCTCGCGGTGAAGGCGGCTCCGGCCGGGGTGGTGACGGCGCTGATGGTCACGTCCCGGGTGGCGGTGACCGTCGCCGTCGCGCCGCCGGTCGAGCCGACGGCGACCGTGCCGAAGTCGACGGGGGCGGCGGTGAGGGCGGTGTTGGCGGGGCGGCCGAAGGCGAGGACGTGCCCGTCGCGGGTGCCGACGTAGATCCGGCCGCCGTCGGTGGCGGGCACGGTGAACTTGGCGGCGGTGCCGATCGGCGCGGACCAGCGCAGCTTCAGCGTGCCGCCCACGGGGACGGCGTCGTACGCGCGGAGCCGGCCGTTGGCGCCGTTGGCGCCGTCCGCGTGGATGGCCCAGACGAGCGCGGAGCCGGGGTTGGTGCCGGTGGAGGTGATCACGGGCGAGCCGGAGGTGTAGCCGAAGGTCTCGGTGCTGCTGCCGGTGTTGGTGAGCGCGGGCGTGCCGGCGCCGGTGAGGCCGTAGGCGAAGGCGCGCAGCGGCCCGCGGGTGCCGACCGTGTAGACGTAGCCGCCCTGTCCGCCGTACACGCCGGGGTGCCCCCAGACGCCCTCGTACGGTCCGAAGGTGCCGAGGACCTTGTCGGTGCCGCCGGGGCCCTGGGAGCGGCCTCCGAGGTCGTCGCGGTCGAGGAGGAAGAGCCGCCCGTCCTTGCCGATCTGGACGAGGAGCCTGGGGTGGGCGCTGGTGCCGAAGGGGGTGCCGGGGAGGGCGACGGGGCCGCCGGAGCCGAGGTCGGTGTCGTTGAGGTCGAGCTGGTTGGCGTTGGACGGGCTGAAGAAGTCCTGCGCGGACAGGGTGCCGTCGCTGTTGACGCCGAGCCGGACCACGGATTCCGACAGCTGCCCGGGCGGCATGCTGCCGGGGCCCGGGGCAGGGGTGACGCCGTTGCCGGTAGTGAGGATGATCCGGCCGGGGCCGTCGGAGACGAGTCCGCCGCCGCTCATCCAGACGCCGGCCATGCCGTTGGCGGAGGAGTCCTCGGTGGCCCACAGGGTCTGCTTGCGGGTCGAGGTGTCGACGCCGAGGACGTAGCCGACGTACGGGCCGTGGTCGCAGTGCGAGGCGAAGCCCGCGTAGACGGAGCCGCCCATGAGGAGCAGCCCGGGGCGCTGTCCCGCGGTGAGCGGGTTGAAGGCGCGGCCCGGGTCGTTGGTCGGCGCGCCGGCGACCTTGACGGGCCAGCCGCTTCGCTCGGCGCCGGTGACGGGGTCGACGGCGTGCACGTACCAGCTGGGGTGCTGGTCGTCGGCCCCGTCGTTGACCTTGGAGGTGAGGTAGAGGGCCTTGCTCGCCGGGTCGTAGACGGGGGTGGCGGTGACGCCGATGTTCGGCACCAGGTCGCCGCAGCTGATGGCGGAGGCGGGCCAGGGTGCGCCCAGGTTCCGGGTCCAGCGGATGGTCCCGGAGGCGGCGTCGAGGCCGTACAGCTTGTTGTTCTCGGTGCCGACGACGAGGGTGTCGCCGACGACCAGGGGCTGGGCGTAGACCTGTCCGTCGACGGCGGTCGAGAACTGCTGGCCGAAGTCGGAGCTGGACACCTGGTCGGGGGCGAGTCCGGGCTCGTCCTGGTCCCAGCCGGTACGGAGGGTGTCGTGGGAGACGGTGGTCTGGTCGGCGGCGCGCCGGGCGTCGGGTGACCCGGCGGTCCGCTCGGCGGGGGCGCGTCCGACGGGGGCCGGAGCGGGTGGCGGGGTGTCCGCGCCGGCGGCGCCGGGGCCCAGGACGCCCGCCGTCCCCAGGACGAGACACATCGTCAGAAACCGTGCGAGCGCCCTGCGTCTGCCGGTCATCGCGTCCACCTTTACGTCCGCGCAGCGGGGGCGGAGCCCGGTGTGCGCGCCCCGACCGTGGCCATGGTGAGGCCATGGTGGGGCGAGCCTGCCGCGACCGGGCCCCCGAACGTAAGGGACTCGGCCCACTTCACCTGGTCGGGTGGTCCGGCCGCGTCCTGGTGGCGGTCGGTCAGGCCGACGCCTCCAGGGCGGCGCGCCAGACCGGGCTGTCGACGTAGTGGTTGTCGTACCGCTCCGCCGACGCGGCGATCTCCTTGGCGTCGGCCTCGCCCCGCATGACCCGGCCCAGCAGGCGCAGGTAGTCGAAGCGGCCCATGCCCGGGGTGAAGACGAACAGGACGTCCGCCTCGCAGCCCGGCGCGGCGGCGAAGGCGTGCGGGGTGTGCGGCGGGACGGCGAGGAAGTCGCCCGCGCCGAGGACGCTGATCTCCTCGCCGACCAGGACCTGGAGGGAGCCGCTGATGACGAAGAACAGCTCGGTCGCCTTGGTGTGGAAGTGCGCGGGCGCGCCCACGGCCCCCGCGGCGAAGGTGGAGCGGTAGCTGGTGAACCCGTCGGCCGTCTGGTGCGAGTCGGCGAGCAGGGTCATGACACTGCTCGGGTCGGCGCAGGTCTCGGCCTCGGCGTGCCGGGTGAGGAGGGGCGGGAAGGGAGCGGTGGCGGGGGACTCCGAAGGCGTCTGATCGGTCATGGCGTCAACTTTACGATCTTGAAATCCGAGTGTGCGATTCCGTTTTCGGGACGGCTGGGAAGTCCCGCGAAAGAAAATCCCGCCCCGATGTCGAGAAGCCGCGTCCGGCTCCGTCCCCGGGGTGCATGCGGCCAGAATGGGGCCGCACGAGCACCGAGGAGAGACATCATGGCCAAGTACCTGCTCCTGAAGCACTACCGGGGCGCCCCGGCCGCGGTCAACGACGTGCCCATGGACCGGTGGACCCCGGAGGAGATCTCCGCGCACATGCGGTACATGCACGACTTCGCGGCCCGGCTTGAGAAGACCGGCGAGTTCGTGGACGGTCAGGCGCTCGCGCCCGAGGGGGCGTGGGTCCGCTACGACGGGGAGGGGCGCCCGCCGGTCACCGACGGCCCGTTCGCCGAGACCAAGGACCTCATCGCCGGCTGGATGATCATCGACGTCGACGACTACGCGCGCGCCGTCGAGCTCGCGGGTGAGCTGTCCGCCGCCCCCGGAGCGGGCGGGAAGCCGATCCACGAGTGGCTGGAGGTACGCCCGTTCCTGAGCGCCCCGCCCACCGTCACGGAGTGACCTCCCCCATGGACGAGTCCCTGCTCAGGGCCGTCACCCCGGGCGTGATCGGCGTCCTCGTCCGCCGCGGAGCCGACTTCGCGGCGGCCGAGGACGCCGTCCAGGAGGCCCTGGTCGAGGCCTTCAGGGCCGAATCGTTCCGGGCCGGGGCGGACGACGGGCCACGGGACCCGAAGGGCTGGCTGGTCACCGTGGCCTGGCGCAAGTTCCTCGACGCGACCCGCGCCGACGCCGCCCGGCGCCGGCGCGAGGACCGGGTCGCGGAGGAGCCCGCGCCCGGCCCGGCGCCCGGGGTGGACGACACCCTGCGGCTCTACTTCCTGTGCGCCCACCCCTCGCTCACCCCCGCGTCGGCGGTCGCGCTCACGCTGCGCGCCGTCGGCGGGCTCACCACCCGCCAGATCGCCGAGGCCTATCTCGTGCCCGAGGCGACCATGGCGCAGCGCATCAGCCGCGCCAAGCGCACCGTCTCCGGGGTGCGCCTCGACCGGCCGGGCGACGTCGCCACCGTGCTGCGCGTCCTCTACCTCGTCTTCAACGAGGGCTACTCCGGTGACGTCGACCTCTCCGCCGAGGCCATCCGGCTCACCCGGCAGCTCGCGGCGCGCATCGACCACCCCGAGGTGGCGGGGCTGCTCGCCCTGATGCTGCTGCACCACGCCCGGCGGGCCGCCCGGACGGCGCAGGACGGCAGCCTGGTGCCGCTCGCCGAGCAGGACCGCGGCCGGTGGGACACGGCGCTGATCGCCGAGGGCGTCGAGATCCTCCAGGCCGCGCTCGCCCGCGACCGGCTGGGCGAGTTCCAGGCCCAGGCGGCCGTGGCGGCGCTGCACGCCGACGCGCCCAGCGCCGGGGAGACCGACTGGCCGCAGATCGTCGAGTGGTACGACGAGCTCTTCCGCCTGACCGACAGCCCGGTCGTCCGGCTCAACCGCGCGGTCGCCGTGGGCGAGGCCGACGGCCCGCGCGCCGGCCTCGCGGCCCTCGCGGCCCTTGACGCCTCGCTCCCCCGCCACACCGCGGTGGCCGCGTACCTCCACGAGCGCGACGGCGACCTGACGACGGCGGCGCGCCTGTACGCCGAGGCGGCCCACAAGGCCACCGACCTCGCGGAGCGGGACCATCTGACGCGCCAGGCGGCCCGGCTCAACACGCTTCTGAGGGAGGGCCGTTAGGGGGAGCCGTGCCCGGTCTCACTCCACCGGCGGCGGCTCCCAGGGAAGGGGCTCGACGGGGGTGAACGGCCAGTCGGGGGCGTCCGGATGACGGCGGGTCTGCTCCGCGTACCAGAGGATCTGCCGCGTGTGCAGGGCCGGCCGGGAGAGCCGGGCCAGGGGCGGATGGCAGGCGGCCACGGCCTGCGCCACCAGCAGGGTCGCCGCCGCGTCCGACGCCGGGTCGCCCGGTGCGGCGTGCGGGACGTCGTACCAGGCGGCGACCGTCCGCAGCGACCTGCCGCCGGGACGGTAGCGGTCGGCGTGCCGGTCGAGCACGAGCGGGTCGCACACGGGCGCCACTCCGGCGGGCAGCCGCTCGGCCAGCGGGGCCAGGCCGTGCCGGAGGAGCTCGGCGTGCAGGGTGCCCAGGACGTGGGGGGCGTACCAGACGACGAGCAGTTCCCCGGCGGCCAGGTGGGCGGTGACGAGGGCGGCGAGCTCTTCGAGGGCGCGGGGCGCCGGGAGCGGGGTGGCGGAGGGGTGGGCGGGGGAGCCCGTGCCCGTCTGCGTACCCGTAGGGAGGTCCGTGTCCAGGTGCCAGTCGTGTGCCGTCCCGTCGCTCCCCCGCAGGGCGGCGGAGCCGATCCGGTCGACGCCCGGCCGGTGGCCGGTCGTGCCGATGTCCAGCGCCAGCAGCCGTCGCCGGTGCCACCCCGGATGGTCGCCGCGCGGCGGGGGTCCCGGCTCCGGGGCGTGTTCGGGGTGGTGGACCTCCCAGCCGCCGGCGCCGTGCCGCAGCAGCCCGGTGCCCGCCGGGACCGGGAGGCCGCAGGTGGCGCAGGAGGCGTCGTAGTCGTTGACGCGCTCCCCGCCGCTCACGGCGTGTCCGCCCCGTCCCGGTACGCCTCCAGGAGGCGCAGCCAGGCCTCGCCGAGCGTCGGGTAGGCGGGTACGGCGTGCCAGAGGCGGGCGATCGGGACCTCGCCGGTGACGGCGATGGTGGCCGCGTGGAGGAGTTCGCCGACGCCCTGGCCCACGAACGCGGCGCCGAGGACGGTCCCGCGGTCCAGGTCCACGACCATGCGTGCCCGGCCCCGGTAGCCCGGGGCGTACAGACCGGCCCCGGCGACCGACGCCATGTCGACGTCGACGGCGCGCACCCGGTGCCCCGCGGCCTCGGCGGCGGCCAGGGTGAGGCCGACGGAGGCCGCCTCGGGGTCGGTGAACACCACCTGGGGTACGGCCGCGTGGTCGGCGGTCGCGCTGTGCGGGCCCCAGGCCCCGGTGTCCACGAGGCCGTCCCCGGCGGCCCGGGCCGCGATGGCCGCGCCCGCGATCCGCGCCTGGTACTTGCCCTGGTGGGTCATCAGGGCCCGGTGGTTGACGTCCCCCACGGCGTACAGCCAGTCGTGGCCCGGCACGCGCAGGCTGTCGTCGACGGGGAGCCACGCCCCCGGTTCGAGTCCGACCGTCTCCAGGCCGACGTCCTCGGTCCGGGGCCGCCGCCCGGTGGCGAACAGCACCTCGTCGCCCTCGACCCGGTCGCCGCCCTCCAGGACGACGGTGACGGGGCCCGTGTGCCCGTCCCGTACGACCGCGGCGACGGTGACGCCCGTGCGGACGTCGGCGCCGCGCTCGGCGAGGGCGGTCAGGACGTGCTCGCCCACGAACGGTTCCATCCTCGGCAGCACTCCCCCGCCCCGTACGAGCAGCGTCACGCGCGAGCCGAGCGCCTGCCAGGCGGTCGCCATCTCCACGCCGACCACGCCCCCGCCGACCACCACGAGCCGATCGGGCACCTGGGACGAGCTGGTCGCCTCCCGGCTCGTCCAGGGCCCGGCGCCGGGCAGTCCCGGCAGCTCGGGCAGGACGGCGCGGCTGCCGGTGCACACGGCGACGGCGTGGCGCGCGGTGAGCACCCGGCGGTCGCCCTCGGGGCCCGCCACGACGACCCGGCGGGGTCCGTCGAGCCTGCCGTGGCCCCGGTAGAGGCGGGCGCCGGTGGACTCCACCCACGCCACCTGGCCGTCGTCCTTCCAGTCCCCGACCACGGCGTCGCGGTGGGCGAGGACGTCTCGGGCGTCGAGGGGGCCGTACGCCTGGCGGCGCAGTCCGGGCACCCTGCGCGCCTCGGAGCGGAGGATGGCGGGCCTGAGCAGCGCCTTGCTGGGCATGCAGGCCCAGTACGAGCACTCGCCGCCGACGAGTTCGCCCTCCACGACGGCGGTGCTGAGCCCGGCGGCGCGCACCCGGTCCACCACGTTCTCCCCGACCGGCCCCGCGCCCAGGACCACCACGTCGTACTCGTGCTCGTTTCGCGCCGCTGCTGTCATGGCACACAGTCTGCCGCGCCGG
The DNA here is from genome assembly GCF_040303965.1 of Streptomyces sp. NPDC094032. Classification (NCBI taxonomy): domain Bacteria; kingdom Bacillati; phylum Actinomycetota; class Actinomycetes; order Kitasatosporales; family Streptomycetaceae; genus Streptomyces; species Streptomyces sp. NPDC094032. Next base: position 168,721 of record NZ_JBEOUE010000001.1, on the reverse strand, counting down.
GGTGCGGAATAGCGCGGCTCGATACGCCGTTGTGCGGGGCGGGTCCCAAGGGGACCGTGAGGAAGGCGCGCCAAGGACGCCGGCCCCGGAGAGGTAGGAAGCATGAGCACTGTCGAGCTCACCAAGGACAACTTCGACCAGATCGTGAGCGAGAACGAGTTCGTTCTCATCGACTTCTGGGCTTCCTGGTGCGGCCCGTGCCGTCAGTTCGGGCCGGTCTTCGAGGCGGCGTCCGAGCGTCACGAGGACCTGGTGTTCGCGAAGGTGGACACCGAGGCGCAGCAGGAGCTCGCGGCGGCGTTCGAGATCCGTTCGATCCCGACCCTGATGATCGTCCGCGACAAGGTCGCGGTGTTCGCGCAGCCCGGCGCGCTGCCGGAGGCCGCCCTGGAGGACGTCATCGGCCAGGCGCGCGGTCTGGACATGGACGAGGTGCGCAAGTCCATCGCCGAGGCGCAGGCCCAGCAGGGGCAGTGACCCGAGCGCGGTGAAGGGGTGGTCCGGCGTCGCCGGGCCACCTCTTGCGCGTACCGCCGCGCCGATCGCTGACCGCGCCGCCGGGGTCAGCGCTCCAGGACGAGCGCGAGGCCCTGGCCGACGCCGATGCAGAGCGCGGCCAGCCCGGTGCCGGAGCCGGCCGCGGCGAGCTGGTGGGCGACGGCGCCGGCCAGGCGCGCGCCGGAGGCGCCCAGCGGGTGGCCGATGGCGATGGCGCCGCCGCGCGGGTTGACCACGGCGGGGTCCAGTTCCGGCCATTCGGCGAGGCAGCCGAGGGACTGGGCGGCGAAGGCCTCGTTCAGCTCGAAGGTGGTGAGGTCGCCGAAGCCGCGCCCCGCCTTCGCCAGGGCCTTGCGCACGGCCTCCACGGGGCCGAGCCCGAAGAGCTGCGGCTCGATGCCGGTGACGGCGGAGGCGCGGATCCGGGCGAGCGGTTCGCGGCCGGTCGCCCGCAGGCCCTCCTCGTCGACGACGAGCAGCGCGGCGGCACCGTCGTTGAGCGGGGAGGCGTTGCCCGCGGTGACGGTGCCGCCGTCGGGGCGGAACGAGGGCTTGAGCCTGGCCAGGGCCTCCGTCGACGTGTTGTCGCGGATGCACTCGTCCCGTACGAGCTCCACGCCCGGGTACGGGACGACCTCGCCGTCGTACAGCCCCTTGCCCCAGGCCTCGGCGGCCTTCTGGTGGCTGGCGAGCGCGAAGGCGTCCTGGGCCTCGCGGGTGAGGCCGTGCTTGTCGGCGACGAGTTCGGCGCCCTCGCCGAGGGCGACGGTCCACTCGGCGGGCATCCTCGGGTTGGTCATGCGCCAGCCGAGGGTCGTCGAGTGCAGCTGCTGGTGGCCGGCCGGGAAGGCGCGCTCCGGCTTCTGCAGCACCCAGGGGGCGCGCGACATCGACTCGACGCCGCCCGCGATGGCGATCGACGCGTCGCCGAGGGCGACGGCGCGGGCGGCCTGGATCACGGCCTCCAGGCCGGAGCCGCAGAGCCGGTTGACGGTCACGCCGGGGACCGAGGTGGGCAGTCCGGCGAGCAGGACGGCCATGCGGGCCACGTCGCGGTTGTCCTCGCCGGCGCCGTTGGCGTCGCCGAAGTAGACGTCGTCGATACGGGCCGGGTCCAGGTCCGGGCTGCGGTCCACGAGCGCCTTGACGACATGGGCGGCGAGGTCGTCCGGGCGGACGGAGGAGAGGGCACCGCCGAACTTGCCGATCGGGGTGCGGACGGCGTCGACGATGTAGACGTCGCGGATGCTCATCGGTTTCTCTCCCACGTGACCTTCGAGTACGGGCAAGGGTGCGGGGAGCGGCCTGGCGGGCGCCGCGCGGGCGCGCGGTGCCCGCTCGGCGTTCGCCAGGTGAAGTTTTCTTCGTCCCCGCGGGCCCGAGTCTCCGCCCGTCCGTGGCTCCTGTCAACGCCCCCTCAGGCCGTGCCCGGCCCCCTGATCAGCGCCGTCAGGCCGTAGTCGAGCTCCCTGCCGTCGACCAGCAGCCCCTCCACCGTGCGCGTGTCGGGATCGATGTCGGCGACCAGGCCGTGGCCCTCGTAGATCGGGTAGCCGGTCTCCCCGGTGCGGCCGGTCGCCTCGACGACCGCCGAGCGGACGGCGCTGTTCTCCACGGAGGCGCCCCCGCGGTCCTCCACGTGCGCGGGCACCAGCAGGATCTCGAAACGCTTCGGGTGAGTGCTCATGGACCGACGCTAAGCCGACCGGCCTCCCGCCGCCGCCGGGGGCGCGGCCAAGCCCGGGAGGGGGCACGGCCCGCGCCCGGGCGGAGACGCGGCCGGCAGCCAGGAGGGGCACGGCCCGCGCCCGGGAGAGGACGCGGCCCGCTCCCCCTTCCGGCCCGTCAGCTCGACTCCCGCCGCACCACCCTGGAGTCCAGCAGCTCCTGACGTTCCGGCGCCGACTCCGGGTCGCGGACCACCCGGTCGACGAGCTCGGCGAGCTCCCGCCCCAGGGCCATGTCGATGTGGACGGTGCTCAGCCGGGGCCGCAGCAGCCGGCCGAGCAGCAGGTCGTCCGAGCCGACCACGGCCGTCTCCTCCGGGATCGCGATCCCGGCGTCCTGGAGGGCGCGCATGAGCAGCATCGCGTACTCGTCGTTGTACGCGAACACCCCGTCGAGGCCGAGCTCGCGCCAGCGGGCGGCCAGGGCGTCGGCCGGCTCCTCCTCGTACCGCAGCGGCAGCGGTACGACCTCGGCGCCCGCCGCCTCCGCCGCACGCCGTACGCCGTCGAGGCGCGGCACCGAGAACATCTCCAGGCCGGGCTCCTCGGGCATCACGACCCCGATGGTCCGGCAGCCGCGCTCGACGAGGTGGGCGCCGGCCGCGTGCCCGACCTGGGCCTGGTCCATCACCAGGGCGTGGGTGCCCTCGACCCGCTGCGGGCCGACGGTGATGACGCCCTTGGCGCCGGAGCGCTTGAGCAGCTCGACGCCCTGCGCGGTCAGCTCGACCTGGCCGAGCGAGACCACGGCGACCGGGCGCAGCTCGGCCCAGGCGCGGGCCGCCTCGTCCGGGTCGAGGCCGACGCTGCCGTACTGCACCACGGTGTAGTCGAGGCGGCGCAGCGCCCACTGGAGCTCGTTGAAGAAGCGGCTGTAGAGCGGGCCGATCGGCACATGGGCGGTGGGCAGCAGGACCATCCGGCTGTGCCCGGCCCGCAGACTGCGGGCGGCGGCGTGCGGCACGTAGCCGAGCTCCTCGGCCGCCTCGCGGACCCGCTGGCGGGTGGGCTCGCTGATCCGCACGGCCGCGGTGTTGTTCAGGACGTAACTGACGGTGGCCCGGGAGACGCCCGCCAGCCGCGCCACATCGGCGCTGGTGGGGACGGTGCGTCCGGCGGACTGCTTGGGTGACTGACTCATCGCTTCGGCATCTTTGCAGAACGATCCGGACTCAGGTCTGGCGGATGGCCGGATTTGGGTGCTAGACAGGGCTTACACGCGTCACTGACACGTGTAACCCCCATCCTCACTTTCCGTTCCCGCCCCGCACGGGCGTCTTCACCTCAGGAGGGCATCGTGGCCCTTTCCTCCCCCGGAACCTCTCCGGACACCGGCAGCGGCACCGGCACCGCCGGCGCGGTCTCCGCCGCCGGTCCCCGGCCCACGCGCGGACTGCTCACCCTGCTCCTGGCCGGCAACACCGCGATGTACGCGCTCTACATCGGCGTCCCCGGCATGCTCCTCGCGCTCCAGATCGAGTCCATCGACCCGGCGTCGAAGGTGGCGAACTTCGGACTGGTCTCGGGCGTCTCCGCCATCTTCGCGACCGTCTTCAACCCGGTGGCCGGCGCGCTCTCCGACCGTTCGGGGCGCCGCAACCCGTGGATCCTGGCGGGCGGTCTGCTCGCCGTGCCGGTGATGCTGCTGCTCGGCAGCGTGCACACCATCCTGCTGGTGATGATCGCCTGGTGCCTCGGCCAGGCCGTGATGAACATCTACCAGGCCGCCATCACCTCCGTGGTGCCCGACCGCGTGCCTGTCGCCTCGCGCGGCAAGGCCTCGGCCGCCGTCGGTCTCGGCCTGCCGATCGGCTCCACCATCGGCGCGCTGGTCGGCGCCGCCTTCTCGGACGACTACCGCACCGGCTACCTGGTCTTCGGCGCGATCGTCGCCGCGACCGCCGTCCTGTTCACCTCCTGCGCGCGCGAGGAGCGCATGCCGGCCAAGGCGCCGATGCCGGTCGGGCAGCAGGTGGCGGCGTTCGGCAGCGCCCTGAAGGACCACGACTTCCGCTGGGCGTTCATCGGCCGCGCGCTGCTCGTCCTCGGCTACTTCGCCGTCGCCGGTTTCCAGCTCTACATCCTCAAGGACCACACCGACCTGCCGGCCGGGCTCAGCGCCGAGGAGGCCGTGGCGATCCTGATGCCGCTCAACGCGGTCGCCATGGTGGTCTCCACGGTCCTCGGCGGCTGGCTCTCCGACCGCTACGACCGGCGCAAGCTGTTCGTCGGCGCGTCCGCCGCCCTCGCGGCCGTCGCCCTGGTCATCCCGGCGGTCTCGTCGAGCTGGACCGCGATGCTCGCCTTCTCCGCCGTCAACGGCCTCGGCTTCGGCTGCTACATGGCCGTGGACACCGCCCTGGTGACGATGGTGCTCCCGAAGGCCGAGGACGCCGCCCGTGACATGGGCGTCCTGAACGTCGCCAACGCCGGTCCGCAGATCGTGGCGCCGTTCGTCGCCTCGCTGATCGTCTCCCTGAGTGGCGGATACACCGCGCTCTTCCTGGTCGCGGCCGTACTGTCGGTGCTCGGCGCGCTCGCCGTGCGCCCGATCCGTACCGTGCGCTAGGGACCGCCCGCGCACCCCGCAGAGAGGCACCGCCGTGCAGTTGCACACCACCACCTGGGGGACCGGCGACCGCGTCGCGCTCCTGGTCCACGGGATCATGTCCGACCACCGCACCTGGCGGCGGGTCGGACCCGCGCTCGCCGAGCGCGGCTACCGGGTGGTGGCCGTCGACCTGCGCGGCCACGGTGCCAGCGGGCGGGCGGACGGGCCCTCGGGGTACGGGCCGCGGGACTACGCCGACGATCTCGTCGAAACCCTGCCCGCCGGGGCCGAGTTGGCGATCGGCCACTCGCTCGGCGGCCTCACCCTGGCGAGCGCCGTGGAGCGGCTCGCCCCGCGCCGAGCCGTGTACGTGGACCCGGCCTGGCATCTGCCGGCGGGCCGCAACGGCTTCCGGGCCGAGCTGTTCACCCACGCCAAGTCGCTGACCCGGGAGCACGTACGGGAGTTCAACCCGCACTGGGCCGAGGAGGACCTGGACATCGAGCTGGAGACGGTACGCCTCTGGGACGAGCGCTCGGCGCACGGCCTGTCCCCGTTCGCGGGCAAGGAGCTCGCACCGGGGCACCCGGTGGTGCCCTCGCTGCTCATGCTGGCGGACCCCAGCATGCTGGTCACGCCGGAGCGGGCGAAGGCGCTCCAGGAGCGGGGCTTCCACGTCCGTACGGTGGCGGGTGCGGGTCATACGATCCAGCGGGACGACTTCGACGGGTTCATGAACGCCCTGGACGGCTGGATCTGACGTACCTTTCGGTCATGGACGACACGTCGATGGTGGGACTGCTCGGCCGGGTGACCGGCACTGTCGGACCGGGCCTCGTCGGTGAGGTGATCGTCCGGATCCGGGGCGGGGCCGAGCACTTCCTCGCCCATCCGGCCTCGCCCAAGGAGCGGATCGAGACCGGCACGGTGGTGATGGTCGTGGAACATCTACCGCCGCGCACCGTCTATGTCACAGCCGCGTACGACAGTTGACCGATCCATTGATCGGCGGGGGCACCGGGCGCACACTCCCTTCACCGGAACCGCACGGCTCCGGTGAAGGGGGACCAAGCCCATGAGCCTCGGGATCGTGGCGGGCGTCGTCGTCGGCGCGCTGGCCGTTCTGATCGCTCTGTTCAAACTGATGTGGCGCGTCGCCGAGCCCAACGAGGCGTTGATCATCTCCGGTTCCAACCACAGGATGGAGGGCCTGGGCGACGGCATGGGCTTCCGGATCGTCACCGGACGCGGCACGCTCGTGGTGCCGGGCGTCCAGGCGGTGCGGAAGCTGTCGCTCGACCTCAACGAGACGCAGCTGTCGGTGGAGTGCGTCACGCACCAGGGCATTCCGCTGAAGGTGCGGGGCGTGGTGATCTTCAAGGTGGGCGACGACTTCGTGTCGATCGCCAACGCGGCCCGGCGCTTCCTCGACCAGCAGAAGCTGATGTCGGAGCGGGTGCACATCGTCTTCGCCGGTCATCTGCGCGCCATCGTCGGCGGGTTGACGGTGGAGGACATGATCCGGGACCGGGAGAAGCTGACCGGGCAGGCGCGTTCGGCCTGTGGCACGGAGATGGAGAAGCTGGGCCTGATCGTGGACTCGCTCCAGATCCACGAGATCGAGGACCCGACCGGGTACATCAAGAACCTGGCGGCGCCGCACGCGGCGGCGGTCCAGCGGGATGCGCGCATCGCGCAGGCGGAGGCCAACCGGCGGGCGACCGAGGCGGAGCAGCAGGCCGCGGCGCGCATGTCGGAGGCGACCAGGGACAGCGAGATCCTCCAGGCGGGCTACCAGGCCGAACGGGACCAGGCGTCCGCGAAGGCCCGGCAGGCCGGTCCGCTGGCGGACGCGGCTTCGCGCCAGGAGGTCGTGGTGCAGGAGACCCGGGTCGCGCAGCTGGAGGCGGACCGCAAGGAGCAGCAGCTCCAGGCGGACGTGCGCAAGCCGGCCGACGCCCTGGCGTACGAGAAGCGGACGCTGGCGGCGGCCGAGCGTGACGCGCGGATCTCGGCGGCCGAGGCCGAGGCGAAGGAGACCGAGCTGGCGAGCGCGGCGGCGGCGACGGCCACCCGGGTGACGGGTGAGGCGGAGGCCGCGGCGGCGCACGCGAGGGGTCTGGCGGTGGCCGAGGCGACGCGGGCGAAGGGTCTCGCGGAGGCCGAGTCGATCAAGGCGCGGGCGGCGGCGCTCGCGGAGAACCAGGAGGCGGTGGTCGCGCAGCAACTGGCCGAGAAGTGGCCGGAGATCGTGGAGGCGGGCGCGTCGGCGTTCGGCAACGTGGATCAGATGGTGCTGCTGAACGGCGCGGACGGCATGGCGGACATGTTCGCCAAGGCGCTGACGATGGGCGGGACGGGCCTGGGCGTCGCCCGCCGGCTGCTCGCCACGATGGGCCCGGAGGCGACGGCGGTCCCTGCACCGCGCTCGGAGGAGATCACGGTCGGCGACGGGGAGTAGCAACACCGGCGGGGCCCGGCACCTCCCCGGTGCCGGGCCCCGCGCGCATACCGACGACCGCCGTCAGCAGTCCTCGCCCTTCTTCACAGCCCCGAGGTGGATCTGGCCCCCGTCGAGCGCGGCACCGGCCGCGGGCTCCTGGGTGCAGACCTTCCAGTCCTCGGCGTTCATGGGCACGCTCCGCCCCTTGCCGGAGACGTCCTCGACGAGCATCGACCCCGAGAACTGCGCCATCGCCCCGGCGACGCTGCCGCCCACGACGTCAGGCATGTACCCCTTGGCCGCCTGCGGAGGCTCACTGACCCCCGGGGTGGGCGTCTCGGGCCCCGCGTCCGGCGCCGGGGACGAACTACAGGCACTGAGCCCGAGGGCGAGCAGTCCGACGGCAAGGGCCGTGACGAGACGGGTGGTGCGCATGTATCCCCCTGGGACGAACGTGAACGGGGGACCATCATCCACGCTCCACACCTGACGTGTACACGCACCTCCCACCGCGAGGTGCGACGCCGGCAAGGGGAAGGCGCCCAACCGATGAGCTCGGACTGTCACACACCCCACGCGCTCCCTGTCTATGTACGTGTCGGGAAGCGAAACGCCCTGGCGCAGGGCGTCGAGTGGAAGAGGAAAGTGATGCAGTCCGTCAACCGAGCGCTATCTCACGCGCGTCGCCTCGCGGTTCTGGCGCTGGCCACTCTTTTGATGCTGGTGGGATTCCATACCCCACACGCGTCTGCGAGTACGGGTAACAACCAGACCACACGGATCACCATGGTGATTGACACCACGTTCAACAGGAACAACACGGAAAAGTTCAGGAGCGTCATTGCCCAGCTGCGCCAGGCGGCGGGATACATTCTCCACAACGATGTCTACATGACGACGGGGACCGCACACCCCGGCGGGCTCATCGCCCTGGAGCTGCGCGATTCATACAACCTCTATTGGACTACGCTCTACTTCAACTCGCAGAACCTGTACTTGGCGGGCTTCAGGGCCCAGAACGGACGGGCCTACATCCTGAGCGACGCCGGGGAGAACTCGGAGTCGGAAATCACGCGCGAGGCGGCGCAGGTGCCTGTCGTTCTGGGATTCGGCGGCCAGTACGGCTCCCTGCGCAATGCGTCCGGTACAGAATTGACGGTTCTCGGCCTGAACGAAATGGCCAGCGCCATGGAAATTCTGGGCAGAGTGCCGAGTCCCGCTGAAGCAACGGGTGCTTCACAGCCCTATATCGCGCGTTCCATCCTCAGGTTCGTCAGCGCATTCGCCGAGAGCTCCCGATTCCCGGAGTACCGCGATCATTTCGATCTGGTTTTCGATGGGCGCAACAATGCAATCAACGCCATCACCAGCTTCATGCAAGCGCTGCGCACCTCCTGGGGGCAGATGTCCGACTGGGTCCGGGCCTACGCCCAGGATCCGACGACCCCGCCTCGGTCATGGCTCGGTGTCGGAACGCTGGCCAACTGGGCCGATGTCTCGCGACTTCTGCGAGCAGTGAACGGGCCCCCCAAGTAAGGCTTGTCCCGTAACACCCGACCGCACTTGAGATTTCGGATCGGCTCAGGACTCGGACGAGTCCTTCGTGCTGGGCCTCCGAGGGCGTTTGACACCGCTGCACGCCAAGAGCTCGGTCCCGGTGGCGTCGAAGTACAGGTTGAAGAACCAGAGCCGGTCCGCTGCGAGGATGGTCCCGGTACGCAGTTGCTCGCCGCGGTGGCGTGCGAGGATCTCCACGGTCTCGTCGAGGCCGATGGTCTCTTGCAGGCCGCGCTTCGACGACCGTCTCAACCTCGTCGCGGCGATGCCGGCGACCATCCACTGGGGCACCTCGCTGTCCCAGACCGTTACCTCGGCGCCGACGGCTATGGCCTCGCGTGCCGGCTTGCACGCGCTCGTCTGGTCGGTGAGCATCGCGGTGATGTCGGGGTGCCATGGGGGCTCGTCTTGGGTGGCCATGCGGTGACTGTAGAGACCGCATGGGGGCGTTGCCAGTGCCGGGCGCCGTGGAACGATCTTGTGGTGGCTGGTGTGATCACGGCGTCGGAGTCGTCTTGGACAGCCCCGTTCACCGGGCTGAGCCCGCGAGCCTTCGAGAAGCTGGTGACCACTTCCTCAGAGAGCCACCCGGGGCTCTCGTCGGCCATTCTCCTGAGCTGCGACACTCTGCACGTGATCTATCCCGCGACAGACCAGCTATCCTCCGCCGAACGCGCCTTCATGATCAACGCCACCGAGATCGACATCCTCGCCGGCGTCTGGGGCGACCTCGACGAGCCGCTGGTCTCAGGGCCCGCCTCGGCTCTCGTCCCGATCCTCCTTCCCCTCGTCGGCAGAGGATGGATCGAAGTGCGTCGACTCGTGCCCTGGACAGCGCCGGATGGCTCTCTCGGGCTGCAGCCCGGTCTCCCCATCCCGAAGCAGGACCTTCCCGCGGTTCTGGCGGACGTCGAGAACTGGGAGTATCCGCAATCCGGTGAGTGGCTGGGGTGCCTCACGCTGACCCTCACCGAAGCAGGACGGGGAATCCACCGCTGACGCGCAGCATGCTCGGCATCGCACGCATGCACAACTCACCCAAGGCGCCTCATAGATCATTTACGGGACAGCCCTTACACGTCGTTTCTTATAGCGTGATCGGCCGTTGATCCGTGCATGACGGGTCTCGTTAAGCGGTTGGTGCCGGACGAGTTGTGGGTGCTGTTTCGGCGAGTGGTGCCGCCGACGGTGGTCACGTGTCCGCAGGGCGGTGGTTGACGTCGGGCGGGTGACCGCGAGGCCCTGGCCGCGACAATCTTCGTGGCGACGTCGGGCTGCACGTGGCGGCAGTTGCCGCCGATGTTCGGCCCCGCCTGGCCCACGGTCTACCGCCGGTTCGCCCAGTGGAGCCGGGACCGGGTCTGGGCCAGGCTCTATCGCGTGGTCCTCGACGAACTCGGAGCGCAAGGCGAGCTGGACTGGTCGCGGTGCGCGATCGACTCCGTCAGCCTGCGGGCCGCAAAAGGGGGCCGCTGACCGGACCGAATCCGACCGACCGCGGCAAGTTGGGATCGAAGATTCACCTGCACGGCGGACGAGGGCTACGACTACGACTATCTGCGCGGATGGCTCCGCCGGCGGGGGATCCGACACCGCATCGCCCGCAGAGGTGTCGAGTCCTCACAGCGGCTGGGCCTGCATCGGTGGGTGGTCGAGAGAACCGTGTCCTGGTTGGCGGGCTGCCGCAAGCTCCACCGGCGGTACGAGCGCAAAGCCGAACACTTCCTTGCCTTCGTCGGCATAGCCGCAGTCCTCATCGGCTACCGCCGGTTGATCCGGTGAGCCGGTCGGCGGGGAGCGACAATCGGCCAGCACCGGTGGTGTCAGTGACAGCTCGTAGGGTGCGCTGGTAATTCGACAAGGAGGTTCCATGGGCTTTTCCGGTCATCTGGTCTTCGCGCGTGGCGAGCGCCCACTGCTGGAAGCACCCCTGTTCCGCAGCACCGGTCCAGGGCTGAGGGACGACGTACACGAGTGGCAGCCGCGGCCTGGTGGCTGGCAGACCCTGCAGTGGGAACAAGGCATCTGGGAGGACGAGCACCTGTCCACCTTGGTCGAATGGACCGGAGCACCGGCCTGCGTCGCCGACGTCTCCGACAGCAGCGTCGCCCTCGTGACCGGCCTGGACACCAGCGGGCGGCGCTGGCAGGCATGGCTCAACCTGGACAACGCCGCTGCTCTCCTCGTCGAGGAACCCGAGGACGTGGACGACGTGAGCCTGTGGGTGACCACTCCGGAGTTCGAAAAGGCCATCGGACGTAAGCGCGCAGAGTTGGATGCGGAGGTGCCGGCCGACGCCGAAGGCGCTCTCATGTGGGCGTCAGCAGCTGGTGTCCAAGCCGCGGCGCAGCAGTCTCGGATCGAGGAACTGCTGCGTGCACAGGTGACCTTCGTGGAGGAGCTGTTCGACGCGCTGCTGGACGAGCTGGGCTTCCCTGAAGCTGTCCACTCCGCACCGCAGCCATAAGAAACGACGTCTTAGCGGACCAGCGTGGCGTTTCCGAGGGAGATCCAGGAATCCTCGGTGGAGCAGTCGTGCCGTTGGTAGGAGATGGTCAGCCTCACCTTGTCCTTGACGGAGAAGGTCATCGGGCGGGGCTGACCCACAGCGACGGTCCCGGTCCACAGGACCACGTCGTCGGCGGACACCGTGAGGGAGCCTGTCGTCTCGTACGAGTTGTCGTCCATGCCCGCGGTGAACGTGAGCTTGCTCCAATGCGTGCCGAGGTTGTACTCGGCCGCCCCGTCGCACCCCTGCTGCTCGGATGCGAGCGAGTCGGCGAAACCCTTCCCGCGGAAGGTGACGTTCGACGCGAAGAACTTGCTTGTCCCGACCGTTTCCAGGGTGTTCAGGAAGACCTTCTCCGGGCCGGTCTCGGTCGCCGTGGGCGCGGCCGTGGTGGTCGCCGGCGCCTCTGAGGACGCGGACGGCGAGGCCTGCTCCGTCGTCGGTGTAGGCGTGGGTTCGGTGCTCGCGCTTCCGCTGGTCGCAGAGGCGATGGGCCGTTCCGCGCGATCCGACTTGGCTGACGCGGCCCAGATGGTGGCGGCGATTCCGATCACCGGGACGAGGATGCCGATGACCCACCAAGCCCACTTCGGCGGATTGCCGCCACCCCGTTCCTGACCCGAGCCGCTGGTCGAGCTGTTGCTCAAAGCGTTGCCCTTCCCCCCGAGGAGCACCCTTCACGCAGCATACCGACGCGACTGACGCTTCGTCAGTGGACTGAAGCATCGGCCAGGTTCGGCGAGGCCATTCGGGTGTGTGCTGCCCTGAATGTGCCCCGCCGGGTGGGCCGCTTACGCGGCTGGGCTTTCAGTTGTGGCCGAACTTGCGTTCCTTGCGGTGGGACGGGGTGTCGAGGACCGGGCGGGGCGCCTCGGCTGCGGCCGGGTGCGGGCTCTCCTTCGCCGCGGTCGCCGTCCGGTGTTCGTGGCCGCCCGTGCGAGCGCCCTTGTTGACCCGCGTCTGTTTCTTGCCCACGATCGTGCCTCCCGTCGTGAATCTTCCTCTCAGACTCGCATGGGGGTACGAAGGGCGCATTTCAGGCAGCCGGGGCCCCTTGGGCGAGCACCGGCCACAGGGCGGGGTCCTCGAAGCCCAGGGCCCACAGGGCGGTGTGGGTGACGCCGTAGCGGCGCAGGACAGGGAGGTGGCCCGCGACGCCTCGGACGTCCTGGTACCAGACCTGGCGGCTGTCGGAGCCGTTCTCGTAGGTGAAATGTGGGGTGCTCGACTCCGGGTCCAGGTGGTACGGGGCTTTGCGCGCGCGCCGAAGGGCCTCGGCCTCCTTCCAGGTGACGTGGGCCGTCTTGCCCGCGCGGGTGCTCCAGTCCCATCCGTAGGCGGGGAGGGCCAGTTCCAGGCGTTCGGCCGGGATCAGGGCGGTGGCGGTGCGCAGGACCTCGTCGTACCAGGCCGTGCTCGCCAGCGGGCCGGGTGTGCCGCCTGCCCAGTGCAGGTTGTAGCCCATGATCCTGACCCGGTCGGCGGCCTTGCCGAGGGCCGCGTAGTCCCAGACGCGGCCGGTGGTGGCGGTCTTGGGCATGACCGTGACGACGCAGGTCAGGGCGCGGGCGCGCAGCCGGGCGCAGACGTCGGTGACCAGGGCCGCGTACCCGTCGCGTACGGCCGCGTACGTCGCGTCGCCGGTGGTGGCGAGGGTCTCGTAGTCGAGGTCGAGACCGTCGTAGTCGCCCTTGCGGGCGGTGGCCAGGAGGGCGTCGGCGTGGGCGGCGCGGCGGGCCGGGTCGGTGACTAGGGCGGCGAGGGCGCCCTTGGGCATCGACTCCATGACCGTGGGCGCGACCTTGATCCCGGCCCGGTGCAGTCCGTCGACGATCAGCCGCTCCCCCGCCCCGGGGTGGTCCGCGACGGTGCCGTCGGCCTTGGCCTCGTACCAGAAGGGGCTCACGGTGTGGAGCTGGTCGGCGTGGCGCAGGGCCTGGAGGTAGGCCGTCTCCTGGTCCCAGTACGGCAGCCAGCCGGAGACCGTGCGGCGGGCGGGCGGGGTGTCGGAGGCGGAGGCGGGTCCGTCCGCCGCCTCGGTCGCCGGGACGAGGGGAAGGAGTAGGGCGGCGGCAGCGAGCAGGGCTAGGCGCATGGCCACGAGCCTGCGGATCTTTCTCGCGACACGCCCGGCATGCTGGGCCGTTCAGGCGCTAGTGCCGCATCAGGCCTTGTTCGCCCTATCGTGACGCGTGGTCCGGGTGTAGGTCCGGGCCGCGCGGACACAGGCCATGCTGTTGTCGTGGCGGAGCGAGCGATGACGTGTTCGCCGCCCTGGACCTGGCAAGGGACAAGCTCTAGCGAACGCAGTTCCTGGAGTGGTGCCAGCGGGTCGGCGTATGGGCTGCCGCGAACACATCGTCGACCGGGCGAACGTCGTCTGATCTACTCGTCGTCGCGGCACAGGCAGAAAGGATGGCCGGCCGGGTCGAAGAGCACCCGGACGTTTTCCCGTGGTTGGAACTCCGCGATGGTGGCGCCCAGGGCCACCGCCTCGGCGACCGCCGAGTCCAGGTCACCGACCTGGAAGTCGAAGTGCATCATCGGGCGCTGGTCGCCGTCGGCCGGTGGCCACGCCGGAGCCCGATAGCCCTCCGCCTGCTGGAACACGAAGAACGGTCCTTGCGGTGAGGCGGCCACGACGGCTGTTCCCGGCTCTTCGTGACCGATGTGCCAATCGAGGAGTTCGGCATAGAACTTCGCCAAACCGCTGGGGTCCGGCGCTTCGATCGTGGTGCCCCACCACATGCCGCCTGTTCGAGATCGCATGCTTGAGCCTATCCGAGACCCCCACACACGCCGTCAACCCGCGCAACACGACAGGGCGAACGTTGCCCGATGCGGCACCAGCGTGCCGGGATGACGACACCCCTGCACTCCACGACCGCGGCTGATCGAGCGCTACGGCTGGTCCTGGCCCAGGACCCGGCGGAAGGCGGCGAGGGTGGTGCGGTCCCGGCTGCCGTCGAGGATGCCGAAGACGATCTCGTCGAAGTGGGCGGCGAAGCGGCCGTCGCCGGTGATCAGCCGTTTGAAGGCGGCGGCCACGTCGGCGGGCTCGTTCTGGAAGACGCCGCAGCCCCAGGCGCCCAGCACCAGCCTGCGGTAGCCGTGCGCGGCGGCCGTCTCCAGGACCCGCTCCGCGCGGACGGCGAGGACCTCGGGGAGGCGGCCGGCGCGCTCGGGGGTGCGGAGGCGGACCACGCCGGCGTTGGGCGCGGGCGAGGTGAGGAAGCCGACGGTGAACGGGTCGGTGAGCAGGACCCCACGGTCGGTCCTGAAGACGGGCACGCCGGGTGAGTGGATGACCCGATCGGTGTAGAAGGGGTCACGTTCCTCGCGGTGGTGCGCGTAGTACGCGGGGGCGCGCAGCAGGGTGGCGTGGAGGGCGGAGGAGCGGCACAGGGCCTCCTCCTGGGCCTGGGCGCCGTTGAGGTAGCCGCCGCCGGGGTTGCGGGCGGAGGCGAAGACGAGGACCGCGACGGGCGCGGTGGCGTCGGCGCGGATCATCCGGCGGGCGGCGACGAGGCTGCTCTCGCCGGTGACCTCGATCAGGGTCGTACGGCCGGTCCCGGGGGTGACGGGGACGGGCTCGGGGCCGTGGAGGGTGGTTCCGGCCAGGGCCGCCGCCAGCTCCTCGGTGAGGGAGACGGTCCGGCCGTCGGGTGCCGTGTAGCGGCCCGCCGCCACGATCTCCTCGGTCTCGCGGGCGACGGCCCGAAGTCGTGCGCTCATGGCCCGCAAGCATGATCGCCCCGCGTTCCGGGCGGCAACGGGTTTTCCCGGCCACGCCGCCGGAGGCGCTCTTGCACGCCCGCCCCGGGTGGCTTTAGGTGGAATCAGCGCTTTCCCAGGAGGTGCAACGATGCCCACGTCGCCGACGAGCGGCATACCCCAGGGCGGTTCCTCGCTCAACGAGGCCGAGGCCGAGGACCTGCTGCGATGTATCTGCTTCAAGACCGGACCGCCCCGCACGGTCGGGGCCGAGCTGGAGTGGCTCGTCCACGAGCTGCGTGACCCCCGCACTCCCGTCCCGCCGCCCCGGCTGGCGGCGGCCATCGACACCGTACGGGCCCTGCCGCTGGTGTCGGCCCTCACCTTCGAACCCGGCGGGCAGCTGGAGCTCAGCTCGCCGCCCGCCGCCTCCCTCATGGAGTGCCTGGACGCGCTCGCCACCGACCTGCGGGCGGTGCGCGGGGCACTCGCCCCCCTCGGACTCGGGCTCAACGGCTACGGGGTCGACCCCTGGCACGCGCCCCGCGCGCGGGTGCTGCACGAGCCGCGCTACGACGCGATGGAGCTCGCCCTCGGCAGGACCGGTCCTTCGGGCCGGGCCATGATGTGCGAGTCCGCCTCGGTGCAGGTCTGCCTCGACGCCGGGGTGGAGGGACCGGGGCCGCTCGGCTACCGGCGGCGCTGGGAGCTCGCCCATCTGCTGGGCCCGGTGCTGGTGGCGGCCTTCGCCAACTCCCCTCTGCACGGCGGCCGCAGGACCGGCTGGCGGTCCACCCGGCAGCGGCTGTGGGCCGATCTCGACCCGGCGCGGGCCCTGGCCCCGCCGGCCGACGGCGACCCGCGCGGCGAGTGGGCGGCGCACGTCCTGGACACCCCGGTGCTGTGCGTACGGATGCCGGAGGGACCGTGGGCGGTCCCGGAGCGGCTCACGTTCCGGGAGTGGCTGCGCACCGGCGAGCCGCGTCCGCCCGGTGTGGACGATCTGCGCTACCACGTCACGACCCTCTTCCCGCCGGTACGGCCGCGTGGGCATCTGGAGCTGCGGATGATCGACGCCCAGCCGGGCCCGGACGGGTGGATGGTGCCGATCGCCCTGACCACCGCCCTGTTCGAGGACCCGAAGGCGGCCGAGGCGGCCCACCGGGCGACGCTGCCGCTGGCGGCGCGCGGGGCGGCGGGACCCGCGCCGCGCAATCCGCTCTGGCTCGCGGCGGCCCGCGACGGCCTCGCGGACCCGGCGCTGCACGCCGCCGCGCTGGCCGCGTTCGACGCGGCCCTTGAGGCGCTGCCCCGGATCGGGGCGTCCGCCGACGTGGTGGGCGCGGTCGGCGCGTTCCGCGAGCGGTACGTGGTGCCGGGCGGCTGTCCGGCCGACGAGCTCCAGGAGGTGGTGTCATGACCGGGCGGGACACGGAGGCGCTGCGGCTGCGGGCCGTCACGGCACTGACCACGGCGCGGGAGCGGACCGCGCTGCTCACCTCCTGCGTGGAGGACTCCGAACTGACCGCCCAGCACTCGCCGTTGATGTCCCCGCTGGTGTGGGACCTGGCGCACATCGGCAACCAGGAGGAGCAGTGGTTGTGGCGGGCCGTCGCCGGCGGGGAGGCGCTGCGGCCCGAGATCGACTCGCTGTACGACGCCTTCGAGCACCCGCGCGCCACCCGGCCCTCGCTGCCGCTGCTCGCCCCGGCCGAGGCCCGCGCGTACGCGGCGGACGTCCGGGGCCGGGTCCTGGACGTCCTGGGCGACACCCGCCTGGAGGGCCGCCCGCTGGTCGACGCGGGCTTCGCCTTCGGGATGATCGCGCAGCACGAACAGCAGCACGACGAGACCATGCTGATCACCCATCAGCTGCGGAAGGGCCCGCCCGCGCTCTCCGCCCCTCCCCCGCCGAGGACGCACTCCTCGGGCCCGGTGGTGCGGGAGGTCCTGGTGCCGGGCGGCCCGTTCACGATGGGTACGTCCGACGAGCCGTGGGCGCTCGACAACGAACGCCCCGCGCATACGAGGATCGTGCCCGCCTTCTTCCTCGACACCGTCCCGGTCACCAACGGCGCCTACCAGGCGTTCATGGCCGACGGCGGCTACCACGAGGAGCGCTGGTGGCGGCCCGAGGGCTGGGCGCAGATCCGCGAACACGCCATCGAGGCACCGCTGTTCTGGCACCAGGACGGCGGGCGGTGGCTGCGCCGCAGGTTCGGGGTGACCGAGCCGGTGCCGGAGGACGAGCCGGTGCTGCACGTCAGCTGGTACGAGGCGGACGCCTTCGCCCGCTGGGCCGGACGGCGGCTGCCCACCGAGGCCGAGTGGGAGAAGGCCGCCCGCCACGACCCGGCGGCCGGCCGTTCGCGCCGCTACCCGTGGGGGGACGCCGACCCCGGACCCGTACACGCCAATCTGGGGCAGCGGCACCTCGGCCCGGCGCCCGCCGGGAGCTATCCCGAAGGGGCGTCGCCGCTCGGGGTGCGCCAGCTGATCGGTGACGTGTGGGAGTGGACGTCGAGCGACTTCCTGCCGTACCCGGGCTTCCGGGCCTTCCCGTACAAGGAGTACTCGGAGGTGTTCTTCGGGCCCGCGCACAAGGTGCTGCGGGGCGGGTCCTTCGCCGTCGACGCGGTGGCCTGCCGGGGCACCTTCCGCAACTGGGACCTCCCGGTGCGGCGGCAGATCTTCTCCGGCTTCCGTACCGCCCGCGACGCGGAGCCCGTCTGATGTGCCGGCACCTCGCCTACCTCGGCGAGCCGGTGGCGCTCGGGGAGCTGCTGCTGCGGCCGCCGCACTCCCTGGAGCGCCAGGCCTGGGCACCCCGGTCGCAGACCAGCGGGGTGGTGAACGCCGACGGCTTCGGGGTCGGCTGGTGGGCCCCGGACGACCTGGTGCCCGCCCGCTACCGGCGGGCGGTGCCTCTCTGGGGCGACCGCTCCTTCGCGGACCTCGCCCGGGTGGTCCGTACCGGCGCCCTGCTCGCCGCCGTCCGGGGCGCGACGCTGCCGACGGCGGACGGGGAGGCCGCGGCGGCGCCGTTCGCGGCGGACCGGTGGCTGTTCAGCCACAACGGGGCCGTCCCGGGCTGGCCGGGGTCGCTGGCCGCCCTGGCCGCGACGCTCCCCGCCGCCGAGCTGCTCGCCCTGGAGGCCGGGACCGACTCGGCCCTGGTGTGGGCGCTCGTGCTGCACCGGCTGCGGGCGGGGGACGCGCCCGAGCGCGCGCTCGCCGACACCGTACGGGAGGTGGCGGAGGCGGCCCCGGAGGCCCGGCTCAACCTGCTGCTCACCGACGGATCGACGATCACGGCCACGGCCTGGGGGAACTCGCTCAGCTGTCTCACCGGCCCCGACCGCGTGGTCGTGGCCTCCGAACCGTACGACGACGACCCGCGCTGGCGCCCGGTACCGGACCGCACGGTCCTCACCGCGTCCCGCTCCGGCGTCTCCCTCACCCCGCTCAAGGAGCCCTCCCCGTGAGCCCGTTCCAGCTGACCCGCACCCTGCCCGAGGACGCCACGGGCGCCGCGCTGCGCGCCGACGTCCTGCACGGCCTCACCCGCACGCCCAAGGAGCTGCCGCCGAAGTGGTTCTACGACGCCCGGGGCAGCGAGCTGTTCGAGGAGATCACCCGGCTCCCCGAGTACTACCCGACGCGCGCCGAGCGGGAGATCCTCGTCGCCCGCTCGCGGGACATCGCGGCGGCGACCGGGGCGCGGACCCTGGTGGAGCTCGGTTCCGGCTCCTCCGAGAAGACCCGTCATCTGATCGACGCGCTGCTGCCGGGGCTCGACGCCTATGTGCCGGTGGACGTGAGCGAGTCGGCGCTGCGGGGAGCGGGCGAGGCGCTGCTCGCCGAGCACCCGGGGCTGCGCGTGCACGCCCTGGTGGCCGACTTCACCCACGGCCTCGACCTGCCCGATACGCCGGGGCCGCGCCTGGTGGCGTTCCTCGGCGGCACGATCGGCAACCTCCTGCCCGAGGAGCGGCGGGAGTTCCTGCGCGCGGTACGGGGCATGCTGGCGCCCGGCGACGCGCTGCTGCTCGGCACGGACCTGGTGAAGGACGAGGCGACCCTGGTGGCCGCGTACGACGACGCGGCCGGGGTGACGGCCGCGTTCAACAAGAACGTGCTCGCGGTCGTCGACCGGGAACTGGGCGCGGACGCCCATCCGGAGGACTTCGAGCACGTGGCGCTGTGGGACCGCGAGCGCGAGTGGATCGAGATGCGGCTGCGGGCACGGCACGCGCTCGCGGTGAAGATCCCCGAGCTGGATCTGGTGGTGTCGTTCGAGGCGGGCGAGGAGCTGCGGACGGAGGTGTCGGCGAAGTTCCGTCAGGAGGGGGTGCGCAAGGAGCTGGCGGGGGCCGGGCTCACGCTGGCGCACTGGTGGACGGACGAGGCGGGCCGATTCGCGCTCTCGCTCGCGACCGTGGGCTGACGGGGGACGGTGTACGCGGAGACGGTGTACGGGGGGACGGTGTACGGGGCCCGCCGGGGGTGGACGGCGGCCTCGGCGGCGCGGGCGAGGGCGCGGCGGTCCGGATGCCGGGCGCCGGGTATCGGCTCCGCGAGCCGGATGTCGGCGACAAGCCGCCGGGCCCTCGCGATCCGCCACAGCGACGCCCCCAGGGGGTCGTCCCCGACGAACGCCGCAGGTCCCGTGGGCCGGTAGTCGATCCGTACGGGCTGGACGGCGGAGCCGGTGTCCACGGCGGCCTGGAACGCGGCCGGGCGGAAGGCGCCCCCGGCGCGCCCGCACCAGGTCGAGCCCTCGGGGAAGACCACCACCCGGCCGCCGCCCGCCAGGACGCAGCTCAGGGCGCCCACGGTGCCGGGCAGGCTCCTGAGCCGGTCGCGGTCGATGAACAGGGTGCCGCCGGAGGCCGCGAGCCTGCCGAGCAGGGGCCAGCCGCGCACCTCGCGCTTGGCGAGCATCCGGCCGGGCAGGACGGCGGCGATCAGCGGGACGTCCAGCCAGGAGACATGGTTCGCCACCACCAGGAGCGGCCCGCCGGGAGGCGTCACCGGGCCGTGCACCCGGATCCGTACCCCGAAGGCGCGGATCACCGCCCGGCACCAGCGGCGGACGAGGAGCCGCCGCCAGGGGGCCGGGAGGGCGGCCGTGAGCGGGGCGAGCAGCAGCCCGAGGAGCACGGCCGTGAGTCCGGCGGCAAGCCGGAGCACCCCCCGGGCCGCCGCGACGCGCGGGGCGTCGGGCCCGGGGTGGGCGGCGCACCGGCCCGGGGTGCAGGGCGCCGTGGGGAGCCACGGCGAGGGGGCCGTGGGGGTGCTCACCGGGCCGGGGCGAGCGAGAGGAAGTGGCGGAGGTAGCGGGGGTTGGTGCGGCGCAGCGACAGCAGGACGTAGAGGTCGGCGACGCCGAAGTCGGGGTCGTGGGCGGGGGCGCCGCACACCCAGGCGCCGAGCCGGAGGTAGCCGCGCAGCAGCGGGGGCAGCTCGGTGCGGCCCTGGGCGGGGGCGGCGCCCTCGGGGGTCCAGAGCCGGTGCGGGGTGACCCAGTACTCCTCGGGCGCGAGGTGCTTGGCCTTGACGGTGTCCCAGGTGGCGGCGGCGAGGGTGCCGCCGTCGGCGAGCGGGACCGAGCAGCAGCCGGCGAGCCACTCGTGCCCGGTGCGGGTCATGTAGCGGGCGAGCCCGGCCCAGATGAGGGCGATCACGGCGCCGTTGCGGTGGGCGGGGTGGACGCAGGAGCGGCCGACCTCGACCAGGTCGTGGCGGATGGGGGCGAGCCGGGTGAGGTCGAACTCGCTCTCCGAGTAGAGCCGGCCCGCGACGGCGGCGCGCTCGGGCGGCAGCACCCGGTAGGTGCCGACGACCTCGCCGGTCTCCTCGACCCGTACGAGGAGGTGGTCGCAGTAGGCGTCGAAGGCGTCGCTGTCGAGGCCGGGTTCCGGCCCGTCGAGGACGGCGCCCATCTCGCCCGCGAAGACCTGGTGGCGCAGCCGCTGGGCGGCGCGGACCTCCTCCTGGTCGCGGGCGAGGCCGACGACGTATCGGGGCTGGGGCGCGGCCCCGGGCTGGGCCGGTACGGTCACGACGGGTGCGGCGACGGTCTTGGCGACGGGTACTGCGGCCATGTCGGGCTCCTCCGGCGGTACGGAAGGGACGGTGGGAGCCGGACCGTTCGGGCGGTGGTCCGGCTCCTTGTTTCTTCCGTGACCGGCTGGATTCGACGTGACCGTGCGGGGGCCGGTTGGTGTGGAGGCGCTGAATGCTGTCCGGCGGGCGGGACCCTGCCGCGTCTACTCCGCGAGGCCGCTCGTGATCTGCTCGGACGCCTCCTTGGCGGCCTGCTTCGGGTCGCCGCCCTGGAGGACGGCGGTCATGTACGGCTTGATGGGGTTGCTGCCCTCGATGTCGGCCCACTGCGGGGAGTTCGGGGTGGCGCGGCCGCGGGCGGCGCCGACGGCCATGGTGGCGGTGGCCTCCTGGTCCTCGACGGCGGAGGCGAGCGAGGCCTTGTTGGGGACGTAGTTCATGGCGCGGGCCAGGTCTGTCTGCCACTTCTCGCCGGCCAGGGCCTTGACGACGTCGAGCGCGGCGGCGCGCTCGGGGGCGTTCTCCGGGATGATCAGGTCGGAGCCGCCGGTGAAGACGGCGCAGGGCTGGCCGGCCTTCTTGCCGGGGATGGGGAAGAAGCCCAGCTTGTCCTTGAGGCCGGGGTTGGCCTTGGTGATGACGGGGATGGCGCTGGGGGTCGCGATGATCTGGGCGACCTTGCCCTTGGCGAAGACCTCGGCCTGCGGCGGGTTCTGCTCGTCGGCGTCCTTGGGGCCCTGGCCGTGCGACTGGAGCTGCTTGTAGAACTCCATGCCCCGCAGGGCGGCGTCGCTGTCCAGGGCGCCGGTCCACGCGCCGCCCTTGTCGACGGCGAGTTCGCCGCCCTCGTCCCAGATGAAGCCGGACAGGGTGTACCAGTCCTGGCCCGCGAGGTAGATGCCCTGGGTGTCGTCCTTGTTGAGCTTCTCGGTGTCGTCGAGCCACTGGTCGCGGGTGGCGGGCGGCTTGGTGATGCCGCCCTGCGCGAAGAGGTCCTTGTTGTAGATGACGATGCGGTTGGCCGCGTACCAGGGGATGCCGTACTGGGCGCCGCCGATGGAGCCGGGGACGGCGAGACCGGGGAGCCAGTCCTGGCTGCCGAGGTCGCGGACCGACTCCAGGGTGAGGTCGTACAGCTTCTCGGTGTCGGCGTACTGGGCGACCTGGGTGTTGCCGACCTCGATGACGTCGGGTCCGCCGTCGCCCTCGATGGCCTCGGTGACCTTCTTGCCGATGCCGGTCCACTCCTGGATGGTGAACTTCAGCTCGATGTCGTCGTGCTCGGCCTCGAAGTCCTTCGTGAAGCGCTGGAGGAAGTCGTCGCTGACGCTGTCCCGCATCAGCCAGACGTTGACCGTGCGGGTGCCACCGCCGCCCGGAAGGAGACCGCACCCCGACAGGACGAGGGCGGAGACGACTATCAGCGGACAGGCGAGACGGCGGTTCTTCACGTGGGTCACCTTCTGCGTTCCAGGGCACGGGCTGCGGCATGGACTGCGGCGGCATGGGGGGCTGACCCGACGTGTGGGGGGACCTAACGGGAGGTTCGCGCGGGTATGTGGCCTGGATTCTGGTCTGGACCAAAGCGGATGGTCAAGTCCTTGACCAACTCGGCCGCCCGGCGCGGCGTCGGCCGGGCGGCGGCGGACGTGTCGCGGACCCCGGCGAGGTGGGGCACGGTGGAGGGAACGCACCGAGAGGAGTCCGGCTCCCATGTCGAACCACACCTACCGCGTCACCGAGATCGTCGGCACGTCCACCGAGGGCGTCGACGAGGCCATCCGCAACGGCATCGAGCGCGCCGCACAGACCCTGAGGGGCCTCGACTGGTTCGAGGTCACCCAGGTCCGGGGGCATCTCGTCGACGGGGCGATCGAGCACTACCAGGTCGGACTCAAGGTCGGCTTCCGGCTGGAGGACGAGGGCTGAGGTCGGGGCACGTCAGGTCCGCCGGGTCAGGTCCGCCGGGTCAGGTCCGCCCCTCCCGTTCCTGCGCCTCCGACAGTGCCTGCGACGGTGTCGCCCATCGCGCACGGACCACGGTGAAGCCGGCCTGCTCGGCCGCGTCGCAGACCAGCTCGTCGTCGTCGACGAGCATGCGGATCTCGCGGTCCTCCCCGATCCGGCGCAGCACGTCCAGCTTGGTCTGCCGGGCCGGGCGGAAGTCCCGGTCCCGGCGCATGTGGACCGGGCCCTCGGGGAGGCCGTGGGCGGCGAGCCAGGCGTGAGTGTCGCGGCGGCAGCGCTCGGGCCGGCCGGTCAGGTAGACGACGTCGCACTCCTCGGCGGCCTCCACGCACAGCGCGACGCCCTCGGCGAGCGGCGGGTCCTGGGGCGCCGCGGCGAAGAACGAGGCCCAGTCGCGCGGCCTGCCCTCCAGGAAGTGCTGGCGGTGCGCGGTGGAGCTCAGGGTGTTGTCCAGGTCGAAGACGGCCACGGGCCTGCGGTGTCGGGTCACTCCCCCAGCCTAGGCACCCGCTCTGCGGCCGGGCGCGCGGGAATCCCCGCCGCCCCGGCGCGTTGAACCCTGTGTGAGCACCCTGACAACAACGGCACTCGAAGGCATCCGGTTCTCCGTCCTGGACCGTTCCCGCACCCGGGAGGGCGAGGACGGCGGACAGGCGCTGCGCGACACCGTGCGGCTCGCCCGGGAGGCGGAGGCGCTGGGGTACCACCGGTTCTGGGTGTCCGAGCACCACAGCGTGCCGGGGGTGGCCGGTTCGGCGCCCGCAGTGCTGGCCGCGGCGGTGGCGGGGGCGACCTCACGGATCCGGGTGGGGACGGGCGGCGTGATGCTGCCGAACCACCAGCCGATGGTGGTGGCCGAGCAGTTCGGGGTGCTGGAGTCGCTCTTCCCGGGCCGGATCGACATGGGCCTCGGACGGTCGGTCGGCTTCACCGACGGCATCCGGCGGGCGCTCGGCCGGGACAAGGAGGACGCCGACCGGTTCGGGGAGCAACTGACGGAGCTGCTGGGCTGGTTCACCGGCGAGCAGACCGCCCATCCACAGGTGCACGCCCGTCCGACGGAGGGCCTGCGGGTGCCGCCGTTCGTGCTGGCCACCGGCGAGGGCGCGACGGTCGCGGCGGCGGCGGGGCTGCCGCTGGTCATCGGCGACCTGCGCGGGCGCGCCCGGATGCTGGAGGCGATCGACGCCTACCGGGCCGCGTTCCGGCCGTCGGTGTGGTCGGCGGAGCCGTACGTGATGGTGGCGGGCACGGTCGCGGTGGCCGCGACCGACGAGGAGGCCCGGCGGCTGCTGATGCCGGAGGCCTGGTCCCTCGCCTGGTCGCGGACCCGGGGCGTCTTCCCGCCGCTGGTGCCGCCGGAGCGGGTGGAGCGCCTGGAGGCGGCCGGGATGACGGAGAAGCAGCGCGGCTTCTACGCCTCGGGGCTCCAGGGGCACGTCCACGGTACGGAGGAGCGGGTCGCCGAGGAGCTGGCGCGGGTGGTGGCGGAGACCGGGGCCCGGGAGGTGCTGGTGACGACGAGCACGTACGACCGGGGCGCGCTGCTCGACTCGTACCGCAGGCTCGCCCGCCTGACGGGCCTGACCAGGGCAAACGGGACGGACGGCCTAGAATCGGCGGATGCACAGCCGCACTGACGCCCCGCTCGGACCGACCGCGCCACCCGGGCCCGGGACGCCCCACGACCCGTTCGTCCGCGTCCGGGGCGCCCGTGAGCACAACCTCAAGGGCGTGGACGTCGACGTCCCCCGGGACGCGCTGACGGTGTTCACGGGGGTGTCGGGCTCGGGGAAGAGCTCGCTGGCTTTCGGCACGATCTACGCGGAGGCGCAGCGCCGCTACTTCGAGTCGGTGGCGCCGTACGCCCGTCGGCTCATCCACCAGGTGGGGGCGCCGAAGGTCGGGGAGATCACCGGGCTGCCGCCCGCGGTCTCGCTGGAGCAGCGCAGGGCCTCGCCGAACGCGCGCTCCTCGGTCGGTACGGTGACGACGCTCTCCAACTCGCTGCGGATGCTGTTCTCCCGCGCCGGGACCTATCCGCCGGGGGCGCCGCGCCTCGATTCCGACGCGTTCTCCCCCAACACCGCCGCCGGGGCGTGCCCGTCCTGTCACGGGATCGGCCGGGTGCACGGGACGAGCGAGGAGCTGCTCGTCCCCGACCCGGGGCTCTCGATCCGGGAGGGCGCCATCGCCGCGTGGCCGGGGGCCTGGCAGGGCAAGAACCTGCGGGACGTCCTGGACACCCTGGGGTACGACGTGGACCGGCCCTGGCGGGAGCTGGACGCGAAGGACCGGGAGTGGATCCTGTTCACGGACGAGCAGCCCGTGGTGACGGTCCATCCGGTGCGGGAGGCGGGGCGCATCCAGCGCCCGTACCAGGGCACGTACATGAGCGCCCGGCGCTATGTGATGCACACGTTCTCGGACTCGAAGAGCGCGACCCTGCGGGCGAAGGCGGAGCGGTTCCTGACCAGCAGCCCGTGTCCGGTGTGCGGGGGCGGGCGGCTGCGGCCGGAGGCGATGGCGGTGACCTTCGCGGGCCGGACCATCGCGGAGCTCGCCGCGCTGCCGCTGACCGACCTGGCCGGGACGCTGACCCGGGCGACGGCACCGGAGGACGGCGCCACGTCCGAGACCGCCCGGGTCCTCGGCGAGGACCTGGTGGCGCGGATCGGCACGGTCACGGAGCTCGGCCTCGGCTACCTCAGCCTCGACCGGGCGACGCCGACGCTGTCCAACGGCGAGCTCCAGCGGCTGCGGCTCGCCACCCAGCTGCGTTCGGGGCTCTTCGGGGTCGTGTACGTGCTCGACGAGCCGTCGGCGGGGCTGCACCCGGCGGACACCGAGGCCCTGCTCGTGGTCCTGGACCGGCTGAAGGCGGCGGGGAACACGGTGTTCGTCGTCGAGCACCATCTGGACGTGGTGCGGCACGCGGACTGGCTGGTGGACGTGGGCCCGCGGGCCGGGGAGCACGGCGGCCGGGTGCTGCACAGCGGCCCGCCGGGCGGGCTCGCGGAGGTGGCGGAGTCGGCGACCCGCCGCTTCCTCTTCGACCGGGCGCCGACGCCCGTACGGGAGGTGCGCGCGCCCGCCGGGTGGCTGCGGACCGGGCCGGTCGACCGTCACAATCTGCGCGGTCTCGACGCCGCCTTCCCCCTGGGCGTGCTCACGGCCGTCACCGGGGTGTCCGGTTCGGGCAAGTCCACCCTGGTGGGCTTCCTGTCCGAGGAACTCCCGGACGTGGGGCGCCTGGTGACGGTCGACCAGAAGCCGATCGGCCGGACGCCCCGCTCCAACCTGGCCACCTACACGGGCCTGTTCGACGTCGTGCGCAAGCTGTTCACCGCCACCGACGAGGCGCGGGAGCGCGGTTACAAGGCGGGCAGGTTCTCCTTCAACGTGCCCGGCGGGCGGTGCGAGACCTGCCAGGGCGAGGGCTTCGTCTCCGTCGAGCTGCTCTTCCTGCCGAGCACGTACGCGCCCTGCCCGGACTGCCACGGGGCCCGCTACAACCCGGAGACGCTCCAGGTGCGGCTGCGCGGGCTGACCATCGCGGAGGTGCTGGACCTGACGGTGGAGTCGGCCGCCGGGTTCTTCGCGGACGTCCCGGCGGCGGCCCGCAGTCTGCGCACGCTGCTCGACGTGGGCCTCGGCTATCTGCGGCTCGGCCAGCCGGCGACGGAGCTGTCCGGCGGGGAGGCGCAACGGATCAAGCTGGCCTCCGAGCTCCAGCGCCCGCGCCGGGCGCACACCCTGTACGTGCTGGACGAGCCGACGACGGGACTCCATCCGGCGGACGTGGAGGTCCTGATGCGCCAGCTGCACGGGCTCGCGGAGGCCGGTCACACGGTGATCGTCGTCGAGCACGACATGGAGGTGGTCGCCACCGCGGACTGGGTCGTGGACCTGGGTCCCGGCGGTGGCGACGAGGGCGGCCGGATCGTGGCGGCGGGCCCGCCCGCGGAGGTGGCCCGGGCGGCGGGGAGCAGGACGGCTCCCTATCTCGCCCGGGCCCTGGGCCTCACCGCGACCGGCGAGGCCCGCTGAGAGCGGCTAGGCCGCCGTGTCGTAGGTGTAGTGGCGGGTGTGGTCCAGCATGTCGGCCGGGGTCACGTCGTTCCACGGGCGCATGGTGTCGTTGAGGTCGACGACGTTGGCGGTGCCGGCGGCCGGGAGGTAGGGGGAACGCGGGTGGCGGGCCTGCCAGTCGGCCCACAGCTTGTCGATGAAGGCGTGGTGCATCCAGAACACCGGGTCGTTCGGGGAGACCCCGGTGGCCATCTGGCCGCCGACCCAGACGTGGACGCGGTTGTGGAGGTTGACGCCGCGCCAGCCCTCCAGGTGGTTGCGGAAGCCGTCCGACGAGCTGTTCCAGGGGGCCATGTCGTAGGTCTCCATGGCGAGGACGGAGTCGACCTCGGCGCGGGTCGGCAGCTGGCGGCCGCCGGCGCCCAGGTCGCGGCGGAGGTAGTCGCGGCCGTCGACGCGGACGGTAATGGTCCAGCGGTTGCCGGAGCGGGCGAAGGCGCCGTCGAGGACCTGCCCGTCGCGGGCTCTGCCGGTGCCGCCGAGGAAATCGGGGGCCCAGAGCGAGGCGCTCGCGGCGCGGTCGGCGGTCCAGTCCCAGTAGGGCAGGGTGACGGTCGGGTCGACGGACTGGAGCGCCTGCTCGAACTGTATGAGGAAGCGGCGGTGCCAGGGCAGGAAGGAGGGCGAGCGGTGGCCGACGCGGTCGCCGCTGTCGGTGTCGCTCATGATGAAGGCGTTGTGGGTGGTGACGAAGGTGTCGTAGCGCCCCGAGCGCTTGAGTTCGAGGAGGGCGGCGACGAAGCGGCGCTTCTCGTCGGCGGTGAGGGCGGCCTGGTTCTTGCGTACGGTCACGGTGGTACGGCTCCTGGGTGGAACGGGCGTGCGGGATCGGGTCAGGCGAGGGTGAGGGGCACGAGCGGTGCCCCCTGGAGCTCGCGTACGGCCGCGCGGGCCACGGCCCTGGGCGTGGCGACGGGCTCGTAGTGGTTGATGACGCTGATCCAGGTGCCGTCGGCGTTCTGCATGACGTGCAGTTCCTCGCCGTCGATCGTCACGGAGTAGCCGCCCCCGTGGTGCCC
Organism: Streptomyces sp. NPDC094032; assembly: GCF_040303965.1. Taxonomy (NCBI): domain Bacteria; kingdom Bacillati; phylum Actinomycetota; class Actinomycetes; order Kitasatosporales; family Streptomycetaceae; genus Streptomyces; species Streptomyces sp. NPDC094032. Next base: position 140,574 of record NZ_JBEOUE010000001.1, on the reverse strand, counting down.
CCCGTGGTGACCGCCGTCGTGCGACGGGCCGCCCTTGATGCGGCGGCCCTGGTAGACCTCGTCGAAGGCGGCCGGTGCCGGGCCGGCGGCCGGTGCGGCCGTGCGCGGTGTGGCGGCGCCTGCGGTGCCGGCCAGGGCGAGGCCGGCGACGGCACCGGCGGCGCCCGCGGCGACACCCAGGGCCTGGCGGCGGGTGATGCTGGACATGAAACCCCCAAATGGACGGGTACGACCGGGGGTTTGGTCATATGCCCCCGGCAGCACCCATCAGTACCCGGAGGTGCGGGAACGCCGGAAATCGCCCGAGGGAGGTTGGCTGCGATATGGACAACTCGCCATGATCAGTACAGCCTTGAACGGAGTTGATCTTGCTGTTCCGGCGCACAGAAGCGCCCCGGGACGAAAGTTCTGCGAAGATCACGGTGATCTTGTGAACGATCTTTCGTCCCGGGGCGCCGGACGTGGTGGGGCTCACGCTCCCAGACTGTCCGGATTCAGCCGCGCGCCTTCCGCCGCGCCCGCAGCCATTCCCTGTTCATCGCCGCGATCGACGGCAGCGGGATGCCCTTGGGGCAGGCCGTCGCGCACTCCCCGGTGAGGGTGCAGCCGCCGAAGCCCTCGGCGTCCATCTGGGCGACCATGTCGAGGACCCGGGTCTCGCGCTCGGGCGCGCCCTGGGGCAGCACGCCCAGGTGGTTGACCTTGGCGGAGGTGAAGAGCATCGCCGAGCCGTTGGGGCAGGCGGCGACGCAGGCGCCGCAGCCGATGCACTCGGCGTGCTCGAAGGCGAAGTCGGCGTCGGCCTTGGGGACGGGGGTGGCGTGGGCCTCGGGCGCGGAGCCGGTGGGGACGCTGACGTAACCGCCGGCCTGGATGATCCGGTCGAAGGCGGAGCGGTCGACGACGAGGTCCTTGACGACCGGGAAGGCGGCGGCCCGCCAGGGTTCGACGTCGATGGTGTCGCCGTCGCGGAACGCGCGCATGTGCAGCTGGCAGGTGGTGGTGCGCTCGGGGCCGTGGGCGTCGCCGTCGATGACGAGGCTGCACGCGCCGCAGATGCCCTCGCGGCAGTCGTGGTCGAAGGCGACGGGGTCCTCACCGCGCAGGATCAGGTCCTCGTTGAGGGTGTCCAGCATCTCCAGGAAGGACATGTCGGGCGAGACGCCGTCGACGTCGTAGGTGGCCATGGCGCCTTCGGCGTCGGCGTTTCGCTGGCGCCAGACGCGCAGGGTGAGCCTCATGCGTAGCTCCGCTGGGTGGGGTGGACATGTTCGAAGACGAGGTCCTCCTTGTGGAGGACCGGGGTGCCGGAAGCCGCGAACTCCCAGGCGGCGACGTACGAGAACTCCTCGTCGCGGCGGGCGGCCTCGCCGTCCGCGGTCTGGGACTCCTCGCGGAAGTGGCCGCCGCAGGACTCGGCGCGGTGGAGGGCGTCGAGGCACATCAGCTCGGCGAGTTCGAGGTAGTCGACGATCCGGTTGGCCTTCTCCAGGGACTGGTTGAACTCCTCTCCGGTGCCGGGGACCTTGATGCGGCGCCAGAACTCCTCCCTGATCTCGGGGATCCGGCGCAGCGCCTTCCGCAGGCCCTCCTCGGTGCGGGCCATGCCGCAGAACTCCCACATGAGCTCGCCGAGTTCGCGGTGGAAGGAGTCGGGGGTGCGGTCGCCGTCGACGGCGAGCAGGAGGTTCAGCCGGTCCTCGGTGTCGGCGAGCACCTCCCGTACCTCCGGGTGGGCGTCGGTGACGGGGGTGTCGTGCGGGTGGCGGGCCAGGTAGTCGTTGATGGTGGCGGGGAGCACGAAGTAGCCGTCGGCGAGGCCCTGCATGAGGGCGGAGGCGCCGAGCCGGTTGGCGCCGTGGTCGGAGAAGTTGGCCTCGCCGATGGCGAAGAGGCCCGGGACGGTGGTCTGGAGGTCGTAGTCGACCCAGAGTCCGCCCATCGTGTAGTGCACGGCGGGGTAGATCCGCATCGGCACCTCGTACGGGTCCTCCGCGGTGATCCGCGCGTACATGTCGAAGAGGTTGCCGTACTTCTCCTCGACCTTGGCGCGGCCCATCCGGCGGATGGCGTCGGCGAAGTCGAGGTAGACGCCCTGCCCGCCGGGGCCCACTCCCCTGCCCTCGTCGCAGACGTTCTTGGCGGCGCGGGAGGCGATGTCGCGGGGGACGAGGTTGCCGAAGGAGGGGTAGATCCGCTCCAGGTAGTAGTCGCGCTCGTCCTCGGGGATGTCGTTGGCGGGCCGGGTGTCGCCGTGCGCCTTGGGGACCCAGATGCGTCCGTCGTTGCGCAGCGACTCGCTCATCAGGGTCAGCTTGGACTGGTGGTCGCCGGTGCGCGGGATGCAGGTGGGGTGGATCTGGGTGAAGCAGGGGTTGGCGAAGTGGGCGCCGCGCCGGTGGGCCCGCCAGACGGCGGTGGCGTTGGAGTTCATCGCGTTGGTGGAGAGGTAGAAGACGTTGCCGTAGCCGCCGGTGGCCAGGACGACGGCGTCGGCGTAGTGGGTGGAGATCCGTCCGGTGACCAGGTCGCGGGCGACGATGCCGCGGGCCCGGCCGTCGACGACGATCAGGTCGAGCATCTCGGTGCGCGGGTGCATCTCGACGTTGCCGGCGGCGATCTGCCGGGAGAGCGCCTGGTAGGCGCCGAGCAGGAGCTGCTGGCCGGTCTGGCCCCGGGCGTAGAAGGTGCGGGAGACCTGGACGCCGCCGAAGGAGCGGGTGTCGAGCAGTCCGCCGTACTCGCGGGCGAAGGGCACGCCCTGGGCGACGCACTGGTCGATGATCTCGACGGAGATCTGGGCGAGCCGGTGCACGTTGGACTCGCGGGCGCGGAAGTCGCCGCCCTTGACGGTGTCGTAGAAGAGGCGGTGCACGGAGTCGCCGTCGTTGCGGTAGTTCTTGGCGGCGTTGATGCCGCCCTGGGCGGCGATGGAGTGGGCGCGGCGCGGGGAGTCCTGGTAGCAGAACTGGACGACCTGGTAGCCCTGTTCGGCGAGGGTGGCGCCGGCGGAGCCGCCGGCGAGGCCGGTGCCGACGACGATGACGCGGTGGCCCCGGCGGTTGGCGGGGTTGACCAGCTTCGCCTGGAAGCGGCGGGTGTCCCAGCGTTCGGCGAGGGGTCCTGTGGGGGCCTTCTCGTCGGTGAGCGGGGCGCCCAGGATGTAGTCGGGGGAGGTCATTCAGCTCACCACTCCGGTCATGACGGCGACGGGTACGGAGACGAATCCGGCGGTCAGCAGCAGCGCGAGACCGTTGGCCGTGGCCTTCAGGACGCGTTCGCGGCGGGCGTTGCCGACGCCGAGGGTCTGGGCGGCGCTCCAGAAGCCGTGCCGGACGTGGAGCCCGACGGCGAGCATGGCGACGATATAGATCACGTTGCCGTACCAGGTGGAGAAGGTGTCGACGACGTTCTCGTACGGCCTGCCCTCCTGGAAGCCGCCGGGGTGGACGGTGCCGGTGGTCAGGTCGAGGATGTGCCAGACGATGAAGAGACCGACGACGACGCCACCCCAGCGCATGGTGCGGGTCGCGTAGCTCGCCCGCCGGCGCTTGTGGACGTACGCGGTGGGGCGGGCCCTCAGGTCGCGCCTGCTGAGCTGGTACGCGGAGACGGCGTGGGCGACGACGGCGGCGACCAGCACGATCCGGGCGGCCCACAGGGCCCACTCGTGGTGCAGCACGGGGGCGCCCATGGTGCGCAGCCAGTGGGCGTAGCCGTTGAACTCCTCGGGGCCGAAGAAGACCTTCAGGTTGCCCGCGACATGGGCGACGAGGTACGCGAGCATCGTCAGGCCGCTGACGGCCATGACGGTCTTCTTGCCGAGGGTCGACGCCCAGAAGCCGCGCGTGGGCGGGGCCGCCGGGGGCCGTTCGGTCTTCGTTGCCAGAGCCATGTCAGCGACGGTAGGGGCGAACGGCCCGAGAGGTCCAAGACATGGTTCGGCTGATCTCGATAGGAGGACCCTATGGTGCGGGGTAGGCTGGGTCCATGCAGTTCCAGCAGCTCCTGTACTTCGTCGCCGTCGCCGAGACCCGCCACTTCACCCGGGCCGCCGAGCGGGTCCATGTCTCGCAGCCCTCGCTCTCCCAGCAGATCAAGGCCCTGGAGCAGGAGCTGGGCGCGGAGCTGTTCAGCCGGGCCCGCGGCAACATCGCGCTCACCGACGCGGGCGAGGCCCTGCTGCCGCTGGCCCGCCGGATCCTCGCCGACACGGACACCGCGCGGCACGAGGTGCAGGAGCTGGTGCAGCTGCGGCGCGGCCGGGTGCGGCTCGGGGCGACCCCCAGCCTCTGCACGGGCCTGCTGCCGGACGTGCTGCGCACCTTCCACGACCTGCACCCGGGGATCCGGCTGCTCATCGAGGAGGGCGGCTCGCACGACCTCGTACGCGAGCTGGCGCGCGGCGCGCTCGACCTGGCCCTGGTCGTGCTGCCGCTGCCCACGCCCTCACCGGCCCTGACGACGGTGGAGCTGCTGACCGAGGAGCTGGTGGTGGTCTCCTCGGCCTCGGCCCCCGCCCCGCGCCGCCCGGTGCGGGTCGCCGACCTGCGCGAACAGCCGCTCGTGATGTTCCGGCACGGCTACGACCTGCGGGAGCTGACCGTGGCGGCGTGCCGGGCGGAGGGCTTCGAGCCCTCGTTCACGGTGGAGGGCGGCGAGATGGACGCCGTCCTCGGTTTCGTACGGGCCGGGCTCGGGCTCGCCGTCGTCCCCACGATGGTCGCGGCGCGCGCGAGCCGCGACCTGCGGGTCACGGCCCTGGCCCGGCCGGGGCTCCAGCGCACGATCGCGCTGGCCCACCGCAGCGACGTGGCGCCCCCGCGGGCGGCCCGCGAGCTCCAGAAGCTGCTCATGGCCTCCCGGCGGGGCCCGGCCGAGTCCTGAGTCCGGCCGGGTCCTGGAGCCACCGGCGTCGGCCGGAGCCCGGTCCGCGCTACACCGCGTCCGCCAGGACCAGCGAGTGGATGCGGTCCGGGGCGCCGGGGCGGGCGTAGTACCAGCCCTGGGCCGTGTCGCAGCCGAGCTCGCGCAGCTGCTGGGCCTGCGCGCCGGTCTCCACGCCCTCGACCGTGACGGCCAGCTCCAGGCTGTGGGCCAGCTGCACGATCCCCTCCACGATCTTGAGGTCGACCGGGTCCACCGGGTGCTGCTGCATGCCCTGCGTGAAGGAACGGTCCAGCTTGAGCACGCTCACCGGGAGCCTGCGCAGGTTGGCCAGGTTCGAGTAGCCCGTGCCGAAGTCGTCGAGCGCGATGTCCACGCCCATCTCGGCGAGCTGCCGCAGCGGCTTGAGCAGATCGTCGTCGGCGCCGATGAGCGCCGACTCGGTCACCTCCAGGCAGAGCGCGCCGGGTTCGAGCCCGGAGCGCTCCAGGACGTCGACCGTGTCGGCGACGAGCCGCGGATGGTGCAGCTGGGTCGGCGACAGGTTGACGTTGATCCGCAGCGGGCCGCCGTCGGCGTGCCGGGCCTGCCAGAACCGGGCCTGGCGCACGGCCTCCTGGAGCACCCAGCGGCCCAGCGGCACGATGAGGCCGGTGTTCTCGGCGAGCGGGATGAAGCGGTCGGGGCCGAGCACGCCGTGCTGCGGATGGCACCACCGGACGAGCGCCTCGGCGCCGTGCACGCTGCCGTCGTCGAGGTGCACCAGCGGCTGGTACTCGATGAAGAACTCGCCGCGCTCCAGGGCGGCCGGCAGGGCGGTGGTGAGCCCGTGCCGGGTGATGGCCCGGGCGTCGGCCTCGGCGTCGGCGAACTCGAAGCGGTTGCCGCCCGCCGACTTGGCCCGGTACATGGTGATGTCGGCGCTGCGCAGCACCTCGGCCGCGGTGCGCTCCCCCGCCGGGCCCTCGACCACGCCGACGCTGCCGCGCACGGTCAGTTCGCGGCCGTCGATCCGGATCGGGGCGGCGAGGGCGGCGAGCATCCGGTCGGCGAGCTCGGCGACCTTGTGCTGGCTGTCGGGCCCGGTGGTCAGCGCGACGAACTCGTCGCCGCCGAGCCGGGCCACCATCTCGCCGGGCGCGGTGACCGAGCCCTGCAACCGGTCGGCGACCTCCACGAGCAGCCGGTCGCCGGTGGCGTGGCCGAGGCTGTCGTTGATGGCCTTGAAGCCGTCGAGGTCCAGGTAGCAGAGGCCGAAGCGGTTGCGTTCGTCGGGCGCGAGGGTCTTCTCCAGGCGCTCGAAGAACAGCGTGCGGTTGGGCAGTCCGGTGAGCGCGTCGTGCGTCGCCTCGTACCGCAGCCGCAGGTTGAGCAGCCGCCGTTCGGTGGTGTCCTCCATCAGCGCCAGCTGGTAGCGCGGGACACCGGCCGCGTCCCGCAGCAGCGAGACGGTCAGGTTGGTCCACAGCACGGTGCCGTCGCCGCGGTAGTACGGCTTCTCCACCCGGTAGTGCTCACGCTCGCCGCGCACCAGCTCGTCGTAGAGGCGCCACACGTGCGGCGGGTCCTCGGGGTGCGACCACTCGGCCACGTTGCGGCTGAGGACGTGCTGTTCGAGGCCGCCGAACATCCGGGTGAGGGTCTCGTTGACCTCCAGGACGTTGCCCTCCAGGTCGGCGATGCCGATGCCGACCGCCGCGCCCTCGAAGACCGCGCGGAAGCGGCTCTCGGTGGCGTGCAGGGCGAGTTCGGCGGCGCTGCGGGCGGAGAGCGCCGAGTGCGCGATGGACTCCTGCTCGGTCAGCGTGCGTTCACGCAGGGCCTGCGCGAACCCGGCGGCCATGGCGTGCTGGAGCCGGGAGCAGCGGGCCCTCAGCTCCTCGGCGGTGGCGCCGACGGCCGCCGGCTCCTCCGCGCAGTACAGCACCAGATAGGCGTCGACGACGCCGAGGCTGCGGGCCAGCGCGTCGGGATCGGTGCAGTGCGCGGCGATCAGGGCCTGGCCGACGCGGTGCGCGGGCGCGGTGTCGAAGGGCCGGGCGCGCAGGGCTCCGCTCAGGACTCGGGCGAGCGGCAGCAGATGCTGTTCGAACTCCTGACGGGTCATCGAGGTCGCGGTGACCGGGAAGACGGCCCTGCTCCAGATGGTCACGAACCGTCTGAGTCTGTCCTCGGGGCCGTCGGCGTCGGCGACGGACCCGGCCGGCTGGGACGGAACCTTCACGCCTTGCGCCCCACCCCTGCGAACCCGGAGAAGGCGTAGGGGTCCTCCTCCTCTTCCGACGTCTCGGGCCGCCAGTGGGGCATCGACACGAGTCCGGGCTCGACGAGTCCGGTGCCGTCGAAGAAGCGGGCGATCTCCTCGCGCGAGCGCATCACCAGCGGGGTGCGCATGTCGCGGTAGACGCCGACGGTGCCGCCGGCCCGCTCCTGCGGCAGCGGGATGCCCTCGTACGAGGCGTGGGTGAGGACCAGGAGGCTGCCGGGAGCGAGCGCGTCGAGCAGCTCGGCGACGACGGCGGCCGGGTCGTCGGCGTCCTCCAGGAAGTGCAGGACGGCGACGAGGAGCAGGGCCACCGGCCGGTCCAGGTCCAGGAGTTCGCCGACCTCGCGGCTGTCCAGGATCCCGGCCGGCTTGCGCAGGTCGGCGGCGAGCACGGCGGTGCGGGCGTCGCCTTCGAGCACGGCCCGGCTGTGGGCGACGGCCACCGGGTCGTGGTCGACGTAGACGACCCGGGCGGTGTCGCTCGCGGCCTGGGCGACCTCGTGGACGTTGCCGAAGGTGGGTATGCCGGAGCCGATGTCCAGGAACTGGGTGACGTCGTTGTCAACGGCGTACCGCACGGCGCGGCGCATGAAGGCACGGTTCGCCTGCATGATCTTGGGGAGCCCCGGCATGAACTCCATGGCCTTGCGGGCGGTTTCCCGGTCCACTTCGAAATTGTGCGAGCCGCCCAGATAGAAGTCGTACATTCGGGACACGCTCGGCACCGAAATATCGATGCCCGGCGGAGCCCAGGCGGGACGCTCCATCAAAGTCTCCAACAAGTCGCCACGGACGATGCGGCCATGTGTTCGCGGCCGACGTTCGAGCCGAGGCTACTGATCGCTTGCCTGGAGAGCGAGTGGAAACGGAAATTCGCGATCCGTTCTTGGTCACACGCCATTGGCACGTGCGGTGGGAACGGAAGAGTTCACGCCTTCGGCCCGTGCAAATTCACGTGCATATGGTCGTGCCGTGCCTCCCGGGCAGACGGGAGACGGGTCGGGACCGCGCGGCCCGCCCCGTCAAGGGGTGACAACCGGCCACTTCCCCCGCCTGACCGCCCACCCCGCGGAGACACCGCCCCAATTCCGCCCAAGAAGTCTTAATACGGCGCAACCGCACGTGCTTTGGGACCAGTGCACACCAACGGTTCGACAACGACAAGGGAAACGTCAAACCCGTACACCCCGAGATCCCCCCCACCGGGGGAATCCTGAGCCGTTCCGGGCCTACGGCCCGATTCGCGTGATCATGCTGCTCGGCGTGTCCCTGTTGTCTCAGTACGGCTCGCTCCTCGCGCGGCCCCTGGCGGCCGGCGCGCTCGTGTGGCTGCTCGCCACACCGGTGCCCGTCGCCGCCGACGCCTGCGCCTCCGCCACGACCGGACCCGACGGTTCGAACACCGCGGTCTCCTTCGCCGGTTCGGGCCACTGCCACCCGAACCACCACCCGCACCCGCCCCATCCGACGCACCCGGGTCACCCGGGCCACCCCGGGCATCCCCCTCACCCCACGCATCCACCGCACCCGACGTGCCCCCCGGAGCCGACGGATCCGCCGACCCCGACCCCAACCCCGACTCCTACCCCGACGCCGACGCCGACGCCCCCGAAGCCCACCCCGACTCCCCCGCCTCCGCCACCCCCGCCGCCGTCCCCCGAGCCCCCGCCGGCCCCGAAGCCCCCGCCCGTACGGACCCCTCCCCCGCCGAGGCCCGCACCACCGCCGAAGCCCGCCCCGGCCACGCCCGAGGCCGAGCCCCCCGCGCCGCCGAAACCTTCCCCCTCGCCCACCGCGCGCCCGTGGCCGGCCGCGCCCGTGGCCCTGCCGCACTACCGGCGCGCGGCGGCCCGGGTGAAGCCGAAGAGCGCCCCGAACGTCATCACCACCACCCTGCTCATCACCGCCCCGGCCGTGATCGCGACCGCGATCCTGCGCCCGCGCGGGCGCTGAACGCACGCCCCACCGCGCGCCCCACCAACGGAGGAAACCTTGTCCGAATGGCTCGTCCTGACCCTGGCGATGGCCGCCGCATGCGCCGTCGTCCTCGCCATCGTCGTCATCAACCACCGGAGGATCCCCGAGGACGACGACCCGAGCGAGACCCCTGACGTCATCGAGTACATGACGATGATGATCGGCGTGGTCTACGCCATCGTCCTCGGCCTCGCCATCGCCGGCGTCTGGGAGGCCCGCAGCGCCGCCCAGGAGACCGTGCGCCAGGAGGCGCAGGCGCTGCACGAGATCTCCGCGCGGGCCGAGGTGTACCCGGTCGCCGCGCGCGAACGGATCCGCTCCGACGTCGACACGTACGTCCGCTTCGTCGTCCAGGACGAGTTCCCGCACATGTCGGACCACGGCGAGCTCAGCGACAAGGGGACGGAGCTCCTGGAGAAGGTGCGCCGGAGCGTGACCGACTACCAGCCGGCGAACGACTTCGAGGGCCAGGCCTACCAGCCGCTGGTGGACCAGGTGGCCGTCGCCGACGACGCGCGCGGGGCCCGCGGGCAGAGCGCGGGCGACACGATGCCGGGAGTGGTGTGGTTCGGCCTGATCATCGGCGCCCTGGTGACGGTGGGTCTGATCTTCACGCTGCAGATCCGGCGCACCGGCAAGGAGTTGCTCCTGGCCGGTCTCTTCAGCGCCCTCATCGCCTTCCTGCTCTTCCTCATCTGGGACTTCGACGCCCCCTTCGGCCGGGGCATCGCGGCCACCGCCGCGCCGTTCACCGATCTGTTCCCGCAGCTCACCGGCTGATCAGGGAGCGGAATGTAGGCCGGGCGAGGGACCTGGGTGCCCCATTCGCCCGCCTGGGATCGCGGCTGTGGTAGGGCGCTCCTAGCGTTTCGGGCATCGAGGTGCATGTCGCTTGATGTGTGGAAACCCCTTCCGCACCTGCTCCTCGGGGACCCGGAGGATTCACCATGCGCGCGATACGTGCCGTGTCCGCCGCTCTGCCGGTGGCGGCCGCCCTCGCCCTGGCCGCCCCGCTCGCCGTCGCCGCCGACGGCGGGCCGAAGGGGCCGCAGGGGCCGAAGGGGCCGGGGGCCAGGCAGGCGGGCGACTTCGTCATCTCCCCCGGGGTCGTCGCACCGGGCGGCCGGATCACCCTGAGCGCCCCGGGCTGCGCGAGTACGGCGACGGCCTCGGCCGGCATCTTCGACACCGTGACGATCGCCCCGGGCTCGGCGGCGACGGCGCTGGTGGACGCCGACGCCAAGCGCGGGGCCGTCTACACGGTGTCGTTCAACTGCACCGGCGGGATCGCCGGCACCGTCGACCTGACGATCAGCGGCGGCTCCACCTCGACGCCCACGGCCAGTTCGACGCTGCTGACCCCGCCGCGCGGGGTCCAGGGCGGCCTCGGCGGCTCGATCGGTCCGGCGGACGCCTGGACCCTGGCAGCGGGCGGGGCCCTGGTGCTCACCGCCGCCACCGGTGTGGTGCTCGCCGTACGGCGCAGGTCCGCCGACGGCCGGCGCCACTGACGGCGCGGACGGTGCCCCGCAAGCCCCTCGCCCCCGGGTCCTGAAGAGGACTCGGGGGCGACGGGCGTTGCGGGGCCGACGGGGAGGTTCGGCCGGTCAGACCCCCGCGCCGGACGTGCGGCGCCGGCGGGCGATGAACAGTCCGCCGCCGAGCGCGGCGGCCGCGACCAGGCTGCCGCCGACGGCCATCTCGGTGGAGCTCGGGGCGAGCGAACCGCCCAGGCCGCCCTGCGCGCCCTGTCCGGCCAGGACGCGGAACGACTGGGTGAGCGTACGGCCGCCGCACTGCACGGCCAGGTTGTACTGGCCGGGCGTCGCGTTGTTGAAGATGCGGGCGGTGGCGGTGGACACCCCGTTGTTGGTGGCGGAGAGGTTGGTCGCCGTGAAGGCGGTGGATGTGACCGTGCCACCGGCGCAGCCCCGGACGGTGATCGTGAGGATCGCCCCCTGGTGGACCGCGAAGGGCGACACCGTGACGCCGTTGGAACCGTCGCCGCCCCGCTCGGTCTGGAAAGGGCTGAGCGTCACACCGCTGGGCCCGTTGGTGGCGGTGGCGAGGGGGGCCGCGAGCCCGAGCGCCGCGAACGCGGTCGCCGTCACCGCCAGAGTGCGTGCAGCACGCATGGTGAACCTCCAGTGGAAGACGCCCCGAAGCGGCGCTCCGGGAGATTCGACGAGTACGCCTTCCATGACGAACCATCACAAGAGGGAAGAAGCCCCGCATGTCGGCTTTGGGCCACCCCGGTGAGACGGGGCACCGGCCGAACGGGGGTGGGTGTCTGACGGTTCCGCAGGTCACGCGCCGTCGGGCCGATGATCTGACGATTACTCGGATGGGTCATCACCCGGACGCACCCGCACCGACGGCCGACACCCGTTCGCGCCGCCCCGATCGCAGGCCCCCGCGGGCCCCCTTACCGTTCCGGTGACGCCGACGAAGGGAGAACCATGAGGACCAAGGACTTCAGCGTCCTCGACGCGGCCAGGAGACGCCAACCCTGGGGAGCCCTGGCTCTGGTCATGCTGTCCGGGCTGGCGATAATGCGCAACGGCGTCGGCTTCGAAGCGGGTCCCCCGCAGCCCGCCGCGGCCGCCCGCCCGGTCGCCCGTCCCGTCGGCCCCGCTCCGACCGCGGCCGCCGGACTCCAGGCGCTGCCCTTCGCCCCGGCCTCCCGGATCAGGATCCCGGCGCTCCAGGTGGCCGCCCCGCTCATCGACGTGGGCCTGGACGACAACGGCTGGATCAGCGCTCCCCCGCCGCAGGACGCCAACCTCGCCGGCTGGTACCAGAACGGCATCGCGCCGGGCATGCGCGGCACTTCGGTGGTCGTGGGCCATGTCGACAACCTGGCGGGCCCCGCCGTCTTCTACGGCCTCGGCTCGCTCCAGAAGGGTCAGCACGTCGAGGTCGAGCGGTACGACGGCCGGGTCGTCGTCTTCGAGATCTACGGGGTCGAGGTGTACGCCAAGAACGACTTCCCCGTGCAGGTCTACGCCGACACCGGCGAGCCCGAGCTCCGCGTGATCACCTGCGGCGGCGGCTACTCGCGGGCGCACGGCTACGACGGCAACGTCGTCGTCTACGCCCGGATGGTCGGCTCGCGGTAGCGGCCGGAGCACGACGAGGGCCCCGGCGCGGGAGACCGCGCCGGGGCCCTCGTCCCGCGCCGGGGCGCACTCAGCGGCGCGGGACGGTGATGCCGTATCCGGCGTCGAGGAGTTCGGGCAGGTAGCGCTTGAGCGCGGCCACGCTGTGCGCGCGGTTGCCGCCCGCGTCGTGGTTGAGCACGACGACCCCGGGTCCGGCGCCGTCCAGGACCCGGCGCACGATGGAGTCGGTGGGCGGCTCCTGCCAGTCCAGGGTGTCGACGGTCCAGGCCATCGGCTCCATGCCCAGCTCGGCGCCGATCTCGAACGAGAGCCGGTTCCACGCCCCGTACGGCGCCCGGTACCAGAGCGGCGGGGTGCCGAGGGCCTGCTCGATGACCTCGCTGGTGGAGCCGAGCTCCTGACGGATGCGGGAGGGCCGCAGCTTCGGGATCAGCGGGTGCGACCAGGAGTGGTTGCCGATCACGTGCCCGTCGTCGGCCATCTCCTTGAGCAGGTCCTGGTTGTCGACCGCCATCTCGCCGCAGACGAAGAACATCGCCCGGCAGCCGTACCGGCGCAGGGTCGCGAGGATCTCCGGGGTGTAGAGCGGATCGGGACCGTCGTCGAAGGTGAGCACCATCGAGCGGCCCACGCCGGTCAGATGGAGGAAGGGCCGGGTGCGCACCGGCGGGATCGCCCGGCGGAACGCGGGGGGCGCGTAGCCGGTCATCGGCTGGAGGCGGTACGCGGCGGGCCGCGGCCTCGCCGGCGCCTGCGCGCCCGGCGCACCGGCCGGACGCGCGGGGGGCGCGGGGGGCGCGGCCCCGGTCGCGGGCCCGGTGTCGGAGCCGCTCAGGCGGTCCGCCGCCAGGGCTCCCACGGTGGCGGTGGCCCCGAGTGCGGCGGCGAGCCGCAGCAGCGACCGCCGCCCCATGGGCATCTCATCGTTTTTCATGACCAATGGTTCGTACGCGGGGCCGCACACGGTTCTCAGCGACACCGGGCGGTCGCGCGAAAGCACCCGATGAGCCGATAACCTCGGAGGGTGAGTGGTTTCGAACGAGGTACCGACGGCCCGAAGGTGATCCTGGCCGGGGTCGACGGCTCCGACTCCTCCCTGCGCGCCGCCGCCTACGCGGCCGGTCTCGCCCGGCGGCAGAACGCCCTGCTGGCCCTGGTCTACGTGCAGCCGCTGATCCCGGTGGGCGCGGCCCTCGGCGCGCCGGTGACCGAGACCACGGACGAGATCGCCGAGGGCCTGGTCGCCGAGATCCGCGAGTCCACGGAGCGGATGAAGGAGATCTGGCAGGTGCGCTGGGAGTTCCACACCTTCCGGGGTGACGCGTACGCGGGCCTGGTCGCCGCCGCCGACAAGCTCAGGGCGGACGCGGTCGTGGTGGGCGTCTCGGAGTCGGCCGGGCACCGTTTCATCGGCTCGGTCGCGGTGCGCCTGGTCAAGGCGGGCCGCTGGCCGGTCACCGTGGTGCCGTAGCCGGGCTGTTCGGAGCCCGGGGGGCCTACTCCCCCATGACCAGGCCGTCGCGGGCGGCGCCGCGGCCGAGGACGACCTCGCGGATGGCGTCGCGGGGCTCGGCGTACTGCTCCTCGCCGTCGCGGATCGCCGCGTTCAGGTTCACGACGCGGCCGCGGGCGGTGTCGAAGAACTGCGGGACGAACTCGGCCTTGGTCACCTCCCAGCGTGCGCCGCGCGCGGCCGGCGGGGCGAAGGTGAAGCGGGCCAGGGTGCCCTGGTTGCCGCGCCGGTCGTACGAGCCCTCGTAGTTGATCATGTCGCCGGCGATCTGGTCGCCCATCCCGTAGACGATCCAGGTGCCGTTGACCTTCTCGTACGCCTGCGGGACATGGGCGTGGGTGCCGAGGACGAGGTCGATGTCGGGGCGCCCGCCGGTCCGCGAGGCGGTGAGCGAGCGGCCGAGGGTGAGCTGGCGCTCGTCGGGCGCGGTCTCCCACTCGGTGCCCCAGTGGACGGAGACCACCACGACGTCGGCCCCGGCCCTGCGGGCGGCCCGGGCGTCGGCGACGATCCTCTGCTCGTCCATCAGGTTGACGGCCCAGGGCTGTCCCTCGGGCAGGGGGTAGCCGTTGGTGTCGTACGTGTAGGCCAGCTGGGCCACGGTGGCGCCGCCGGCCTTGAGCAGGGCGGGCCGGGCCGCCTCCTCGGCGGTGCGGGCCGATCCGGCGTGCCGTACGCCCGCCCGGTCGAGGGCGTCGAGGGTGCGGCGCAGTCCGTCGGCGCCGTCGTCCAGGGTGTGGTTGGAGGCGGTCGAGCAGGAGTCGTAGCCGGTCTCCTTGAGGGCGGCGGCGACCTCCGGCGGCGACTTGAAGGCCGGGTAGCCGGTGTAGGGGCCGCCGTCCTCCCCGTAGACGGTCTCCATGTGGCAGATGGCCAGGTCGGCGCCGGAGACGACGGGCTTCACCCCGGCGAGCATCGGGCGGAAGTCGTAGCCCGTGCCGCCCGCGTCGAGGGAGGCCTGGCGGATGATGGAGTCGTGCGGCAGGACGTCGCCGGAGGCGACGAGGGTGAAGCCGGCCGGCGCGGCCGCTCCCCCGGGGGCCGCGGGGCGGCTGGGCGCCCGGCTCGGGGCGCCGGGGGCGGGGTCCTGGGCGGCGCAGCCGGTGGCCGCGGCGAGCAGGAGGGCGGCGAGGGCCGCCGCGCCGGTTCTGGTGCGTGAGGTCATCTGCCGGCTCCACCGATTCATCGGATGAACATCTGTTCATCCGAATTCATCGTCAGCGAGGGGCCCAGTCAAGGGTCATTGCCGCAGACCGCGCCAAAGCCCGCTGAATCGGACGCAAGGCTTCCGGTCGACCGCTCGCCGTACCGTTCACCGCGCGGTGCGACCGTTCGTCGCAGACCGCCGTCCATTCCCTGTCCCTCACCGGCCGGATGCGTTCGGATACGGCCCATGACCACGGCAACCACCGACGAGCGGACCCTCAAGGATCTCCAGTGCGAGCACGGTCCCGCGCTGCTCGGCTTCCTGCTCGGGCTGACCCACGGCGACCGGCAGCGCGCCGAGGACCTGGCACAGGAGACCCTGGTACGGGCCTGGCTCCACCCCGAGGCCTTCGCCGCGCCCTACGAGTCGATGCGGCCCTGGCTCTTCACGGTCGCCCGGCGCCTCGCCATCGACGCGCGCCGCTCCCGGCTCGCCCGCCCCGTCGAGATCGGCGACGACGTGCTGGCCGTCACCGCCGACCCGGCCGACGCCACCGCCTCCGCCGACGCGGCCCTGGACGTACGGGCCGCCGTGCGCGGCCTCAGCCCGGAGCACCGCGCGGTCCTCGTCCGGCTCTACTTCCACGGCCTGACCGTCAACGAGGCCGCCGCCGAGCTCGGCATCCCGGCCGGCACCGTCAAGTCCCGCTCCCACTACGCGCTACGCCTGCTGGGCCGTCGGCTGCCCGGCTACCGGCCGCCCCGGTGCGCGCCCGTTGCCCGGCCGCGCGCCACCACCCCACAATGACCCGCGTGACACTGACTCTCGCCGCCGCCGAAAAGCTCCTCGCCGACAACTTCGCCCCCTGGGTGCTCGATCTGGGGCTCACCGTGGCCTCCGTCGACAGCCACGAGGCCGTCCTCCGGCTCCCCTGGTCCGACCGGCTCGCCCGGGAGGGCGGCGGTCTCTCCGGCCAGGCGCTGATGGCCGCGGCCGACACCGCGACGGTGCTCGCGGTGGCCGCCGCCCGCGGCGGCTTCGTCCCCATGACCACGGTCCAGCAGTCGATCAGCTTCCAGCGCGCGGTGGTCGACGCGGACGTCCTGGTGCGGGCCCGGCTCACCAAGGCCGGCAAGCGGATGGCCTTCGCGGACATCACCATGACCGCCGAGGGCAGCGAGGAGACGGCCGCCCACGCGACGGCGGTGTACGCGCTCCTCGGCTGACCCCACCGGCGCTCCCCGGCCGGCCTCCACCGGCGCTCCCGCCCCGCACCTCACCCGCGTCACACGGCTCCCACCTGCACCGATGCGGCGGGAGCCGTATCCGGAACCGCGCGGGCGAGTTGAGCAAAGTGCGCCCCGCGTCCGTGCTTCCTGGTGGAGGCTCGTCGTCGGGGCCTCGTGAGGACCGTCCGGGAGAAGGTGGAGCGTTGCTGCCCGAGAGCACGAACGGCGCCGGCGGGGGCGGGCTCGCCGTCCCCATGGACTGGCTGTGCGCCGAGTACGCCGCCGACGACCTGCTGCGCGTCAGCGGCCTCGTCGAGCCGGGATCGCTGGAGTTCCGCGCCGGACTCCAGGCACTCGCCCTGACCGTGCACCTGTCGGGCCCCGGGCTCGACGAGTGGCTGTGGCGCACCTCCCACGACCATCCCTGGTCCGGCTGGGTCGAGGGACGGCTCGCCGCACCGGCCGCCGATGGGCCCGATCTGGCGCTTGCCCGGGCCACCTGGCACCGGCTGCGCGCGACCGAGCTGCGCGCCGCCGATCTGGCGGACCTCGCGGGTGTGGCGGGACCGGTCCCCCCGGCACCGGTGGCCGGGATCGACGAGGACCGTCAGGTGTGGCTCCCCGCCTGGCAGTTGGGCGTCGCCCTCGCCCATCTCGCGCTGCACCTGCACTGACCGGTCAGGCCGCGGGATGCACCCCGGGGCGGTATTTGGGGACCCGTACCGTCACCTTCATACCGGCGCCGACACCCGTCTCTATGACGAGTCCGTGCTCCGGTCCGTACACCTGGCGCAGCCGCTCGTCGACGTTGCGGAGGCCGATCCCCGAGGCCGAGGGCCGCTCGCCGCGCAGCACCGCCCGGAGCTCCTCGGGGTCCATGCCCACCCCGTCGTCCTCGATGGTGACGACGGCCTCGGCGCCCGCGTCATGGGCCGCGATGACGATCCGGCAGCCCTCGGCGGAGTCCTCAAGGCCGTGCTTGACGGCGTTCTCCACCAGCGGCTGGAGGCAGAGGAAGGGCAGCGCCACCGTCAGCACCTCGGGCGCGATCCGCAGGGTCACCTTCAGGCGGTCGCCGAAGCGGGCCCCGGCGAGCGCCAGATACTGCTCGATGGACCGCAGTTCGTCGGCGAGCCGGGCGAACTCGCCGTGCCTGCGGAAGGAGTAGCGGGTGAAGTCGGCGAACTCCAGGAGCAGTTCGCGGGCGCGTTCGGGGTCGGTGCGGACGAACGAGGCGATGGCGGCGAGGGAGTTGAAGATGAAGTGCGGGGAGATCTGGGCGCGCAGGGCCCGGATCTCCGCCTCGACGATCCGGGTGCGCGAGCGGTCGAGCTCGGCCAGTTCGAGCTGGACGGAGACCCAGCGGGCCACCTCTGTGGCCGCCCGCACCAGCACCGCCGACTCCCCCGAACCGTAGGCGACGAGCGCGCCGAGCACCCCGTCCTCGCCGGTGAGCGGGGCGACCACCGCCCAGCGCAGCGGACAGGTGTCGTCGGCGCAGAGGGTGTGCGCGGAGCGGCTGCGGCCCGAGGCGAGGGTCTCGGCGACGAGCTCCGCGACCCGGTCCCTGTGGTGTCCGTCGCCGGGCCCGTCCCAGGCGAGCACCGCCGTACGGTCGGTGAGGCACAGCGCCTCGGTGCCGAGCAGGGAGCGCAGCCGCCCGGCCGCCCGGGCGGCGGTCTCCTCGGTGAGCCCGGCGCGCAGCGGCGGCGCGGCGAGCGAGGCGGTGTGCAGGGTGTGGAAGGTGGCCCGTTCGACGGGGGTGCCGAGACCGGGGGCCGCCGAGCGGCGGGCGGTGCTCCGGCCGAGGACGAAGCCGACGGCGAGCAGCACCGCCCCGACGGCGACCGCCGCCGCGAGCGCGATGCCGCTCACCGCTCGGCCGCCTTCGGGAGCGCCGCACCGGCCGGGCCCGGCTCCCGTGGCTCCGGCCGGCCGCTGAACTCCTCGGGCAGGTGCAGTCGGGCGAGGATCGCCGGGGTTCCGGCCGGGATCCGGCGCGGGGTCGCCAGCGAGACCAGGACCATGCTGAGGAAGCCGAGCGGCACGGACCAGACCGCGGGCCAGGCCATGAGCGTGTGCGGCCAGCCGGCCGGTGGCAGTCCCGCCCGGGTCGCCATCACGGCGGCGAGCGCGGAGCCGCCGCCGAGCAGCAGCCCGGCGACCGCGCCCGGCGGGGTGAGCCGCCGCCACCAGATGCCGAGGACCAGCAGCGGGCAGAACGAGGAGGCGGACACGGCGAACGCGAGGCCGACGGCGTCCGCGACCGGCACCTTGGAGGCGACCGCGCCCACGCCCAGCGGCACGGCCGTGGCCAGCAGGGTCGCCAGCCGGAAGTGCCGTACGCCCCGGGAGGGCAGCACGTCCTGGGTGAGGACGCCGGCGACGGACATCGTGAGCCCCGAGGCCGTCGACAGGAAGGCGGCGAAGGCGCCGCCCGCGAGCAGCGCGCCCAGCAGGTCGCCGAGGACCCCGCCGAGCATCCGCTCGGGCAGCACGAGCACGGCGGCGTCGGCGGCGCCGGTCAGGGCCAGTTCGGGGGCGTAGATCCGGCCGAGCGCCCCGTACACCGGCGGCAGCAGGTAGAAGACGCCGACCAGGCCGAGGACGACGAGGGTGGTGCGGCGGGCGGCGCGGCCGTGCGGGCTGGTGTAGAAGCGGACGGCGACGTGGGGCAGGCCCATGGTGCCGAGGAAGGTGGCCAGGATCAGCCCGTAGGTGGCGTACAGCTGGTGCCCGTCGCGGCCCCCGGCGAGCGGCTGGGACCAGCCGAGGGGGTCGGCGCCGGTGCCGGTCCTGCGCGGGACCGGCGCGCCCTCGGGGAAGGCGAGCGCGGTGCCCGCCTCGACGCGGTGGGTGCCCGGGGCGAGGGTGACGCCCTCGCCCTCGTACCTCCGGGCATCGATCCGGCCGGTGACGGTGAGGGTGAGCGGGGCGTCGACCTCGACGCGTACGGTCTCGGCGACCCGCACGGCGGTGTGCTCGCGGAACAGGGCGGGGGCGTCGAAGCGGGCGCGCGGGGCGCCGTCCCCGTACCAGGCGGCGGCGAGGAAGAGCACCGGGACGAGGAGGGCGGTCAGCTTGAGCCAGTACTGGAAGGCCTGGACGAAGGTGATGCTCCGCATGCCGCCGGCGGCGACCGTGCCAGTGACGACGAGGGCGACGAGCAGCCCGCCCACCCAGCCGGGCGCGCCGGTGAGGATCTCCAGGGTGAGGCCCGCGCCCTGGAGCTGGGGCAGCAGGTAGAGCCAGCAGATGCCGACGACGAAGAGGCTGGCGAGCCTGCGGACCTGCGGCGATTCGAGGCGGGCCTCGGCGAAGTCGGAGAGGGTGTACGCGCCGGAGCGGCGCAGCGGGGCGGCGACGAGGAGCAGCAGGACGAGGTAGCCGGCGGTGTAGCCGACCGGGTACCAGAGCATGTCGGGGCCCTGGACGAGGACGAGCCCCGCGATGCCGAGGAAGGAGGCCGCGGAGAGGTACTCGCCGCTGATGGCGGCCGCGTTGAGCCGGGGGCCGACGGTGCGGGAGGCGACGTAGAAGTCGGAGGTGGTGCGGGAGATGCGCAGGCCGAGGGCGCCGATGAGGACGGTGGCGAGGACGACCGCGGTGACGGCGGCGACCGCGTAGGTGTGGTTCACGGTACGGGGTTCACCGCTCGACGAGGCCGGTGAAGTCGCGTTCGTTGCGTTCGGCGCGGCGCACGTACCAGTGGGCGACGGCCCAGATGACGGGGTGCACGCCGACGCCGAGCGCGATCCAGACGGCGGCCTCGGGGGCGGGCAGCGCGAGCAGCAGCGGCAGCGGGCCGACGAGCAGGACGAGCGCGCCGAGTGCGGTGAGCGCGGTGCGCAGCTGGCTGCGCATCAGGGAGCGTACGTAGGTGTGCCCGAGGGTGGTCTGCTCGCTGATCTCGGAGTGGGCGGGCGCGTGCTGGGGCCGCGGGCGGGGCACGGCGCCGCCGAGCGCCGAGGCGTAGGTGACGGTCTCGCGCCGGGGCCGTCGCGGGGGGTGGTGCTCGGACATGGGTGTCCGCCCTCTCACGGTCGGGTGGGCCCGTGGAGTGTACGTGGAAGGGGTCCGCGCCCGGTAGGCCTCCTCACGGGGTGCGGCGCATGAGGAGGTCGCGCAGGTGGCGGGCGTGGCGGCGGGAGACGGCGAGGTCGGCGTCGCCGACGCGCACGGAGGTCGCGCCGCCGTCGAGGCGGAGTTCGTCGATGCGGGCGAGGGCGACGAGATGGCTGCGGTGGATGCGCACGAAGCCGCGGGCGGCCCACCGCTCTTCGAGCGTGGACAGCGGGATGCGCACGAGGTGGCTGCCCTGGTCGGTGTGGAGGCGGGCGTAGTCGCCGTGCGCCTCCACGTACGCGATGGCGTCGACGGGCACGAAGCGGGTGACGCCGCCGAGTTCGACGGGGACCTGCTCGGGGGCGGGCGCCTGGGCGGTGGCGTGCACCAGGTCGTGGACGCGGCGGACGGCCTCGGCGAGGCGTTCGCGGCGCACGGGTTTGAGGACGTAGTCGACGGCCTCCAGGTCGAAGGCCTGGACGGCGAAGCCCTCGTGGGCGGTGACGAACACGATGAGCGGCGGCCGGGCGAACCCTCCGAGCACCCGGGCGAGGTCGAGGCCGCCGAGTCCGGGCATGTGGATGTCGAGGAAGACGACGTCGATGCCACCGGCACCCTCGTCGCCGCCGGGACCCGCCTCCAGGGCGCGCCCTATCCGGCGCAGCGCCTCGGTGGCGTCGCCCGCGCCCTCGGCACTGCGCACCCGCGGGTCGGCCCGCAGCAGGTAGAGGAGTTCCCCGAGGGCCGGCGCCTCGTCGTCGACGGCCAGTACGCGCAGCATGCCGGGGAGTCTAGGAGGCTGTTCGAGGAGGAGGCCATGCGAGGAGGAGGCTATTTGAGGAGTTTCGACATGCGGCGGTCGGCGAGCGGCTTTCCGCCGGTCTGGCAGGTGGGGCAGTACTGGAGGGAGCTGTCGCTGAAGGAGACCTCACGGATGGTGTCCCCGCAGACGGGGCAGGCCTCGCCGGTGCGGCCGTGGACGCGCAGGCCGCTCTTCTTCTCGGCCTTGAGCTTGCCCGCGGCAAGTCCGTGGGAGCGCTCGACGGCCTCGGTGAGGGTGGTGCGCATCGCCGCATAGAGAGCGGCGGTATCTGCGGGTGTCAGGTTCTGGGTGGGTTTGAAGGGGGACATCTTCGCGGCGTGGAGGATCTCGTCGCTGTAGGCGTTGCCGATGCCCGCGATGAGGCGCTGGTCGCGCAGCGCGCCCTTGATCTGGCGGTGTTCGCCGGCGAGCAGCGCGGTGAAGGCGGCGAGGTCGAAGTCCTCGGCGAGCGGGTCGGGTCCCAGGCGGGCGACGCCGGGCACCTCGACGGGGTCGCGGACGAGGTGGACGGCGAGGCGCTTGGTGGTGCCGGCCTCGGTGAGGTCGAAGCCGTCGCCCCCGGTGAGCGCGGTACGCAGCGCCAGCGGGCCCTTGCCCGGGCGGGGCGGCCCGTCGGGCAGCACGTCCTTCCACTGGAGCCAGCCGGCCCGGGCGAGATGGACGAGCAGATGGAGCGGCCCGGCCGCGCCGTCCGTGGCGATGTCGAGGAACTTGCCGTGCCGGGCGACGCCGGTGACCCGTGCCCCGTCGAGGGCGCCGAGCGGCGGGTCGTAGGTCTTGAGCACGCTGATCGCGACGGGCAGCACCCGGGCGATCTCCTTGCCCACCAGGTGCTCGTCCAGGAAGGCGCGGAGCGCTTCGACCTCGGGCAGTTCGGGCATGCTCCCACCCTGCCGTACGGGGACGGGGGCCGCCTGGCGGGAGGGGGCGCGGCCCGCGGCGTCCGGCCGCTCAGTCCTCCGCGCCGCTCAGTCCTCCGGCTGCTCCGTGACGAACTCGCACCACACGCACTTGCCGCCGCCGCGCGGCTCCACGCCCCACAGGTCGGAGAGCCGGTCCACGAGCAGCAGTCCGCGCCCGGAGACGCCCGCCTCCCCCGCCTCCCGGCGGCGCGGCAGGGCGCTGGAGCGGTCCTCGACCTCGACGCGGAGCCGCCGTTCGGGTCCGGGCAGCATCCGCAGGGTCACGATGGCGCCGCCGTCGGTGTGCATCAGGGCGTTGGTGGTGAGCTCGTCGGCGACCAGCTCGATCTCGTCGGAGCGCTCGCCCGCGCCCCAGGCGCGTACCGCTGCCCGGATCATGTGCCGGGCCGAGCTGAGGGCCTCCGGGTCGTTCTGGCCGACGTGCTGCTGGAGGCGCCCGCCGGACTGCGACGGCTGGGCGCCCTCGCGGCGCAGCAGCAGGATGGCCACGTCGTCCTCGCCGCCCCGCTCGTCGACCACCTCGCACAGATGGTCGGCGAGGTCCTGGAGGTCCCGAGGGCCGCGTTTGACCAGCGAGGAGAGCCACTGGAGCCCCTCGTCGAGGTCGGCGCCCGGCTTCTCGACCAGGCCGTCGGTGTAGAGCAGCAGGGTCTGGCCCGGGTCGAGTTCGACGGTGGTCACGGGGTAGTCGAGCCGGGCGAACTCGGCGGAGAGGCCGAGCGGGAGGCCGCCGTCCACGGGGAGGCGGCGGGCCGTGCCGTCGGGGTCCTGGACGAGCGGGTCGACATGGCCGGCCCGCACGATCTGGACGAGCCCGGTGGCCGGGTCGGCCTCGGCGTAGGTGCAGGTCGCGAAGCGCTCGGTGTCGAGCTCGTGCAGGAAGACGGAGGCGCGGGCCATCACGGTGGCGGGGGTGTGCCCCTCGGCGGCGTAGGCGCGCAGCACGATCCGCAGCTGTCCCATGACGGCGGCGGCGTGGGTGTCGTGGCCCTGGACGTCGCCGATGACGGCGCCGACCCGGCCGCCGGGCAGCGGGATGATGTCGTACCAGTCGCCGCCGATGTCCTGGCCGAGCCGGGCGGAGCGGTAGCGGACCGCGATCTGGGTGCCGGGGACGTCGAGGATGCGGCGGGGCAGCATCGCCTGCTGGAGGCCTTCAGCGAGGTCGTGCTCCTGCTCGTACAGCATGGCGCGCTGGAGGCTCTGGGCGATGGAGCTGCCGAGGGCGACGAGCAGATTGCGCTCGTCGGCGCTGAAGCCGGTGCGGTCGCCGCTGTAGAGCAGGCCGAGGGCGCCGATGGGGCGGGCCTGCGCGATGAGCGGGAGATAGGCGGCGGAGGTGATGCCGAGGCCGCTGATGTGCGGCCACAGGACCGGGAAGGAGGCGGCGAAGTCCTCCGGGGACTCGATGAAGCGGGGGCGCAGGGTGCGGATGACCTCGCCCATCGGGTACGGCTCGTCCACCCGGGTGAACCGGGTGCCCGGGACGAAGGCGCCGTCCGGCCCCTCGGCGACCAGGTGGATGCGTCCGGCCTCCAGGAGGCCCATGACGAGGCTGGCCGCGCCGAAGTGTTCGAGGCCCTGGGAGTCGTTGAGCAGGTCGATGATGTCCTGCACGGTGCGGGCGTGGGCGAGGGCCGCCGTGGTGCCCTCGACGATGCTGGTGCGCTGCCGCCGTCCCTCGTCGAGGCCGAGCCGCGCGGCGGACTCGGTCAGCTCCTCGGAGGCGTCCCGGACGATGCCGACGATACGGAACGGGCGGCCGCTCTCGTCGCGCCGGACGAGGCCCTGGGTGTGGGTCCAGCGCTGGACGCCGGAGCGGGTGCGGATGCGGAAGTACGCGCCGTAGCGGTCGCTGCCGTCCTTGAGGGCCTGGGTCACCAGGGTGTCGAGGCGGCGGCTCTCGTCGGGCAGCACGCGGGAGCCCAGGCTGCTGGGGTCGCCGTCGTAGGAGTCGGCGTCCATGTCGAAGACGTTCAGGGCGCCCTCGTCCATCGTCAGCCGGCCGGTGAGCAGGTCCCAGTCGAAGCTGCCCATCCGGAATTCCTGGCCGAACTCATGGAGAAAGCAGCAGGTCGGCCCCGCCGAGCCCGCTTCGCAGCGGCACTGCTCGGCCGCCTCCCCGCCCCCGTTGCCCGCGTTCATGGGGCCACGCTAGGCGCAGCCCCGGCCGCGCGCACGGCGAAGATCGGAAATGGGTTCGGATCGAGATCATCGAGGGCGGGGAGGGGGTGGGGCAGGCCCCGGCGCCGGGGGTGGTCAGCCTTCGAAGGTCTCGGGCTGGCGGGCGGCCGGGTCGTTCGGGAACAGCTCCTCGAAGGAGGGCGGCGGCTCGGCGGAGGGGGCGTCGGGCGGCAGGTCATGGGGGGCATCGGGCATCGGGGTGTCGGGGGTCGGCACGTCCGGGGCGGGGACGTCGGGGACGGGGGTGTCGTGGGAGGGGGTGTCGTGGGACGGGGCGTCATGCGTGGGGGCGTCGGGCGTGGGCGCGTCGGGGAGCGGGTCGGCGGGGTGCGTTCCGTGGTCGGGCGCCTGCGGCTCCGGGGGCGACTGAGGTGACTGCGGGGACTGAGGTGACTGCGGCGTCCGGCCGTCCGGGAGCGGTGCGGCCGGTGCGGTCACCGGGTCGCAGGAGGCGGGGTCGCAGGGCGGACGGACGTCGGGGCTGCTGTCCTCGACCCCCTCGTCGGCGGGCTTCCGCTCGATCCAGGTGTTGCCGGCGAGGTCAGCGATCACCAGGCCGGAGACGAGGGTGGTGGCGGGCGTGATGGCGACGACGCGGTCCGGCGCGTAGCCGGGCCAGGGCTTCCCGGTGTGCACGGCGTCCGGCCCGGCGGCCGGGGAGCGCAGCGGGTTGCCGCAGGCGCAGCGGACGCGCGGGGTGCCGTACTGGTCGACGAGGACGGCCGTACCGGCCTGGAGGACGGTCTGGACGGCGGCGGCCCGGCCGTCGCGGTAGCGGTGGTCGGTGACGCGGGTGTCGGCGCGCAGCAGGACGGGGGTGAGCCCGCGCAGCCAGCCCGCGACGTTGGTCTCGGGGATGCCGGCGGCCTCGGCGAAGGAGCGGGCCCTGGCCGGATCGGCGGTGAGCAGGGCGGCCTGCTGAGCGACGTCGCAGCTGGCGACGGAGCGGGTGCCCGAGTAGAGGCCGGGGGTGGCGCCGCCGATCTCGCGCGCGGCCGGCACGGGGCTGCCGGTGACTCCCTCGGGTGCCGTGCCGGAGCCGACGGGGGCGCCCTCCCGCGCGGTGGACGGGGTGAAGGCGTCGGGGCCCTGGGCGGCGGCCGGCTGGAGCAGCACCTCGCGGGCGGGTGCGGGGGCGGCCTGTTCCGCCCCGGCCTCGCCCGTGCCGCCGGAGGAACAGCCCGCGATCAGCACGGCGGAGGCCAGCGTGGCGGTCGCCACGGCACCGGGCCGTGTGGGCCATCGTCTGGGTGTACGCACCTGGTCTCCCGCCTGTCGCCCCCGAGCCGTCCCTCTCATGTCTCCCGCAGGGCCGGGGGGCCCGCAATCCGGGTACGCCCATCCGGCGAGTCGCCGGTCACCCACCCCACCCTTGAACGTGTTCAAGCAAGGCCTTACGCTCACTCCTGACGGTTGAACATGTTCAAAGGAGCCCCGGCATGACCCGTCTCATCCGCAGCCTCTCCGACCGGCCGGTGCGCCCGGCCGTCGCCGCCGCCGACGGCCTCACCTACGCGGAGGTCGGCGCCACCCGCACCCGGCCGCTGCCCGCCGGATACCACCACCTGCGCCACACCGTCCGCGTCGGCCACGGCCCGGAGGCCTTCGCGGTCGCGGGCGCGGCCGTGACCACCTGGCGGATGCACCGGGCCAGTGGCGCCCGGGTGACCAGCGCGGCCGTCCGGGCCGAACCCGGCGTCACCCTGGAGGTCTCGCTGGGCCTCGGCCCCGTCCGCTTCACGGCCCCGTGCCGGGTGATCTGGACCGCGTACACGGACCGCGAGACCGGCTTCGCGTACGGGACCGGGGCGGGGCATCCGGAGTGCGGCGAGGAGTCGTTCGTGGTGGAGCTGCGCGAGGACGGCTCGGTCTGGTTCACGGTGACCGCGTTCAGCCGCGCCGCCGCCTGGTACACCCGGCTCGGCGGGCCCGCCGTACGGGCGCTCCAGCTCGGCTACGCCCGCCGTCTCGGCCGGTCGCTGAGGAGTCTCGTCGCGGAGCGATAGGAGTTACGCTCCTTCTGTACTCATCCGTGCTTCCTGAAGGAGGCGGCCATGAGCCAGTACGACGAGTACACGACCCCGGCGCAGGCCGAGGGCGAGCGTCTCGAAGAGGACCTGGACGCGCAGCAGAAGGCGCAGCTCCATCCTCAGACCACCCGCACGACGCCGTCCCAGGCGGAGGGCGAGCGGAAGGCCGACGACGAGTAGCCGCGGCCCCCGGGAGCGGCACCGGACGCGATGGAGTGGTTCACCGCACCCGACTACTGGCTGAGCCGGATCGTCTTCCAGCGGGGGCTCGCCGGGCTGTACGTCGTCGCGTTCCTCTCGGCGGCGCTCCAGTTCCGGGCCCTGATCGGGGAGCGCGGGA
The DNA here is from genome assembly GCF_040303965.1 of Streptomyces sp. NPDC094032. Taxonomy (NCBI): domain Bacteria; kingdom Bacillati; phylum Actinomycetota; class Actinomycetes; order Kitasatosporales; family Streptomycetaceae; genus Streptomyces; species Streptomyces sp. NPDC094032. The sequence goes on along the minus strand of NZ_JBEOUE010000001.1, from coordinate 114,068 downwards.
TGCTCCCCGTGCCGGAGTACGTGCGCCGGGTCCCGGCGCGCCGCGCGCCCAGCCTCTTCCAGTGGCGCTACTCCGACCGCCTGTTCGCCTCGGTGGCCTGGGGCGGCGCGGCCCTGGCGCTCGCGATGGCGGCGGGCGCGGGTGACCTGGTGCCGCTGGCCGTCTCGATGGCGCTGTGGCTGCTGCTGTGGGGGCTCTATCTGTCGATCGTGAACGTCGGGCAGACCTGGTACTCCTTCGGCTGGGAGTCGCTGCTCCTGGAGACCGGTTTCCTCGCCGTCCTGCTCGGCAACGACGACACCGGGCCGCCCGTGCTCGTGCTGTTCCTGCTGCGCTGGCTGCTGTTCCGGGTGGAGTTCGGCGCCGGGCTCATCAAGATGCGCGGCGACCGCTGCTGGCGCGACCTCACCTGCCTCTACCACCACCACGAGACCCAGCCGATGCCCGGACCGCTGAGCTGGTTCTTCCACCATCTGCCGAGGCCGCTGCACAAGGTGGAGTGCGCCGCCAACCACGTCGTCCAGCTGGGCGTCCCGGTGCTGCTGTTCACCCCGCAGCCGGTCGCGACGGTCGCGGCGGGCCTGATGGTGGCGACCCAGCTGTGGCTGGTGCTCTCCGGCAACTTCGCCTGGCTGAACTGGCTGACCATCGTCCTCGCCCTCTCCGCGATGGACGGCTCGCTCGTCACCGGCGCCCGTCCGAGCCCGGACCCTCCGCTCTGGTACGTGGCCGTCGTCTGCGCCGCCACCGCCCTGGTCCTCGCGCTCAGCCGCCACCCGGTGCGCAACCTGCTCTCCCGGCGACAGGCGATGAACCGCTCCTTCGACGCGTTCCACCTGGTCAACACGTACGGCGCGTTCGGCACGGTCGGACGGATCCGCGACGAGATCGTGATCGAGGGCACCGACGACCCCCGGCCGCACCCGGGCACGGTCTGGCGGGAGTACGGCTTCAAGGGCAAGCCGGGCGATCCGCGCCGGCTGCCGCGCCAGTTCGCCCCGTACCATCTGCGGCTCGACTGGCTGATGTGGTTCGCGGCGCTCTCCCCGGGCTATGCCCGCGACTGGTTCGGGCCGTTCGTCGAACGGCTGCTCGCCGGGGACCGGGACACCCTGCGGCTGCTGCGCCACAACCCGTTCCCCGACGCGCCGCCCACGCATGTGCGCGCCCGGCTCTACCGCTACCGGTACACGACCTGGCAGGAGCTGCGGGCGACCGGGGCGTGGTGGCACCGGAGGCTGCTGCGGGAGTACCTGCCGCCGGTCCGGCTGCGGGAGACGGTCCGGGAGCGCCGCTGAGGCGGGGGCGGCCGTCGGGCATGCGCGTGCCCCGGGCGCGTGGGGCGGCCGGGGCACGGGCGGGCTGCCGTGGGGCAGCCGTAACGCTGCCGTACGACTCAGTCGATGCCGGGCAGGATGTGCGGCTCGGCGAGGTCCTCCTCGTAGCCGGCGAGGCGGATCGGGGCCGAACGGGCCCACACCTCAAGGCTGCCGAGCTCTCCGGACCGGCGCTTGCGCTCGGTCGGTTCGGCCGGGCGCTGCTCCTGCTGGGTCAGTTCTGGTGTCACCGCGCACTCCTTTGTGTCGCGTACCAATGGGGACAGGGACCGTCGGTCGCGGTGGCGCCGTTGTTCGGGCGGGACCGCGGCCTTGGTGGCAGGCCTGTCCCCAGGCCGGCCGTGAGGGTTCGGTGAAACCCCGGTGGCCGACCGTGGACATCAGATTAACCAGATGAGCGCGCCAGTGCTCTATGGGGCGCCAAAGTGTGACGCGAACGGGTGACGGGCATTTCGGGCGGTAGCGGATGAACTACCAGTTACCGGGCGCGTAATCCTTCATGAAGACTCCGTAGAGGTCCTCGCCCAGCTCGCCGCGCACGATCGGGTCGTAGACGCGGGCGGCGCCGTCGACCAGGTCGAGCGGGGCGTGGAAGCCGGCCTCGGCGAGCCGCAGCTTGTCGAAGTGGGGACGCTCGTCGGTGATCCAGCCGGTGTCGACCGAGGTCATGAGGATCCGGTCGGACTCGAACATCTCCTGGGCGCTGGTGCGCGTCACCATGTTCATCGCGGCCTTCGCCGCGTTGGTGTTGGGGTGACCCGCTCCCTTGTAGCCGCGGCTGAAGACGCCCTCCATGGCGGAGACGTTCACGACGTACGAGCGCCCGCTGGACGCCTTGGCGGCGGCCTCGGCCATGGACCCGCGCAACTTGCTGATCAGGATGAACGGCGCCGTGTAGTTGCACAGCTGCGTCTCCAGGAGCTCCACCGGCGAGATCTGCTCGATGGACTGCACCCAGGTGTTGGACTCGACGACGTCCGGCACCAGGCCGCCCGCGTCGATGGCGGTGCCGTCGAGGTGCTTGGCGACGCTCGCGTTGCCCGCGACGAGCGCGAGGTCGGCGACCTGCTGGGCGTCGAGCCCGCTCACGCCCACGGGCAGCGCGGCCCCGGAGCCGAGCTCGCCGACCGCGCCGGAGCCGAAGGCGCCGATGACGTGGTGGGCGGGGAGCTCGCCCGCGGGCAGCGGCGCGTTCTCGCCGTCGACCAGGGCGGCGTACGCGGAGGCCAGCCGGCGCACGGTCTGCGTGGCGTTGTTGACCAGGATGTCGAGCGGTCCGGCCTCGGCGACCTGGTCGGCCAGGGCGACGGCCTGGGCCGGGTCGCGCAGGTCGATGCCGACGACCTCCAGGCGGTGCATCCACTCCGCCGAGTCCTCCATCGCCTTGAAGCGGCGGATGGCGTCCTTGGGGAAGCGGGTGGTGATGGTGGTGTGGGCGCCGTCGCGCAGCAGCCGCAGCGCGATGTACATGCCGATCTTGGCGCGGCCGCCGGTGAGCAGCGCGCGCTTGCCGGTGAGGTCGGTGCGGGCGTCGCGGCGGCCCCGGTTGAGGGCGGCGCACTCCTGGCAGAGCTGGTGGTAGAAGTAGTCGACCTCGACGTAGCGCGTCTTGCAGGTGTAGCAGGAGCGCGGGCGCTGGAGTATACCGGCGATCTTGCCGGCCTCGGTGACGGAGCTGGGCAGGATGCCCTCGGTCTCGTCGTCGATGCGCTGCGCGGAGCCCGTCGCGGTGGCCTCGGTGACGGCCTTGTCGTGGGCGGTCTTGGAGGCCCGGCGCTCCTGGCGGCGGCGCTGCTTCACGGTCCGGTAGATCCCGGCGGTCGCCCGGCGCACGGTGATGGCGTCCGGGTGGTCGACATCGATCGTGTCCAGCTCGTCCAGCACGCTCAGGCAGACGGCCAGGCGCTCGGGGTCGATGCCCGGCCCGTGGTCCTGGGTCTCTTCAGTCACCGTCATGGCCTTCGTCGTTCCTCGATCGCTCGCGCCGTGAGTACTCCGTGGGTACGCCGCGGGCACTCCGTCAGTACTTCCAAAGACGCAACTTTACGGAGCGGGGGGCCGCGCCTCCAAACCCGTTCGGGGAGCGTGGTCGAACACACAGTCGCCACACAGGCCGCCGGAGGGGCAGCGGTAGTACAGGCAGCAGCTGGTACGGCGCCGGGCCGGGCCCCGTACGGTGCGGGCCAGATCGGGGTGGTCGAAGAGGCCCCGGACGAGGAGGGTGGCGCGCTCGGCGGCGTCGGGGCGCCCGTGGGCGCGGGCCCAGCGGACCAGCTCGCGCTCCGCGCCGGCCAGCGCGGAGCCCGCGTTGCCCCACAGCAGCCGCTCGGAGATCCGCCCGTCGCGGGCGAAGGCGGCGTGCAGCGGGACGAGGTGGGTCTCCTGGACGGCGGCCCGCAGCTCCTCGACACCGGCCGGGCGGGTCGCGGTGCCGGACCACCACAGGTCGTCGGGCGAGGTGAGCGCGCCGTCCCAGTGCAGGGTGGCGGGGGTCAGGTCGGGGAAGCGGCCGTGCAGGGCGGCGGGTCCGAGGGCGGTGGACCACAGGCGGGCGGCCAGGCCGAGGTGCGCGACGGAGGCGCCGACCCTGCGTTCGGGGGCGCCGAGCCGGGCGGCGACCCGGTCGACGCGCGCGGCGAGCGGGCCGCCCTCCCCCGCGTACAGGAGCGAGAGCGGGCGGTGTGCCGCGCCGGCGGGCGGGGTGGTGCGCAGCGCGAAGAAGCCGCCCACCTGTGCGCTGTCGTCAAGATCCACGCCCGCATCCTGCCGTACGCGCCCCACGATTCGATCGGGGTGCAATCCAAGCCGATCAAGTTCGGTCAATTTTAGTCAAGAAATAGTCATGAAGAGTTCAAGGGCTCGTCAAGAAGTGATCTTTCCGCGACCCTCCTCCCATGACGCCGACAGCACCCCCCACATCCCCCTCCTCCCTCACCACCCCCGGCCGCCGCGGCCTCCTCGCCCTCGGGCTCGCCGCCCTCGGCACCGCCGCCGTACCGGCCGTCGCCGCACCCGCGGTCGCCGTGCCCGCCCCGCGCCGGGCCGCGGGACCGCTCGACCCGACCGCCGCGCTCGCCGAACTCCGGGCCGGAAACGCCCGCTACGCCGCGCTCCGGCAGCAGTATCCGCACCAGGACGCGGCCAGACGAGCCGCCGTCGCGGTCTCCCAGCAGCCCTTCGCCACCGTCATCGGCTGCATAGACTCCCGCGTCCCCCCGGAGCTCGTCTTCGACCAGGGCCTCGGCGACCTGATCGGCGTGCGCTCGGCCGGCCAGGCCCTCGACGAGGCGGTGCTCGGCTCCGTCCAGTTCGCCCTGGAGGAGCTGCACGTGCGCCTGATCGTGGTCCTCGGCCACGAGCGCTGCGGCGCGGCCGCGGCCGCCGTCGAGCACGTACGGACCGGGCACCCCGTCGAAGGTCACATCGAGCGTGTCGTCGAGGAGCTCGCCCCGGCCGCCCGCGCGACCCGCCACCTGCCCGGCGACTGGGTCGAGAACACGGTGCGGGCCAATGTGGACCGGATCACCCGCCGACTGGCTCGGGACAAGGCCTTCGCCGAGGCCCGGATCGTCGGCGCCCGCTTCGACCTGGACACCGGAAAGGTCGCGTTCCACCAGGTCTGACCTGCACAGGCGTACATCTCAGGGTGTACGAGGGGGGCTCGTACTCCATCTGCGGTACCTCCGATCGCGTCCCCAGGTACGAAGACGGGAGCGCTTCGGAGAGAGATCGTGGAAGGTATGAGCCCCCTCATGCTGTCCGTGCTCCTCTCGCTGGTCTCGGCGGTCGCCTACGCGGCCGCGGCGATCGTGCAGGAGCGCGTCGCGGCCTCCGCCACCGGACCGCGCTACGCCCCGCTGCGCACCCCCGCGTGGTGGGGCTCCGTCCTGCTCAACGGGGTCGGCGCGACCCTCCACGTGGCGGCGCTGGCCTATGGACCGCTCAGCCTGGTCCAGCCGCTCGGCGCCCTGACCATCGTGTTCGCACTGCCGATGGCGGCGCTCTTCGTGGGCCGCAAGGCCGGCCGCACGGCCTGGCGGGGCGCCGTGATGGCGACCGTGGGCCTGGCCGGGCTGCTCAGCCTGACCGGCGGCGCCGGGGCCCAGACCCTCTCCGACGGTGAACGCCACCTGCTCACGGCGACGGCCTTCGGCGCGGTGGCCCTGCTGTTCCTGCTGGCCCAGCTGATGGGCCGCTCGGTGCTGCGCAGCGTGGTCCTGGCCGCCGCGGCCGGGGTCTCCTTCGGCATCGCCTCGGTCTTCACCAAGACGGTCGCCGAGGAGTGGACGGCGAGCGCGCCGCTGGCCGAGTGGACCAGCCTGCTGACCCTCTCGGCGCTCGCCGTGACCGGACTCCTGCTGTCCCAGGCCTCGTACCGGGGCGCGGGGCTCGCGGCCCCGCTCGCCACGGTCACCGTGGTCAATCCGGTGATCGCGGCGACGGTGGGCCTGACGCTGTTCGGCGAATCGTTCCGCTACGGGACGGCCGGCGCCGTCGCCGCGCTGATCTGCGGCGCGGTGGCGGCGGGCGGCCTGGTCCAGCTCACCCTCGACCGGCTCGGCCGGGCCGAGGACTCGCCGGCGGTGTCAGATCCGGCGAGGTCCCACGGGACACGATCAGCACGATCAGATCGACACGCCCCGGGCGCGGAGGTAGGCCAGGGGGTCGATGTCGGACCCGTACCCGGGACCCGTGCGCATCTCGAAGTGGAGGTGCGGTCCCGAACTGTTGCCGGTCGATCCTGACCGCGCGATGCGCTGGCCGGGGTTGACCCGCTGCCCCTCGCGGACGTTCAGCGCGGACAGGTGCGCGTACTGGCTGTAGCGGCCGTCCTCGTGGCGGATGACGACCTGGTAGCCGTACGAGCCGGCCCACCCCGCGGAGACCACCGACCCGGCCGCCACGGCCCGGACCGAGGTGCCGGTGGGGACCGGGAAGTCGACGCCCGTGTGATAGCCGCTGGCCCAGGAGGAGCCCGACTTGCGGTAGCGGGTGCCGATGTCGGTGTCGGAGACGGGCGCGGCGAAGCGGTCGGCCTCGGGGGCGGGCCGGGCGGCGGGCTTGTGGGCCGGCTTGGGCGCGGGCTTGTGCACGGGCCTGGCGGCCGGGGGCTTGGGCGCGGGTGTGGTGACGGGCCGGGCCACCGGCCTCGTGACGGGCCGGGTGGCGGGTTTTGTGGCGGGTTTGGTGGCGGGGGCCGGGGGCTTGGCGGCGGGCTTCGACGCCTCGGGAGCGGGCGTCGTGGGCTTAGCGGGCCTGGCGGGCTTGGCGGGCCTCGTGGGCTTGGTGTCGGCCTTCGGGGGCGCCTTGGGCGGGGCCATCCGGAGGGTGAGCCGCTGGCCCGGGTGGATGAGGTCGGGGTCGTCGCCGACGACCTTCCGGTTCGCCTCGTAGAGCCGCTGCCAGCCGCCCCGGACGTGCTCGTCGCGGGCGATGGCGGAGAGGGAGTCGCCGGGCGTGACCGTGTACATCTCGCGCACGCTCGGCACGGCGGTGGGGCTAGTGCCCGCGGGCTTCTTCCGCTGGGCGGGCAGCGCGGTCCTGGCGGCCGTGGCGGCCGTGGCGGTGTCCGTCAGCGGGCGCGTGCGCTGCGTCTGGGCCGCCATGCCGGGGGCGGCGTCGCCCCGTTCGAGCCCGGCGCCCGGCGCGCAGGCGGGCCAGGCGCCCGGCCCCTGCCCCTTGAGCACGAGCTCGGCGACGGCGATCTGCTGGTCCCTGGAGGCCAGATCGGCGCGGGGCGCGTAGTGCGTCCCGCCGTACCGCTCCCAGGTGGACTGGCTGAACTGGAGCCCGCCGAAGTAGCCGTTGCCGGTGTTGATCTGCCAGTTGGAGGTGGACTCGCAGGCGGCCAGCTTCTCCCACACGTCGAGCGAGGCCGCCTGTGCCGTGCCCGCGCCGATCAGCGGCAGGGCCATTCCGGCGCCGCCCGCGGTGACGGTGAGCGAGGCACGGTTGATGAGGCTCGGCTGGTACCGGCGGTGTCTCCCGCGTAAGGCCATGGGCCCCCCTTGAACGCATCGGCAGTCGCCCACGGTAGGGGCGGGCAACCGTACGTGACAAGGCCCCTGGCGGATTCCCCCGGCTGCTCCGTCACCTCGTCCGTCGCCCCGCCCGTCCCTCCGCCCTCACCGCCCGGCGGGACCCGGCTGCGGCCGGGGCTCCGGCTCGGGCACGGGGACCGGGTCGGGCCGGGGCTCGGGCACCGGGTTCGGCGGCGGTACGGGCGGGGGCGAGGGCACCGGCGAAGGGATGGGCGGCGGGACGGGCGGCGGCAGCGGATCGGGGTACGGGGGCTGGGTCACGGCGGACTCCGGTGCGCGGGGGCAGGGTCGGCACCAGGTTGCCCCGGCCCGCCCGCGCCCGCGCGCGGAGCCCGTTCATTCGGGTCGGTACCGGCTCATTCGGGTCGGTACCCGGCCGCCTCGGCCGCGGCCGCGAGCCCCGTACCAGGGCTGGACAGCACGGTCAGAGGCGTGCGTACGCGCGCGGCGGCGTCGGCCATCGACGCCTGGGCCAGCACGACCACGGGCGCCTCGGCTCCCTCGGCGGGGGCGATGCCGTCCACGGCGGCGGCGACGGCGTCGAGGTAGCCGTCCCGGTCGCCGGCCTCGAACCGCTCCCACGCCTCCGGCACCAGCAGGGAGCCGACGAACGTGGTCCCGTCGGTGTCGGCGGACTCCTCACGGAGCAGGTCCAGGGTGGGCCGGACGGTGGACGGCAGGGCCGCGACGATCACCACGGGCCGCCCGCTGCGCATGGCCGCGGCGGCCATCGGCCGGTCGACCCGCAGCACGGGGACGCCGAGCTCCTCGGCCCGCGCCTCGGCGACCGCGCCGAGGGTGGAGCAGGTGCACAGCACGGCACCCGCCCCCTCGGCGACGGCCCGTGCCAGAACGCCCCCGACCTCGTCCGCGACGGCCTCGGGCCCCTCGGCCCTGGCCCGGTCGAGCAGCCCCTCGTGGACGAGGTGGCGCAGCCCGAGCCCGGGGTGGTGCCGGTCCCGCAGCGCGTCGAAGACGGGGACGTGGACCGGAGAGGTGTGCAGCAGGACGAGCGGCCCGCCGGTTCCGTGGGTCACCACAGCTCCGGCGTGGCCTTGAGCTGCCGCTCGGCGGCCCGGGTGACCTCGGCCGGGGGCAAGGGTGCCTCCTCGGGGTGGCGCGCGGCCCACTTCGCCGTGTACGGGCAGAGCGGGACGACGGGGACGCCCTCGGCGGCGGCGATCCGGTAGAACTCCCGGACCAGCGCCCCGGCGACGCCCTTCCCCTCGTGGGTCGCCTCGACCACGGTGTGCACCGCGACCAGGGCGTGCGGCTCGGCGTCCAGGACGAAGTAGACGACGACACCGGCGTATTCACCGTCGTCGAACGCCTCAAGCCGCCCCTTCTCCCGGTCGTCGCGGATCGTCGGCTCGGCCATGCTGCACTCCTCGTGGACTCGTGGGCTCGCGGCCCGCTCAGACCTGAGCAGGCACCGCGTGCGGCGGACGCACCGTACCGCTCCCCGGGACCGGCGCGGAGGCGTCCGCTCCCAGCTCCACGATGCGGTTCCCACCGTCCACGTGCACGACCCGCGGCACGAAAGCCCGCGCCTCGGCGTCCGCCATCTGGGCGTAACTGATCAGGATGACCAGGTCCCCGGGGTGCACGAGATGGGCCGCGGCCCCATTGATCCCGATGACACCCGAACCACGCTCGCCCTCGATGACGTACGTCTCCAGCCGTGCCCCGTTGTCGATGTCGACGATGTGCACCAGCTCACCGGGCAGGAGATCGGCCGCCTCCATCAGCTCGGCATCGACGGTGACGGACCCGACGTAGTGGAGGTCGGCCTGGGTGACGGTGGCGCGGTGGATCTTGGACTTGAACATCGTGCGTATCATCGAAGCACTCCTGGAAATAGGCTCCCTGCCTGCGTTTTTGCAGGTCAAGGGCTGTTTCCACACCCTACAACGAGAAGCAAGTCGAGGCAGCGTTCCCCAGGATTTCCAGGACCGTGAAACCGGGGTGCCTCGGCCGGTGGCGGTCGGGTAGCGTGCGGGGTATGTCGAGTCCTGAGTCGGACAGGGTGGGGGCTTTCGGTCACGCCGTCAGCCCCCTGAATCACTGAGTCCACAGTCTGTCGTGCCCTTGGGGTTGGCCGCGGTGACGAGATGGCCCTCTCGTTCCTCTCCTCACCCGGAGCCACTCGATGCCTTTTCCGCTGTATCTGCTTGCCCTGGCGGTCTTCGCCATGGGTACCTCGGAGTTCATGCTCGCCGGCCTTCTGCCGGACATCGCCTCGGACCTCGGCGTCAGCGTCGGGACGGCGTCCACGCTCACCTCGGCGTACGCGATCGGCATGATCGTCGGTGCGCCGCTCATGGCCGCGCTCGCCCGCAGGCGGCCCGGTCGGACGAGCCTGCTCGGGTTCGTCCTCGTGTTCCTGGCGGCCCACGTCCTGGGCGCCGCCACCGACGACTTCGCGGTCCTGTTCGCGGCCCGGGTCGTCGCGGCGCTCGCGAACGCCGGGTTCCTCGCGGTCGCCCTGACGCTCGCCGCCACGCTGGTCCCGCCGGACCGGAAGGGGCGCGCGCTCGCCGTGCTGCTCTCGGGCACCACGGTGGCCATGGTCGCCGGTGTCCCCGGGGGGTCGCTGCTCGGTGCCCAGTTCGGCTGGCGGGCCACGTTCTGGGCCGTCGCCGCGCTCTGCCTGCCCGCGGCCATCGGCGTCCTTACCGGAATCCGGCCGCGGCAGGAACAGAACGACGTATCTGAGGGGCGGGCGCTGCGCGCGGAGCTCGCCCTGCTCAAGGGGCGGCGGCTGATTCTGGTCGTGGTGCTCGCCGCGCTGGTGAACGCGGCGACCTTCGCCGGTGTCACGTTCCTCGCCCCGGTCGTGACCGGCACTGCCGGGCTGGGCGAGCTGTGGATCTCCGTCGCCCTGGTGCTGTTCGGCGTCGGCTCGTTTCTCGGTGTCACCGTCGCCGGACGGCTGTCCGACCGGCGGCCCGGCCTGGTCCTCGCCGTCGGCGGCCCGCTCCTGCTCATCGGCTGGCCCGCCTCGGCGGTGCTGGCGGACCGGCCGGTCGCGCTGCTCGTTCTCGTGTGCGTCCAGGGTGCGCTGTCGTTCGCGGTGGGCGGCACCCTGATCACGCGGATCCTCTACGAGGCGGCCGGGGCCCCCACCATGGCCGGGTCCTACGCGACCGCGGCACTCAACATCGGCGCCGCCGTCGGACCGCTCGTCGCCGCCACCACCCTGACCACGGCGGCCGGGGAGCTCGGGCCGCTGTGGGTGAGCGGGCTGCTCGTCGCGGTGGGGCTGTTCGTCGCGGTGCCCTCGCGCACGGTGGTCATGGCCGGACGGGGGCGGTGAGGTGCTCCGGTGACGCGTGCGTTGCCCGGTCGGGCGTCGAGGGGCGCCGGGGGCATGGCAGGCTACGTCGGTGAACGTGCCGCACTCCCCCGCCCCCGGAACCGTCTCTCAGGAGGCGAGAGCCGCGTCCCCCGAGCCGAAGAAGACGGTCACCTGGGGCTCGGTGACCTGGGCGGAGCCGCCGCCGATCTTGACGGTCACCGGGCTCTCGCCGGCCGTCATGGCGATGGTGAGGCTGCTGACCTTGGTGGGCGTGGCGCCGTTACCGGGGGCGAGCAGCACCCGGGCATAGGCGCTCGTGCCGGTCTCCAGGGCAGGCTCGTCGCCCTCCGGGCCGACCCGGTTGGCCGTGACACCGCCGGCGGTGATCACCGGCTCGCTGAAAGGGACCCGGCACGTGGCACCGGTGTTGGTGGCGGTGATCAGCGCGTTGCCCGCCGGCTGGGCGACCTTCTCGACCGTGAAGGTGAGCTGCTTCGTCGTGCACTGCGGGACGTCGCCCTCGGGCTTGGCGTCGCCGGACGACGTGCCCGACGAAGCGGTGGCGCCCGCCTTCGTGGCGCCCGCCTTCGTGGGGGCGGCGGCGGGGGCCGACGAGGGAGCGGCCGCGGCGGAGGTGGTCGCGGCGGCGGACGAAGCGGCCGGGGCGGCGGACTTGTCCTTGTCGCCGCAGCCGGTGAGCGCGAGGGCGGCGAGCGAGAGGACGGCGAGCGGCTTGGCGAGGCGGCCGGTGGTGTTCAAGACGAAGCTCCTGGGGTGGCGGCGGTGCGGGCGGAAGGCCCTGCGGAAGAGCGGCCGGTCGGGAGGAGTTCACCGCACCGGCGTCGTGATTCCACCTTGTCCTGTGCGGCCCGTCCCGACCATCGTGGTCCACCACGAGATCAGTGGCCGCACCCGTCGACCGCGCCGCCGCCCGCCACAAGAGACCGAGGAAGGACAAGACACAAGCATGACGACGACGTACAGCCCCTTGCGCGGCCGTACCGAGATCCTGCGCCGGGCCCATGAGTTGGTCGCCCGTGCCGTGGCCGGCGCCGGAGGGGTGCTGCTCGTCCGGGGCGTCGGCGGCATGGGGCGCAGCGCGTTCCTCCGGGCCGTGGCCGAGGAGGCGCGCGGCGGCGGAACGCCGGTCGGTTACGCCCGGTGTGCCGCCGAGGAGTCCCGTACTCCCTTCGGAGTCGTACGTCAGCTGCTGGACGTGGCGGTCCGCGACGCGCGCCTCGGGCCGGGCCCCGGCGCGCCCGGTGCCGAGGCCGTGTCCGAAGCGCTGCTCGCCGAAGCGCTGCTCGCCGACGCGCTGTCCGCCGGTCCCCTGCTCCTGGCCGTGGACGACGTCCAGTTCGCCGACGCCGAGTCGCTGGCCTGGCTCGCCCGGCTCGGCCGCAGGCTCGACCACCGGCCCCTCCTGCTCGTACTGACCGAGCGGTCCTCCTCCGAGGGGGACGCCACGGGTGCGGGCGTTCGACGAGCGTTCCCCACGGAGCTCGTGACCGCGCTGACGCTGGAGCCGCTGGGGGCGCGGGCGGTGGCCGAGCTGTTCCACGACCGGCTCGGTGACGCGGCTCCCGGCCACCTGGCGGGTGGCTGGGCCGCGGCCGGCTGTGGAAACCCCCTGCTCCTGCACGCCCTGCTGGACGACCTGCACGCACTGGACCACGGCGGTTCCGGCTGGGCGGCGGGGCCGCGCCCGGTCGCGCTCGCCGAGGCCGTCGGGCACCGGCTGGACGGGGCCGGGACCGGCACGGCCGCGCTGGCCAGGACCGTGGCGGCGCTCGACCCGGGCGACGCCACCCCCGCACTGCTGGCCGCGCTCCACGACGAGGACCCGGACCGGGTGGCCGACCGGCTCGACCAGCTGCGCCGGCTCGGGATGGTGGCGGCGCCCGACGCCTCGGAACGCCCCGGCGCACGCCCGGCCCGGTTCGCGCACCCCCTCCTCCAGGAGGCGGTCCTCGCCGGGTGGACCCGGACCGCGCGGCGCGAGCTCCGGCTTCGGGCGGCGGAGCTGATGTTCCGGGACGGCGCACCCGTCGGGGCCGTCGCCCGGCACCTCCTGGACGCCCCCGTGGTCGGCGCCGAGTGGGCGGTCGACGCCCTGGTCGCCGCCTCCCGGGCCGCGACCGCCGCCGGAGCGTGGCCCGAGGCCGCCGCGCTGCTCCGCCGGGCCCTCGCCGAACCCCTGACCTCCCACCGGCTCGGCCAGGTGCTCACCCAACTCGGCTGCGTCGAGGTGCGGACCGACCCGACGACCGCGGTCCGGCATCTGACGGAGGCGCTGCGGCTCCAGGACGGCGCGCACGACCGCGTACGGGTCGCCAACGCGCTGGGCACGGCGCTCGCCGCCCACGGTGAGGTGCCGGCCGCTCTGGAGGTGCTCCGCCGGCTCGCCGAGGCGTTCGACGACCGCGAGGAGCTGAGCGACCTCGTCCACTCCGTGCAGGCCGCCACCGCGCTCATCGCGAGCCATGCCCAGGCCAGTTGGAACGGCATGCTCCCGGAGGTCACCCGGCGTGCCCGGCGTGCGCCGGTGGACAACGACCCGATGGCGCACTCGCTGCTCACCGAGCATCAGACGGTCCGGGGGACGATCTCCGCCGACGAGGCCATGGAGCGGGTGCGCACGCTGCTCGCGACGCAGGTGGACCCGGCCGTCCAGCCGTATCTGATGGCCTCGTTGGCGACGCTCGCCCAGTGGGCGGACGACGTGGCCCTCGCGGAGGAGCTGGTGGACCGGGGCTCGGCGCTCTGCCTGGACCATCCGCTCCACCCGGCGCAGCACTCCCTGGCGAGCGTGCGCGCCGAGACGGCGGTGATGCGGGGCCGGTACGCGGAGGTCGCCGAGCTGGTCAGCGGCCCGGACGCGGGCAGTGGGAACACGCACGTGCGGGCCCAGGGGGTGATCGCCCTCGTCGCGCTGGACCGGCTGCCCGAGGCGGCGCGGCTCGCCGGGTCGATCAGGTCCCTCGGGGTCAACGAGTCCTGGGAGTGGAACGAGTTCCGTTACGCCGAGGGGCTCCTCCTCGCGGCCCAGGGCGATCCGGAGGGAGCCGTGCGGGACTTCCTCGCGTGCGGCGAGGGCCAGCGCCTGCACAACACCGTCAGCCCCGTGGTCACGCCGTGGCGCTCGGCGGCGGTGCCTTGCCTGCTGGAACTCGGCCGCACCGGCGAGGCGTTGGCGCTCGCCCAGGAGGAGCTGCGGTTCGCGGAGATCTGGGGAACCCGGCGGGTGGTGGGCCGCGCGCTGCGCGGCGTCGGCTCCGCCACCGGCGGCCGCCACGGACTCGACCTGCTGGACCGGGCCGTGACGCTGCATCGGTACGATCCGGCCGCCGGTCCCGAGCTCGCCGCGAGCCTGCTGGCGCACGGCCTCGCGCTGGCCTCCGCCGGCCAGGCCCAGCGGGCGCGTACCGTCCTGCGCGAGGCCGCCGCCCTCGCCGAGCGGCTTGACACGGTCCGGCTGCGGGGACTCGTGGGCTCCGCCCTGCGGGCGGTCGGCGCGCGGTCGACCCGTACCGGACACACGGGACCGACGGCGCTCACCGCGAGCGAGCGCCATGTGGCGGTTCTGGCGGCGGCCGGGCGCAGCAACGCGGAGATCGCGACCGGCCTGCACCTGGCGCGGCGCACGGTCGAGACGCACCTCACCCAGGTCTACCGCAAGCTGGGCATCCGGGGCCGGCCCCAACTGGCGGCGGCGCTGGCCGAGGAGCCCTGACGGGGAAGAGCCCCGCCGAGGAGGGGCCCGGGACGGGAGAGGCCCGGGGCGGGAAAGCCCCGGACCCCCCGCCGGCCCTCAGGGAGTGAGAGGCACGTTCGTCAGCCCCGACACCGCGTTGGTCACGGTGTTCCCCGCGTACACGATGTTCGGGTCCGCCGTGCACTTCGACGTCGAGGTGATCTTGATGGCGTACGCTCCGACGCCTCCGAGGTCGGACGTGTTGCCCCGCCAGACGTTGCCGCAGCCGTTGGCGAAGGACGGGGTGGTCGAGGGGTTGTGGGTCTCGTAGCCGTTGGCAAAGGTGCCGGGTGGCGCGAAGGTGCCGGTGTTGTTCTCGATCAGGTAGTCGGTGCCCTTGGCGTCGACCCACGAGTCGGCGGAGTTCTGGCCGCTGATGCCCCTGCCGTCGAAGGTGTTGCCCCGGATCACCCCGCCGGACGTGCCCTCCTTGATGTCGATGTGCTCGGCCGCGACGTTCGGGCCGATCCGGTTGTTGAGGATCTGGACCCGGTCCGAGCGGTCGACGCCGCCGGTGTTGCCGTGGCAGCCCCAGTTGGAGCCGGCGGAGCCGATGTAGACGGCCTCGCCGTACCCGGGCTGGACGAGGCCCGTGTCCGAGAGGGTGGAGTTCCGCAGGACGCCGTCCGAGGAGGACCGCCGGAAGTGCACGGCCTCGTCCTCGACGTGGTGGACGGACAGACCGTCGATGGTCACATGGGGCGAGGCGTCGAGGACGACGCCCTTCTTGGAGTCCTTGACCGTGAAACCGCTGAGCTTCCAGTATGGGGCGCCGTACAGCCACAGCCCGTACCCGGAGTCCCAGCCGCCGCCCGGCACGGGGCAGGACGGCGCGGTGCCGGAGGGCCCGTCGTTGACCAGCACGGCGTTCGCGGGACCGGTGAGGGTGATCGGCGCCGCCGCCGTACCCGGTCGCTGCGTCACGAACGCCCCCCGGTACTCGCCCGCGGCCAGCCGGATGGTCTGCCCCGGCTGGGCGGCCGCCAGCGCGCTCCGCAACTGCGCCGCCGTCGCCACGTCGACCACGGTCCCGCCCGAGCCGCCCGTGGTGCTCACGCTCAGCGTCCCGCTCACGGGCGACACGTTGCCCGCCGCGTCCCGCGCCTTCACCGTGTAGCCGTACGCGGTCGAGGCCGCGAGACCCGTGTCGGTGTACGCCGTCGAGGTGGCGCTCCCGACGAGGGTGCCGTTCCGGTAGACGTCGTAGCCGGTCACCCCGACGTCGTCCGTGGCCGCGTCCCACGCGAGCGAGACGCTGCTCGCGGTGGTCCCGGTCGCGCGCAGCCCGGTCGGCGCGCCCGGCGGCGTCGTGTCGCCGCCCGGGACGGCGGAGCCGTACACCTCGAACTCCCAGAGGGAGTAGCCGTACGAGGTGCCGCGCGCCGTTCCGTACATCCGGAAGTAGCGCCCCGCCCCCGACACCGTCAGATCGTCCACGGCGCCGTCGCCGGCGGAGGTGGCGAAGACGTCGGTCCAGGTGGCGCCGTCGTCCGAGGTCTGGATCCGGTACGACCTGGCGTACGCGGCCTCCCAGGCGAGCCGCACCCGCGAGAGGGTGTGACGGGCTCCGAGGTCGATCCGGACCCATTGCGGATCCACACCCTCCAGGCTGGCCCACCGGGTCCCGTTGTCGCCGTCCACGGCCGCGGAGGCGGGGAACGCGCCGGTCTCCAGTGACGAGGCCGTCGTCGGCTTGCCCAGCGAGATCAGGGCATCGGCGGCCTGTGCCTGCGGAAGGGCCGTCAGGGGTGCGGCCAACAGGCCGGAGAGGAAGAGGAGGACCGCTCCTCTTCGTGCTCTTCGTGCTCTTCGTGCTCTTCGTGGCATGACGACTCCTTCTACGGGACCCAGTGGTTGCCGGAGGCCGTGATCATGACCTGGAGCTGGATGCTCGCCGAGTAGTAGCTGCTGGTGTCGATCGGCGTGGCCAGCATCTTGTTCCACAGGGCGTCGAGCCAGGCCTGGCTGCCGGGGTCGGTCATCGCCGCGAGCGTGAACGGGGCGAAGAAGGCCGCCTCGCTGCCCGAGGAGATCTGCGTCCCGTCCAGCTTGTAGCCGATACCGATCTTGTTCGGGTCGCCGCCGGTCTTGGTCTTGATCCAGCTGTTCAGCTTGCGCGCGGAGGCGAGGGAGGCGGCGTCGCCGCTGGTCACCGCGTCGTCCGCGATCCGCCACGGAGTCCGGCACGCGTTCCACCAGTAGGCCCCGTCGTTCGGGTCCTCCAGGACCTGGCCGGGCGCGGGCTTCGGCGTGGTGTTGGTGTTGACGACGAAGTCCGGCAGCAGACCCGTGTTCGGCGCGTACGAGCTCTGGAGGCTGGTGATCTGGTTCTGGTGGGCCGTGCGGACGGCGTCCCAGGTGGAGTCGCCGCTCGCCGTGCGGAAGGCGCGGAAGTGGTCGATCATCCAGTCCGAGGTCCGGGAGATGTAGTAGTACTGGTCCCCCGAACTGCTCCAGTCCCCCAGCTTCAGCAGCTTGGTGGTCGGATTGAGCTCGTCCTTCTTGATCGCGGCGATGTGCTTCAGGGCCAGCGCCTTGTAGTCGTACGTGCCCGCGCTGCCCCACTGCTTGTCCGCGAGCAGCAGCCCGTAGGCGACATCCATGTCACCGTCCGTCGCCCCGTCCGTGCCGTTGACGCTCTTGCACGCGACGTCCTGTTCGGCGGCGAGCAGATCGGGATTGATGGAGGACGGGTGGTCGATCATCCACTTCGTCAGTCCGTCGAAGATCTTCTTCGCGTCCGGATCGGCGCCCGCCATCGTGGCGGCGATGACCATCCCGTACCCCTGCGCCTCCGCGACGTACGGATGGTCGGCGTCCGGGGAGATGACCTGGTACCAGCCGTTGCCGCAGTTCTGCCGGACGAAGGCCGCCTTCCACTTCGTGTAGTAGTCCACCGTCTTCTGGTCGAGCGTGGCCTGCGCGCCACTCGGCTTCAGCGTCCCGGCGGCGTACGGTCGGGTGTGACTGCCGAACGGCACGGCGGGGCCGCTCCCGCCGCCCGCCGGAGTGGTGACGGAGAGCGCCCCGCCGGCGGCCGAGACGTTCCCCGCCGCGTCGCGGGCCTTGACGGTGTAGCTGTACGGGGTGGAGGCGGTCAGGCCCGCGTCGGTGTACGAGGTCGAGGTCGCGGTACCGACGAGGGCGCCGTCCCGGTACACGTCGTAGCCGGTCACGCCCACATTGTCGGTGGCCGCGTTCCACGCGAGCGAGACGCTGTTCGCCGTGCTCCCGGTCGCGCGCAGCCCGGTCGGCACGCTCGGCGGCGTCGTGTCACCGCCGCCACCGCCCGAGGGCGTCCCGTACACCTCGAACTCCCAGAGCGAGTAGCCGTACGAGGTGCCGCGCGCCGTTCCGTACATCCGGATGTAGCGCCCGGTGCCGGAGACGGTCAGGTCGTCCACGCCGCCGTCACCGGCGGAGGTGGTGGAGACGTCGGTCCAGTTCGTGCCGTCGTTCGAGGTCTGGATCTTGTACGTCTTTCCGTACGCGGCCTCCCAGTTGAGCTTCACCCGCGAGATGTCGTAGCTCGCGCCGAGGTCGATGCGGATCCACTGCGGGTCGACGCCCTCCAGGCTGGCCCAGCGGGTGCCCGTGTTGCCGTCGACCGCCCGGCCGGCCTCGAATCCGGCGGCCTCGATCGAGGAGGCCGTCGCCGGCTTGCCCGAGGAGATGAGCACCGGGGTGGTGCCGCCGCCGCTCTGCGTGGCCACGGTGAGCGTGCTGCCGGCGGCGGAGACGTTCCCAGCGGCGTCACGGGCCTTGACGGTGTAGGCGTACGAGGTGGAGGGCGTGAGTCCCGTGTCGGTGTACGTGGTGGCGGTGGCGGTCCCGACGAGGGTGCCGTTCCGGTACACGTCGTAGCCGGTGACGCCGACGTCGTCGGTGGCGGGGTCCCAGGCCAGGGAGACGCTGTTCGCCGTCGTGGCGGTGGAGCGCAGGCCGCCGGGGGCGCTCGGCGGCACGGTGTCGCCGGTGCCGGGGTCCGAGCCGGTGGACTTCAGGAAGAGCGAGCCGGACGTGTCCGTACGTGAAGCGTTCACGCCCGCGTTCGGGGACTGGCCGTAGTCGAGGTTCTCCTTGCCCGCCCAGTCGAGGATGGGCGAGCCGTTCTGGGCCAGGTGCTGGTAGGCCGACGCGTCGGCGGCCGAACTGCCCACCTGGTAAAGGCGGCTGCGGTCCGGGTAGTACGGCTGGTAGGCGCCGCCCGCCGTGGTCTGCTTGCTGAGCTCGTTGCCGTAGAAGACGTTCTGCGGGCCGCTGGCGCCGGACCACTTCACGGCCTTGGGGCCCGCGCCCCACCAGATGGGCCACCAGGTGGAGTCGTCGGGGCCGCCGCCGCCCTCTTCGCCGCAGTTGGCCCGGCAGTTCTTCGAGGCGTGCTCGAAGGGGATCGCGGCCTTGTTGTTCTCGAAGAGGTTGCGGCGCTCCCAGCCTCCGTGGAGGTTGAGGTCGCTGTCGAAGTCGTTGCCGATGGCGACGTTGTCCGACGCGGACCACTGGAAGGTGAAGTGGCGCAGGTTGCGGCTGGTGTTGTAGGCGTACAGCGAGTCCCAGACGCGGGAGCCGCGGAAGTAGCCGTTGCCGCCCTTGCCCTTGTTCCACGAGCCGTCGAAGGAGGACTCCTGGACCTGGATGTTCTTGGCGCTCTCGGTGACGACCGCGTGGGAGCCGGTCATCCGGGTCCCGACCCGCCGGATCCACACGTTCGCGGCCCACTTGAGGACGATGCCGTGCTGCTCGTACTCGGGGGCGATGTTGCCGTAGTTCGCCTTGGCGTCGTCGGGGGTGACGCTGTAGGTGCCGCCGCCCAGTTTGGGCATGCCGTCGAGTTCCTGGGTGATGCTGAGGTCCTCGATGCCGACGCCCTGGACGACCTTGAGGGGGGTGACGCGGCTCGGGTAGACGGTGCCGTCGATCGCGGCCGAGCCGTCGGAGGTGGAGTTGAGCGGCAGGTCGTATTCGAGCGGCTTGTCGAGGGTGAGGTTCTTGCCGGTGGCGTCGACGGCGGCGATCTGGAAGATCTGCTGGCGCATATGCAGGTTCACGTACTTGGACGTGTCCGTGACGGTCTGCTGCTGGTAGAACTTCGCCGTGTTGGCGGCGCCGACCCAGAGGTAGCCGCCCACCTTGAAGCGTGACATGTCGGCGGCGGTCGCGAGTTTGACCTGCGTGGAGCCGACGGCCGAGCCCTCGCGGAGGGCGACACCGCTCGCCCAGTGCTGGTTGACGCTGCCTTCGAAGAGGTCCTTGCGGTTGGCGGGCGCGGCGGCGTAGTCGCTCGCGTACTTCGAGGCCACCTCGCGGGTCTGGACCCGCAGCAGACCGCGGCCGGGCCACGTCCAGCCGCCCTTGCCCGCGCCGGACGTCATGGCGTCCTCGTCCCAGTCGCTGCCGTCGGCGGTGAGGGTGTCGTAGCGGGTGTTCGCGTCGGGGCGGAAGGCGAGCGTGGTCTGCCCCATGCCGGCCCCTCGGAGCACCATGTAGTCGGCGTCCAGGGCGAGTTGGCGGGTCACGAGAACGCGCCCGGCCGGCAGGGTGATCGAGGACAGCTTCGTGTATCCGGCGGTGGGCGTGCAGGTCGTCCTGATGGCGTCGATGGCCTGCTGGAGGCCGGTCGTGGCATCGCTGCCGTCCGCTCGTACGCCGTACTGCGAGGCGAGTTCGGCGGCGGTGATGTGACAGGCCGCGTCGGGGTTCGCCTCGGCGGCGCCCGGCAGCGGGGCACCGCCCCGGTACCCGGCCTTGCTCCAGTCGGGGAGCCCCGGGATCGGGGCGCGGCGGTTGGCGCTGGTCAGATCCGGTATCGAGGCGGTGACGCCGACGCCGGAACCGGACCGCGGGCTCGCGGCCGCGGCGGCGGTCGGGCCGCCGAGGCCGGGGAGTCCGGTGAAGCCGGTGATTCCGGTCAGGGTGGTGGCGGCGACGGCGAGCCCGGTGAGGGGCCTGAGCCATCGTCGCGGTCTTTCGCGTCGCGTGGGGGGATGCGGCTGTGCCTGTGCCATCGGGCGTCCTCAGGAGAGTGGTGCGCGAATAGGAGGCGGAGCGTGGCTCGATCGCGATCAGCGCTAATGGTTAGGAAATATTCCTAACCATTGAGCGGTGAGAGTAGGGATCGTCCAACGCTCACGCAAGACTCCCCGCAACATCCGGGCTCCGTCAGCAAGGACCTTCGGAACTCCCGGACTTGGCCGGTCGGGTGAGGATCCTGGTGGCGTGGGCGCGGAAGGCGGCCACCAGGGGGTTGCGGTCGAGGGTGCGGGTCGCCAGCACGACGTGGCCGGCCTCGACCCCGTCGAGCGGGACGGTGGTGAGATCGGGGCGCAGGGTGTGGGTGGGGACGGAGATGGCCACCGCGCGCCCTTCCGCGATGAGTTCGAACTGGTCCGCCACGGCCTCGATCAGCGGGCCGTCGGGAGCCGGCCGCCCGTCGGGCCGTGGGTCGATGCGCCAGAAGGCGCTCAGGAGCGGGTCGGCCCCCCGTACCCGGGGCAGGGGTTCGTCGGCGATGTCGTCGAGGGTGACCGACTCCCTCGCGGCCAGCCGATGGTCCACCGGCACCACCAGGACGCGCGGCTCGTCGTACAGGGCCGTCACATCGAGGCCGTCGGTGGCGAAGGGCAGCCTGGCGACCACCGCGTCCACGCGGTGGTCGAGCAACGCCTGGCGCGGTTCGCCCGGGTCGAGCTGGAGCGTCCTGACCTCGGCTGCGGGGTGCCGGCGGCGCAGTTCGCGTACGGCCGGGGTGACGATGATGCCCGGCGTGTGACCGACCGCGATACGGCTGGGCAGGCCGGCGGCCCGGGTACGTGCCGCGGCCTGGTCGGCGGAGCGCAGCAGCGCGGTGGCGAGCGGCAGGAAGACCTCGCCGGCCTCGGTGAGGTGATTCCCCTGGGGCGTACGTTCGAAGAGGCGGACGCCGAGCTGTTGTTCGAGGCGGCGGATCTGGCGGCTCAGGGACGGCTGCGTGGTGTGCAGGGCTTCGGCGGCCCGGCCGAAGTGCCGGTACTCGGCGACGACGGTGAAGCACCACACCAGCCGAAGGTCGAACGCGGCCGGGGGTGGTGGCGGTGTCGGATCAGGCACGCGACCCGCCCCCTGGGCGGCCTGGTGGAGGCCGTGAGCAGGGGCGATACGCGTAACGTATCGGCTCCTGCGGAACCTTCATTGGACCCGGCCCGGGCGGTCGATCCACAGTGGAACCACCAGGCGGGCACGGCTTCGAACACCCCGCTTCAGGACCTCGACTCCCCCATCCCCCAGGAGACTTGCCATGCGTGTGCGGACCTCGACGGGCTGCGCGCGGCGGCGGCCGAGGCCGAGGGCGTCGTCCATCTGGCGTTCGACCACGACTTCGCGCGGCACGCGGCGGCGGCGGCGGGCGCCGAGCTGGCCGCGATCGAGGCGTTCGGTGGCGCCCTTGAGGGTTCGGGCCGTCCGCTGGTCGTCGCCTCCGGGGGGCCGGTGGGAAGCGAGCAGGACACGCCGCCCGCCGCCGGCAGCCCCCGGATCGCCGGTGGTCGGGCCGCGCTCGCCCTCGCCGGGCGCGGCGTGCGCTCCTCCGTCGTCCGGCTCGCGCCGACGGTCCACGACGACCGCGCGTGCGGCCTCGTCCAGCAACTGGTCGCCACCGCCCGCCAGAAGGGCGTCTCCGGCTACCTCGGCGACGGCGCCAACCGATGGCCCTCGGTCCACCGGCTCGACGCCGCACGCCTGTTCCGCCTCGCGCTGGAGAAGGCACCGGCCGGATCCGTACTCCACGGAGTGGGAGAGGAAGGCGTGCGAATCCGCGCCGTCGCCGAGGTCATCGCCCGCCGCCTCGACGTCCCCCTGGCCCCCGTCGCCACCGAGGACGCCGCCGCCCACTTCGGCTTCCTGGCACGCATACTCGGCAACGACATGACCGCCTCGAACACCCTGACCCGGCAGTTGCTGAACTGGCGGCCGACCAGGCCGACCCTCCTTGAGGACCTGGACAGGGGTCAGTACTTCGGCTGAGCGGGCGCACGCGGGCGGTGGCCGACGGTGGGCCGCCTTGCCGGGATTGGCTATGGCCCGGTGTCCACGGCCCGGGGAGGCTGGATGTCCGTGCCGTCTTCGGAGGAGTCGCGATGCAGGTAGCCGTGGTCACATTCGACGGGTTCAACGAACTGGACAGCTTCATCGCGTCCGCGCTCATCAACCGGTGCCGCAACGAGGGCCTGGAGGCCTTCATCACGACGCCGAGCCCTGTCGTCACCTCCATGAACGGCGTCGAGGTGACCGGGCAGCGCCCGATCGGCTTCGTGTCGGAGGCCGACGTCGTCCTGATCGGCAGCGGGGTGAAGACCCTCGACGTGGTCGCCGACGGCACGCTGCTCTCCATGCTGCCGCTCGACCCGGCACGCCAGCTGATCGGCGCGCAGTGCTCCGGCGCGCTGGTGCTGGCCCACCTCGGGCTGCTGGCCGGCATGCCGGCCTGCACCGACATGACGAGCCGGCCGTTCGTCGAGGCGCGCGGCGTCCCCGTCCTGGACGCTCCGTTCCACGCCCGGGGGAACATCGCCACCGCCGGTGGCTGCCTGGCCTCCCAGTACCTCGCCGCCTGGGTGATCTCGCGGACGCTCGGCGAGCACGCCGCCCGGGACGTCCTCGACTACGTGGCCCCGGTCGGCGAGAAGGAGCGGACCGTCGAGCACACCCTCCACGTCCTTCGGGCGGAGGCCGGTCTCGGCGTCTGAACGGGAATATCTCTTTCCGCCAGGCATCCCCAGGATCGTGGTACGGACGTATGCTGTGCGGCCCGGAGGTTCGTGGGACAGGGGGCGGCCTGGTGGAGGGGCAGGTGGTCGGGATACGGCTGCTCGGGCCGGTCGAGTTGTGGCCGGACGAGAGCGGGCCGGCGCCGATCAGTGGGGCGAAGCGGCGGGCCGTGCTGGCTCTGCTCGCGTACGACCTGGGGCGATGCGTCCCGGTGGAGCGGTTCTACGCGCTGCTCTGGGGAGCGGAACCGCCCGTCCATGCGAAGGCCGCCCTCCAAGGGCATGTCGCCGCGCTGCGCAAGATCCTCGCCGGGACCGGGTTCGAGCTGCTCACCCGGCCGCCCGGGTACCAGCTGATCGGCGCCCCGCACTCCGTGGACGCCATGCTGTTCCGCCACCTCGCCGAGCGGGCGCACACCCAGAGCGGCGACCAGGCGGCGTCGGCCTCCTGCCGTCAGGCGCTCGGGCTGTGGCGCGGCGCCGCGCTCGCCGACCTGCCCGACACCGAGCTGCGCAGCAGGATGGCGGGCGAACTCGACGAGATCCGCGTCGGCGTGCTCGTCGAGTGGGCCGAGCAGCAGCTCAGGCTCGGTACGGCGGCGGCGGCGATCCCCGCCCTGGAACAGTGCGTCCGCGCCGACGGCCTGCGGGAGCCGACCGTGGCCGCCCTGATCCGCTGTCTCCATCAGGCGGGCCGTACCTCCGATGCCGTGGCCGCCTATCACGAGGCCCGGATGCGTCTCGACGAGGAGCTGGGCATCACCCCGGGGGCGGTCCTGCGGGAGGCGTTCACCGCCGTGCTCGGTGGAGACCCCGGCGGACGCGTGCCCGCGCAGCGGAGCGGCGGGGACAAGGCGGTGGCCTCGGGCGACGGACCACCCGCCGCCGACTCCCCGGCCGCGCCGGGCGGGGCGGTTGGGG
This sequence comes from Streptomyces sp. NPDC094032, assembly GCF_040303965.1. NCBI lineage: Bacteria > Bacillati > Actinomycetota > Actinomycetes > Kitasatosporales > Streptomycetaceae > Streptomyces > Streptomyces sp. NPDC094032. The sequence continues at coordinate 89,976 of NZ_JBEOUE010000001.1, read as the reverse complement.
CGGGCGGGGCGGGCGGGGCGGTCGACGCCACGAGTGGTGGGGGGCTCGACGTGCGCGCGCGGCTTCCCCGGGTGCCCGCCGGGTTCGTCGGGCGCGCCGCCGAGACCGCCTGGCTGGAGCGGACCTGTGGGCCGGACGGATCGGGGGCCCGGTGCGCGATCGTGGCCGGGGCGGCGGGGTCCGGGAAGAGTGCGCTGGTCGTACGGTGGGCCCGCGAGTCGGCGGAACGTTTCGCCGACGGATGTCTCTTCGCCGATCTGCGCGGATTCGACCCGGCCGGTGCCACTGAGCCCGGCGACGCCCTCGGGCAGCTCCTGTACGGGCTCGGGGTGCGCGGCGGCGATCTGCCCGAGGAGGTCGCGGCGCGGGCGGCGCTCTATCGCGAGCGGACCCGTGGCCGCCGGCTCCTGGTCGTGCTGGACAACGCCGCCGGGTCCCGCCAGACCGCCGACCTGCTGCCCGCCGGGCCGGACTGCTCCGTCATCATCACGAGCAGGAACTCCCTGGAGGACCTGATCGTCACCGAGGGCGCCGCCCTGCTCCACCTCGACGCCCTGCCGCCCGCCGACGCGATGCTGATGCTGGAGCAGGTGCTCACCGGACAGCGGGTCCGGGAGGAGCCGGAGGCGGCCCGGCGTCTTGTCGAGCTGTGCGACCGGCTGCCGCTCGCCCTGCGCATCGCGGCCTCCCGGCTCGCGGCCCGGCCCGGCTGGACCCTGGCCGACCTCGTCGAGGAGCTGGAGGACGAGCAGACCCGGCTGATCGCGCTGGACACCCAGGGCACGACCGGCGTACGGACGGCGCTGTCGGTCACGCACCGGAACCTGCCCGCGGACGCGGCCCGGCTGCTCGCACTGCTCGCCGTCCACCCGGGCGCCGAGGTCGCGGCCACCTCGGCCGCCGCGCTGCTCGGCTCGGACATCGGGCGCGCACGCGACGCGCTGGGCTCGCTCGCCGCGTACCACCTGCTCAACGAGAGCGCCCCGGGGCGGTACGGACGCCACGACCTGGTCCGTCTCTTCGGGGCCGAGCTGCTGGAGGACGAGCCGGCGGAGACGGGCCGCGCGGCCTTCGCGCGGCTCCTGGACCACTATCTGGTCGCGGTCGGGCGCTGCTCGGCCATCGTCCAGCCCGGTCCTGAGGTCCACGAGCCGCTGGAGTTCGTCCCCCGGGCGCTGCCCCGCACTCCCGACGTACGGGCCGTCCACGCCTGGTTCCAGGCGGAGGAGCCGGTCATCCGCGCCCTGGTCGTGACGGCCACCGAGCGCGGCGAGCACGAGCGGGCGTGGCGGCTCGCGCATGTGGCGAGCCGGGTCTATCTGTCGACCGGGCGGCTCAGCGACCGGGCCGGCTGCATGCGGGCCGGGCTGCGCGCCGCGCGCCTGTGCGGCACCGTCCGGGCGGTGGCCACGCTGGAGGCGTGCACGGCCGACGCGCTGATCGACTGCGGGCAGCTCGACGAGGGTCTCGTCCTCGCCGAGCGGGCCGTGGAACGGACGACGCCCGCCGACGGCAACGCGCACATCCAGGCCGTCATCGCCTTCGCCATGGCGCACTACCACGCGGGCAACCGCGAGGCCGGGTACGCGGCCTCCGAACGGGCCCTCGATCTGGTGCGGACGACCGGTCTGACCGAGTACGCGGCCCGCGTGTACAACAACGCGATCGGGTTCAAGGGCATGGCGGGCGAGCACGAGGCCAGCCTGCTGCTGGCCCGCGAGGCCCGGGAGATCCTCCGGGACCACCCCCACTCCTCGTACTACCTGATGGCGACCTTCAACGAGGGCGTCACCCTGATGGCGCTCGGCCGGATGACCGAGGCCCAGCTGGTCATCGCCGAGGTCGAGGAGCTGTGCCGGGTGACCGGATCGCCGCGGGTCCTCGCCGAGTTCCGGTCGGTGCACGCCAGTACGCTGCACGACCGCGGGCAGGTCGAGGAGGCGGTGCCGCTGCTGCGCACGGCGCTGGAGATGTTCACCGAGCTCGACGACGCCATCAAGGTCACACGCGTGCGGGGGCTGTTGGACGCGTGGGAGCGCGAGCTCGCCGGAGCGGCTCCCGCCCGCGCGGCACGGGACACCCCGGCGGCGGAGGCGTCCTGAGCGGTGCCCGGGGGCGCTGGGCCTCAGCTTCCGGGCCTCCCTCGTGCCGGCCTTCCGCGGGCCGGCGCCTCGCGTCCGGGCGTGAGCGTTCACGGGTCCACCGTGGCGCACCCCGCCAACGCCGCGCCAACGCGCCGCCAACGCGCGCCCTGCCCCCCGCCCTGCCTCCACCCTGCCCCGCCCGGCTGTCCGGTCCACCGAGTGGACACCAGGTGAACTCCCGGGGTGGTGGCCCGCGTTCGGTCCGGGTGACGGCCCGAACGCGGCCCGGCTCACCCCATGCGAAAGGCAGGCACGGCATGACAGCGACGCCCACCGCGGAACCCTTCGTCCTGGACCCCCTGGCCCTCGACCGCCACGGCGAGCACCACCGGCTCCTCGCGGCCGGGCCGCTCGTCCGGGTGGAGCTGCCGGGCGGCGTGCGGGCGTGGACGGTGACCCGGCAGGAGATCGCCAAGGAGCTCCTCACCGATCCCCGGTTCGTCAAGGACATCACCCACTGGGGTGCCTGGCAGCGCGGCGAGGTGCCCGAGGGGTGGCCGCTGATCGGGACGGTGACCTCGCCCCGGAGCGTCGTCACCGTGGACGGCGCCGACCATCGCAGGCTGCGCTCCTACACCGCCGCCGCCTTCACGCGGCAACGCGTGGAGGCCCTGCGGCCCCGCGTCGAGGAGATCACCACGCGGCTGCTCGACGGCCTCGGCGGGCGGGGCGCGGACGAGGTCGTGGACCTGAAGGACGCCTTCGCCTTCCCCTTGCCCATGAGCGTGATCGGGTCGCTGTTCGGCCTCGCCCAGGAGCACGCCGACCGGCTGCGGGGCCTGTACGACTCGCTGTTCAGCAGCCTCACCTCCCCCATGGAGACCCTGGAGACGCTCGCCCGGCTCCAGGACTTCTACCTGGGCCTGATCGCCGAGAAGCGGGCCGCGCCGGGCGACGACCTGACCAGCGCGCTGATGGCCGCCCGCGAGGACGGCGACCGGCTGAGCGACGTCGAACTGCGCGGCACGCTGGGGGTGATGGTCGCCGCCGGGCACGAGACCACGGTCAACCTGCTGGTCAGCGCCGTACGGGCGCTCTGCGTCCACCGGGAGCAGTTGGAGCTGGTACGGGCCGGTGAGGCCACTTGGGAGGCGGTCGTCGAGGAGACGCTGCGCTGGGCCTCGCCGGTGAACAACTTCCTCTTCCGGTACGCCACCGAGGACGTCGAGGTCGCCGGCCGGGTGGTCGCGAAGGGCGAACCCCTGCTGATGTCGTACGGGGCGATGGGGCACGCCCCGGAGTCGCACGGGCCCGACGCGGACCGCTTCGACATCACCCGCGCCTCCATCCGGCACCTGTCCTTCGGCCACGGCCCGCACACCTGCCCGGGCGCCCAGCTGGCCCGTCTTGAGGCGTCCATCGCCCTGCCCGCGCTGTTCGCGCGGTACCCCGATCTGGACCTCGCCGTGCCCGCCGCGCGCCTGGAACCCAACCCGACGGTCGCGCTGCACAGCTACCGGGCGCTGCCGGTACGGCTCGGGGCCCGCGCGTCGGCGTCCTAGGACCGGCCGGGCAGGGTCGGGAGGTAGGCGGGCGCCTCGCGGACCGGGTTGGCGCGCTCGAAGGCGTACGCGTAGCTGAGCAGGTTCGCGTCGCTGTAGCGCGTTCCGAGGAAGGAGAGGCCCAGCGGCAGCGCGTCCCGCGCGTAGCCGGCGGGCACGGTGATGTGGGGGTAGCCGGCCACCGCGGAGGGGCGGGTGGAGCTTTCGAAGGGGGTGGGTTCGAGCGCTTCGACGGGAGGGGCGGGGAGGTTGGTGGGGGTGACGATGGCGTCGAGCCGGTGGGCGGCGAGGACGCCGTCGATGGCCTGCCGAGCCTGGAGGGTCGCGGCGCTGCGGTGCCGGCGGTAGTCCGGGGCGTCGACGTCTCCGTCGGTCTTGTCGGCCATCTCGAAGAGTTCCTGGCCGAACTTCGGCATCTCGACGCCGGCGTTCCGCTTGTTGTACGCGATGAGTTCGGTGAGGTTCTTGGGGTGGGGGCCGGGGGTGGCGGCCAGGTAGGCGTTGAGGTCGTGCTTGAACTCGGTCAGCACGGCGGGAAGCATGTCCTGCTGCATCATGTCCTTGGTGTCGGGCACGTCCGCGCCCTCGACGACGGTCGCGCCGAGCGTCCGGAGCCGCTGGACGGCCGTGTCGAAGGCGCGGTCCGCGGCCGGGTCGATGCCGATGTGTCCCTTGCGCCACACGCCGATGCGCTTGCCGCGCAGGGCGTTCGGGTCGAGCACCTCGCGGTAGTCGGAGGGGAGGGCGGTGTCGGCGTCGGAGGTGTCCTTGTCGGCGGTGTCCGATCCATGGATGGCCCAGAGCGCCAGGGCGGCGTCCGTGGTGTTGCGGGCGATCGGTCCCGCCGTGTCGTGGCGGCTGGTGATGGGGATCATGCCGCTGCGGCTGACCATGCCGAGGGTGGGCTTGACGCCGACGGTGGAGGTGACGCTCGCGGGGCACACGATGGAGCATTCGGTCTCGGAGCCGATGGTCACGGCGGCCAGGGCGGCCGCGGCGGCGACCGCGGAGCCGCTGGACGATCCGCAGGGGCTCCGGTCGAGGACGTAGGGGTTACGGGTCTGGCCGCCCGTGGCACTCCAGCCGGCCGTCTGCTCGGGGGACCTGAAGTTGGCCCATTCCGACATGTTGGCCTTGCCCAGGATCACCGCACCCGCGTCGCGCAGCTTCTTCACCAGGAAGGCGTCCTGGGCCGGCTTGGAGTGCAGCAGGGCCGTGGAGCCGGCGGTGGTGGGCTGGCGGTCCGCGGTGTCGATGTTGTCCTTGATGAGGACGGGGATGCCTTCCAGCGGCCCCCGCACCTCACCGGTGCGGCGCAGCTCGTCGCTCTCGCGTGCGAGGTCCAGGGCGTCCGGGTTCACGGTGACGACGGCGTGGAGGCGGGGGTTGAGGCGATGGATCCGGTCCAGGTACGCCTGGGTCAGTTCCTTGGACGTCAGCCGCTTGCCCTTCATGTCCTCCTGGAGTTCGAGGATCGTGGCGCGGTCCAGTCGCTCGTCCAGTCGTCCGTCGCGCTTCCCGTCGCGCTTCCCGTCGTTCTTCGCGGCGGACGGGGCCGCTCCGACGGTCGAGGTGGTGGAGGCGGCCGGCCGCGGACTCTCGTCCGGTGTGCAGGCCGCCAGGGGAACGAGCAGGCAGGCTGCCGTTACCGCAGTCACCGTGTGTCGTCGGGTGGTTCGAGTGAGCGAGCGCATCAGTTTTGCTTCTCCGTAGAGGCGAGGGAAGAAAGTCCCCGTGTCCGTACGAAGAGGCTATGAACCGCGTCTTTTCGGGACGACAGGGATGACTCCCGGTTCGGGAGGGGTGCGGACTACACCTCCCGAGGGGGGTGTCCGTTCTCCGCGTCGCACATGAGGAGGGGGTGTCCGGCTCACTGCCGGACACCCCCTCCTCAGATGCTCTCGCCGCTGCGGGTCACTTCTTCCCGCTGGTCAGCCACAGTCCCAGTGCCGATCCGACGAAGACGACACCGGTGCCGACGCCGGCCAGGACTCTCGTGGAGCCGGTGTAGTGGGCGAAGGTGCTGACGTAGACCGCCGCCACCGTGGAGACGAGGAGCAGCAGCCAGAGCACGGGCTTCATCAGGGGTTCCTCCTGCTTGTGTGCCCCCGGCGGCCCGGTGGGCGGCAGGGGTGGAATCTCTTACGTCATCCACTTTCTCTCCGGACCCCCGGTCGGCACATCGGACCGTCCCCCCGAACCGGGGGTGTAGCGCGCTACACCCCCGGGGTGGGTCCGGCGTTCAGGTAGGCGAGCACCGCGAGGACCCGGCGGTGACCGCTGTCGCTCGGCGGCAGGTTCAGCTTGGCGAGGATGCTGCCGATGTGCTTGCTGACGGAACGCTCGGTGATGAACAGGGTCGTGGCGATCGTGGGATTGTCCAGGCCCTGCGCCATCAGCCCGAGGACCTCCCGTTCCCGGGGGGACAGCGTGTCGAGCGGGTCGCGGCGGCTCATCAGCTGGGAGACGACCTCGGGGTCCAGGGCCGTGCCGCCCGCGGCGACGCGCTCCAGCGCGTCCTGGAACTCCTCGATGTGTCCCACCCGGTCCTTGAGCAGGTAGCCGATCCCCGAAGCGCCCTGTCCGAGCAGCTCGGCGGCGTAGCTCTCCTCGACGTACTGGGAGAGCACCAGGAGGGGCAGGCCGGGGATGAGTTTCCGGGCCTCTATGGCGGCGCGCAGCCCCTCGTCGCGGAATCCGGGTGGCAGCCGGACGTCCAGGACGGCGACGTCGGGCCGATGTTCCAGCAGGGCGGGAACAATCTCGGGCCCGCTTCCCACGACGGCCACGATCTCGTGCCCGACATCCTCCAGGAGCAGAATCAGGCCCTCGCGGAGAAGGACGTTGTCCTCCGCGATCACGATCCGCACGGCAGCACCACCTCAATCGTCGTTCCGGAACCGACAGGGCTGTCGATCCTCGTCGTACCGTCCAGGGCGGCGACGCGTCGGCGCACCCCGGCGAGTCCACTGCCCGAGGTGGAGCCGGGTACGGCCCCGCCGCGTCCGTCGTCCCACACGACGACGCGCAGCGTGGGGCCGTCGTACCGGAGCGACACCTGGGCGCGGGTCGCTTCGCTGTGCTTGGCGATGTTGGTCAGCGCCTCGGCGACGACGAAGTAGGCGGCCGCCTCGACGGCGGCGGGGGGCCGGCGGTCGGTCTCGGGCAGGTCCAGGGTGGTGGGGATGGGCCGGCCCGCGGCCAGGGAGCGGATGGCTCCGTTGAGTCCCCGGTCGGAGAGGATCGGCGGGTGGATGCCGCGGATCACCGTGCGCAGTTGGACCAGTGCCTCGTTCACGGTGGTCCTGGCGTCGTGCACCAGTTGCCTGGCGCTCTCGGGGTCCTTGTCGAACCGGCGGTCGGCCAGGGCCAAGCGCATGGCCACCGCGACGAGTTGCGCCTGGGTGCCGTCGTGGAGGTCGCGTTCGATGCGTCGGAGTTCCGCCTCGTGGGCCTGGAGGGCTCCCGCGCGGGAGGCGGTCAGCTCCTCGATCCGCCGCCCGGCGCCGGTCCAGGTGCCGAGCATGCTCTCCGCGATCCATGTCTCCAGCCGCACCGCGGCGGGCGCCAGCCACAGGAAGAGCGCGGCGATGAGCCAGACACACACCGCGGACAGGACGATCGCCTGCATCCAGGTGGTGAGGGGGGCCGCGAGGAGGGTGAGGGTTCCGCCGGGGACGGTCCACCACCACAGCGGGATGGAGATCGTCAGCAGCAGACTGAGCAGCACGCCCAGGACGAGGACGGGAAGGACGAGTCCCACGATGCCGTGCACCAGCATCCATGCCGTGTCCTTGCGGGTGGCCGGGGACCGCAGCAGTTGGAGCGTCCGCTGGTAGGCGTTGCCTTCGGGCGTCGGGTAGGGCCGGCGCACGGGGCGGCCGAGGACGCTTTCGGCGCGCCGGCGTTCGGCGTCGGCCAGGGCGCGCAGCGGCCGCACCGCCCACGGGAGGATCGGCGCGAAGAGCAGCGAGAAACAGACGAGCGGCAACAGAACGTAACCGACCAGCGAGGGGAGAGCGGTGGTGAGTCCGCCCAGCAGATACCTCGTGGATCGCAGGCTGCGGAGCGCTCTTGCCTTCAGGTCCATGGATCAAGACCGTACGTCACGGGGGTTCCCTTGTCATAAGTGCGCGCTACACCTGGCAGGTGGAGCGCGCTACACCCCGGGTTCGGGGGCGGGACGGCTGCCACCCGCAGGGCTTGCCTAGTTACGTTCGGTACTCGTTCTGAATCCGATCGAGGAACCGAGGGACCCATCATGCAACCGATGCCGACGACCCGGGCCACGCCGTTCGCCGTGTCCCTGGAGGAGGTCACCCAGTCCTACGGCGCGGTGACCGCGCTGGACCGGGTCAGCTGGGGGTTCCGCAAGGGCACTCTCACCGCGATCATGGGCCCGTCCGGATCGGGCAAGAGCACCTTCCTGCACTGCGCCTCCGGCCTGGAGCAGCCCAGCAGCGGAACGGTGCGGCTCGGCGATCTGGACATGGGCACGCTCCGCGAGACGCAGTTGACCCGGCTGCGCCGTGAACGGATCGGCTTCGTCTTCCAGGGTTACAACCTCATGCCCTCGATGGACGTCGAACGCAACATCACCCTCCCGCTGTCCCTGGGGAACCGCAAGGTGGACAGGCGCTGGCTGGACGAAGTGGTCCACCGGGTGGGCATGGCCGGCCATCTGGACCGGCTTCCGGCACGTCTGTCCGGCGGCCAGCAGCAGCGGGTGGCGGTCGCCCGAGCGCTCGTCACGCGCCCGGAGATCGTCTTCGCCGACGAGCCGACGGCCGCGCTCGATCCGAGATCGGCCGAGCACGTCCTGAAGCTGCTGCGTGACGCGGTCGACCAGATGGGACAGACGGTCGTGCTGGTCACCCACGACCCGGTGGCCGCCGCCTGGGCCGACAGCGTCGTCTTCCTGAGCGAGGGCAGGATCGTCGACGAGCTCACGGCGCCCTCCGCCGCGACCGTCCTGGCCCACTGGGGGACGCTGTGAGGCGCGGTATCGCCACCGGAGTGGCGGTCGCCCTGCTGTGCGCGGCCATGCTGACGGGCGCGTTCGGCGTCCTGCTGGAGTCCGCGCTGCGGGCGCACGGAGCGACCGACCGCTACGACCGGGCCGTGGCCGTCGTCGCCGAGAGCCAGCGCGTCGAGGTCGTCAAGGACGAACAGACCGATGTCAGGCCCCTGGTGGAACGCGCCCGGGTCCCCGTGTCGGTGGCCGACCAGGTGCGGAAGGTACCGGGGGTCACCGAGGTGGTCGCGGACGTCTCCCTGCCGGTGGTCACCGCGGACGGGGACGTGCGGACCGGCCGCGGCTGGGACGCGACCGCGCTCAGCGATGTCGAACTGCGTGACGGCCGGGCCCCGCACGCGGACCACGAGGTCGCGGTGGCCTCCGGCAGCGGCAAGGCCGTTGGCGACACCGTCCGGCTCCAGGTCGGCGGCAAGGCGCCGGAACCGTACCGCGTCAGCGGTCTGGTGGCCGGCGGGTCCGGTGCGGGCAGCGACGTCTGGTTCGGCCAGCGCACGGCACAGGCCCTCAGCGAGCATCCCGGGCGCGCGGACGCGCTGGTCGTGCTCGGCACGAAGGAGACGTCCGCCGAGACGCTGCGGGCAGCCGCCCCCGGGCTCGTCGTCGCGACCGGCGCGGACCGTGGCGACGTCGAGCACCCGGAGGTCGCGGCGGCACGACTCGACCTGATCGGCGTCTGCGCGTCGATCGGCGGAGTCGCCCTCCTGGTGGTGCTGCTGGTCCTGACCGGTCTCCTGGACACGTCCGTACGGGACCGCACCCGCGAACTCGCCGTCATGCGCGCCATCGGTGCCACCCCCCGGCAGGTCCGCAAGGTGATCGTCCGCGAGACGCTCAAGGTCGGGGTACCGGCGTCGCTCCTGGGCGGTGTGCTGTCTCTCGGGCTCGGCACCGTGCTGCACCGCTTCATGGCCGAGCAGGGCGTCCTGCCCCAGGCGCTGGAGCTCGCTCTGGGACCGTTCCCCGTCATCGGCGCCCTGCTGCTCACGGTGCTCACCGCGGTCGGCTCCGCGTGGCTCGCGACCCGACGGGTGTCCCGTATCCGGCCGGCCCAGGCCATGAGCGAGACCGCTGCCGAGCCGACCCGGCTGCCGCGCTGGCGCATGATCACCGGCCTGGTGCTCCTGGTCATCGGTCTCGCTTCGGCCGGCACCGCGTTCGCGTTCGGCGGGCAGGTGGCGACCGCGGCCATGGGCGGACTCGTCCTCTCCCTCATCTGGGCGGCCGCGATCCTCGGTCCCTCGATCGCCCGAGGGGGAATCGTCGTCCTCAGCCCCGTCATGCGCCTGCTGTTCCCGGTCCCGGGCCGGCTCGCCACCGACACGGCCACCGCCGCGGCCGTGCGACTCGCGTCGGTCATCACGCCGATCGCGCTCGCGCTCTCCTTCGGCGCCAGCCAGCTGTTCGTGCAGACCACCGCCGTCAACGCCACCCGGACGCAGGCGGCCGCGGGGCTGCACGCGGACCAGGTCCTCGTCTCGGACGGGCCGGGCGTGCCCCAGGCCATGTACCCGGCGGTGGAGAGGACGGCCGGACCGGGGAACGTGACCGCGGTGAAGCGCACCACCGTGGTGATGTCGGTCGCCGCCCAGCTCCAGTCCCTGCCCACCCAAGGGGTGAAGGGCGCCCTGTCCAACCTCGACCCGGGCGTGAAGGCGGGCCAGCTGAAGGGCCTGCACGGCAAGAACACCATCGCGCTCAGTTCGAACGTGGCCGGCGTGGACAAGGTCGGTTCGACCGTGTCCCTCTGGCTCGGGGACGGCACCGTGATCCAGCCCAAGGTGGTGGCCGTCTACGACCGGGGACAGGGCTTCGGGGACGTCCTGCTGCCGTACGACGTGGTCGCCGCCCACGTCACCGACGCGGGCCACGACGACTACCTCCTGGTGAAGGGAGACGCCGATCTGCGACCGGTGGTCGACCGTTTCCCCGGGACGCATGCCACGTCCGCCGACCAGTACAGCGCGGCCCTCACCGAGAAGGCGCGCGAGCAGGCGCTGCCCGGACTGCTCGCGGTCGCGGCGATCTCCCTGTTCACCCTGATCGGCGTGGTGACCACGCTGGCCGTCGCCACTGCGTCCCGCCGTCGTGAACTGGCGCTGCTCCGGCTCATCGGCGCGACCCGCGGCCAGGTGCTGGCGATGCTGCGGCTGGAGACCCTCCTCGTACTCGGTACGGGGACCGCCGTCGGCGCCGTCGTCGCGACGGTGACGCTGCTGACCTTCGCCGGCGCGGTGACCGGTCTGTCCGCGCTGTCGGTGTCCCCCGTGGTCTGCGCGGCCGTCCTCGGCACGGTGTTCCTGTCGGGCACGGCTGCCGTCATGCTGCCCGGCCGCCGGCTGCTGCGCCGCCGCAGGTCCCCTCGCATCTCGTAGCGGAACCGGGTCCCGTCTCGTAGCGGAAGCGGGTCCCGTCTCGTTCTTTCCCGCGCCGCGACCTCTCTGACCAACCCCCACCGATGTTGTTCCTCTACTGACAGGAGTCGTTCCATGCACGCACGCGTATCCCCCAGCTTCCGTCCCGCCCTTTCGCGAGGCGGCCGACGCAAGACCCTGCTCGCCGTGACCATGCTCACCGGGGCCGTCATGACCGCGACCGCGCTGTTCCCGGCCGCGGCCTCCGCCGCCAAGCCGAATCCCGTCCAGAAGAGCCTGAACACCCTGGTGAACGACGACCAGATACCCGCCGCGTCGGCGAGCGTCGTGGACCGCGAGGGCCGGACGCGCCTCTACACCGCGGGGGTCGGCGACCTCAAGACCGGCGCGAAGGTGCCCAAGGACGGGCAGGTGCGCGCGGCCAGCAACACCAAGGCCTTCACGGCCGTGGTCGTGCTCCAGCTCGTCGCCGAGAAGAAAATCGCCCTCGACGCCCCCGTCGACACCTACCTGCCCGGTCTGCTGCGCGGCGACGGCATCGACGGACGCCACATCACCGTCCGCCAGCTCCTCCAGCACACCAGCGGCCTGCCCGAGTACCTGGACAAGGGCGCGGTCCTCAAGGACCGGCAGCGGTACTACGAGCCGCGCGAGCTCCTCGACAGCGCCCTCGCGCAGAAGGCGCACTTCTCGCCGGGCGCGAAGTGGGAGTACAACAACACGAACTACCTGGTCGCCGGCCTGATCGTCCAGAAGGTCACCGGCCGCCCGCTGGGCGAGGAGGTCAACCGGCGCATCGTCGACCGCATCGGACTGCGCCACACCTACTTCCCCACCCCCGGGGACATGACCATCCGCGAGCCCCACGCCAAGGGCTACCACCGGGACACGCCCGACTCGCCCTGGCGCGACGTCACCGAGCTCGACCCGTCCTGGGGCTGGGCCGCGGGTGCGGTGATCTCCACCAACAGCGACCTCAACCGCTTCTACTCCGCGCTCCTCGGCGGCGAGCTCCTGCCCCCGGCCCAGCTCGCCCAGATGCGCACCACCGTCCCCGGGGGCGCCCCGGGTGTCCGTTACGGCCTTGGCCTCACCAGCACGCCGCTGTCATGCGGCGGCGTCTACTGGGGCCACGGCGGAACCATTCCGGGAGCCTTCACCTATGGAGGTGTCACGGAGGACGGCCGTGCGGTCAACATCGCGCTGACCGCCATGCCCGGCGACAGCGCCACCGAGGAGCACGCGCAGGCCGCTGTCGAGACGAGCCTGTGCCGCTGAATCCCTCACGGACCACCGGCGTTCGCTCCCTCCACCGTCACGACAGGAGTCGTTCCATTCACACACGCGTATCCCCTAGCTTCCGTCCCACTCTCTCGCAAGGCGGCCGACGCAGGACCCTGCTCGCCGTGACCCTGCTCACCGGGGCCGTCATGGCCACCGGCGGACTGTTCCCGGCCACGGCCTCCGCCGCCAAGCCGGACCCCGTCCAGAAGAGCCTCAACTCCCTGGTGACAGCCGACAGGATGCCCGCCGCGCTGGCGAGCGTCACGGACCGCGAGGGCCGGACGCGTCATTACACCGCGGGGGTCGGCGACCTCAAGACCGGCGCGAAGGTGCCCAAGGACGGGCAGGTACGGGCGGGCAGCAACACCAAGGCCTTCACGGCCGTGGTCGTGCTCCAGCTCGTCGCCGAGAAGAAGCTGGCCCTGGACGCCCCCGTCGACACCTATCTGCCCGGTCTGCTGCGCGGCGACGGCATCGACGGACGCCACATCACCGTCCGCCAGCTCCTCCAGCACACCAGCGGCCTGCCCGAGTACATGGAGTCCCCCCTCTTCGCGGACTTCCCCGCCGTGCGGTACCGGTACTTCGAGCCGCGCGACCTGCTCGACGGCGCCCTCGCGCAGAAGGCGCACTTCTCGCCGGGCGCGAAGTGGGAGTACAACAACACGAACTACCTGGTGGCGGGCCTGGTCATCCAGAAGGTCACCGGCCGTCCGGTGGGCGAGGAGATCGAGCGGCGCATCGTCGACCGCGTCGGACTGCGCCACACCTACTTCCCCACCCCCGGGGAGACGACCCTCCGCGAGGCCCACCCCAAGGGCTACGAACGGGAGACGGACGACGGACCTCTGGTCGACTACACCACCATGGACATGTCCATGGGCTGGGCCGCGGGCGCGGTGATCTCCACCAACAGCGACCTCAACCGCTTCTACACCGCACTCCTCGGCGGCAAGCTGCTGCCTCCGGCGCAGCTCGCCCAGATGCGCACCACCGTCCCCGCGGAGGCACGCGGCCCCGGCGTCCGCTACGGCCTCGGCCTCACCAGCACACCGCTGTCGTGCGGCGGCGTCTACTGGGGCCACGGCGGAACCGCCCTGGGATACCGGACCCGAGGAGGCGTCACGGACGACGGACGCGCCGCCGGCGTCGCGGTGACCACCGCGCCGACGGGTGCGGCCTCCCAGCGAGTGGAGGCCGCCGTCGACACGGCGCTGTGCCGCTGATCCTTCGTCAGACAGGAGCCGGGACCGCGTGCGGGACCGGCTCCTGCCGTGCCGGGGGCTCGCTCGGGCAGCGGTCGGGGTCGAGGAGGTGGTCCGCGTGCACGGGGTAGCCCATGCGGCGCAGGTCCGAGACGGCCTGCCGGGTGCGCCGGGCGCCGTCCCGGTCGGGGTCGCTGAGCCCGTACAGCCCCGGGCAGGCCGTCAGGGGCAGGAACTGCTCGCAGGCGAGCAGCCAGTGCGCCAGGTGCTCGGGGAGGCCCGCGGTGGCCGAGGCCACGAAGCCGAACTCGGGGTGGGCGCGGAATCTGAACGCGTCGGACATGGCGGAGTCCCTCTTCCGGTTCCTGCCACCGCGGGCGGGGCACCGCGGCGGTCGTGTCACGGACTGGAACGGGCGGCTCGGGCCGCCCGGTTCAGCCCGGTTCAGCCCGGCCGGCCGGTCAGAGTCTGCGGTCGCCGAGGGCGATCTCCATGGCGAAGGCGGCCGCGATGTAGGCGTAACCGCCGGGCGTGGGGTGCAGATCGCCCTTGCTGCACATGGTGGTCAGCGTGCAGATCAGAGCGACGTTCACCGGCACCGTGCCGTAGGCGGGGAGCGTGACGGTGTGCTCGAAGTCCGCCGTCCGCCAGATGCGGTCGGCGTCGACCACGCCGAAGCCGGCCTTGGTGTAGATCCCCTCCTCCAAGGTGTTGAAGGCGTCGGCGAGGCGCACCGACTGCCGGGCCTGCTCCTGGCCCGCCGGACCGCCGAGCCAGGCGGCCAGCAGCGGATCGAACGTACCCATCCCGACGTACGCGACCGAGCTTCCGCCCGCCGCCTTCAGCTCCTGCGTGATCGTGGTGAGGTTGGCGCCCACCCTGCCCATGGCGGCCGTCAGGCACGTGAAGTCGACACCGGTCGGGCGGGCGCAGGCGTTGACGTCGTTGGCGCCGATGTCGATCGTGACGTACGCGACCTGCCCGGGGTGGCTCCGAAGGAAGTCCACGGCCGCGGCCAGCTGGCTCCTCCGGTCGCCGTACGAGCACTTGCCGCCGTCCACGAAGGTGCCGCTGGTCTCGCCGCTGCACCCCAGCTTCACCAGCTTGAGGCCCGGCCGCACGACCTTGAGGAAGCCGTGCAGCCGATCGGCGTATCCGGCGTCGGTGTCGCCGAGGCCGGCCTGGTAGCCGGTGGCCAGCGAGTCGCCGAGGGAGAGGTAGTACGTCTCCGGCTGCGCGGGCGCGGCGGTGGCGGCGGACGTCGAGGCCAGGGTCATGGCGAGGGCGGCGGCGCCTACGCCGAGGGCGCGCAGAGCGCGGGGAATGCGGAGAGTACGGGGAGTAGTGGGAGTACGCATGGGTGCGGACCAGCCTGTCGTGTGGAGGTAGGGGTGGCGACGCTCTCATCGCGGAGAACGCCCCGGGAGCGTGCTCGGGTTCACCTCCGGTCCAGCGGATCACGCGCTGAACCCCCGGAGTCCCACGGGCCGTTCTGGCCAGCGACGCGACGCACCCGGGCGCCCGCGACACATCCCCCAGGAGACACCGATGAAGCGCCAGCGCGCTGCCGCCGTCCTCGCCATGACGGCCCTCGTCAGTACCGCCACCATCACCTCGGCCGCCGCCTGGCCGCCGGGCAGCATCACCGTGACGGCGGAGTGCGAGAACACCCCCGGCAAGATCACCCTGACCGTTCACGACGCGTACCGCGAGGGCGCGGACTTCACCCTCACCAACGACGTCGACACCCAGCGGATCACCGGCACCGTGCCCGGTCGCGGTGTTCAGAAGGTCACCGCGGACTACGCGGGCAAGCCGGTCACCTGGACCGTGAACGTCACCACGGTGAAGAACGAGCACCTCACGGACGCGGTGGAGGTCGGCGTGCTCGCCGGGTGCGCGCCGAAGACCCCGAAGCCGCCGAGCCCCACGCCGACCCCGACGCCGACCCCTACGCCGACCCCTACGCCGTCGCCGTCGACCGCTCCCCCGACCCCTAAGCCCTCGAAGTCGACCACTCCCCCGAGCCCGGAGCCCTCGAAGTCGACCGCCCCGCCCTCGACCCCGCCGGACCACCTGGCCGAGACCGGCGCGTCGGACGGCACGCTGATCGGGCTGGCCGCCGCGGGCGCGCTCCTGGTCGCCGCCGGTGGAGCGGTGACGGTCACCCGCAGGAACCGCCGCCAGGGCTGACGGGTACGGGCGGAACGCGGCCGGCACCGGGAGGTGTCGGCCGCGTCGTGTGTGCCGCCCGGGTCAGAACAGCGGGGCACCCGGCGCCAGATGGAAGCGGGCCGCCCCGCCCGGCAGCGCCCGGCGGTCCTCCGGCGCCAGCATGTCCCGCCGCTGGAACCACGTGGCGAGCCGTTCGCGCGCCCGCTCGTCGCGCGGTCCCGGGCCCTCGCCCGGGGCGGCCTCGCGCAGCAGGACCCGGATCGGCCCGTCGTCCTCCGCCGGTGGTACGAGGTCGAGGACGACGAACGAGGCGCCGGGCGGGAACACCACCTCCGGCTCCGCGTCCGGCGCCCCGAACACGCCGGTACGGCGCCCCGTCGTCGACCAGATGCCGAACTCCACGGCCCCCTCCAGCTCCACGTCGCACGCGGAGACCGCCGCCACCGGGCCCGCCTCCACGAGGACCTCGCCCGGCAGGTACCGGTCCAGCGGGACCAGCTCGGCCGGAGCGGCGAGCATCACCGCGCCGTAATGGCTCGGCAGCCGCCTGAGCCCGGACCCCAGGCAGTTCAGGAGCGGCGTGAAGGGCCCCGCCCCGCCCGCCCGGGCGGTGGCCACGAAGTCCGCGCGGGCGGCGGGCTCCGCCGAGTCCACGTGGTAGAGCGAGACCGCCACCAGATCCGGCTTCAGATCGTCCTGCGGGGTCGACCTGAGCGCGGGCAGCCGCGAGGCCAGCGACTCCGTCCGGCTCGCCAACAGGTGATACCGCGGCCCGAGAAGCCCCTTCAGCCCCGCCCGGTCCTCTGGGCGGCTGCGGCCGGTCATGGGGGGCGGGGAGGCGGGGGCGGGGGCGGGGGCGCCGGTTGCCACGGGGGGTGCGGGCTGGGGTTCGGCGGGAAGGGGGGGCCGAGCCGGGGCTTGGGCAGTGGGTCCGGCCAGGGCTTCGACGACGGCGCCGTGCGGGGCTTCTGCCGGGGGTCCGGCAGTGAGACCAGTCGGGGCTCCGGACGGAACTCCGGCAGTGGGACCGGTCGGGGCTTCTGCCGGGGCTCCGGCGATGGCGCCGTGCGGGGCTCCGGCCGTGAGGCCGGTCGGGGCTTCTGCCAGGTCTCCGGACGGAGCTCCGGCAGTGGGACCGGTCGGGGCTTGCGCCAGGGCTTCGTACGGGGCTTCTACCGGGACTTCAGCCATGGCCCCGTGTGGGGCTTCTGCCCGGGCTTCGGCCATGGCGCCGCGCGGGGCTTCTGCCGGGTCGTGGGCGACGCCTTCGGGTGACGGCTCGGCGGGGGCTGCGTCGGTTCCGTCGGCCGGGTCGATCTCCTGGGCCTCGCCCGGGTGTTCGGGCCGGGCTTCGTCGGTGCCTCTGGGGCGTATGCGCGCAAAGGCTTCGGCGGTGCTCTCGACCGGCACCGCTTTCGGTGCCTCGCCCGAGAGTTCGCCCGCCACCTCGGCCGCACCGAGCCAGCGCAGATCGTGGGTGTGGGCGCAGGCGCGTGCCGGGGCGAGGTCCGTGTCTGCGGCGGCGTGGACGAGGAGGCCGTACGGCTCGGACGTGGCCATCGGCGGCAGCGCGGCCAGCACGTCGGGGACCGCCTCCCAGACCGCCGGATCGAGGTCCCGTTCCGGGTCGCCGACCACCAGCGTCGGACGGTGCGGGTCCGGGACCAGAGTGCGGGGCCATCCGCGCCCCGGGCGCCCCTCGGGGCGGAGCCAGAAGCCCGCCGGGACCGCCTCCACGACCCACCCGTGCAACGGCGCCTGGTGAACGGCCGGGGCGAGTCGGTCCAGGGTCGGCAGCCTCAGCCACGCGGCCGGCACGACGCGGCAGCGGCCGGGCGACGCGACCAGTTCGAGCAGGGCGGGACGCCAGGTGGGCCCGCCCGTCGGGTCGAGGTACGTGGTGGCGCGAGCGCCGCCGTCGAGGTGGACGGGCAGGCCGACCGCCGCGCGTACGTCGTGCCCGAGGTGCTCGGCGAGCGCGACGGCGAGCCGGGTGAGGTCCGCCGGGCCGGCCCAGGGGGCCGTGAGCAGCAGGCCACCGGGGTCGGGCGCCGCCACACCCCGTACCAGGGCGAGGAAGTCCTCCGTCGCGGGCGCCGGCCGGTCCGGCGTACCGACACCGAGGAACCAGTCACCCGGCCCCACGCCCACCAACACGGCCATACCGTCGGGCTCCTCCCCCAGCCATGCTCCGGCCGCCTGAGCGTGTGCGGGATCGGGGCGGGGGTCGGGGCAGGGCTCCGGGCGGGGATCGGATCCGGATTCCCGCTCGGATTCGGCCCCACGCTCGGTCTCGGTTCCGGGCTCGGCCCCACGCCCGGGGCCGGGGCCGGCCCCGGCCCCGGGCTCAGGCCCGGGCTCAAGCTCGGGCTCGGTCTCGGTCTCGGTCTCGGTCTCAGGCCCAGGCCCAGGCCCAGGCCCGGGCCCGGGCCCGGGCTCGGTCTCGGGCTCGGTCTCGGGCTCGGCCCCACGCTCGGGCCCGGGCCCGGGCTCAAGCTCAAGCTCGGGCTCGGGCTCTACCTCAAGCCCCCGCTCGACTGCGAGCCCGGATTCGACCTCGCAGTCGAACTCCCATGCAGAGGCCCCCTGTTCGCCATCCCCCTCCCCCATCCCCTCCCCGAACCCCGGCGGCCAGTCCGGCCCCAGTCGCGTCGGGGGACCGTCCGGGGTGTGCAGCCACCAGGTTGCCGGTGGGGTGAGGGTCAGGGAGCCGTCGGGGTCGATCGTGACGGTGCCGTCCGGGGACGCGATCGGGAGGCCGGTTCGTTCGCTCACCGTGGCGGCCGGGCGGTGGCCGTCCGGGCCCGGGGCGGCGAGGCCCGAGGCGGCCAGGATCAGGGCTTTCGCGCCGCGTTCGGCGGCCAGGGCGGCTAGTTCGGGGAGGGCCGCGCGGAGGACGGGGGCCGCGTCGGCCGCCGCGGCGAGGACGACGAGCGCGTCGGGGAGGGGGGCCAGGGCACTGAGCGCGGCGCCCAGGGCCGCTTCGGTCTCGGCGGGGGCGATGACCAGGTGCGGGCCGACCGGGCGCAGCCGGGTGGTGGTGGGGGCGGTCATCGGGGGCTTCCGTTCTGCGGGGTGTCCGGGTCGAGGCAGGGCGTCTGGAGCTGGACCGTGCGGCGTCGCGTGATGTGCTGGGCGCGGCCGACCGGGAGCACCTTCGGCTTGGTGCTGCCGAAGAGGTAGCCCTCGGTGGGCGGGCAGGACAGCAGGACGCCGGGGGTGTTGACCTCGTGCAGCCTGCGCAGCAGCGGATCGCCGAGGGCGCGGCCCGCGCCGTTGGCCGAGCGGGCCACGATGATGTGGAGGCCCAGTTCGGCGCCCTGGGCAAGGTGCTCGATGACGGGCTGGAACGGGTGCTGGACGGTCGAGCCGATCAGGTCGAAGTCGTCGACGATGACGAAGAGTTCGGGCCCGGTCCACCAGTCGCGCAGACGCAGCCGGTCCGGCGTGATGTCGGCCGAGGGCACCCGCCCCGCCATGGCCTTGGCCGCGCCCGCGATCATCTTGCGGAGCGGGTCGGCGGCGACGGCGTAACCGAGGCGGTACTCCTCGGGCACCGTCTCGTACAGCTCGCGGCGGAAGTCGACCAGCATGATGCGGGCCTGTTCGGGGGTGTACGCGGCCATGATCTGGCCCGCGACGTACTTGAGCAGGTTGGTCTTTCCGGTCTCGCTGTCGCCGAAGACCATGAGGTGCGGGTTCTGTTCGAAGTCGTGCCAGAGCGGGCTGACCTCCTGGTCCTCCAGGCCGAGCGCGATCCGCAGCTTTCCGCGCGGGGCGGGCAGGTCGGCGGCGTCGAGGACGAGCGGCAGCATCCGGACCTCGGGGGCGCGGGGGCCCGGCCAGTGGTCGGCGACGACGTCGACGAGGTCGGCGATGCCCTCCGCGAGGTCCTCGGCGTCACCGATGCCGTCCAGTCGGGGCAGCGCGACGAGGAAGTGCATCTGGTCCTCGGTGAGGCCCCGGCCGGGGATCCTCGGGACCTTGCCGGCGGCACGCATGTTGACGACGGAGTCCACCGGGTCACCGAGCCGCAGCTCGAAGCGGGTCTGCAACTGGTCGCGCAGCGCGCTGGTGATCTCGCCCCAGCGGGTGGTGCCGATGACGAGGTGGACGCCGTAGTTGAGGCCGCGCTGCGAGATCAGGGTGAGCGGCTGGACGAGGTCCATGAACTCCTGGCGCAGCGTGTTCCAGCCGTCGATGACGAGGAACACGTCGCCGTGCGGGTCGTCGGGGAGCTCCCCCGCGGCCTTTCTGCGGCGGAACGCGGCGATCGAGTCGATGCCGAGTTCGGCGAAGCGCTTCTCGCGCCGGGTGATGATCGAGTTGATCTCGGCGATGGTCCGGTTGACGCGTTCGGGGTCGTGCCGTCCGGTGACTCCGCCGACGTGCGGCAGACCGCGCAGCCCGGAGAGCGCTCCGCCGCCGAAGTCGAGGCAGTAGAACTGCACTTCGGCCGGCGAGTGGGTGAGCGCGAGTCCGGCGAGGAGGGTGCGGATGAGGGTGGACTTGCCCGACTGCGGGGCGCCGGCCACGCCGATGTGCCCGTCCGCTCCCCCGAGGTCCGCGACCAGCAGGTCGCGGACCTGCTGGAACGGCTTGTCGACAACGCCGACCGGCACCTTCAGCGTGCCGCGCAGCGCGGTGCCGACGGTGAAACCGTGGTCCGGGTCGGGGCCGATCGGCGGCAGCAGTTCGTCGAGGGTCGGAGGTATGTCGAGGGGCGGCAGCCACACCTGGTAGGCGGGCGGTCCCGCGTCCTTGAGGCGGTCGGCGGCGATCTCCAGGAGGGAGCGGTTCTCCTCCGACGCCTCCGGCTGCGGTTCCGGCTCCTCGACTGCCGACGGCGGGAGGGTGGTCGGCGCCACGTACGCGGTTCCGTAGGCGACGACCTGCCCGGCGATCACCGCGCGCTGCGCCTCGGTGCGGCGCTGGGGCCGGTAGCCGCCGGAGACGTACGCCGCCTTGAAGCGGGTGAGGGTGGAGATGTCGCTGCGCAGATAGCCGTTGCCGGGCTGGGAGGGCAGGTGGTAGGCGTCGGGGACGCCGAGGACGCCGCGCGACTCCATGGCGGAGAAGGTGCGCAGTCCGATGCGGTACGAGAGGTGGGACTCCAACTGGTGGACGCGGCCCTCGTCGAGGCGCTGCGAGGCGAGCAGCAGGTGCACGCCGAGCGAGCGGCCCAGGCGTCCGATCATGACGAAGAGGTCCATGAAGTCGCGGTGCGCGGCGAGGAGTTCGGAGAACTCGTCGACCACCACGAACAGCGTCGGCAGCGGGTCGAGAGGGGTGCCGGCCGCGCGCGCCGTCTCGTACTCCAGGAGGGAGGAGTAGTTGCCGGCGGAGCGCAGCAGTTCCTGGCGCCGGATCATCTCGCCGTGCAGCGCGTCGCGCATGCGGTCGACGAGGTCGGCCTCGTCGGCCAGGTTGGTGATCACCGCGGAGGTGTGCGGGAGGCTGTCGAGGCCGAGGAAGGTGGCGCCGCCCTTGAAGTCGACGAGGACGAAGTTGAGGATCTCGGAGGAGTGGGTGAGGGCCAGGGCGAGGACGAGGGTCCGCAGCAGTTCGGACTTGCCGGAGCCGGTGGCACCGATGAGCATGCCGTGCGGGCCCATGCCGCCCTGCGCGGACTCCTTGATGTCGAGGTCGATGGGCGTACCGTCCGGTCCCAGGCCCAGCGGCACGCGCAGCTTCCCCGTGGGGGTGCGCCGGCTCCAGGTCTCCCGGACGTCGAAGCCGTACAGGTCCTTGATGCCGAGGAGCGCGGTCAGGTCGAAGTCCGTGGTGAGGGGTTCGCCGGAGTCGAGGCTGTCGCCGATGCGGTAGGGCGCCATCAGGGTGGCGAGCCGGCCGGCGGCGGGCAGCGTGAGCGCGTCGGGGCGGCCGAGGGCGGTGATCTCGTCCTTGCGGTTGCGGTCCGCGCCGACCATCTCCAGGACGGGCCGCCCGGCACACCCGCCCGTGGGCGCGGTCGTGGCGCCTTCGCCCTCGCCGTCCCCGTCGGTGATGCGGAGCCGCAGGACGAGGCGGCTGTGCTTCCACTCCAGGGTGTCGCCGACATCGATCACGGTGGCGTTGCGGTAGCCGCCGAGGGCGGCCCGGTGCGGGCCCGTGAGACGGGCGCCGTCGAGGACGATCACGGTGTACGGCTCGTCCCGGCTGGGCACGGCGTCGGGCTCGTACGCGGGGCGGGCCGCGAACTCCTCGCCCAGCAGCTGCTCCAGCTCGCCCAGGCTGCCGGCGAGCAGCCGGAGCGGTCCCGCGCCGTCGTGCTCGGTCGGGTGCAGGGCGTGCGGGAGCCACTTGGTCCATTCCCAGGCGGCCCGGCGGTCCGGCGCGGCGACGACGGCGACGCGCAGCTCGTCGGGGGCGTGGAAGGTGGCGAGCTGGCAGAGGATCGCGCGGGTCAGGGCGCGGGCGCGCTCGGCGGTGTCGGCGGCCTCGGCGGACTCGGTGGACTCGGTGGGCCGGACGGACTCGGCGGGCCGGACGGGCTCGGCGGGCTCGGCGGGCTCGACGGCCCCGCTGGAAGCCGCCCCCTCCTCCCGGATCAAGACGTGGGCGAAGCCCCGCAGGTGGATGGCGACGGGCTGGTCGGCGACCGTGCCGTACGCGTGGATGAAGCGGCGCAGGGCGTGCGCGCTGAGCGGTTCGAGGTCCTCGACGGGCTTGGTGGCGAGCGGTGCGAGGCGTACGGCGAGCCGCTGCGCGCCGACCGCGATGCGCACGTCGCTGAAGTCGGGGTGGGAGGCGCGCCGTTCCCACAGGCGGGTGGTCCGGACGAGGGAGCGCAGTTCGTCGGGGCCGGGGTGGCGCCAGGCCAGGGCCTCCTGCTGCCGGCCGATGTCCTTGCGCACCTGGCGGCGCATCTGGCTCAGATAGCGCAGGTAGTCGCGGCGTTCGGCGGTCAGTTCCTGTTTGCGGTCGGTGTTGCCCCGGATGATGGAGGTGACGACCATGCCGATGGCCGACACCGCCATGGTGCCCATGGCGACGTAGGTGAGGATCCCGCCGTTGGGGCGCAGGAAGATGAAGACCATCGACAGCGAGGAGAGGGCCATCGGCAGCATCGTGATGATGTTGCCGAGCCCGCTCTGTCGTTCCGGCAGGACCGGGGGCTCCTGTAGCTGGATCTCCCCGTCCGGCATCTCGGGGCCGGGCCGCCGTGGCGGCCGGTCGACGTGCAGCACGCTCAACGCAACGCTCCTCACACCTGGCCGGCGGCGGTTCTCCTGGACGTCCGGCGTCCCGGAGAACGGCGGGCGCGGTACGCGCGGTTCACCCGGGGCCGGGCGCGGCGTGAACCCGGGCCGTGGCCGTGCCCGTTGATCCGGTGCGGTGGGCCGATAGAGTGGCGTGGATCGTGCCGTCCGGCGGACGGACCAGAGGCACGTGCGGCAGCGGAGGCGGGAGAGCCCGGTGTACGGCGACGGGGACGGTTACCGAGACGCGGAGTCGGTGCGCTCGATGCTGCGTTCGTGGGGCCAGGACATGGACCCGGCCGAGTCGGGGATCCTGCCCGGGGCGGAGGCCGCGGGACGCGGGTACGGCACCGGTCTCGACGTGCCGCACGCCGACGCCGCGGCGGTGGTCGGCGCGGTCGTCCGGCTGCTCGGCGCGCCCGCGGGACCCGGGCGCCGCCCCCGTGGCCTGGCCGAGCTCGCGGCCCTGAGCGGCCTGCCGGCGGAACGGTTCGCGGAGCTTCGGCTGCTCGCCCAGGCGCTGGTGGTGGACGAGCACCCGTCGGCGCCGATCTGGTCCGCCGAGGAGCGGCTGGAGGCCTCGTCCTGGGTCGCCGTGCTGATCGAGCGGCGGGGCGACGACGGGGTGGCGGCGTTGGTCGCGGAGCTGCGGCGCTCGCGGTGAGTCCGTTCCGCTCGCACTGAACTCTTCCTGGCACCGGAGCCGTTCTCGCGGCTGGGGGCGCTCGCCGCGCCTCCGGCCGACGGCGGGAAGGACGGTGTGGGGTGAGCGCGAGTGCGGTGGCAGGGCTCTGTCGCCTGAGGTTTCACGGGCCGGGGAAGGTGGTCGAGCTCTCCGTACCCGCGGACGTGCCGCTGGCGGATCTGCTGCCGACCGTCCTCGGTTACGCGGGTGAGGAGCTGGACGAGGAGGCCGTCGAGGCCGGGGGCTGGGTGCTCCAGCGGCTCGGCGGGGAGCCGCTGGACGAGGAGCTGTCGGCGGGGGCGGCCGGGCTGAAGGACGGCGAGC
Organism: Streptomyces sp. NPDC094032; assembly: GCF_040303965.1. Taxonomy (NCBI): domain Bacteria; kingdom Bacillati; phylum Actinomycetota; class Actinomycetes; order Kitasatosporales; family Streptomycetaceae; genus Streptomyces; species Streptomyces sp. NPDC094032. Next base: position 66,045 of record NZ_JBEOUE010000001.1, on the reverse strand, counting down.
AGTTGTTCCTGAGGCACCGGCGGGACGCCTTCCCGGTGGTCCACTTCGACGACCTGATCGACGGCGTGTCGGTGGGCCTTGAGGAGCGCGGTGCGTCCTGGCGGCCCCTGGACACCCACCACGCGGCCCTGGCTCTCGCGCTCACCGCGCTCGCCGGAGGTCTGGCGCTGCTCGTGCTGTCGGAGGGGATCGGCACGCTGCGGGTGGTGGTGGCCGGGGTGATCGGGGGGCTGCTGCTGCTCGGCGCGGCCAGCGCCTCGCGGGCGGTGGGTGACGCCGGGGCGGGCACCGCGCTGGGTGCGGCCGCCGTGCCGTACTTCGCGCTGGCCGGGGCGCTGCTCCCGGCGGGCGGCGCGGATCTGGCGGACGCGCGGTTGCTGGCGGGTGGCTCGGCGGCGGCCGGGAGCGCGGTGCTCGCGCTGGCCGCGGTCGGCTGTTCCGCGCCGCTGTTCCTGGGTGTCCTGCTCACCTCGGCGGTCGCCGTGCTGGCGGGGGCGATCGGTCTCGCCGGGCCGACGCCCGGTGAGACGGCCGCGATCGTGATGGTCCTGGTGCTGGTCCTTGGCGCCTTCGCGCCGGGGCTCGCCTTCCGGCTCTCGGGGCTCAGGCTGCCCGCGCTGCCGCGCACGGCGGACGAGTTGCAGGAGGACATCGAGCCGTTCCCCGCGCAGGAGGTGCTCGACCGCGCCGGGGTCGCCGACGCGTACCTCACCGCCTTCCACATGGTGCTCGGCGGGCTGTGCGCGGGGGGCCTGACGCTGCTGGTGCGGCTGCCGGGCTGGGCTCCGGCCACGCTGACGGGCGTGCTGTGCCTGCTCCTTGCGCTGCACTCCCGCGAGTCCGGCTCGCGGTGCCAGCGCCTGGCGCTGCTCGTCCCCGCTGTGTACGGCCTGACGCTGCTCGCGGTGCGGTGGGCGCTGGGGCTCGACGGGGCCGGAAGGCTGGGCCTGCTGGCCGGCCTCACGGCCCTGGCGGCCGCGCTCGCCGTCGTCTCGTGGACGGTGCCGGGACGCCGGATGCTGCCGTACTGGGGCCGGATCGGCGATCTCCTGCACAGCACGCTGGCGCTGAGCGTGCTGCCCCTCGCGGCGACGGTGACGGGGCTGTTCGGCTGGGTGCGGGGGCTGAGCGGCTGAGCGGATGGGCCGGGCGGCCGGCTGGGCCACCGGGCCACCGGGCCAGCGACCAACCAGCCGGCGATCCGGCCCACCGGCCCACGTGCCGGCCATCCCCACCAACCCACCAGCCCCCCAACCCCACCACCACCCGCAACCCCCCAAGGAGTCGACATGCAGTCCAGGCGCGACCAGGTGCAGGCGCATCTGTTCGTGATGAGCAGGCTTGAGGCCGGGATGTTGCGGGGGGAGCCCGACGCGGCGGATCTCACGCCGCGCAGGACCCATCGTGGGATCCGTACCGGGCTGTTCATCGCCTTGGCGATTGCCCTGGTCATGGGGCTGTACGGGGCCATCAGGCCGGGTGGGGCGAGCGGGTGGCGCAAGCCGGGGACGCTGGTCGTGGTGAAGGAGACCGGGGCCCGGTATCTGTTCGTCGGGGGCAGCTTGCGCCCGGTGCTCAACGAGGCCAGTGCGCGGCTGGTGGCCGGGGAGCGGATGAGCGTCGCCCAGGTCAGCGCGAACTCGTTGGCGGGCACACCGCGTGGCGGGCCCGTGGGGATCGTGGGGGCGCCCGACGGGCTGCCCGCGGCGGGGCGGCTGACCCGGGGCGACTGGCTGGTGTGCGGCACGGTGAGCCGCACCCCGTCGGGCGGCGCCCGGGCCACCTTGGCCGTCGCGGTGGGCGCCGACCGCACCGGGACGCCGCTCACTCCCGAGCAGGGCGTCCTGGTCGTCACCCCCGACGGCGCCCGGCACCTGCTCTGGCAGGGGCGGCGGCTGCGGATCGACACCGCGAACGGCGCCGACACGGCCCTCGGGTTCGGCGCGGTGACGCCGTACCCGGTCACCGCCGTGTTCCTGAACGCGCTGCCCGCAGGACCCGACCTCGCGCCGCCCGGGATCGCCGGGCGCGGCACCCCCGGGCCCGCGCTCGGGGGGCGGGCGACGACGGTGGGGCAGTTGTTCGCCGGGCCGTCCGGGGAACCGTACGTGCTGACCCGTGGCGGGCTCGCGGCGCTCGACGCGACCCGTTTCGATCTGCTGCGCGGTGATCCCCGCACCCAGCGGGAGGCGTACCGGGGCGCGGCCCCGGTCGCGCTGCCGGTCGGCGCGGCCGATCTGGCGGCGCATCCGGCACCGGCCGGGACGGTACCGGACGGCGGGCTGCCGACGACGCCGCCGCAGCCGGTGGCGATGGCGGCCGGGCGGGCGGTGTGCACGGCGGTGAAGCCCTCCGGCGGGTCGCCGCGCACGCTGGTGACGGTGGTGGACGCGGCCTCCGTGGCGGGGGCGCCGCCGGTGCCCCGGCCGGGCGTCGTGGCGGGCTGCGGGGTCGCGGACCGGGTCGCCGTACCGCCGGGCGGCGGGGCGTTCGTACGGGCGCTGTCGGGGGCGGGCGCGGCGGGGGCGGGCTATCTGGTGGCGGACGACGGGGTGAAGTACCCGGTGCCGTCGCCGGAGGCGGCGAAGGCCCTCGGTTACGGCGCGGCGGTCCCGGTGGGGGTGCCGGCCGCGCTGCTGTCGTTGCTGCCCACCGGGCCGGGCCTGGAACCCGCGCTGCTCGCCACGACCGGGATCGTCACGTCGGCGGAGTCGAAGGAGATGGCGGAGACGGCGGAGACGGGGAGCGCGGCCGGGCGCTGCGGGTGAACCGCCGGTCGGGCGCGCCCCGTTCACCCGGGCGGAGAGCTTTTCTCCCTCCTACCGCTCGCTCGTACCGCAGGAAGAAGGAGGCACCGTGTCGGACGTCGACACCAGCACCTTGAAGATCGGCGCGGCCGATCTGCAGGCCCGGCTCAACCAGCTCAACATGCGCGCCCAGGGCATGGAGCGTTCCTACAAGCGTTCCGAGGACATCGCGAACGGTGTGGCGGCCAGCATGCAGTCCGCCGCGGGCACCAAGTTCGTGCAGAAGATCGAGATCTGGCAGACGGCCGTGCGTACCTGCATGGCTGAGTACCAGGACATCATCAGCGCCGTCGAGGCCACGATGAACATCATGACGGTGAGCGCCGACGACGCCGCGACCGTCACGGACATGTGGGACGGCGACGTCTACACCGTTCTCAGCAAGTAGCCCACCCGGCCCCCGTCGGCCCTCCCACGAGTAAGGACGCAGCATGAGCGAAATGGACATGACGGTCAAGCACCAGGAGCTGACCGTGCAGACGGAGGAGATGAAGCAGCTCGCGCAGCAGATGAAGAACGAGCTCAGTGAGATCGTCCAGGCGCTGGCGTCGATGAAGGACTCGTTCAGCGGTGAGGCGGCGGCCGAGTTCGACCAGTTCGCGCAGACCGTGCAGCGGGTCGACGGCGAGCTGTCGATCAACTTCGACGCGGGCGCGGCCGCGCTGACCGAGGCGCACGACATCGTACGGAACGGTGACCGCAAGAGCGCCTTCCACTTCCAGCGCTGATCGGGCGGGTCGCCGCATCGTCCCGGCGGCTGAACCCCGCCGGGCCGGGCCCCCGTTCTCCTTGCCGGACAGCGAGTTCCCGCCCAGCGACAGGAGCGCGGCAGATGGCGACCACCAGCACCGATCCCAAGCCCGACGACAAGGACAAGGAGAAGGAGGAGGACTCCTTCAAGGTCACGGAGGAGGTCCTGCTGGACTTCGCCAAGAAGTTCGAGGGCTTCCTCAAGGACTTCAGCGAGAACCCGTACATGCAGAACCTCCAGCGGTGGGCCATGGGCACGTTCGCCGACGACGACGGGCTGCTGAAGCCGGCCAATCCGAAGGAGCTGCTCAGCGCCAAGCAGGTGCAGGACGGCTTCAAGAAGCTGTGCCACGACCTGTTGCAGTCCCTGGGGATGTTCGAGGCGGCGGCGAAGAGCACCTTCATCACCCTGAGCACGATCAAGGTGATCCTCCAGAACGCGGCCGACGAGGCGCTCACCACGGCCGAGATGTGGGACATCCTCAACGACATCCAGAAGGGCATCAAGCCGCCGACCCAGTCGACCCCGCCCGCGAGCTCCTAGTCACCATCCCGCACCCGCTTCGGCACGGAAGGAACCGCGCCCTGCCATGGCCGTGAACAAGAACTGGGAGCAGGGCCTCAGGGTCTACCTCCCCGAGACCAACACCCTGACCGACCGCAACGCCGTCGCCGGGCCGAGCTCGGAGGGCTGGGTCGCCGAGAACAGCCTGCGCATCATCCGCAACGCCGACCAGAACACGGACTACAGCAAGGTCTTCGACTTCTTCTGGTCCGGCTGGCAGACGCTGACCGTCACGGACGGCGGCAACGTCCCGCCGCCGCGCCTCCATGTCGTCGGGTTCAACGCCGACTGGTCCAAGGTCTTCATGAACGCCTCGTCGAAGTGGAACCTGTTCACGACGGCCGAGCCGCAGAAGAACTTCGAGCCGCTGGTCTACCCGCCGTACCGCAACGAGGTGTCCAACGTCTGGACCTTCGACCACGGCGCCGACGAGATCGCCGGCATCGTGAAGTGGTTCGACCACTGGCAGCCCATCGTGCAGAGCTGGGTCGACTCGGTGGACTCCACGGTGTCGGACTGGAAGGGCAGCGCGGCGGGCGCGCTCAAGAAGTATCTGACGGTGGTCGTCGCGGAGATGGCCAAGGTCCGGCTTGACCTCACGGCGCCGACCGACTACGCGAAGACCGTCCTGGAGAAGCACGATCTGCTGCACAAGGCGATCATGCTGCTCTACCAGGGCTGGACGGCGTGGAAGGGCCAGCGGGAGTCCCGGCCGATCGACCTGCTGTACGACGTGTTCCACGGGGTCATGGACGGCGGCGCGACCTTCAAGTTCGGGCCGACGCCGGAGTACACGTACGACTACTGGAACAAGCGCTGGAACTACGAGCACCCGGACATCGTCACGGTGCTCGACAAGGGCGGCAGCGACGTCACGCTCGCCAACTGGATCAAGGGCGTCGAGGGCGAGGCGAAGAAGCGCTGGCTGGCCGGCATCGTCACCCTCGACAACGCGGCCAGGGACTCCGTCGGCCCGCTCGACGACGCCTATCTCCGCCTCGGCAAGTCCCTGAGCAAGGGCGTCTACCTGCCGAACCTCGGCATGCCGGGCGGCGGTACGGGCGGCGGGAGCACCGGGTCCGGCGGTTCGGGCAACGTGAACCTGGACGACGTCCTGAAGGACAAGGACGGCGACGGCAGCCTGCGCGGCATCGACAAGCCCGGCACCCCCGATCCCAACACCCTCCTCGGACCCACCGGCGGCAAGCCGGGCGGCAAACCGGGTGACAAGCCGGGCGGCATCCCCGGGATGCCCGGCCCCGGCGCGCCCGGGACGCGCCCGAACGGGCCGGGCACCAAGCCGCCGGTGACCGTCCCGCCGCCGGGCACTCCGGTCCCGGGCGGCGGGAGCGGGCAGGTGCCCCTGCTCGACAAGAACGGCAAGCCGGTGCTCGGCCCGGACGGCAAGCCGATCATGGTGCCGCCCGGCTCCCGCATCGGCAAGGACGGCAAGGTCTACGACTCCAAGGGCAACCCCGTCCTGGGCAAGGACAAGAAGCAGATCGTGGCCCCGCCCGGCGCCAAGGTGGGCACCACGCCCAACACCTCGCAGAACGGCGACAACGGCCTGCCCGGCCTCAACACCCTGGACCGGATCCGGCTGCCCGAGGGCGCGAAGATCCTCCCGAACGGGACCGTCGTCGGCGCCGACGGCAAGCCGCTGTACGACTCCAACGGCAATCCGTACGCGCTGCCCAAGGGCTCCACGATCAAGGACGGCATCGTCCTCGGACCGGACGGCAAGCCGCTGAGCCGCTCCCACCAGCTGCTGTCCAACGCGGAGAACGCCCTCAACAGCCGGCAGACGCCGAGGCCGAACACGGTCTCCCACAACACCGACGTCCCCTCGTACAAGTCGAACAATCCCCGGGTGCCGGCCGGCAGCGGCGGCGGCGGTGGTGTGGGCGCGCCCAAGCCGGGCACTCCCGGCACCGTGGGCGGGCTCACCGGTCTCGGCGACCGCGCCACCCGGTTCGGCGCGACGGCCCCGGCCACACCGGCCGCCGCCGCGGCCGCCGCCGCGGCCCAGCAGGCCCGCTCCGCGGCGCAGGCCGCCGCCCAGGCGCCGGGTCAGTCGCCGATGATGCCGCCGATGAGCCCGGGCGCCGGGGCGGGCGCCGCGCCGAACCAGGGCAAGGACCGGCAGCGCACCACCTGGCTCACCGAGGACGAGGACACCTGGGGCACGGACACCGGCACGGTCGGCGGGGTCATCGGCCGCTGAGGCGGCCCCGACCCCGGCCACGACCCCGGCCCCGGCCCCGGTCCCGACCACCTCCGCATCCACGGCCACGTCCCCTCCCCCCGTACGGAAAGGCACGCATCATGCAGCAAGGCGATCCCCAGCGGCCCGGCGTCCCTCCCACGGGCGTCCTGCCGCCCGACGTCGGCCGGCTCGACATCGACAGCCGGATCAAGGAGGCCATGGCCTCGCTCCACGAGCACCGCGACCGGATGCTCGCGGTCCGGTCCGAGCTGGAGGCGGCCACCTCGTCCGCCACGACCAAGGACCGGCTGATCTCGGTGACCGTCGGCCCGCAGGGGCAGGTCGTCTCGTTGACGTTCCACACCACCGCGTACCAGCAGATGGCCCCCGCCGAACTCTCCGCCGCCCTGGTCGGCGTCCTCAACGACGCCCGTGCCTCGATGGGCCGTCAGGTCACCGAGCGGATCAAGGGGTTCGCCGATTTCGGGGCCGGTCTGCGGGTCGCGGCGGGGGTCGCCGACATGCCGTCCGACCTCGACGAGCTGATGAAGCCGCTGCGCTCGATGGGCGCCGAGTTCGAGGCGGACGAGGCGCGGGAGACGGAGCGGGCCGAACGGCAGGAGGAGTACGTCGCCGAGGAGGCGGCGCGCGCCGGGCGGGCCGAACGCGAGGAGAAGCAGGAGGAGTTCGCGGCCGCGTCCGAGAGCCGTGTGCCCACCGGGAAGCAGGAGGAGTTCCATGGCTGACACGACCAAGGTCTTCGGCGACCTCAAGAAGCGGTTCCAGCACTACGACCAGTACAAGACGTGTCTGGACGACCTCAACCGCATGATCACGCGCGTCAACGACCTCAACAAGACCTCGGCGGGCGACGACGAGATCGGCCGGGCGTACCACCAGCAGGTCGACAAGCCGACCCAGAACCTGACGGAGACCATCGCCGGTGTCCGCAAGCGGCTCGGAGTGATCGTCGAGGGCGGCTACGACACGGTCGACACCATGAAGAAGGCCGACGAGGACTCCGCGGAGGCCGCGGGCTCGTGGTGAACCGGGGCCGTCACGCGCCCCGTTCTCCCCTGCGAAGCCGTCCCCGCAGCAGAGGAATCCGCCGCCATGTCCATCAATCCACCGAAGGAAATCGCCGACCTTCTCGGATTCGTGACGGGCATGGAATGGCCCAAGGCGGACGAGGACCTGATGCGGCAGGTGGCCGACGCCTACGCCGCCATCGGCAAGGACCTCGCCGACCTCAGCGAGTACTGCCTGGAGCTGCTGCCGATCGTCACGAGCGGCTTCGAGGGCGACGCGGCGGACGCGTTCATCACCTCGATCAACGACCTCACCGGGCGGATCGCCGGCGGCAACCAGCTCCTGGAGGCCTCCACGCTGTCGATGGAGCTCTCCGACGCGGCCCGCAACGTGGCCAACCAGGTCGAGTACACGAAGATCATGGCGATCCTCCAGCTCGTCGAGCTGCTCGCGCAGATCATCTTCGCGATGATCTTCTCGCCGTTCACGTTCGGCGGGCTGTGGGGGCCGGTCTCGCTCTCGATGGCGCTCACCCGCGAGGGGCTCAAGAACCTCATCCTGTGGCTCCTGAGCACCATCGTGAGCCAGACCTTCATCGGCATCACCAGCGGCGTCTTCCTCGACACGGTGGTGCAGCTCTACCAGCTCTCCTCCGGTCACACGAAGGCATGGGACACCAAGCTCACCGTCGACTCCATCAAGCAGGGCGCGCTGACCGGTGTGGTCGGCGGGCCGCTGGAGATCCTGTCCCACTACGGCGGCAAGTTCATCGGCAAGATCCTGGGCGGCGGCGATCCCGCGTCGATCATCCGCAAGAAGCTGGACGACGTGCTCACCAAGGCCGACGGCGGCCTGACCGGCGGCACGAAGAACCTCACCGAGTCCGGGGCCAAGGCGGGCGGCAAGGACCTCCTGAACGACACGGCGGGCGATGTGGCGGCCAAGGCCGACGGCTTCAAGCCGGGCCCCCTGCCGGAGAAGACCCCGCTCAACGACCTCCCGGCCACGCCGCCGCCCTCGCCGCGACCGGTGCGGACGGCCGGAGGCGGGCCCCTCCCGCCGGTCGACTCGCTGCTGACCACCGAGGCCGCGCGCAAGGCCTTCGCCAAGGATCTCGGGCAGTTGTTCGGCAGCGTCAGCGACCGGCTGGAGACCGGCTTCACCCGCTTCGGCGAGGGCACCATGGCCAAGGCCTTCGCCGACCGCATGGGCGACCTCTTCCAGAAGCACCTGGCCGGGGACGGCGCGGGCCTCGCGCTCCAGAAGGAGATGCGGAACCTCGGCACCGACTTCGGCGACACCTTCCTGCGCAACTGGAGCAGGCTCGGCGCCGACCACACCGGGCTCTCCGAGGCGCTCCAGAAGGCGCTCGGCGGCCTGGGCGGCAACCGGCACCTCACGTCGCTGGCCGACGCCCTGCCCGGCCTGTTCTCGACGGCCGAGGCCCACGGGAACGCCTTCACGCAGCCCTTCCGCCGCATGTTCCTGGAGCAGAACCCGCTGCACGGCAACCCGCTGTACCAACTGGGCGGAGCGGTCGCCGAGGCGCTCAACGAGGGTGCGGAGGAGGCCTTCAGCGAGGCGTTCTACAACGTCATCTTCGAGGGCAAGGGCTTCGAGATGACCTGGGGGCCGTTCGCCGCCGGTGTGTCCATGGGGCTGCTCGGCAAGGGTCTGCACAAGATGTTCGAGCCGGCGATGATCCGGTACCAGGAGTGGGTCCTCAGCCACCAGTACGCCGACAACCCCAACGACGCGAAGTACTTCGGCATCCTGCACCCCATCAGCATCGCCTCGTTCGTGTCGAACCTGACCGGCCACCCGGCACCCTGGCCGGTGCCCCGCCCGACCGGGGGCGAGCGGGACGGCCTGGTGGTCAACGAGCTCAAGTCCATGGCCAAGTGGGTGTTCTCGCACCCGTGGACGGGCGTGTCCGTCTTCGACATGCCGCTTCCCGGGAGCGGTGGATCCCACCACGGGGCGGACGGCGGTACGGGCCGCGGTACGGACACCGGTACGGCGCCCGCACCGGAGGCGGCAGGCCCGCAGCGCCCGCGCACCGAGAGCGACGGGTCCGTGCCCGACTTCGGGCTGCCGGACGTGCCGAGCGACCCCCGCTTCGCCCAGGACCTCGACGCGGCGCTCGACCAGGTGGCGGCGGGGCTCTCGCCCCGGACGGAGACCGGGTCCCGCGACCCGTTCTCCGGGCTCTTCTCGGGCGAGGACGACGCCCCCGGCACGTACGGCGGGAGCGAGGGCGGCGGGAGCAAGAGCGACGGGAGCCTGGGCGGCGACGCGGGTGTGCCGTTCGGCACGCCGACCGCGCTGCGGGCGGACCTGCTCGACCTCCCCCTGTCCGAGGGTCCGGTCGCCCGGACCCCGCAGATCGTCACCGTCACGGACGGCCCGACCCCCGCCGAGCCCGTGACCGCCGTCGTGGAACCGGCCGCACCGGACGTACGCGGCGACGACGGGACCTCGACCGACCCCGCTCCCCCGGACCTCGCGGGCACGCAGGCCGATCCGGACGTGCCGCCCGTGCCGGAGCCGTCGGTGCGCGACATGCCCGCCGGGCTCATCCTCGGGGACAACCTCAGCCCCGCCCAGGTCGACGCGCTCCGCAAGCTGCCCAGGACGCCGGGTGTGTTCGTGGTGGGCATGCACACCGAGCGCGGCACGTCGCCGGACGTCGCCGGCACGGTCGCCGCGCTGACGAAGGCGCACGACGCGGGGCTCCTGGAGGGTGTCACCCGGCTCCAGTTCACCGGCTGCTCGCTCGGCTTCTCGCTCGACGCCACGACCGTGCGCGCGGTGATGTCCGGGCTCTGGCAGCACCGTGCGCGGACCTCGGACGGCGGCCGTTCCACCCTCGGCGATCCGCTGCGCGGCTTCGCCGCCACCGCCCCGGTCTGGTTCGTCCCCGGTGCGGAGGGCTCCGGCACGCCGGGCACCACCGGTACGGGTCACCTCGTCGTCGCCCTGAAGGTCGGCCTCACCGACGACCTGAAGCCCGCCGTGGTCTCCTCCGGCGCGCTCTGGCGCGAGTTCCACGACCAGGGCGGTCCTGACCACCCGGCGGCCGAGTCGGGCCTGCGGCACGGGCATCTGCCGGAGGACGGTTCGGCGGACCGGCCCGCGCCCGAGGGTTACACGGAGGTACGCGGGGAGGACGAGCTCACGCCGGGCGCGCGGCTCGCCGGAGCCGTGATGTTCGGCACCGACGACGGCACCCCGGACGAGGCGGGCCCCTCCGACTCCAGATCCGACTCCGACCCCAGCACCGACCCCAACACCGATTCCGATTCCGACTCCGACTCCGTCTCCCTCTCGGTGAGCATGATCGGCGGGGATCTGACCAGGGCGAGCCGGCTCACGGTCTCCTTCGACAAGGAGTCCAAGACACTCACCGCCGACGAGCAGAAGCGGCTGCGCGACTTCGCCGAGGGGCTGCTCCCCGAGCTCGCCTACCGGCACGCCCGGCAGGCGGAGAAGCTGGTGGTCGACGTCTCCGCGGGCGGCAACAGCCTGTTCTTCGCCAAGAACACCGGCGCGGAGCGGGCCCAGGTCATCGTCGACGCGCTCGACCGGCACCTCATGGACCTGACCGCGGACCGGCCGCAGTTGCGCGCGCTGGTCGACACGCAAGCCGTGTCGCGGGGCCGTGACCTGGACGAGGCCGATGAGCCCGAGCCCCGGCGCAAGGCGGACCGGCGCCGGTCGGCGACGCTGTCGACGCTGCTGGACATCCAGCCCGACCACAGCGCGCACTACCGGACCGCGGCCGGGCTCCTGTCCGACGGGCGGGTGCGCGGCGTGGACGCGGCGGACCTCACGCTCGCCGTGGCGCATGCCAAGGGCGATCGGTCGATGCCCGCGCGGTCCGACGGGCTCGACGAGGCGACGCTGGCCGGGGTCAAGCGCGGCCAGCTCGGTCTGAAGCGGGTCCACCAGCCCGTACGGCACAGCGCCACGCTGACGCTGGCCGCGGTCGACGCGTACCGGAATCTGGCGGACAACCTCGGCACGGACCACACGGTGCTGCCGAGCCCCGACCTGTTCGGCGCCCCGGCCGCCTGGAAGACCGGCGACTCGCACCGGCCGTCGCCCGACCACAACGTGGTCTTCGAGGTGGAGCCGCAGACGGCGCGGGACGCCGGGCCGATCCTCGGGCCGGGCCGGGTGGTGTTCGCGCCGGACGCCCGCTTCGAGGTGACCGGCGTGGGCCGGACCGACGACGGCCGCAGCCGGATCACGCTGCGCGAGGTCCGGCCGAAGGCCGAGCCCGGCACCGGGGCGGGCCCGTCGCTGCCGCGTCCGAAGGACGCGCCGGTCATCGGGGTGCCCGGGATGGCGTACCCCGGGCCGAGCCGGCCGCTCGACTCCACCCTCGTGTTCGACCCGGGCACGAAGCAGTACGTGTTCCGGGGGCCGAAGTACATCCACCGCGGCGAGGTCGAGGTCGAGCTGGTCGGCGACAAGCCGCACGTGCGCATGTACACGGCGGTGACCAACGAGACCCCGCTCACCGTCGATCCGAGCCGTCCGGGCCGGGCGACCTCGCCCAAGTACAAGGACATCCAGCAGAACCCGGCGGACGGCACCGTCGTCCTGAGCACGGGCGGCACGGGGGACGCGGTGATGTGGACGGGGGTCGGCACCCCGGCCCGCGCCATCGCCTGGGCGATGAAGTACAAGGCGGAGGACCCCTCGGCCAACAGGCCGCTCATCCGGTCCTATCTGGTCCCGATGGACGTCTTCCACCGGATCTCGACGGAGTCGGTCCCCGAGCAGGACGCCAAGCAGCCGGGTGCCGTCTTCCGGGGCGACGCCTCGTTCGGGGGCGCGCCGACGCCCGAGCTCACCGGCGGCCACGCCGGGTACACGGCCAAGTGGGACGCGCGCCGGGACGGGACCGCGGTCGCCAAGCCGCTGGGCGACGGCGACACCCCGAACCGTGACCGCACGATGAACACCGACCAGCCCGGTGAGCGCAACCAGTTCGGCATCCGCGGCGAGGCCCTGGAGCTGCTGCGGCGCAGCATCCTGCCGCACTCCCTCATCACGTACCACGAGGGCGTGGACGGCCCGAGCAAGGACGCCGAGGGCTCGGCGTACTCCAAGCACGGGCGCAGTGTGCATGTGAACGCCCTGCGGCGGCGGCTCGACATCCCCGACGTGGAGAGCAGGCAGCTCCAGCCCAAGTACAACCCGTGGCTCGACGGGTCCCGGCACCGCAACGACGCCGACCAGCTCAAGAAGATCTCCTCGGAGCTGCGGCAGTTCTACGTGACCTGGGTGCACTTCCAGCAGCAGCCGGCCGCACGCATGCCGCACCCGCTGCTGGACGGCACCCAGGCCGGCACGTACGACCGGCGGCTCGCCGACCTGAAGCGCTTCCTGTCCGAGCACGCGGCGCTGTTCGCCGCCGACCAGGGGCTCAGCCCCGAACTGCGGGTGCTCGACCCGGACATCGAGGCTCCCGGGCACGACCGGGCGTCCGTGGACGCCTTCATGCACGACACGGTGCTGAGCTGGGCCTCGCACGCCGAGATCGCGCACCTGCTGTCGCGGCAGGCCGACGAGGTGAGCGCGGACGGCGAGCTCACGGACGCGCCCGTGATGCACGACTTCGCCGACCGGCGGCGGCACGTCGAGGAGAACGTGCAGCTCCAGATCCGCGCCGGTGACAAGATCACCGCGCTCTGGCAGCAGGGCGCGCCGACGTACCGGATGATCGACCGGTTGATGCGCGACTACCCGGAACTGGCCCACCTGTACGGCCAGATCTGCGCGGTCAACGAGAAGTACAGCTTCTTCGAGCACGCCCAGATGGTCGTGGGCCAGTACCTGAAGCTGGCCTCGATCGACGGCGCGGACCCCGGCCGGCTGGTGCCGGTGGACGCCGTGGTCAAGGCCATCCTGTTCCACGACATCGAGAAGATGAACTCGAAGGGCATGTTCGGCGACGGCAAGAGAGAGCACGACGCCGAGCCGGAGCACCGCGGCGCGGTCGAACTGATGGGCCGGTTCCGGCATCTGTGGGGCAGCGGGCCCGAGGCGAACCGTTCCTTCAGGGCCGCGGTGATGATGGTCGACTCCGACCCGTTCGGCTTCTACTACCGGGGGCTGCACCCGGGGAAGACGGAGGAGCAGAAGCGTCAGTACACGTTCCAGTGGCTGGCGGAGGCGGCCCTGCGGCTCGACGGGCGCGACGTGGTCGTCAACCACGGCGACGGCCGCCGGATGGCCGACCTCACGGACGAGGACGTCTCGCGGGTCCAGCGCCTCTTCCACGAGTTCCACCAGTACTACCAGGCCGACCACTCGTCGTACACGAGCTACAGCAGCTACGTCCGGAAGGACCTGCTGATCTGGGACCGGCGGGGTGACGAGGCGGCCGGCGGCGGTCGCCGGGCGACGGACGAGACGTCGTCGATCGAGTCGGGCCGGACGGAGGAGTCGAAGAAGTCGAAGACTTCGGAGGGGTCCGAGCGGTCGGGCGCCACGGGCCGGACCGGGGAGTCGCGTGCCACCACCATCGGCGCGCGTCGCCCGGGAGACGACGCGGTCGACGCGGGGGCCCTGCCCGGCAAGCCGTCGTTCAACGGGCATGTGCTGCCGGCCGACGGGCAGCCCACGCCCGAGGGCAGCCGGTATCCGCTGGGCGGCGGGCCGAAGCTGGCCACGGACGCCTCGGGCGAGCCGGTGCGGCCGCTGCGCTTCGAGTTCGCCAACCGCTACGAGGCGATGTACCACGAGCTCGCGGCGATGTTCGCGACGCCGGACGCCGTGCGGCGGCACTTCCGGGAGATCGGGCAGGCCCGCCTCGATCTGGAGACCCGCCGGCTCGGCGGCGTCCCCGCGCCCCGCGGCCCGAACCCGGGCGCGGAGGCCACGGCCCAGGACAAGGGGAAGGGCAAGGGCAAGGCCGTCGAAAGCCCTGTCACCGAGAGCCAGGCCGACGACGATCTGTTCGGCCCCGGTTTCGGGCTGTTCGACGAGACGGGGTCGGAGGACCCTGCGCCGCCGGACACCTTCGGCGGTCTCCTCCCCCCGGACGTGCCCGTCACGGACCCGGTGGCGAGCCACGCCGACGCGAGCTCCGGGACCTCGTCGGACGACTCCTCGGACGGCGAGGAGATGGGATCGGCGCTGTTCGACCTGTTCGCCACCGACACCGACACGGGGACCGGGATCGACCCGATCGACGGCGCCACGCGGTTCGGCGACGACGACGAGGACGGCACAGGCACAGGCACCGACACAGGCACAGGCACAGACGCCGGTACCGACACAGGCACCGACACCGCCCCCGACGCCGTGGACCCGCTCCGGGTCCGAGAGCTCGTCGACGCGATCACGGACTCGCTCCAGGGCAACGGCGTCCATCACCTCATCGACCCCTCGACCGACCCCGCCGAGGCGGCGAAGCTGCGCGACACGGTCGGCCGCTTCCCGCGCGACGAGCGGTTCCTCACCCTCGCCACGCACGTCGTACGCCCCGACGGCGCGCCCACCTGGCGGGGCCGCCCGGTGCCGCCCGCCGAGCTCGCCGCCGTGCTGTCCGAGCTGGTCGGCAGGGGTACGTGGGACCCGGCGAAGCCGCTCCGGTTCGCCGGGTGCAACACCGGCCGCGGGCTGAACCAGTCGTACGCCGCCGACACGCTGCGCGAGCTGCGCGTACTGCGTCCCGAGGTGCCGCTGAAGGCGTACGCGCCCCAGCGCACCCTGTGGTTCGTGCCCGCGGTCACCGGGCCGCACGCCACCGACTCCACCGGACCCGGCCACAACGTCGCCGCGCTCCAGGTGGGCTGGGACGCCGACGGCAGGGCGCGGGTGCGGCCGGACCACTGGGTGGAGCTGAGCGTGGCGGCCCACCAGGACACCGTCGACGTCCGGGTGCTCGACGCCTACATGCCCGTCGACGACTCCATGCCGCCGCGCACGCTGCCCGCTCCGGAGGGCTACACGCCCCTGGAGCCGGACGGCGGGAGCCCGATCGCGGAGCTCGACGCGCAGGACACGGCCGAGTTCGGGAAGGACGGGGTGCACCGGGCGCTGTACGCCGACCCCGCCTACGAGTCGGCGGCGGTCGCGTTCGAGGAGCGGGTCGGTCTGGCGTTCGTGAACGACCGGAAGGTCGGCGAGGCCGTCGCCCAGTCGCTCCACGACCTCTCCCAGGTCCTGCACGGTGCCCACCCGTCGGCCGATCCCGACGCGCTCTACCGGCTCTTCTTCTCCGACGACACGACCGTCCCCGGGCAGACCGGGCTGCCGGAGCCGGGCAGGGCCGCCGAGGCGTTCACGCGCCTTGTGCGGTCGGGCAACCTCCGGGAGCTGATGACCGCCTTCCACAACGCGGTGACCTCCGACTCCGACCTGTCCCTGGGCAAGGTCGTCGACGAGATCGTGGCCGCGCGGGACTGGACCCGTGCCGACGCCCTCGGCCTCGACTCGTCCGTTCTCCGGGACCGGATGAACGGCGCGGCGCCCGAGGACACCCTGGCGGCGTTCCGGTCGGCGCTCGGCACGGCCGCGGGCGGGTCGGCGCGCGCGTTCGAACAGGACCTGGTCAAGGGCGGCGGCATGCTCCGGCCGACCGACGAGTGGCAGGCGCACACCGGCGAGTACGTCACCTCCGTACTGGCCCGGCGCACCCGTGGGCCGGAGCAGCCGTCCCCGCACCCGGCGCCCCGTACCCCGGGGGACTTCGCCCGGCGCGGCGCCCCGCTCAGCGGCGCCGAGCTGGCCCTGCTGCACAAGGCGGGGAGCGCGCACGGCGACGACGTGCCCACCGGCTGGCGCTCCCGCTCGGACCGTTTCGCGCTCGATGCCGACTCGGCGTGGACGCGGGAGATGAAGGACCGCGGCATCCCGGCGCTGACCGGTGTCTCGGGCACGGCGGCCAAGGTCATGAGCGCCTACCTGGCCCTCGGCTCGGGCAAGCCGGAACGTTTCATCCAGGGACTCTACGGCTGGCTGCTGCCGACCGGGGAGCACTCGCTGTACGAGGTGGTGGCGGGCGTCCGGATGTCCGGCGTGCTGGGCGACCGGCCCCAGCGCGACTACGCCGACGCCGCCGACCTGTACCGGAACATCCCCGGCCTGCCGCTCCAGTTGCTGCGGACGCTGCCGGACCTCTCGACGCTGCCGCACGAGCAGGTGTACGGCGCCGCCGTCACGGCGGGTGCCCTGTCGGAGGCGCACGGCACGATGGTCGCGGCGGCCGACATGAACCGGCGGGACTTCTCCGACGCCAGGAGCGGGCGGCGGGTCATCGGCGTCACGGAGTGGCTGGCCGCCAACGGCACGACCGCCCAGCGCATCGTCGAGACGCTGTCCCCGTCGCACTTCCTGGCCCTGGCCGTCTACACGGGCCCGGCGTACGCGCTCATCAACCCGCTCCTGAAGTACAGCGGGGCAACCCAGGAAGCCGCCCTGCGTACCGCCGTGACCTCGCTGGTCGAGAACTTCGTGGACAAGACCGTCCAGGGCCAGCCGGCGGACGAACTGCCCGCGACGCTCACCGCCCTGCCGGGCATCCTGGGCCTGCTCGGCACGCCGATGGACCGTATCCCGGCGATCAAGGAGCAGTTGAAGAGGGACGCGGTCGCCCTCGTGCCCGCCATCCGCCAGGAGATGGCGCTGCACACGCACATGGCGCTCGACGCGCTGCGGCTGCTGCCGCCGGCCGTGGGCCAGGTCTACCGGGGCGGGCGCTCGATCGGCGCCGACCCGGGCAGCACGCTGCGTTTCCTGTCGGAGTACGGCAGCGACGACGTCACGTTCCAGCACTTCGCCAGCTTCAGCACCGACGAGCAGCAGGCGAAGCACTTCGCCGCCCGTGCCGAGGCCAACCAGCTGTCCCACCGGATCCTGTGGGAGCTGAAGGCGAGCGGTCACAACGGCGTCAGCATCGCGCCGTTCTCGCGGGTCCCCACCGAGGCCGAGGTCCTCTTCAAGCCGGGCACGCGCGTGCACATCACCGAACGCCACGCTGCGGGGCCGAGCGGGATCACCCGGATCGTCGCCACCGAGGAGCCCACGGGGCTGCCGTATCTCGGCACCGGCGCGGGCCCCGGGCTGCGCAGGCTGCACGGCGACATGGCCCGGCATCTGGAGCAGCTGGGGCAGGGGCCCGTGCGCACGGCGCGCGACCTGCGCGGGCTCGCGGAGCGGATCGGGCTTCCGCCGGACCTGTCGGCGTCCGCGAAGGTGTCCGACTGGCTGAACCCCGGCCGGGGTCTCGACCGGTCCGGCACCCGTGTCTGGCACCTCGCCCATGTGACCCGCGAGGTGTACGGCGGCATGAGCCTGGTGAGCGTGCCGACGCTCAAGGCGATGCGGGCGCTCGCCGACGGGGTGCGCGTCTCGCAGCAGCTGAGGGTCGGCGAGGAGGTGCGCTACGAGCACCTGGAGAAGTTCGTCCGCACCCATGCCGGGATCGCCGCCGGCAAGCGGGTGCGGCGGGCGGACATCCAGCAGATCCTCGCGAACATCGAGTACCTCCACGGGTCGGACGTGGAGCTGAACGGGCGGCAGGTCATCGCGCTGGCGAGCGGGACCGGGCAGGGGTCGGGCGGCACGTCCGGCGGTTCGGTGCTCGGCGGCGTGCTGGCCGCCATCACCGGAGCGAAGCCGTTCGGCGAGACCGGCGCGCCGCCCGTACCCCTCACGCCCACGGCGTCGGTCCATCGCGACCCGCGGTACGCCGTGGCCGCCGAGTCCTTCGAGACCCGGCTCGGTGCCTACGCCCACGATCTGCCCGGGGCCAGGGACGCGGCGCGGAAGACCGTACTGCACCTGTTCGAGAAGCTGAGCGAGGCGCATCCGGAGAAGAGCAGCGCGGAGGTGGCGCGGGTCTTCCTCAAGGACGACCCGACCTCGGCCGGGCAGGTGGGCACGGCGCTGTCCCTCGCCGACTTCTTCGACCTCATGGAGCACGGCACGACGCGGGAGCTGATGACCGCATTCTACAACGCCGCCTACTTCAACGACTCGGCGCTGAGCCTGAAGTCGCTGCTCAACGGGATCGTGGAGGACCGGGACTGGCGGCGCGCCGAGGCGCTGGGCCTGGACCGGGACGGCCTGGAACGGCAGGGGGACTTCCTCAACGGCTGGACCCGCGCCGGGCTGCACTCGGTCCTCTCGCGGCTGCTGCCGGGCCGCGCCATGTTCGACAAGGACGTGTTCGCGACCGGCGGCATCCTGGCGCGGACCAGGGACCCGCTGCGGCAGGGCGGGGAGTTCACCTCCAGCATCTCGGCGCGCGGGCCGCGCCCCGAGGCGGAGCGGTACGACAGCCCGCACGCCAGGACGCCGCGCGACTACCGCACGCTCGGCGTCGAACCGACCGGGCGGGAGCTGGACTTCCTCCGGAGCCACCCGGTCGCCATGGAGCTCCTGGGACTGCACGCCGAGGACCTGGCCCCCGATCAGGTCCCCCGCGACACGGACGGCGGGTTCGACCTGGCGGCGCTGCGCGCCCGGGACGACGTGGTCGAAGCGGTGGTACGGACGGACACGGACGGCACGCCGACGGGCGTCACCCTCGTCACCCGGCGCCCCGGCACCGTCGACCACCCCCGCGAAGCCGATCTCCCGCCCGGCGTCGAGGGACCCGAGCTGCCGCTGAGCTGGCAGTCCGGCCGAGCGCTCAACCGTCTGAAGCAGGACAGTCCCTGGTACCAGGACGTCCACGACACGCGCGGCATGCCGGTCGCCGCCGGGATCTCCGCCACCACCGCGCGGCTGCTCAACGCGTTCAAGCTGCTCAAGGTGCCCGGCGTCGAGGACACCGCGATGCTGCACGCCCTGATGGGCTGGATGCTGCCGTCCGGCGACCACTCGCTGTACGAGATCCTCAAGGGCGCCGAGATGGCGGGCACGCTGCCCGAGCTGCCTGCGGACGCCTTCAAGGACGCGGCGACGATGTACGGCAACGTGCCGGGCATCGCTCTCGACGAGCTGCGGGCGAAGGTCGCGAAGGACGGTCTGCTGCCGCACGAGCAGGCCTCCCGGGGCTTCGACCAGGTGCCGGGGGCGGTCCCGTTCGGCGAGACCGCCGGTCCCGCGCTGCTGCCGCTGGCCGGTTCCGTGGCCTTCGGCACCGATCCGTACACCCTGTCCACGGCGCAGCGCGGGCGGCTGGAGCTCGACGAGCAGGTGCCGTCGGTGCTCCGCGACGCGCGGAACATCGACTCCCTCCTCGCCGCGTTCATCGACGGCGGCACCGAGATGCTGCTCGACGACGGCGTGTTCGACTCCGCCGACCAGATCACGGTGGCGGCGCTCCGCGAGAAGCTGGCCGACGACTTCGTGGACGACTGGATGAACGGCGGTGCCCTCGCCCGCAGGTCCGCCCCGACGCGCAAGGAGGCGGAGGTGCTCTCCGCCCTGCTGCGCACGTCGAACGAGTGGCGCGCCGGGTTCGACGAGCTCCTGCCCGGTCTGCTCTACAACATCACCGGCCTGGAGACGGTCGTGACCGCGCCCGACGGCGCCTTCCGCGGCGAGTTCGAGCCGACCCCGAACACCGTCAACCTCTCGCTGCTGCCCACGTCCGGGCAGGACGGCGCCCGGTTCGTCGCCGCCGTCGCCCCGGGCCACACCCACGCGGCACCGGCCGGCAGCTACCGGTACGGCGACACCGACGCGGACGCCGCAACGCGGGACACGTACGCCCAGGACGCCGCCGCCCCCACCACCGACGGCCCGTCGGACAACGGCGACGGCGACGCCGGTACGGCTCCGCCGTCCGCGCCCTCGGCGCGCTGGACGCCCGCCCTGGACGAGGCCCTCGGCGGGACCGACCCGTACGAGCCCCGTCCGACGGAGCGGACGGAGCGCCTGGAGCGGGAGCTCTCCGAGCTCCTCGACACGGCACCCGGCGGCACCCCGGCCGAGCGCTGGACGGCCCTGCTCTCCGACGCCGACGCCCTCGGCTCGGAGGCCGTGCGCGCCTTCCTCGCCGACGCCGTCGCCGACCTGGGCCATGTCCTCGCGGAGCGCGCCGCCGCCGACACGGCGACCGCCGAACGCGAGCGGGCACGCTACGAGCTGCCCCCGGAGCACCCGCGTACCCGGCCGGAGACCGGGGACCCCGACATCCAGCAGGCGGCCTTCGACCGGCGCGCCAACGGGAACCTGGCCGAGGGCCGCCGGATGCACCGCGCGGCCGACAGCGGCCAGGCCGAGGTCATCGAGGACCTGCCCGGCCACTCGGAGCTGAGCGTCAAGGAGGCCGCCGCCTATCTGACGGCCCTCGACCGGGCGATGCGGGAGGCCCTGGGGCGCGACCCGGGCGCCCGCGAACTCGGCGCGTACAAGCGGGCCGAGGCCGCCGCGAAGGAGATCCTGGCGGCGCACCCGCTGCTGCGGCACGCAGCCCGGGACACGACCGGGGCGGCACTGGAGCACCTGGTCCGCACCGACGACACGGCGGCCGCGCTGGACGCCCTGGTCGACGCGGTACGGGAGGCGGGGCCCCGCTCGGGCCTCGCGGCGGCGGACCTGCTCGCGCTGCCCGGCGACGGGCTCCCCCAGCTCCTCGACTTCGGCTCCAAGCACCCGTTCGGCCCGGTCAGCGAGCGCGACTGGTCCGATCCGGGGACGCGGGAGGGCCTCAAGGCGCTGGCCGGGCTGCTGGCCGGGCGCGACGGCGCCGGTCCGGCGAGCCGGGAGGGGTCGCCCTCGCCGCTGGCCGCCGGGGCCGCCGTGAAGGGCTGGCGGGCCCGCCTGGACCGGGTGCCGGTGCTCCTGGCGGAGCTGGACGCGGCGACCGGCGGGCACGGTGCGGACCGGCGCCTGCGCGAGCTGCGGGAGGCCGGCGGCCTGGCGCTGCCCCGGCGTCCACTGGCCCGGCGCGGCGGGCCCGGCGCCCGCACGGCGCAGGAGTCGGTGACGGCGTTCACCGAGGCGGCCCAGCGGTTCCGCGACACGAGGAACACGCCGGTGCCGTACGAGGTCCGCGACAACGTCCTGGGCGACGACGCCGACGGCGGGCGCCCGTTCGGCCTGGAGATCACCTTCAAGTTCCCGCTGTGGATGTCGGACGAGGCGAAGGAGCAGGCCCACCAGGCCATCCGGGAGGAGTTCGTCACGGCCGGTCTCAGCCGCAGCTCGAAGGAGTACCGCTCCGACGAGATCCTCGACGAGGGGTATTCGGAGGACGCCGACACCTGGCGCATCGAGCACGAGGTGGGCGTCGCCGGCGAGGTCGTCACCCCGGTGATGCGGGACACCCGGCAGAGCTGGGAGAACCTGCGGACCGCCCTGGACATCATCAAGCGGCACGGCGGCGAGACCCGCAACGGCATCGGCGGCCTGCACATCAACCTCGGCACGGGCGACTACGGCCCGAACGACTACGCCGCCCTGGTCAAGCTCTTCCTGTGGCGCGAGGACGCGCAGTACCGGCTCTGGCAGGACCCCAACAGCGGCCAGCACCGGGGTCTCGCCAACTGCCGGCCCAACGAGACGCCGCCGCCGCAGGGCTTCAGGTCGCTGGGCGAGGTGCGCAACCCGAGCAAGGGCCGCTACTTCGCGCTGAACATGATGAACACCGACAACCGGGCGAGCGACCGGGTCGAGCTGCGCGGCCCCGACGCGGTCCTGGACGCCGGGGTCATCCAGGCCCGGATCCGCCTCGCGCGGGCGATGGCCGACCTGGCGCCGCACCTGGACTCCGTCCTGCGGGCGGCCGACCGGCAGCCTGACCTCGACGCCCCGGAGCCCATCGGCACCCACTACGGACAACTGCGCGGGCACGGCCGCGACCTCAAGGGCGACGCCCTGCGGCAGGACGCCGAGTCCACCGTCGAGCTGCTGCGCCTGCTGTTCGACGGCGAT
Organism: Streptomyces sp. NPDC094032; assembly: GCF_040303965.1. Classification (NCBI taxonomy): domain Bacteria; kingdom Bacillati; phylum Actinomycetota; class Actinomycetes; order Kitasatosporales; family Streptomycetaceae; genus Streptomyces; species Streptomyces sp. NPDC094032. The sequence goes on along the minus strand of NZ_JBEOUE010000001.1, from coordinate 43,838 downwards.
CCCGCGGCCGAGGAGCAGATCGCCGCCCTGTACGGGAAGACGGTCTGGCCGAAGGACCTCACCCAGCGGCCCGACGCGTTCATGGGAGACCGCACGGACCGGCGGCCCCCGCCCGCCCCCGGCCCGGAGAACTCTCCCGAGAACCCGGCGCACGCGACCGACCCGGTGGTCTCGCGCGACCTGGTGGACTCCTCCGGACGCCAGTTCGGCAACGCGGTGTTCAACGACGCCGACTGGCAGATCCGCGAGGACCTGTACCGGCAGCTCCCGGACCTGGAGTGGTACGAGCAGCGCGACTCCTGGCAGCAGGGCACCGGCCGCTTCCACAAGGTGCCGTGGGACCCGAAGAACGCGTACTTCTTCGCCGGGCACGCCGACGCGGAGGGCTTCCGGCTCGACAAGCCGACCAGCGGCACCGACCTCGGACTCCAGATGCGGAGCTGGCCGTCCTTCCGGAAGTGGACGGCCGGCACGGACGCGCCGACCCCGCCGGAGCAGCCGCGGCGCCGGGCCGACATCGTGCTGGCCGGCTGCGAGTCGGACACGCACGCGCAGGAACTCGCCGACGCCACCGGGCACGTGGTGCACGCCCCGACCGGGCGGGTCGGCGTGGTCAGCGACGACCCGGCGGCGCCCTTCGACGGCGCCAAGCAGGCCGTCCTCTTCGTCCGCAGGACCTCCGACGACACGGACGGCGTGTTCAGGACCTTCCACCCGCGCCCGAAGACCTCCGAGGAGCCCCCCGGCCCGCCGGCCCCCGACCCGGGCGGCCGGTCCACGGAGTACGACGTGAAGGGGCGGGACGACGGCGCGAGCCTGGTCCGCCCGTACGGCGACCCGCAGAACGGCGACGACGAGGGATCCGTCACCCTCGCCTCGGGCGCCCGTCTGGGCGGCATCGCCCGGCGCGGCAACAACATGCCCGCCGACATCCTCGCCCTGATCGACCGGATGGAACGGCTTGGCGTCGGCGGCGACCTGTCCGGCCTCGCCGAGCTGCGCACCACGCTCCGGGGCCTGCACGACACGAACAGGCGCCAGAAGCGCACCTGGGTCGCGGGCGCGGGGCGGCCGCCGCAGGAGCCGGCCCCCGCGTCCGTCGCGCCCGTGCTCCTCGCGTACGCGCAGGCCCTGGCGTCCCCGCTGACGCCCGCGCAGGCCGTGAAGCTGGGCCTGGTGGTCGGCGACTCCGTCGGTCCGGGCGGCGCGAACCGCCCGGCGGACGTCGCCAAGGTGCGGGAACTCCTCGACGGCTTCGACCTCCCCCTGCCCTCCGCCGAGTCCGACGCGGCCGAGGCCGTCCAGGTCCTGGTGAGCGCCTACCTGGCCGGCGACCTCGCCCCCGCCGCGCACGCCGGGCGCCGGGTCTCCCTGGCCCTGGAGGGCCTGGCGGACGACAACCTGTCGATGCACTGGCAGCCCTCCGGGTTCACGGGCGCCACCGACTTCGTCCGGTGGGCGAAGGACACCGCGGCGAAGGGGGAGGCGCCCCCGCTGGGCCCGGACTCGGTGCTCAACTGCTACGAGACGGTCATGCTCGCCGCGTACCACGAGGGTGTCCTCAGCAAGGAGTGGATCGCCGAGACGTACGCCGTGCCCGAGGGCATGACGGCGGACCAGGCCGAGGCGTCGTTCCAGCGGCGCCTGGTGCAGCGGCTGCTGCCCGAGACCCAGAACATCCGGCGCTGGCAGGACGGCCAGGGCCCCCAGCCGCGCAGGGGCTCCCTCATCGTCAACGGCGCCACCGCCGACCATGTCGCCGTGGCCACCGGGGAGAGCTCCGCCACCGACGGCACCCCGGTGACGGTCGGGCTCGGCGCGAACGTCGACGACCGCGATCCCGACCGGGTGGAACGCTTCCCCCTGGGCGAGTACGACCAGGCGTCGTCCGGCGTCCTGTTCGGCGTCCCGCCGTGGGACCCGGTACCCCACGCCCCGACCCTGGACCCGTCGCTCCTGCCCAGCCCGGAGAACGGCCCGGTCCTCAGCCATCCGGTCCCGACACAGACGGAGGCACAGACGCAGGCACCGGCACAGGCACAGGCACAGGCACAGCCACAGGCACAGACGCAGCCCCCGGCACCGGCACCGGCACCGGCACCGGCGACGACCGCGCCCGCCCCCGTGCCCCGCGCCCCCTGGTACGTGGCGGACGGCGCCCTCGGTGACGGATACGTCTCCGCCGTGCGGCCGTTGTCCCGTGAGGAGGCCTCCGTCTGGCTGCTCCGCACCGGCGACACCCTCCGCCGGCTCGGGGTGCCGAACGGCACGGTGGGCAAGCTGCTCGGGCGGCTGCGGCCGCTCCTGACCAGCGAAAGCCCGGGCGAATGGCAGCGCCTCCTCCAGGAGGGGCTGTCCTTCCGCGCCGACGGCAAGCCGGTCCGGCTGACGTTCTGGCCGGAGAACCTGCGCCATTCCCAGGAGATCCCGAAGGCCGACACCCGGCCCTTCACCCGCCAGAACGAGCCGACCGTGAACCAGTCGGTCTCCCGGGACACGAGCGCCCAGTCCTCGGTCCCGCTGGACATGACGCTGCCGCTGACCGGCGCCGCTCCCCTGGCGGCCGTGGCGCCGTCCGTGCGGGTCCAGTTGTCCGGCTCGCAGGGATCGTCCCGTACGGTCAGCGTGGACACCCAGGACGCCAGCCGCACGGTCGCCGACGAGATGCACGCCTTCACGGGCGATGTACGGGTCACCCTGCGGCTCGACGACGGCTCGCCCATGACCTTCCGCGTCCCCGACCGGCTGACCCTGGCGTTCCCGCAGGCGTACAGCCCGGCGGAGCCCGCCGCCTCGGACGGCCCGCGGCCCGTCGTCGATCCGTCCGCCGTCAACACGGTGGTCTCGACGGTGAACGCGCTCGCCCCGCAGCCGCTCGTCGACCGGCTCGCCGAGCACCTCCGCAAGGCACAGGTGCCGCCCGCCCAGGCCGCGTCCTTCCTGAACCAGGTCACCGAGGACCTGCTGAGCGAGAAGGCGCTCAAGGACGGCAACCGGTGGTGGACCACGGACAGTTGGGCCTCCAAGGTGTTCACCGTCGACGCGGGGCCCAGGCGCTCGCTGGCGGGGCACTTCCAGGTGAGCGCCCGGCTGGAGACGGTGGAGCGCAAGGGCGAGACGGACCGGCCGCTGCGGGTCCGCGAGGACCTGTCCGACAGTTTCGCGACGAAGACCGTGGCCAAGTACGGCACCAAGGGCACGCTGAAGGCCGGCATCGGTCTGACGACGCTGCTCACCCCCGCGGTGGTGTCGCCGAGCGTGGAGTTCGCCGTCGGCTCCGCGCGCTCGCACCAGCTCGACACGGCCGGCTCCGACCAGACCAAGGACATCCTCCAGCACGACAGCACACCGCAGGTCGACTACCGCGCGACGGCCACGTTCCGGGTGGACTTCAAGACGCTGTCGACGCACACGATCCCGCCCTTCGAGGCGCCCGTCGTGCTCGCCCTGGGCGTGCCGTCCTCGCAGGCGGCGAAGTTCGAGCGGGCCCTGCTCGGGCCGGGGCACGGGGCTGTCCCCGCCGCGCCGCCGCAGACCCCCGCGCCCGCTCCGGCGCGGCGGCCCATGCCGGTCACCCACGCCGTCCGGGAGCTGCTGCGCCTGGCCCGCCGCGAGCCCGCCCTGAGCCATGACGCGGGCGCCCGGCGCCCGTTCCCGAGCGGCGGGATCCCCGACGTCCGGGGCCTGTACCGGATCGCGAGGCGCCACCCGGTCGAGCTGGCGGTGCCGGACGGCGTCGCCCCGCGCGGCGCGGGCTGGGACAGGATCCTGAACCACCCGAACGTCACCGTGGTGCACGGCCAGGACGGCTACTCGGTCGGAGCGCCCGGCGGAGCCCGGCGCACCCCGGCGTTCCGCTACCTCGCGGACGCCCAGGGCGCGATCGTCGGCGCCCAGCGGCTCGCCACCACCTCCTTCGAGGGTCTTTTCGGGCGCATCGGACGGGCCGACGAGGGCGGCCTGACGACCCTCGCCGACTTCCTGGCGAACCACCCCGAGGTGGGTCTGCGGGTCACCGCCGACCCGGCGTTCGGGACCGGCGACCCGGACGCGGCGGACCGGTTGGCCGAGTTCCTGGCGCATCCGCAGGTCGGGGCGCCTCATGCGGCGGGGGTACGCACCGTGCTCGACGCCCGGATCGCGGCGGACGGCACGATCGAGCTGCCGGCCTCCTTCCGGCACCCGGTCGAGCAGGTCGCGCGCAACCTCGACGTGGCTCCGGCGCCGGGCCCGGGCGGCTCGGGGATCTCCCGCCCGTACGCGTACCACCGCATGGACGACCCGGCGGCGATCGGGCACCTGGAGGACTTCGCCCGGCTGCACGGGCCGGTCCAGGTGCAGATCAGCGACGCGTACGGGGACGCCGACCGGCTGCGGACCGCGCTGCGGGACAACCCGGACGTGCATCTGCTCGACGCGCTGGGCCGGCCGCACCTGCCGGATGCCACGTTCCAGGGCTCACCGACGTACCTCCTGGTGGTCGACGGGCACGGGCGGGTCCTCGACCCCCGGCCGGTCCGGGAGTTCCCCGCCGATCCCCGGGAGCCGGTGTCGCTCGCCGCGCGCAAGGGGGTGGGGCCCGGCATCGTGGCCGAACTGCCCGGTGCCGAGAAGGTGTTGCCCGACCTGCGCACCTGGGTGGACACCCACCTGAGGGCGAGCGGTCTGGACACCGCGCTCAGCGAGGAGGAGTACGGTCTGCTCGGCCGCGAGCTGGGCGCCGCCTTCGGCGCCCCCGGCATCCGCGCGCGGTTCGGCCGGCTGCTCGGCGGCGGAGTGCCGCTGGTCCGGGACATCGGCGGCGCCGAACTGCGGGTGCACCTGCGCACCGAGCTGCGTGAGCTGCGGGGCACGACGGAGGAGCCGGAGGTCAAGATGGACCGCCGCGCGACCCGAGGCGCGAGCTACGCGGTCGGGCAGACCGACCAGTTCTCCGTGTCGGTCGGCGGCTCGACGGACGTGCGGGTGGGCGTCGGCGGCGGCTTCCGCGCCGACGTGCCCGGCGTGGACGTCTCCACCAGTGCCTCGTTCTCCTCCAAGGGCTCCGTGACGAGCAGCGTCAAGGCGTTCCACCGGGAGAAGTCCAGCGGCTCGGTCACCGCCTTCGAGTACGCGGCGGTGCACCACCTGAGCGCCACCCTGCACGACGCGAACGGCAAGCTGGTCGCGGCGCTGCACCAGGAGTACGGCGACGAGCGGACGTCCGCCGTGATCCGGGTCGCCGAGGAGAACCTGGCGACCGCCCCGCACGACCCGGTGAAGCTGGCCACCGTCGGCACCGTGGAGGTGTTCGGGGCCGCGCCGGGGCCCGGCTGGCCGGGGACCGGACGGCCGGACGCCGTCCCGCGGTTGGTGCTGCCCGCGTCCGGTATCGGCGGCCTCCATCCCGAGTTCCTCGGCACCCGGGAACTCGCCGCGGCCGTCGCCGGACTGGTGGCGCGGCGCGGCGGCGGGGAGCACGCCCCCACGCCCGCCGACACCCTGTACTCGGAGCGGTCCGGGGACGCGGTGGCCGGCGTCCGGCGCGGGGTCACGGCCGAGATCGAGGAGCTGTTCTCGTCGAGCCGGCTCCGCGCCGAGTTCGAGCAGCTGGTCGGCGAGGAGGGGGCCACGCTGGCACTGCCGCCCACGCCGGACGGGCGGGAGCAGGCACTCGTCGTCAAGCTGCGGACGGGCACGCCGGAGCACGAGACGAGCGGCACCGGGACGACGCTGCTGCACTCCGCCGAGACCGGCGCGAAGGCCGGCTGGACGACGTCCCGTGGCGGCACGGTCGGGGCGGGCGTCAGCGGCGGCTTCGGCGCGAACTTCGCCACCGGGCCCGCGGCGCCGGGCGCGGCCCCCGCGCCCGGCATGCCGGGCAGGCGCCCGGGTGCGGGCTTCGCGGTGCGCGCCGGTGTCGACGGCAGCCGTACGGCCTCGAAGTCGAGGTCCGTGGTGTCCGGCAACAGCGCGCAGACCACCGCCACGTACGCCGGGACGACCCACCGCTATCGGGCGGACGCCTACCTGGAGATCAGCCACCACACCTGGCTGCCGGGCGGGAAGTTCAAGCCGGTGGCGGACGTGGAGACGCTGTACGCCAAGGTGCACGGAGCCGTGGAGCTCACCGTGCCGCACCTCCAGGCCCAGGACCTGGGCCTGGAGGTCCCCGAGGGTGTCGGACCGGCCCCGCTGATGGGCCCGCATCCGGAGAAGGGATACGTGCACACCCATCTGGCCACCGCGTTCTCCCACGTGGAGAAGCTGGACGCGGAAGGGGTGCTGCCCGCGGTGAAGCGGGCGCTGCGCGACCTGGGGGTGATCCACGAGGCCCTCGCCGACACCCCGACGGATCTCCAGCGCGGCCTGAACTCCGTGTTCTCCAAGGAGGCGCTGCGGGCGGGCTACGCCCAGCTCAGCACCACCTCGGTCCGCCAGCTGATCAAGGTCCAGACGGCGGACGGCGGCACCCGCCGGATCGGTGTCCGGGTCACCGCGGAGGTCGGCGGGCCCCGGCACGAACGGCCCCGCGAGGATGTGCGGATCGCGACGGGCGGCGGCGGTGTCCGTTCCGTCTCCTCCTCCGCCGGATCGGCGGGGAAGACGGGCCTGTCCGGCAGCGCCAACGTCCGCGTCACCGCCGAGGGCGGTGCGCGCGGCGGGCTGAAGTTCGGCGGCGGCGCCGAGCGCGCGGGCGGGACCCGGCGGAGCGAGACCGAGACCGTCCGCGACAGCCGCAGCGCGGAGGCCAAGGACACCTCGCAGGAGTTCTCCCACCCGGTGCGCTACCGGGTGGAGGTGTTCACCGGCAGCGAGCCGCACCAGGCCGTCCGTACGGTCGGCGGTCTCCTCTCGGCGCCGGTCAAGGTGATCGACTGGGCGACGGACGGACGGGCCGGGCGCTGGTTCGACGAGAACTGGGCGGCCGACTGGAACGCGCTGTTCGGCGACGGCCACGAGCCCGCGCGCCAGGTGGACGTGGCGGGCGGGCGGGTCCACCTCCTCGTCCCCGACCACCTGACCCACGACGGGCCCAGTACGCCGACGCCCGCCCCGCCGGTCGTCGGGCACGTGCGCCCGAACGGCCCGACGCCCGTCGACACCGCCGTACGCGAGCTCACCTCGGAACTGTCCGAATCGGTCCAGGCGTTGGCCCTGCCCGGCCTCGAACGCGTCCTGCGCTGGCTCCCCGCCGCGGCCTCCCTGCCGCACCGCGTCGATGCCTCGGACACAGCCCCGCCCCGCCGCCGCGACCTGGCACCGGCGACCATGGCCGGGCTCGCCATGGACCTCATGTCCACCAGCCGCAACCTGCGGAGCAACATCGGCGCGCTGCTGAGCGAGGGGTACGACATCCCCGTGGCCGACGGCGGTTCGGTCAACGCCCGACTCGTCGTACGCCGCACCCGCCACCTGGCCAAGGGCGACTTCGAAGCCGGGATCGACACCCCGCGCGAGCGCGAGACCGAGGCGGAGCGGGAGCAGAACACCCGCGCCTGGTCCGGCCAGGTCGCCCCCGACGGCGGCGGCTACACGCCGGGCGGCCCCTACCTGGGCGCGGGCGGCCCGTCGTTCCAGGCGGGCGGCGAGACCGGCGGCGGAGGGGTGAGCACCGCGAACGGTCAGACGGCGGACGACCGGAGCCCGGTGGAGGGCACGTACCACCACTACGAGGCCGACGTGACCTGGGTCCTCACGGGACCGGACGGGACGACCGTCGAGGTCGACACGGTCGGCGGCTTCGTCGGCATGATCCACGAGACGAAGGTCGACGAGCTGGCCGGCCGCTTCCCCGCCCTGTTCGGCCCCCGCCCGGCAGACCCGCCGCCGGCGACGACGACGGATACGGATACGGATACGGATGGGGGGCCGGAGGCGGTCGCGGACGCGGACACGGCGGCCGAGCCGGGGGTTCCGACGATCGTGGTGACCCCGCCGGGCGATGAGGACGGTATACGGGAGCAGGCGCCGGACCCCGCCCCGGACCTGCCCGCCATCGTGGTGACGGCACCCGAGCCGGACCCGGCGCCCGTGGTGAGCGTCCCCGGCAGCCCCGGCGCCCCCGGGCAGCCCCCGCACCTCCGGGACGACTACGAGACGACTGCGCCCTCCCCCGCCCCGTACCGCTCGGACACGGCCCGACTGCACGTGGAAACGGCCGGGATGGACCCGGTCGAGCTGGCGCTCAGTGGTCCGGCCAAGGACTCCGGGGCCTTCCCGGTCTACCGGTCGGTGCGCCCGACGCACTCCCCCGCGCGCCCGACGCTCAAGGTCTCCGCCGACGGCCGGTTCGCGGTGGCGGAACACGGCGGCACAGCAAGGGAGTTCTACGCGACGCAGGAGCTCGTGGACGAGATCGGTGCGGCGGGGGGCCCGCGTCCGAAGGTGGACCCGGCGTCGACCGTGCGGTTCGAGGACGCCGCCGGGCCCGTGACCCTCGTGCGGGTCACGGTCGAGGGGCCGGTCGGGCCCGGTCCCGTGGTGATCGCGGGTGACCCGGACGGGCACCACGTGGTGGTCCGGGACGTCGCGCGGTCCGGCGACCAGGAGGCGCGGGACATGGCCGAGGCGGTGGAGGCCAATCTGAGGCACTACGGCGACGCGCTGCCGCGGGTGCTCCAGGAACTGACCGACGCCGACCCGGAGGGCCGCGACCCCCGCACCGTACTGGCGAAGGCGCTCGCCGACCTCCGGCGCGTCAGGGCCGACCCGGACGCGTCGCCGGCCGCCGAGGCCGACGCGCTCGCGGCCGCCGTCGCCGCCATGCGCGCCGCCGCCGGCGGGGAGTACGGGGACGACGCCGACGGCGTGTCCTTCGCCTGGGTCGCCCCGCCCGGCACGCTGGCGCTGCCGACCCTGGACTGGACGCGGTGAACCCGGCGGCGGGCGCGGGCCGTTCTCCCGGAACGGACGGCCCGCGCGCCGCCACCCCGCCACCGCACGGTTAGGACCGCCGCCATGACCGCTCCCGAGTTCCAGCTCGCCGCCGTCTTCGACCACGTGGACCCGGTCGCCGGTCCCGGCTTCGCCGAGGACCACCCGGTGGTCACGGACCCGGACACGCTCGCGCTGCTCCTGAAGCGGCTGAAGGCGGGGGCGCCGGTCCTGGTGACGCCGCTGCTGATGAACGACGCCCTGGACGCGGGGCGCACGGCGGCGGTGCCGATGAGCTTCCGTACCGACGGGCGGTGGATCTGGACCGACACCGTCACGTACTACCTGGAGGAGTACGGGCTCGCGCCCGAGCCCGGGCTCCTGGCCCACCTCCGCCGCCCGGAGGAGGCGGCCTCCGAGGGGAACGGGGACGTCACCCAGGAGACGGTCGAGCGCGCGGCGGCGTTCGTACTGGATCCGTCCCAGGCGGGCGAACCGGTCCACCTGCTCGACTGAGGAGGCGGGCGGCGGCCGGTGAACCCCGCGCGCTCACCCGCCCGTTCGACCGTGCGGCGGGTAATCCGCCGTCACCGAGGGGATTCAAGGTGGACGAGACAGCACGACGACACGAGACGGCGGGCGCCGCCGCGGCTCCGATCGCACTGCCCGCGGTTGCCTGGCAGACCACGGAGCCGCCGGAGCCGCCGGAGGCCGAGCCCATGGCCGAGCCCACGGCCGGGCCCGTCCGGGGCGCCGCCCCGGCCCTGCCCGTACCGGAAACGGAGACGCGGGCGGAAACGCAGGCGGAGGCCGAGGCCCAGCCCGACCCCGCACCGGACCACGAGCAGACGCAGACCGCCCCGCGCCCCCGGCGGACCGGGCGCATCCCGAAGCCGATGATCGCCGCGGCCGCCACCTCCGGAGTCGTCCTGATGGGACTGCCCCTGCTGCTCGCCCAGTTGGGCGGCGGGGGTTCGGGTCCCGGCCCCGCGCCGTCCCGGCCCGCCGGGTTCAACCAGCCGGAGAGCGGACCGGACGGCTTCGTGCCCGGCGCCGACCAGCCGGCGAACCGGGCGCTGCCCGGCACGCTCACCGTCCCGGGCGCCGCCACCGGCTCGCCCTCGCCGGCCCCGGCCAAGGGCGGCGGCAACAAGGCGGCGGCCCCGCCCGAAACACGCCCCGGCGGGACCGGCCGGCAGACCGACGTACGGCAGTCCCCGGCCGCGAAGGCACCGCGCACGGCGGCCACCCGGCAGGCGACCCGGCCCGCCGCCAAGGCGCCCGCGCCGACGCCGAAGCCGACGGCGCCGGCCAAGAAGACGTACAAGGCCGTCGCGGGCTCCGGCTGCGGTGGCGGCGGCACCGGCTACAGCCGGTACGGCTACTGGACGAACGGCAAGGAGGGCTGGCTCTCCTCCTCGTCGGGCGGCGCCTGCGGCGGCTTCGACGCGATGCCGATGTCCGGCAGCGCCACCCGCGACTCGGGCAACTACGTGCTGTGGACCTTCCGTACGGGCGCCGTCACCACCGGCAGTTGCCAGGTGTCGGTCTTCATCCCGAACGTGTCCGACATCAAGCTGGTCGGGGGCAAGCCCTCGCTGTACACGGTGCGCGGCGCCGCCGCGGCGAGCGGCACGGTGCTCGGCTCGTTCGCGGTCGACCAGCCGTCGAACCGGGGCGCCTGGGTCAGCGGCGGCACGTACCGGATCTCCGGCGGCGCGCTGTCGGTGCTGCTCAACGACCGCGGCAAGGACTGGACCGGCTCCTCGACCAAGACGTACGCCCATCACGCGGCCTCCGCGGTCCGCGTCACCTGCACCTCCTGATCCGAACGAAGGGAACCATCAGGCATGTCGCGCCATGTGCTGACCGTGTGCGCCGCCGCGCGCAGCGGCGTCGGCCCGTACGGCACCGGCGGCGGCCGGCCCGGGTCGCCCGGCACGTACCGCACCATCGGGGAGGCTCTGGCCGTCGCGCGCAGCGGCGCGGTCATCTCCGTGCGTCCGGGCCGTTACGAGGAGAACCTGGTCATCACCAAGATGGTGACGATCACCGCCGAGGAGGCGCGGGGAAGTGTCCGCGTCAGCCCGCGCAGGGGTGCCGTGGTCCAGGTCGTCGCGGAGGCCGTGCAGCTCACCGGGCTCATCCTTCAGGGCCAGGACGACGAGCTGCCGGCCCTGGACGTGCCACGGGGCCAGGCGGCGCTCCAGGACTGCGAGGTGGTGGGCAACGCGTGGACGGCGGTGCTCACCCGGCAGCAGGGGGCGCTCGCCATGCGGGGCTGCCGGGTCACCAATCCGGGCGGTGCCGGGATCGTGGAGACGTCCACGGGCGCCAGCGTCATCGAGGACTGCGTCGTGGAACACCTCGGCACCTCGGCCCTTGTGATCGGGGAGCGGGCGGATCCGACGGTGCGCAACTGCGTGCTGCGGGACGCCCGCGGCAACGGGGTGTGCGCCAACGGCGAGGGCCGGGGGCTGATCGAGGACTGCGAGATCTCGGCGACCGACAAGCCGGCCGTCGCGCTGGAGGAGAACAGCACCACGCGGGTGGTCAGGACGGCCGTGCGGGACAGCCTGCTCGGGGTGTTCGTCAGCTCCGGCGACCGGGTGGTCCTTGAGGACGTGACGGTGACGGGCGCGAAGGTGCACGGGATCGCGCTGGCCGGGGGCACCGATCCGGTGCTGCGGCGCTGCCGGACCTCGCGTACGAAGGGCGACGGCATCCATGTGACGGGGCGGTCCCGGGGCACGTTCGAGGAGTGCGAGGTCGGCGCCGCCGACGGGTACGGCATCCTGGTCGAGGAGTCCTCCGGGCCGTCGTTCAGCCGCTGTGCGGTGCGTGCCGCGCAACAGGCGGGGGTGCTGGTCTCGGGGGACGCCGCGCCGGACTTCGACCGTCTGGAGATACGCGACACCCCCGGGCCCGGGGTGCGGGTGGTGGAGGGCGCGAACCCGATGCTGCGGCGGCTCGACGTGGCCGGTACGCAGGGCGCGGGCGTGGAGGTGGTGCGCGACGGCCGGGGCCGCGTGGAGGCTTCGGAGATCTCGGCGACGGGCGGGCCCGGGGTGCTCGTCGCGGACGGCGGCCACACGTATCTCGGGAACACGACGGTGCGGGACACCGCCGGGTCCGGGATCGTGGTGGGTGGCGGCGGGGTGGTGCGGCTGCGGGACTGCGAGGTGGCGGACTCCCCCGGCGACGGGGTCCTGGTGGAGGACGGCGGCGAGCTGTCGGCCACCCGCACCCGGGCCCGGAGCTCCCGCAGGCACGGTTTCCGGGTGGCGGCGGGCGGGCGGGCGACGCTGACGCACTGCGAGGCGACGCTGAACACGGGGGACGGCGTCCGGATCGACTCCACGGAGGCCGTGCGCGTGCACGACTGCACCGTGTCGGAGAACCGGGGGTCGGGACTGCGGCAGACGAAGCCGTCGGAGCGGCTCGCGGTGGAGAACCTGATCAGCGTCGGCAACGAACTCCCGGACGCGCGCGGAGAGGCGGGCGGCACCGCGGGCGGGCCCGCGCCGGGGGCGATGAGCCGGATGGCGGAGAGCGCCGGGTACGAGCACGGTGGCGGGGCCGGTGACGCGGCCGACCGGGAGGAGCCCGGCTCCGCGCGGTCCGGCGCGTCGGCCGGGCCGGGCGCGGCCGAGCGGAAGGGCCCCCTGGACGGCCTGATGTCGCTGGTGGGCCTGGACGGTGTGAAGGAACAGGTCGGCACCCTGGTCAATCTGAACAAGCTGGCCAGGCGCCGGGAGCTGGCGGGCATGCCGGCCCTGCCGATGAGCCGGCACCTGATCTTCGCGGGGCCGCCGGGCACCGGCAAGACGACGGTGGCGCGGCTCTACGGCGCGATCCTCGCCGAGCTGGACGTGCTGCCGTCCGGGCATCTCGTGGAGGTGGCGCGGGCGGACCTGGTCGCGTCGGTCATCGGCGGTACGGCGATCAAGACGACCGAGGTCTTCACCAAGGCCCTCGGCGGCGTCCTCTTCGTCGACGAGGCCTACACCCTGTCGCAGGGCGGCGGGGGCACGGGCCCCGACTTCGGCCGGGAGGCCATCGACACCCTGGTGAAGCTGATGGAGGACCACCGCGACGAGGTCGTCGTCATCGTGGCCGGCTACTCCGAGGAGATGCGCGGCTTCCTGGACTCCAATCCGGGCCTGGCGTCCCGTTTCAGCCGTACGGTCGAGTTCGAGAACTACTCGGACGACGAGCTGACCACCATCGTGTCGATGGCGGCGGCCGCGCACGGCTACGAGCTGGCCGACGGCACCCGCGAGGCGCTCACGGCGCACTTCGGCTCGGTCGCCAAGGGCGCCGGTTTCGGCAACGGCCGGGCGGCCCGCAAGGTCTTCGAGGAGATGGTGGACCGGCAGGCGTCCCGCCTGGCGACGCTGGCCGAGATCGCGACCGCCGATCTGGCGCTGCTGCGCCCCGAGGACGTGGGCGGGACCGCCCGCACGACGGCGGCCGGGGGTGACGGCCCGGAGCGGCGGACGGAGCTGCTCGACGAGCTCCGGGCGATGATCGGACTGCCCGAGGCGAAGGAGCAGGTCGAGGACCTGGTCAATCTGATCCGGCAGGTGAACCGGCGCAAGGAGGCGGGGCTGCCGACCGCGACGATCAGCCACCACCTGGTCTTCTCCGGCCCGCCGGGCACCGGCAAGACGACGGTGGCGCGTCTGTACGGGGAGCTGCTCGCCGAACTGGGTGTGCTGCCGGGCGGGCAGCTGATCGAGACGGCCCGCGCCGATCTGGTCGGCCGGTACGTCGGCCACACCGCCCAGTTGACCAAGGAGGCGTTCGAACGGGCCAGGGGCGGTGTGCTGTTCATCGACGAGGCGTACGCGCTGACGCCGCGCGGTGGCGGCGGCAACGACTTCGGCCAGGAGGCGGTGGACACGCTGATGAAGCTGATGGAGGACCATCGCGACGAGGTCGTGGTCATCGTGGCGGGCTACGCGGAGGAGATGCGCGGCTTCCTCGACTCCAACCCCGGCCTGGCGTCCCGCTTCTCGCGTTCGGTGACCTTCGGGCACTACACGGACGCGGAGCTGGTGAGCATCCTGGAGGCGCACGCCGGGAAGAGCGGCTACGTGTGTCCCCCGGAGACGCTCACGGCGCTCGCGGAGCTGTTCGCGGCGGTGCCCCGCGACCGTTCCTTCGGCAACGGGCGTTTCGCGCGCCAGACGCTGGAGTCGATGATCACCCGGCAGGCGGGGCGGCTCAGCCGGCTCGACGTGGCCGACCTGGACGAGCTCAGTCTGCTGCTGCCGCAGGACATCCCGGCGGACCGGTTGGCGGGGGGCGTGGCGTGACGAGGGCGCGCGGGGCGGGCCGTACGGCGGTCGTGGTGACGCGTACGGCGCTCACGGCGGCGCTGGCCTGCGCGACGCTGCTGGGCTCCCCCGGACCGGCGACGGCGCGGGCGTCCGAAGCGGGAACGCGCCCCGGCGCCTCCGGCACGGCCCCTGCCGACTCGTTCCCCACGCTGACCCAGCGGCTGAGCGGCAACCGGGAGGCGTGCCGCAGGAGTTCGGGCCGGACGACCGACCGGACGCCGTGGCCGCAGGCGTATCTGCGGCCGGACCGGGTGTGGCCGCTGACCGAGGGGCGTGGGGTCACGGTGGCCGTGGTGGGCTCGGGCGTGGACGACGCGGCGGGGGTGCTCGGGGGCCGGCTGACGCGGGCGCCGCGCCAGTTCGACGCCGGGCCCGCGGCGGACTGCGTGGGGCACGGCACCTTCGTGGCGGGTCTCGTCGCGGCGGCGCGGACCCCGGGGACCGGGTTCGCGGGGATCGCGCCGGGCGCCCGCGTCCTGGCGGTCGGCGTCACCGACCGGGCCGGGAACACCACGCCCGACCTGCTCGCGCGCGGGATCCGGGTCGCCGCCGACCGGGGGGCGCGGGTGATCGCCGTGGTGGCCGTGGCCGGGCAGGACGACGCGCGGCTGCGGGCGGCCGTGCGGTACGCGACGGGCAAGGGCGCGCTGCTGATCGCCCCGGTGACGCCGGACGGCCAGGGCCGGGGCGTCACGGCGTATCCGGCGGCCTATCCCGAGGTGCTCTCGGTGGCCGCGACGGGCCCCGCCGGGCTTCCGGCCGGGGAGTCCGGCGTCCCGCCCGGCCGGGTGGACCTGACGGCGCCGGGTGTCTCGGTGATGGGCACGGGACCCGGGGGGCGCGGCTATTTCACGGCGTCCGGGCCGAGTTACGCCGTCGCGTTCGTGGCGGGCAGTGCGGCCCTGGTGAGCGGCTACCGGCCGGAACTGACGGGCGGGCGCCTCGCGTACCGGCTGCGGGCGACGGCGGCGCGGCCGGGCGGCGGGGTCCCGGACGTGTTCCAGGGGTACGGGGCGGTGGACCCGGTGGCGGCCGTGACGACGGTCCTGCCGGAGGAGCGGGGCGTCGGCGGGCGGACGCTGCCGCCCGCGCCGCCCGCGGCGATGCCGGCCGGTCCGGGCGCGTCGGCGGCGGGCACGGGCCTGCTCGTCGCGGGAGCGGCGGCGGGGGGAACGGCCGTGGTGGCCGCCGCCGCCTTCGTCGTGCCCGCCGGGCGCCGTCGCGGCTGGCGTCCGGGCCGCCGCGCGGTGTGAACGATATGAACGAAACTCGCCCGTCCTGACCGCCGAAACAGCAGGTCAGAGGCGTGTGGCGGGGGCGCCAACGACGCTTTGGCCGCCAACTGTAAGGAAAGTTGGCGGTTCGTTGGCGTGGCGTTGGACGGGACGGCCATCGTGAGGGGTGTCAAGGGCGACACGTCGGCAGTGGGCGGCGGGCGCGGGGAAGACCGCCGGGTGCGGCAAGGCCCGGACGGACGATCGGGAGGGGAAGCGCCGATGGCGAGCGAGCGGCAGGGCACCGGGACGGGTGGAGCCGGCGTGGCGGGCGAGGGGGTCCCTGCTCGCCCCACCATGGACAGGGACACCCTGGCCGAACTGCACCGCCTGCACGCCCCCTACCTGATGCGCGCGCTGCTCCGCCTGACCAGTGGCGACCGCGGCCGGGCCGAGGACATCCTCCAGGAGACCTTCCTGCGCGCCTGGCAGAACCCGCAGGCGCTCACCCGCGGCCCCGAGCACGGGCGCCCCTGGCTGTTCACCGTGGCCCGCAGGATCGCCATCGACCACTTCCGGATGCAGGCCGCCCGGGTCAAGGAGGTCGGCGACGAGGCGCCGGAGGAGCGCACCACGGGCCATGACCCGTACGACGACGTGCTGTTGGCCCACGACGTGCGCGACGCGCTCGACACGCTGCCCCGGCACCAGCGCGAGGTGCTCGTCGAACTGCACATGAAGGACCGCTCGGCCGTCGAGGCGGGCACCGCGCTCGGCATCCCGGCGGGCACCGTCAAGTCCCGCAACTTCTATGCCGTACGGGCCTTCCGGCCGATCCTGGAACAGCGCGGGCTGACTCCCGCCTGACACGCCCTAGGTCAGCTCGGCGAGCCGGGCCGTGAGGGCGGCCACGGTGACGCCGTCCTCGCGCCGCCGGTACAGCTCGATCGCCGAGCGCAGCCGGCCGGCCGCCTCCTCCCGGCGCCCGAGCCGGGCGAGCAGTTCGGCGTACCAGGTCTCGACGAGCGAGCGGACGTGGTCGTTGCCGCTCTGTCCGGACAGGCTGATGAGGGTCCGCCAGCGCTCCTCGGCCTCCTCGAACCGGCCGAGCGCGCCGAGGGACAGCGCCGCGCAGGCCATCCCGGCCATCTTGGCGTGCCCGGCGGGATGGTCGGCGAGCAGCGCCATGGCCCGTTCCGCGTGCGCGAGGCTCGACGCGGCCCGGCCGCCCGCGAGTTCACCGAGGCACACCGCGTGCAGCACGTACGCCTCGGACCAGGGGTCCCCCGACTCCCGCGCCGCGTCGAGGGCGGTGGCCGCGCAGGCCACGCTCCGTTCGACGTCGCCCAGGTCCCGGTAGACCCCGGAGAGCGGCACCAGCGCCCGTACCCGGTGCATCGGGTCGTCGTGGCCGGGCACGGACTCGGCGGCCTCGGCCAGCAGTTCGGCGGCTTCGGCGTGGCGGCTGAGCTCCTTGTACACGAAGCCGAGCGAGCACTTCATCCGGGGCAGGGCGGCGGGCTCGGCGGAGTGTCCCGCGGCGCGCAGCCCGATCAGGGCGCACTCCTGCCAGCTGCCGTAGTCGCCGGAGGCGAAGAACAGCCCGGTGACGTTGTCGGCCAGCCGCCAGGCCCGGTCGTACTCCCCCGTGTCGGCGCAGCGCCGGGTGAGGGCGCGGATCGTCGCGCCCTCCTGGCCGAGCCAGCGCAGCGCGTCGCGGATGTCCCGGTGCCGGGGCAGTCCCGGCGGCTGCGCGGCGGGGCGGTGCAGGCCGCTGTCGCGCCCGGAGACCAGGACGTTGGCGCCGGCCGTCGCCGCGAGGAAGTAGTCGGTGAGGCGTCGCACGGCGTCCTGCCGCTCCTCGGCTCCGAGTTCCTCGTGGAGCAGCTGCCGGGCGAACAGCCGTACCAGGTCGTGGACTTGATAGCGGCCGGGTCCGGCCTCGGTGACCAGGTGCAGGGCGGCGAGCGCGCCGAGCGCGAGCCGCCCCTCCCTCGGCGGTACGCCGAGCAGCGCGGCCGCCGACAGGGCGTCGAGGCCGCCGACGCCCGGGTAGAGCGTGAGCAGCGGCAACAGCCTGGCGGCGTCGGGGGGCAGTTGGCGTCGGCTGAGGGTCAGCTCGCGGGCGACCCCGAGCTCGCCCGGCGTCCCGAGCCCGCTCAACCGATAGCGCTCGTCCTCCAGTTCGCCGACGATGTCCGCGATCGACCAGCCCGGCCGGGTGGCGAGCCGGGCGAGGGCGATGGACAGCGCCAGCGGCAGGCGCCCGCACAGCTCGATCAGCCGGTCGACGGCCTCGGGCGCCTCGGCGGCCCGTTCCTCGCCGACCCTGCGCAGCACAAGGGCGCGGGCGGCTTCGCCGCTGAACGGGCCCACCGGCAGGAAGGCGGCCGACTCGCGTACGAGCAGCTCGTCCAGGACGTGCCGGCTGCACACCACGGTGAGGGCTTCGGCGCCGTCCGGCAGCAGGAGTTCGACGTCGGCGCCGGACAGCGCGTTGTCGAGGACCACGAGGAGCCGGCGGCCGTGCGCGCGCTCGCGGAAGAGCCGGGAGCGGGCCTCGGGCCGCTCCGGGATCTCGTTCTCGCGCACGCCCATCGCGCGCAGGAAGCCGTGCAGGACCTCGCCGGGGTCTGCGGGACCCTCGGCGCTGAAGCCGCGCAGGTCCCCGTAGAGCTGCCCGCCGGGGAAGTGCTCGGCGAGCCCGTTGGCCCAGCGGACGACCAGGGTGGTCTTGCCGCTGCCGGCCGCGCCCGCCACGATCGCGACCCGGGCGGCGCCGCCGTCCGCCGCGAAGCGGTCGAGCCAGGCGTTCTCCTCGGTCCGGGCCACGTACCCACTGCCGAGCGGACGGGGCAGCAGCCGTGGCACGAGGTACGCGGAGGGGGCGGGCGCGCCGTGCCCGGTGGGCTCCCCGTGCCGCGCCGGATCCAGCCGGGGCTCGGTGACCGCGTGCAGGGCCTCGGTCAGCACGCGGCCCGGTTCCATCCCGAGCCGCTCGGCCAGGAGTTCCGTGGTGCGCTGGTACGCGGCGAGCGCGTCGGCCCGTCGGCCGCACTGCCCGAGCGCGCCGACCAGGAGCGCGGCCAGCGGTTCCCGGAGCGGGTACTGGGCGAGGGCCGACTCCAGGTGCGGGGCGACGGTCTCCGCCTGGCCCGCCCGCAGTCCGGCGGCAGCCCAGGCCTCCAGGGCGGCGAGGCCCGCCTGGTCGAGCCGGGTGGCCTGGGTGGTGAACTCCTCCGTAGCGGGCAGCCCGTCGAGCGCGGGCCCGCGCCACAGCCGCAGCGCGTCGCCGAGCCGGTCGAAGCCGGGGTCGCCGTCGGAGAGGTCGGCGAAGCGGTGCCAGTCGACCGCGTGCGGGTCCCCGATCAGCGCGTATCCGCCGGGGCGCGTCTCCACGGAGAGCGCGCCGCCCGCGAGCGTCTTACGGAGGGCGGCGATGTGTCCCTGGAGCGCCGCCTTGGCCTGCGGTGGCGGGGCGCCCTCCCAGAGCGCGTCGAGGAACCGCTGCGCGGGCACGGTCCGGTTGATCGACAGCGCGAGCAGGGCGAGCGCCGCCTTCCGCTTGCTTCCCGCGACGGGCAGCGGCAGGTCGTCGGCATCGCGCAGTTCGACAGGTCCGAGGACCCGGACCAGAGGGCCGGTCACGCGCCCGTTCTCCTCTTCTACGGGGTCCTGTCGCCGTGGTTTTGACGCCGCCACGACATGGAGGCACATCCTAGCCCGCCCCTCGCTGAACCGTTCCGGTCACGGCATCCGTTCGACGGGATGGCGGGCCCGGCAGGTCGGCCCACCGAGACGAGCGGAAGGGGATCAGCACGGTGACGACCACGGTGCCCCATGTCGTGGACAGGCTCGACCCCGACGACCCCTCCCAGTGGTCCGCGGCGCCCGACTACGGCCCGGCGGTCTGGCCCACGGCGCCGGACGCGAGGGAGGCCACGGCCGTGCCGCCGCTCGCGGCCGTACCGGTGCCGCTCCCGGCTGCCCCGGCGATGCCGACGGCGACGGAGGCGACGGAGGGCCACGATTTCCGCCCGGCGCTCGCGGGCGAGCCGGACGCCGCCGTCGGCGGCGCCGCTCTCGTCCCGGCCCGGGCGCCCCTCCCCGCCGCCCCGGGAGTCCCCCTGGTGACCGCGGGCACCCCGGTGCCGCTCGGCCGGGCCGCCGACCACGACCTCACCGCCGAGCGGCTGATCCGCCGCCCGCCGCGACGCCTGTTCGGGGGCATGGGGCGCCGGACCCGGGCGGTCGCGGCCCACGCGGACGTGCTGCGCACGCCGCTCAACCGCAGCCACCGCATCGCGGTCGTCAGCCTCAAGGGCGGAGTCAGCAAGACGACGACCGTCGTCGCCCTGGGCTCGGTCCTGGCGAGCGAGCGCGCCGACCGGGTGATCGCGGTGGACGCCAACCCCGACTCCGGCACGCTGGGCCGCCGGGTCCGCCGTCAGACGCAGGCGACCATCCGGGATCTCGTGGCCGTGATGCCAGGACTCCGTACGTACATGGACATCCGCGCCTTCACCTCGCAGGCCCCGAGCGGTCTTGAGGTGCTGGCGAACGACTCCGACCCGACGCTTTCGCGCACCTTCGACGACCAGGACTACCGGCGGGTGATGGAGCTGCTGGGCGGCCAGTACCCGATCGTGCTGACGGACTCGGGCACCGGGATGCTGCACTCGACCATGAGCGGTGTGCTCGACCTGGCGGACCAGCTGGTGGTGATCGCGACGCCCAGCGTCGACGGTGCCGCGAGCGCGAGCATCACGCTCGACTGGCTGGCGGCGCACGGATACCAGGAGCACGTGCGCCGGGCGGTCACCGTCGTCTCCGGGGTGCGCTCCACCGGCTCCCGGCTGGTGCGGGTGGACGACGTGGTCGCCCACTTCCGGCAGCGCTGCCGGGGCGTGGTGACGGTGCCGTTCGACGAGCACCTGGCGCACGGCGGCGAGGTCGACATGAGCCTGCTCCGCCCCCGGACGACGGCCGCGTACTACGAATTGGCGGCCCTGGTGGCGGAGGGGTTCGGCGCATGAGCGACGACCTGGTGGTGCCCGGCTTCGTGCGCGAGGCGGTGGCACGGGCCACGCCCGGCGCGTGGGTGGCGGTGGCCGATCCGTCCTGGCGGGGCGAGGGCCCGCCGCCCGAGTGGGCCCTGCTCGGGCACTGGCTGAGCGGCCCGGACGGCACGGTCACCGAGTTCCGCGAGAACCCGGCGCACCGCCCCTCGCCGCTCTCCCTCGACTGGCCCGCGCCGCTCGAAGAGGTCGACGCGGCCGTCCAGTCGGCCGCGACCGGCTACGGGCCGCCCGAGGACGTGCACCGGGCCCTGGTGGACGCGGGGCGGCTGGCGGTGGCGCTCGACCCGGACGGCAGGGTGGACGTGGTCCGCACGGCGCCGGACGAGCCGCCGGTGGTCCTGGTGTTCAGCTCGGACGCGCAACTGGCCGCCGCGGGCGACCCCCCGTACGGGGTGCTCACCCCCGCCGAACTCGTCGCTCTGCTCCCGGCCGGGCATCAGCTCCTGCTGAACCCGGGCGGTGTGGTGGCGATGCGACTCGATCCGCACGATCTGCGTCCCGCCCCGGCCGGCCCGGACGAGCGCCGTCCACCGGCCCGCTGATCGCGGCACGGCCCGGGAGGCCGTCCGGCGGATCCGGTCCGGGCGGCCTCCCCTGCCGCCCGGACCTCCCTGTTTCCCGTTCCCGAAGGAGAACCATGGCCTGGTACGAAGGCCCCTGCCGCATCACGGTGATCGGCGTCGACGCCGACTGGCCCCAGCGCGCGGTGGTGACCGTACGCGGACCGGGCGGTGCCCGCATCGTCGTCCCCGGCACGGTCGGCGCCGTCGCGTACGTCGACGCGCCGAGCTGGGACCTGGCGCTGGAGCACGAGTACGAGGGCATGTGGCGGCCCAACGTCCGTGCGGTCACCAGCCGTTGGACCGAGGTCGGCGGCGTGCCGACCCAGACGGTCCGCAGCAAGGACGCGGACCAGCCGCGCGACCGGCGGGAGAGGAACCTGGTGCTGCGCCTGGAGCGGACGGCCGCCCCGGCCGACCACCACCGCCCGGCGGAGGCGGAAGGGGACCGGACCTGGTCGCACCGCCGTCCGACGGAGTCGAGCTCCCCTTCCGCCTACGGCAGCCGTACGACGGGGGCGTCGCCGACCTCCTCGACGGGCACGAGCACGACCTGGCACGTGCCCCGGCAGCGCCCGGGCGGCCTCGGCACATCGGGCGGCGGCACGGGCTGGTCGGCCCCGTAGACTTTCCATGATCAAGAGGGAGAAAAAATGAAGGATGCCAAGGAACTCGCCGTATCGTGGACGATATGGGTGATCATCGCCGTGTGGGTGATCACCGACATCGACTTCGGCGCGCCCCGGGACTTCTGGGACAACACCCGGCTCGTCGCGGTCGCCCTGTGGGCGCTGGGCTGCGTACTCCTGACCGCCAAGGCGATCGTCAGCCGTAAGGCGGCACGCGGGGAGAAGACGCCGCGCGGCTGACGCCCCACCCGTACGCCAGAGGGACGGCCCTACGAACTCCAACGAGTGACAGATCGTTCCCAGGACCCCTCGTAGGCGTTCACACCGTGTCGCGCATATGCGCAGATAACGGTCAGGACAACGGGAGGCGCGGGCGTGGTCGGCATCAGGTCGGAAGCCGTGCTCCGGGAGCTGGAACCTTCGGTCGGGCGGCTCCTGGAGTGGCATCTCTCGGTCGCGCGTGACTGGCTGCCGCACCAGTTCGTGCCGTGGAGCGCGGCGCGGGACTTCGACGGGCCGTTGAACGGCTCGGCCTGGGAAGAGGCGCAGTCGCCGCTGTCGCGGCCCGTGCAGGACGCGCTGATCATCAATCTCCTCACCGAGGACAACCTGCCCAGCTACCACTTCGAGCTCGCGAGCCGCACCGGGCGGGACGGCGCCTGGGGCGCGTGGATCCACCGCTGGACGGCCGAGGAGTCCCGGCACGCGGACGTCCTGCGGGCCTACGTCCACGCCCGCCGGGCGCTCGACCCGGTGGCCCTGGAGGAGCTGCGGATGCGGCACGTCGGCACCGGGTTCCGCAGCGACCTGCCGACCGCCCTGCACGGGCTGGCGTACGTCACCGTGCAGGAGCTGGCGACCCACCGGGCCCACCGCAACGTCGGCGTGTCGTGCGGCGACCCGGCGGGAGAGCGCCTGATGGCCCGGATCGCGGCGGACGAGAACCTGCACATGCTGTTCTACCGGGGCCTGTACGCCGACGCGCTCCGGCTCTTCCCGGACGAGTCCCTGATCGCCCTGGCGGACGTGGTGTGCGGCTTCCGGATGCCCGGGGCCGGGATCCCGGGGTTCGGGGCGCGGGCCATGCGGGTCGCGGCGGCCGGCATCTTCAACCTCGACGTCCACCGCGAGCACGTGGTGGGGCCGCTGTTGCGTGCGCTCCGCGTGATGTCGGCGACCGGTCTCGGCGCGACCGGGAGACAAGCGCAGGACCGGCTCGGCCGGCACGTGGAGTGGCTGGAGACGCAGGCCTCCCGCGCGCGTGAGCTGTACGAACGGATGAACGCGGGCAGCGCGGCGGGGCCGCTCGCGGCGAGGACGAAGGAGACCCAGGCATGAGGCAGGCGGCGGAAGGCACGGCGGAGTCGGCCCTTCCCGAGGAGTTGGTGGCCCTGCTGACCGGCCACCTCAAGGTGACGGCGGACGCCGGTGAGCTCTCCGGCGGGACGACGTTCGACAGTCTCGGCATGGACTCGCTGTCGCTGATGGAGATGGTCGTGGCGGCGGAGGAGGAGTTCGGGATCGTCCTGCCCGAGGACGCCCTGGACCTGCGCCCGTCCTCGACCCTGGGCGAAGCGGCGCTGGCCTTCGCGCATGCGCGCTGAGATCGCGGTCACCGGGCTGGGCCTGGTGACTCCGGCCGGGCATACGGCGGAGGCGAACTGGGCGGCCCTGTGCCGAGGGCGCTCGCTGGCCGCGACGGATCCCGTCCTGGCGGGACTGCCCGTCGACTTCTCCTGCCGGGTGACGGACTTCGACGCCGAGGCGGAACTCGGCCGGACGTCGGCGCGGCGCATGGACCGCTTCATCCGGTTCGCCCTCGTCGCCGCCCGGCGGGCCGTCGCGGACGCGGGCCTCGACCGGCGTGACTGGGACGCGGACCGGGTCGGTGTCGTCCTGGGCGTGGGATCGAACAGTCTGAGCACGTACGTCACCGAGTTCGGGCACCTCGGCGCCGGGCGGCCGGAGCGGGTCTCGCCGCTCGCGCTCCCGCGCAGCGTGCCGAGCATGGCCGCGGGCGAGGTCGCCATCGACCTGGGCGTACGCGGCCCCAACTTCACCACCGCCAGCGCCTGCGCGTCGGGCGCCACCGCGATCGGAGTGGCCCGGGACCTGCTGCGATCCGGGACCTGCGACATCGTGCTGGCGGGCGGCAGCGAGTCGGCCCGCTCGCGCATGACGGCCACCTGCTTCACGCGGATGCGGGCGCTGTCCCGGCGCGGGGCGGAACCCGCCCTGGCCAGCCGGCCGTTCGACGCGCGACGTGACGGCTTCGTCCTGGGCGAGGGCGCCGGCATCCTCGTACTCGAACGGGCCCGCGCGGCCCGGGCCCGCCGGGCTCCCGTCCTGGCGCTGCTGCGGGGGTACGGTGCCGGCGCCGACGCGCACCATCCCCTCGCCCCCCACCCGCGGGGCGACGGCGCGGTCCGCGCCCTCCGCACCGCTCTCGCCGACGCCGGGTGCGAGCCGGGGAACGTCGGCCACGTCCACGCGCACGGCACCTCCACCCCGCTGAACGACGCGGCCGAGGCGCACGCCCTCGTCCGCGTCTTCGGTGACGACGGGCCGCCGGTCACCGCGTCCAAGGGCGTGATCGGGCACGCGCTGGGGGCGGCCGGGGCAATCCAGGCCGCGTACACGGTGCTCGCGCTGCGCCATGGGGCCGTCCCGCCGGTGGCGAACTTCGAGGGCCAGGACGGGGACCACAAGCTGGACGTCGTCGCCGGACGTCCCCGCCCCACGCGCGGCGACGCGGGGATCAGCTGCTCCTTCGGCTTCGGCGGGCAGAACGCCGTTCTGCTGTTCACGGCGTCCTAGTGGGCGACCGTACGCCGTGGCTCCCCCTCGCCCGTTGTCGATCACCACACCCGTGCAGAGAGGCGGAAGCCGATGCCGACGCGTCAGGCGCCCCATGAGCGCACCCGGCGGCCGGCGGCCGCCGCACCACGGGTGGCGGCGATCGAGACGGCCTTCCCGCCGTATCTGTACCGGCAGGAGGAGATCCTGGCCGCCCTGGCCCGTACGACGCTGCGGGAGTCCGAGACGGGCGCGCTGGTCCTCCGCAAGATCCATGCCAACTCGGGCGTGGAGACCCGTTCGCTGTCGCTGCCCCTGGACAAGCTGGTCGAGCTCGCCCGCCGGGAGGACTTCACCGAGCAGAACCGCGTCTGGCTCGACACCGCCATGGAGCTGGGGGAACGGGCGCTGCTCGGCGCGCTGCGCACCGCGGGCGTCCGGCCGGAGGAGGTCGACGCGGTGTTCAGCACCACCGTCACCGGCCTTGCCGTGCCGTCGCTGGAGGCCCGGCTCGCCCACCGCGTCGGGCTGCGGCCGGACGTCCGGCGCGTCCCGCTGTTCGGCAGCGGCTGCGCCGGAGGAGCGGCCGGTCTTGCCCGGCTCCACGACTACCTCCTGGCCCACCCCGGCCAGGTGGCCGTCCTACTCGCCGTGGAGCTGTGCTCACTGGCGTACCAGCTCAAGGACGGCTCCGTGGCGAACGTCGTCGCCGGCAGCCTCTTCGGGGACGGCGCGGCCGCCGTCGTGGCCCTCGGAGCCCACCGGGACGGCGGCCCCGCCGGGCCCCAACTGGTGGACACCCACAGCCTGCTGCTCCCCGGCACCGAGGACGCCCTGGGCTGGGACATCGGCTCCCACGGCTTCCGTATCCTGCTGTCGCCCGAGGTCCCGGCGCTCACGGAGCAGCACCTGCCCACGGCCGTCCACGGCCTCCTCGCGCGGCACGCGCTGACCCCGCGCCAGATCACCAGCTGGATCGTCCACGGCGGCGGACCGAAGGTCTTCACCGCGGTGCGGCGGGCCCTGGACCTGGAGCCCGGCGCCCTGGAACTCACCCGGCGCTCCGTGGCCGAGCGGGGCAACCTCTCGTCCGTGTCCGTACTGGACATCCTGCGCGCGGCCATGGAGACACCACCCCCCGCCGACGCACCCGGCCTGGTCGCCGCCATGGGACCGGGCTTCGCCATCGAACTGGTCCTCCTCCGCTGGTAGGGGGAGAGGAAAGGTGTCACGGACCGTGCCCGCCATCGCCGCAGACGTACGCATCCTGATCGACCTCGAACCGGTGGCCGCCGACGCCCTCGACACGCACTTCCGGACCACCGTCGACTGGTATCCGCACCAGTACGTCCCCTGGAGCCAGGGCCGTGACTACGACGGCCCCCTCGGAGGCGAGCCGTGGGACCCCTCCCAGCGGAGACTGAACGCGGCCGCCCGGGACGGCCTCCTCCACAATCTGCTCGCGGAGGAGAACCTGCCCAGCTACCACCGGGTGATCGGGGACATGCTGTCGCTCGACGGCCCCTGGGGCGGGTGGGTCAATCGCTGGACCGTGGAGGAAGCCCGGCACGGCACCGCCATCCGCGACTACCTCGTGGTCACCCGCAGTGCCGATCCGGTGCTTCTGGAGGACACCCGCGCCGCGCATGTGCAGCACGGCTACGAGATCGACCACCGGGGCGACCTCATCGCCTCCCTGGTCTACGTCACCCTCCAGGAACTCGGCACCCGCGTCAGCTACCAGGGAATCCGCCGCCTGTGCGACGAGCCGGTCTGCGAGGCCCTGATGAGGCGCATCGCCCACGACGAGAACCGGCACATGCTCTTCTACCGGACCATCCTCCAGGCGTGCGTGCGCATGCACCCCGACCGCACGCTCCAGGCCGTGGCCACCGTCCTCAGGACCTTCCGTCCGCCCGCCCACGCCGCCCCCGGCTTCGGGCGGCTGATCAGCTCCATGGCCAGGTCGGGCATCCTCTCGCCGGAGATCTACCACAGGGACATCGCCCTTCCCTTCCTCCGTATGCTCGGCGCACTCGACACCACCGGACTCGCACCGGCCGGACAGCGCGCCCAGGAGGAGATCGCCGCCCACCTGGAGGAATCGGCGGACCGCGCCGGCAGATACCGCGCCCTGGCCGAACGCCTCGGCCGACTCGCGACCGCGTAGGACGAGGACTCCATGACGATCCCCGCGAGTCTGCTCGCTCTCATCGCCGCCATGGGCGTCGTGCGCCTGGTCGAGCTGACGACCGCCCGCCGCAACGCCCGATGGGCCTTCGCCCACGGCGGCGTCGAGTACGGGCGACGGCAGTACCCCGTCATGGTCGCCCTCCATGTCTGCCTGCTCGTCGGGACCGTCGCGGAGGTCGCCCTCACCGGCCGCGCCTTCGCCCCTGCGACCGGCTGGCCGGCCCTGGCCTTCCTCGTCCTCACGCAGGCGGGCCGCGCCTGGTGCATGAGGACGCTCGGCCCCCGCTGGAACATCCGCGTCATCGTCGTACCCGGACTGCCGCCGGTCACCACCGGGCCCTACCGCCTGCTGCGGCACCCCAACTACCTCATCGTCCTGTGCGAGGGCATCGCCCTGCCCCTCGTCCACACCGCGTGGATCACCGCCCTGCTCTTCACCCTCGCCAACACGGCGTGGCTCGTCGTCCGCGTCCGCACGGAGAACGCGCTGCTGTGGCCCGCGGCGGGACCGGCGGCGGCGGGCGGTCCGCCGAGGCCCGTCATGGCGGAAGCGGGGGAACGGGGCTCCCCGGGCGGCGGAGCCGCCTAGGGTCGGGGCGTGGCTGGTGCCGCCCGGGGCGGACGGGGCGGCTGCGGCGGGCGGCCGACCGGGAGGTGTACGTGGCCGCGCACACCGCGCTGCGGGTGCTGGCCGGGGGGTATCTCGGACTCGGGCCCGCCGGGCTCGTGTTCGCGCGGCTCGACTGCCCGGGGTGCGGCGGGCCGCACGGGCGGCCGGTGCTCGCCGGGGAGGCCGGCCGGCTGCACTTCTCGCTCTCGCACAGCGGGGAGCTCGCGCTGCTCGCCTTCGCGCGCTGCTGGACGCGCAAGGAGGCGTATCTGAAGGGGACCGGCCAGGGGCTGTCCGGCAGCGGGTTCGCCGACACCGTCGTGGGGACCGGCGCGCGTCCGCTGCCCGTCCCCGGCTGGACCCTCACCGACGTGCGGGTCCCGCCCGGCTTCGCGGCCGCGTGCGCCGCGCGCGCGGCACCTCACACCGTGGCGTAGTCGCGCAGCGAGATGTTCTCGGCGGTCCTGCGGGCGATCTTCGCGGCCATGTTCCGGCCGGGCAGGTAAGGCATCAGCCGGTAGTAGCGGTTGAGCGCCGCCGCCGCGAACCGGCTGCCGGGAACCATCAGTCCGGCGACCCCGTCGCCCATCTTCCGGCAGCCCTCCGCGTACGCCCGGAGCTCCCGCTCGTAGCGGGCGAAGGCGACCTCGTGGTCGCCCCCGGCGGCGGCGAGTTCGCCCGCGAGGACATAGGCGCCCACCAGGGCGAGTCCGGAGCCCATCCCCGACAGCGAGGAGGGGCAGTACGCGGCGTCGCCGACCAGCGCCACCCGGCCCCGGGTCCAGCGGTCCATGCGGACCTGGGCGACCGAGTCGAAGTGGAAGTCCGGCGCGTGCCGCATCGCGTCGAGCAGCCGGTCGCTCTCCCAGCCGTTGCCCCGGAACCGCTCGGCCAGCACCTCCTGTTGGCGTGCCACGTCCCGCCGGTCCAGGTCCACGTCCGGGGAGCCGAAGTAGAAGACGGCCTTCGCCTCGGTGTTGTGGCGGGCGCTGTACATGGCCACCAGCCGGTTCGCGGTGCGGTAGGCGTGGCCGGTGTGGTCGAGGCCCAGGTGGTTGTCGGTGGTGAAGACCGCGCAGTGCACGCCCAGGTGCCGGACGAAGTCCTCCTCCGGGCCGAAGGCGAGCCGCCGGGTGGTGGAGCGCAGCCCGTCGGCGCCGATCACCAGGTCGAAGCGGCGGGGCGCGGCGTGCTCGAAGGTGACGGAGACCCCGGCGGCGTCCTCGGTGAGCGAGGTGACCGAGTCGCCGAAGAGATACGTCGTGTACGGGCGGGTCGCCTCGTACAGGATGCGGGCGAGGTCGCCGCGCAGGATCTCGACGTCCCCCGCGAAGAGGTCGGCGGGCAGCTTCGCGACGGGCTTGCCGGCCGCGTTGACGTACGCCATGGAGCCGTTGCCCGTACGGGCGGCCTCGACGGCCTCCAGGATGCCGAGGGCGCGCAGCACCTTCAGGTGGGCGTGGCCCCGGAAGTCGACGGCGTAGCCGCCGTCGCGGAGGGCGGGGGCGCGTTCCACGACGGTGGCGTGGAAGCCGTGGCGGTGGAGGAGCAGGGCGAGGGCCGGGCCCGCGACGGAGGCGCCGGAGATGAGGATGTCCAGTTTCTTCCCGGGCCGCGGGGAGTGCGTGTGCGTCGTCTTCGTCATGCCGCCCAGCTTGTCCGGGGGCGCTCACCGGGTGCTCACCGCCGGCTCACCACCCCGGTGAGCCGGCTCGCAGGACGGCCTCCACGGTGGTCTCGGGCAGGCCCATCAGGCGCAGGGTCCTGGCGGGTCCGGGGCCGAGGCCCGCGACGGCGGCGGCCGCCTCCCGGTAGCGGTCGCGGGCCGTCGCGAGGTCGCCACGGGCCTCGGCGACCCGGCCGAGCCCGGCGAGGCAGCACACCCGGTTGCCCAGGTTCCGCACCCAGGTCGGGTCCATCCGGCCGAGGGCGTCGCCGTAGCGGCGGAAGGCCTCGTCCAGGTCGCCGTCCAGGAGCGCGAGGTCGCCGAGGCCGCGCAGCGCCGCCGCGAGTCCCGCCGAGCCGCCGCCCGCGCGGGCCAGGGCCGCGGCCTCGGTGTAGTCGGCGCGGGCCCGGCCGGGGTCGCGGCCGACGAGGTGGTCGCCCCGGTTGACGAGGAGGTCGGCGGAGTCCTCCAGGGCGCCGAGCTCCCCGGCGAGCGTGAGCGCCCGGTCGGTCAGGGCCACGGCGGCCTCGTGGTCGCCACGGGCTCCGGCGAGAGCGGCGAGGGCGTCCAGCGCGAGGGCGGTGCCCCAGCGGTCGCCGAGCGCGCGGAAGCCGTCGACGGCCTCGCGGAACGCCCGCTCAGCACCCTCGGTGTCCCCGTCCGCCAGCGGCCCGTACCCGGCCACGAAGGCGGCCGCCGCCCGCGCCCAGGGGTCCGGGGAGTCGCGCTGCGCCGACACGAGCCCGAACGCGGGCCCGGGGTCGGCCTCCCCCGCGTTGCGCAGCATCCACACCAGCAGCGCCGCCGGGCGGCGCCCCGCCCGCTCCCCCGACCACACGTCCTCCAGGGCCCGCTGCGCGGTGGCACGGTGGCGCCGCCAGGCGGTCGGCCCGCCGCCGTCGGCGGTCCCGGGCGCACCGGCCGCCGCGAGCAGCACGCACACCGCGTACTCCTCCGCGAGCCCCTCCGGGGGCGTGCCGTCGAGTGCGTCGAGCACGGCGGCGGCCGCGGGGCCCAGCGGTGCGGAGGCGCCCCGGATCCACAGCGAGGGGGCCGCGGCGGCCAGCAGGCGCAGGGCCGTGTCCGGGTCGTGGGCGGCGAGGGCCCGGCGCACCGCCGCCGCGAGGTCGCCGTCCTCGGCGGCCGTGCGCGGGAGCCAGTCGAGCTGCGCGTCCCGCAGCAGGTGCGGGGCGGCGCCGTCGAGCAGGTCCAGGAGGTGCTCGGCATGCCGGCGCCCGGTCGGCTCCTCCTCGTCCGCTTCCCTCAACTGTTCGGCCGCGTACGCCCGTACGGTCTCCAGCATCCGGTGGCGTCCGCCGCCGACGGGCTCGATCAGCGACTTCTCGACCAGCGATTCGAGGGTGTCGCCGGCCATGCCGCAGACCCGCAGCGCGGCGTCGGCGGTCGCGCCGCCGGTGAAGACGGAGAAGCGGCGGGCGGCGCGCTGTTCGTCCGCCGAGAGGAGGTCCCAGCTCCAGGAGACCACCGACCGCAGGGTGCGGTGCCGGGCGTCGGCGGCCCGGCTGCCGCGCGCGGTAACCGCGAGCA
This sequence comes from Streptomyces sp. NPDC094032, assembly GCF_040303965.1. NCBI lineage: Bacteria > Bacillati > Actinomycetota > Actinomycetes > Kitasatosporales > Streptomycetaceae > Streptomyces > Streptomyces sp. NPDC094032. The sequence continues at coordinate 13,340 of NZ_JBEOUE010000001.1, read as the reverse complement.
GGTCGCCGACCCGGCCCGCGAGCTCGTCGAGCTCCAGGGTCCGCAGCCGGGCCGCCACCAGCTCGACGGCCAGCGGCAGCCCGTCCAGGGCCGCGCAGATCCGGCGTACGGTCACGGGGTCCGGCGCGGGCCCCGGGCGTACGGCACGGGCCCGGTCCTCGAAGAGCCGTACCGCCGCGGCCTCGTCGAGCGGACGGACCTGCCGTACGTGCTCGCCGATCACCCCGAGCGGCTCCCTGCTGGTGGCGAGCACCCGCAGCCGGGGGCAGGCCGAGAGCAGCCGCGCCGCGAGGGCCGCGGCCTCGTCGACGACGTGCTCGCAGTTGTCCAGGACGAGGAGCAGCGGCCGGTCGGCCAGGGCGGTGATCAGCCGGTCCACCGGCGCGAGCGGGCCCTGCGCCGGCTGGAGGCCGCTGCCCCGCAGCCCCAGTGCGGCGAGCAGCGTCGGCGCCAGGGCGGAGCCGTCGCGCAGCGCGGCCAGTTCGACGAAGCAGACCTCGGCGCCGCCATCCCGCACCCCGCGCGCGACCTCGGCCGACAGGCGGGTCTTGCCGACGCCGCCGGGGCCGGTGAGGCAGACCAGGCGGGCCGCCCCGAGGAGGGCGGCCAGCTCGGCGGTCTCCGCTTCGCGGCCGATGAAGGCGGTGAGCGGGGCGGGCGGCTGTGTGGGGGCGGGGAGGCCGCCCGCGTCGAGCAGTTCGCGGTGGAGCCGGGTCAGTTCGGGGGACGGGTCGGCGCCGAGCTCCTCCGCGAGGCGGCGTCGGGTCTCCTCGAACACCAGCAGCGCCTCCGCCGGGCCGCCCTGGGCGGACAGCGCCCGGATCAGCAGCGCGGCCGGCCGCTCGCGCAGCGGGTGCGCGTCGACCAGCTCGCGCAGTTCGGGGACGGCGGCGCGGTGCTCGCCGGTGCGCAGTTCGGCTTCGATCCGGTCCTCGACGGCGGCCAGCCGCAGCTCGTCCAGGCGGACCGCGGCCGTGCGGGCCGTCTCGCTGTCGGGCAGCCCGGCCAGCGCGGGCCCCCGCCACAGCCCGAGCGCCTCGCGCAGCACCTCCGCCGCCCGTCGGGGGTCGCCGTCGCGCAGGGCGGCGCGCCCCTCGGCGACGGCGCGCTCGAAGCGTACGGCGTCGACGGATTCGGCCTCAGTACGTCCGAGCACCAGGCGGTAGCCGGAGCCGGTCCGTTCGATCGACGCCCCTTCGGGCAGCGCCGCGCGCAGCCGGGACACCTGGGACTGCAACGCGTGCGCGGTCACCGCGCCGCCGCCCGGTTCGATCTCCTCGGCCAGCCGCTCCGCCGGGACGACGGCCCCGGGGCGGACCAGGAGCAGCGCCAGCAGGGCCCTGCGCGCGGGCCCGCCGAGGGGCACTTCGGTGCCGTCGTCGTACCAGGCCCGGGTGTCGCCGAGGATTCCGAAACGCATTCCCGGAATTAGATCACGCGGCGGTTCGCGGGGCCGGTCGCGCGCCGCCCTCTCACCGACCGCGCAGGGCGGGGAACCCGGCCGGGAGCGGGGCCGGTTCGTCCCCCTCGGCCGCCAGGACCCACGCGGCCCCGTCGGCGACGACGGAGGGCCGCGCGCCGTGCTCGGAGCGGCGCCGGGCGAGGGGGGCGCACACGTACTCGTCCTCCTCCGGGACCGGCAGCCGCAGCGTCGCCGCCGTCTCCCGGCCGCGCGGGGTGCCGCCCAGGAGCAGCAGGCCGTCCTCGCGCAGGGCGGCGCCCGCGAGGCGCACCGTCCGTGCCGCCTTGGCCGTATGGATCAGGGGGCGCAGCGCGGAGAGGGGCACCGTCCGGAGGCGGACCCGGCGGAAGAGTTCGATGACGCGGGAGACGTCGTCGGGGTGGGCGAGGATCGCGTCGCGGGTCTCCGGGTCGAGGTGCAGGAGCAGGTTCTCGGGGAGCGGCGCGTCCCGGTGCAGCCAGAGGACGGCGGTGCGGTGCGCCTCCGCCGTGAGGGCCGCCAGGCCGTCCCGCTCGGTGACGGATGTCAGGTGCTCGGGCCGCACCCGGACGAGCCCCGCCGACCAGGTGCTGCGCGCCTCGTCCACGTACGCCATCAGGGCGATGGTCCCGACGGCGCCGGGGCCGAAGGTCTGCCGGGGTCCGCCGAGGGAGAACTTGACGTCGAACGGCACGTCGCCCTGCGGCCGTTGCCAGACCAGGCCGAAGGTCCGGCCCCGCACGAAGGGGAAGACGGTCTGGAGGCCCGACCTCACCTCCCCCCGGATCCGCGCCACTTCGTCGGGCAGCAGCTCCGCCGGGTCGAACCGCCCGGTGTTCCTCAGATCGAGCAGCCCGTCGATGCGCTCCCGCAGGATCCCGGCGAAGCGCCGCCCGTCGGGATCGAGTTCGTTGAACACCCGCGCGAGGGCGATGAGTTCACCGTCGTACGAGGAGAGGTCGAGGCGCGGGGTGAGGATCACGCAGACCTCCGCGCCGTCCTGGGTGCGCACCTCCTGCGCGGTGAAGCGCCCTGCTGTGTCGGTGTCGCGCAGGGTGGCGAAGGCCTCCGGGGAGACGCACAGGGTGGTGTCGTCCGGGTAGTTCTCCGACACCCTGCGGAATTCGGCGTGGCGCAGCATGGTCCGGGTGTACTCGACGCCCGGTTCGAGGCGCGCGGGCCCGGTGTGCACGCCGATGCGCAGGGGGCGGCCGACGCCGCTCGCCGCGAGCCGCCCCGGGAGCTGTTCGACCAGGTCGCGCAGCACGTCGCCGACGGGGACGGCGGTGTCGACGAGCAGCAGGACGCTGTCGTCCAGGCGGCGCGTCTCGGACCGGTCGGCCAGTCCGGCGCGGGCGAGGAGGGCCGCCGTCTCGACCTCCAGGCGGGCCGCGTCGTCCGGGCCCTCCAGCACGACGAACGTCCGCCCGGTGGAGGGGCGGGCGGACTCCCGGGCGGTACGGAGCAGACGCAAGGCGATCTCCAGGCCCGACGCGTCGCCGGCCGCTTCGAGGAGCTCCACGGCGCGCCGGGCCGGGGCCTCCGCCTCCGCTCCCCGGTCCAGGAAGAGGAGGGTGTCGGCGAGGCGGACCAGCACCTGCCCCTCCTCGTCGGGCAGCCCCCGGGCCGCGAGGTGCAGGCTCAACCTGCGCTGGGCGACGGCCAGTTCCTCGTAGTCGCGGGACGCGGCGAGGGCCTGCTCCAGACAGTGGAGCGCGTCGGTGGTCTCCGGGCTGCGGGCGGTGGAGCCGACGTCGAGGTAGGCCAGCGCCTCCTCGGCCCAGGACACCGCCACCCCTGGGCCGTCCGGTTGCCCGCCGAGGGAGAGCCGGGCGAGCAGCAGTGCGGCGGGGCCGTAGGTGGCCGCGTCGCCCTGGAGCTGGAAGGTGCTCGCCTTGTGCACGGTGTCCCAGGCCTCGCGCGGGCGCCGGGAGGCGTGCTGGGCGTGGGCGAGCGCGACCACGGCCCGGACCCAGGCCTCGTCGGTGTACAGGGAGCGCCCGTCGATCAGCGAGCGGGCGGCCTGCGCGAAGCGCGTGCGGTACAGCGGCGACGCTCCGGACTCGTGGAGCAGGAAGAGCGTGTCGGCCTCCAGGCCGGTGGAGCCGACGCCCGAGGGGGCGAGGGCGTTGGGGATCCACACCTCGGGGTGGGGCGCCGGTTCGGGGGTCACGCCGAGCAGGGCGGGCAGCGCGCTGCCGGGGTGCCGCTCCTCGCGGAGCGCGGCGGCGGCGGCGCGGCGGAAGCGGGCGACGCGCTCCCGGGCCACCACGCGCCGGGGCTCGAACGGCCTCCCCTTCTCGACCTCCGCGTGGACGGCGCCGGGGAACGCGTACCGCTCAGGACCCGCCGCCTCCAGGAGGCCCGCCCGGACGAGGGTGTCCAGCTGACGGGCGGAACCGGCCGGGTCGCCCTCCAGGACGGCCAGGGCCTCCTGGAGCGTGAACGCGCCCGAGCTGACCACCGCGAGGCGCTCCAGGACCCCCGCGAGGCCTCCGTGCCACCGGTCCGCGTCGAGCCGCTGCCGCACCAACAGCGAGGGATCCAGGGCCTGTTCGGTCGAGCGACGGCGCCCCGGAAGGTTGTCGAGCGTGTACGCCGGGTCGATGTCGGAGATCAGCGCGCCGGCCAGGATCCGCAGGGAGAGCGGCCACCACGCGTCCAGTCCGATCGCCTGCCGCGCCAAGGCCGCGTCGGCGTCCGGGCCCATCCGCGCGAGGAGCAGGCCCACCGCGTCGCGGCCGATCAGCGGGGCGAGTTCGACACCCTGGTACGGGTGGCGTGAAGGGACCAGTTCGCGACTGGTGAGGAGGACGGCGCAGCCCTCGGGCGGAGTGGTGGCGAGGTGGTGCACGGCCGTCTGGCCGGCCAGGTCGTCCAGGACCACCAGGACGCGCCTGCCCTCCATCGCGGTGCGCAGGGTGGCCGTCAGGGCGGCGAGGACGTCCGGCGCGCGCGGTTCGGGGACGTCCTCGTCCGCCACGCCCAGCTCCCGCAGCACCTGGTACAGCGCCGCCTCCGGCGGCACCGGGTGCGGGGTGGAGCCGCGCAGCAGCACGAACACGACGCCGTCGGGGAAGTGCTCCCGGACCTGGTGGGCCACGTGCCGGGCGAACGCGGTGCGCCCGGCGCCAGGGACGCCGTCGCGCGCGCTCACGCAGAGGAGCCGGGTCGTCCCGTCGGCCAGGTTGCGGGCGACGCGTTCGACGAGTGCGGTGTGCCCGACGAACGCCTCGGGCGCGGCGTCCTCCGGCCCGGCCGGGCGGCCGGGCTCCGCGAAGCCCAGGAGTTCCAGGGTGCGCCGCGACGCCCGCGCGAAGGCCTCCTTCTCGGCCGCCCAGTCCTGCGGCCCCTCCCCGTCGTGGGCGACCGAGGGCAGCCGGGCGGGGCCCGCGCCGCGCGTGGCGACGTACCGGTCGAGCTCCTCGTGAACGGCCCACAGCTCGTGGGCGGGCAGCTCGGCGCGCAGGACGGTCTGGGCCTCGGGCGGCAGCAGGAGCTCGATGCCGCCGGTGGCGTTCTCCTCCAGGTCGAACACCCCGCTGGTGACGAGCTCGGCCACGTCCGCGACGCCGGCCTCCGGGACCAGCTGCTCGCGGAGGAGGTGGATCAGGCGCAGGCTCAGCCGGTCGAACGGGGAGCAGAGCACGGCCAGTCGGGCCGCGCGGGGCGAGGCGGTGCGCAGCAGGTTGCGGGCGAGCGTCCCGGGCGGCAGCGGGACCGCCGGGGGGCGGGCGGGTCCTGGGGTGCGCCCGGTCGGCGGGACGAGCACGGCGGTGCAGCCCTCGGGCGCGCCGCGCATCAGGGTGTGCGACCAGCGGCCGAGGGAGTGCGGGGTGAGGGAGAGCACGGGGAGGGGGAGCCAGTCGCCGTCGGCGTCGGCAGGGGTGTCGGGGGCGCCGTCCTGTCCCCCGGGGCCGCCTGCCGGGTCTCCCAGGCTTCCCAGGCTTCCCGGCAGAAACAGACCCGGCGGTTCCACCGGCACGCGGCTCCGATGCGTACCCGGCGCGGCGGGGGTGAAGCGTGTCGTCGGAAGGTTGAGGCCGCCGCGCCGCCACAGCCGGGTCGGGAGCGGGTTGAGCACGGCGGTGGGGGTGGCGCCCGCCCATTCCCGCAGCAGGTGCCAGACCTCGGGGCGGCGCCAGGCGTCGGCCATGCAGTCGGAGACCACGACGACGAGCCGGCGCCCGTCGGAGGAGCGCAGTTGTCCGGGGACGAGGGGCTCGCCGGAGGCGTCGAAGGCGAGGTCGGTGACCTGGAGGGTGCGGAAGGCGCCGAGCCGGTCGAGGACGGCGGTGAACTCGGCGACCGTCTCGCGCCAGACGCGCATGCCGGGCGAGCGGTCCACGACGAGGGCCAGGTCGAACCAGCGCTCGGGCGCCGCCGCCAGGACCGGGATCAGCTCGCCGCTGCGGGCGTAGCCGTCGACGGTCGCGTCGATGTCCAGCTCGGCGTGGCGGCCGCGCGGCCAGCGCCGCTTCCAGGGGCGCAGCGCCCGGGTGAGTTCGAGCGCGCGGGGCAGCCCGGTGGCGCGGGGCGCGGCCACGGCGTGCCCCCGGACGCGGGCGCCGCTGCCGGGGAGCCGCTCGTGCAGGGGGCGGGTGGCGTCGGCGGTCGGGGCGCCGGTCGCGGGCGGGCGGGGCGCCGGGGCGGCTTCGCGGGGGCGGGGCGGGGTGGCCGGCGGGCTCGGCGGCTCGGCCGGGCCGGGGGCGGGCGGTGCCGGTGGGGGTGCGGGCCGGTCCGTGGCGGCGGTCCGGTCCCCGGCCATGTGGGCGGCCAGCCAGAGCGCCTCCGCCAGCGCGGTGCCGTCCAGGTCGGGGGCGGCGGCGCGCAGGGCGGAGAGCAGTCCGGGCAGCGGATCAGGCATGCGAGAGCTCGCGCAGGATCAGGTCCTCGATGGCCTGCCGCCGCTCCTCGTCGGGCGCGCCCGCCCCGGTGAGCAGGTGGACGGCGTTGAGCAGTTGGTCGACGGCGAGGCTCTCGCCCGCCGTGAGGCGTTCGAGGAAGACCGTGAGCAGCCGGTCGGCCTCGGGGGTGCGGGCGGTCTCGGGGCCCATGTGGGCCTCGACGATCCGCAGCAGCGTCTCGGGGGTGGGCAGGGGCATCGTGAAGCGGACGCAGCGGCGCAGGAAGGCGGCGGGGAAGTCGCGTTCGCCGTTGCTGGTCATGACGATGAACGGGAACTCGGTGCACTGCACCCGCCCGCGCCGCACCTCGTGGTGGGTGTCGCCCTGCCATTCCCGTACGGCGACCAGGTCCGTTCCGTAGCGGGCGAGTTCGGGGATCTCGAACTCGCCGCGTTCGAGCACGTCGAGGAGGTCGCTGGGGAGGTCCAGGTCGCTCTTGTCGATCTCGTCGATCAGCAGCGCCCGGGGCCGCTCGGTGGGCAGCAGGGCGGTGCCCAGGGGGCCCATGCGCAGGAAGGGCGCGATGTCGTCGCCGCCGTCGCGCCCCTTGAGGCGCTGCGCGTGGATCCGGCCGAGGGCGTCGTAGCGGTACAGCGCCTCGGTGAGGCTGCTGCGGGAGGTGATGTGCCAGCGCAGGACGGTGCCGAGGGCGAGTTCGGCGGCGACCTGCTCGATCACGGTGGACTTACCGGAGCCCGCGGGTCCGGTGACGAGCAGGGGGCGGCGCAGCGCGAGCGCGGCGTTGACCGCCTCGACGAGGCCGGGCGGCGGCACGAACCGCTCGTGCAGGGAGCGGCGCGGGAACTCCCGCCAGGGCGGGGCCTTGGGGAGCGCGACGGGTCCCTCGGGGCCGGTCGGGGCCTCGCCGTCGCCGACGTAGAAAGGCTGCCAGGTCATGCGGGACTCTCCCCCTCCGTCGGGAACCGTTCCCCGGAGAACTGTTCCCGAGCCGTGTGCTCGCTATCGAACCATTTGCAGAAATCCAGCCACTCGGGACCGTCCCACACGGTACGCAGTCCCGCGAGATGGCGTCGCCCCGCGTCGGCGTGCCCGCACGCGCCGTCGCGCGCCCCCGGTCCGGACCGCCTGCGTTCCCGGTAGGCGCGGCTGAACTCGGCGGGCAGCAGGTGCCAGTACGTGTCGACGGATCGCCGTACGGGCTCGGGGACGGGCGCGCGGTCCGCCTGTTCGGCCGGTTCGGGGTTCGGCCACATCACGATGGGCGAGGCGGCCAGCAGGGACTCCATCATGTCCTTGAGCTGGGCGGGCCGGTGTTCCAGGGCGACGGCCCTGCCGTGGAACGCCGTCCTGCGGAGCCGTTCGAGGAGTTCGTCGGCGCGCCGGGTGTCGGCCTCGCCGAGCCAGTCGACCCGGCTGCCCTCGACCTGGTCCTTCAGGGCCTTCAGGGCCGTACGGGCCTGGCCGTTGATCCAGAAGAGGTGGTCGGGTGGCTGGATGCGGTCGCTCCAGCGCAGGACCACGTCGTGGAGGTCGCCGAGTCGGCGCATCCCGAAGTCGGCCTCCTCGGGGCGCCAGACGGCGAGCAGCGGGGCGGGGGCGGCGATCTCGACCCGGCGCAGCGGGGTGTCGAGGGCGTCGGCGTGCCGGGTCGCCCACTGGAGCACGTCGCCGAGGGCGCGTTCGACGCCGGAACGGTCCTGCGCGGGGCAGGGGAACTCCTCGTGCCGGCGTACGGTCCCGTCGTCGAGGAGCCAGACGGCGAGCGACTCGGGCCAGTCGTCGCCGACGGCGCCGTGCAGGCTGACGACGAGCCGCAGCCTGGTCTCCCGGTTGTGTTCGGCGAGCCGCTCGAAGGCGTCGTTGAGGTCGATCAGGGCGTCGACGGCGACCGCCCAGGCGCGCAGCGCGGGGTGGCGCGGGTCGACATGGGTCTCGCGGGCCAGGACGGCGACGAAGGAGGCGAGCGGTTCGGTCGGGCGCCGCTCGGCGCGCGGGGCCCGCAGCAGCAGGTACTCGACGGCGTCCCGCAGCAGTTCGCCGCCGGTGGAGTCGGGCGGCGGCGCGAGCGGGGCCGGGCAGGCCTCGGCGAGGGCGCGCCGCAGCAGCGCGCTGGTGAGGTCGTCGCCGGGCCAGTCGGTGAGCAGGGCCTGGGTGCGTACGGCGCTCTGGAGGGCGGTCGTCACCCGGCGGGCCCAGCTCCGCCGGGGCTCGCGCAGCGCGGCGGCGCGGGAGCGCAGCCCGTCCAGGTCCCGGGGGTGGGTGACGGTGTCGGCGGCGGACCCGTCGGCGGTGCCGAGGGCGCGGTCGAGGTCGGCGCGGCCGAGCGGGCCGAACAGGGAGCCCGAACCGCCGTCGCCGTGGCGGGCGTTGTGGGCCAGCCAGAGCACGCCTTCGGCGAACGGGGCGCCGTCGTAGTGGGTGTCCTGGACGGTCTGGCCCTCGGCGCCGCCGTCCGCGCGCACGGCCCGGACGACGACCGAGGGGACGAGGGTCTCCCCCGCGTCGGCGACGCCCGCGTCGAGCACCTTGACGAGGGTGCGGCTGAAGCGGAGCTCGTACGCCTCCTCCTCGGCGCCGGAACCCATGAGGAGCGAGAAGCGGGTGTCGCCGCGCCGGATGCCGTGGGCCAGCGAGTGGAGGTCGGGGTGGGCGTTGCCCGCGTGGCAGGTGTCGACGAGGGCCACGACCCCGTCGAGTCCCGGGGTGTCGAGGAGTCCGGTGAGCAGCGAGCCGACGTCGACGGCGCTCAGCGGGTCCTCGGCCCGGGAGTCGCCCGCCATGAAGTAGAGCCGGGTGCCGGCCGCCATGCCGTGGCCGAGGAGGCAGAGGACGAGCACCGCCCCGGCGTCGGCGGCGGCGCGGCCGGCCCGCCGTACGGCCTCCTCGACGCCCGTGCGGGTGAGCTCGGGCCCGTACAGCAGGGTCGGTCCGTGCGGCTGGTCCTTCTCGCAGGCGCCGGCCCACGGGGTGGTGAGGGTGTCGTGGAGGGCGCGGGTCGCCTGCTCCAGTTCGTCGAGGAGGCCGAGGTCGGGGCACTGGGCCCCGATCACCAGCACATGGCGCGGTCCGCTCATCGCTCCGCGAGGGTGGTCAGCGCCTCGACGAGCGGTCCGGCGACGGCCGGCTGCGCCAGGTACTTCGCCGCCGGGTGGACCCAGGCCCCGTCGGAGTCGACCCGGCGGGAGGCGGGGACGACGGCGGCGGCGTTGGGCCGTACGAAGCTCTCCAGGTGCGGGCGGGCGGCCACGAGGTCGTCGCGGTCCCAGAAGTTGAGCCAGCGTCCCACGGAGGCGGGGGTGGCGAGGGGGTGGGGGCGGACCCGGGGCTGGACGGCGGTCCGGATGCCGAGGGGCGAGCCGAGGGTGACGAGGAGCGGGACGTCGGGGCGTGGAGTGTTCGGGGCGTCGGGCCGGGTCCCGTGCTCGTGCAGCGTCTCCAGGGCGACGACGGTGCCGAGGGAGTGGGCGACGACGACGTTGGGGCCTTCGGGGTCCAGGCAGGCGGCGACGCGGGCGCGGATCCGCCGGTCCAGGGTGGCGCCGGTGGTGTCGGGTTCGGCGCGGTTGAGGTAGCGGGCGACCTGGCCGAGCATGCCGGCGGTGGTGCGGGCGCTGAGCCAGCCGCCGAGGGCGCGTACGCCCGGGACGGCGAGCAGGGTGGTGACCGCGTTGACCACGCGGCGGGCCGGGGCCCCCGCGCCCTGGGCCCCGGGCGGCGGCGCGAGCTGCGTGCGGGCGTGCCGCAGGGCGCGGGTCTCGGCGGCCGAGAGGGGGGCGCCGGAGTCGGCGAGCCGCTCGTCGACCGCCTCCAGGAGGAGCTCCGCGAGCACGGCGTCGTCCTGGTCGTCCGCCGGGGCGCCGCCGCTCCCCTGGCTTCCGGCGGAGCGGAACAGGTCGCCGTAGTAGGCGAACCGGGCGTCGGCGGCCCAGCCTCCCGTCAGGCCGGAGACCCGTGCGGAATGCCCGGCGGCGCGCGCGCCCGCGGCCACGGCCCGCAGCCATTCGTCCAGGTCGGCGGCGGCGTCGCGGGGGCCGCCGATGCCGTGGACGAAGACCAGGCGAGGTTTCATGGCGCCCCCCGTTCGACACGATGCTTGCGGGCGATCCTTACGGGTGGGGCGGGGCGGGAGCAAGCCGTTGCGGAACCTTCACCTGGTCTCGGCCAACTCCTCCGTCAGCTTGGCGAGATCAGTGCGGTCGGGCTCAGCGGGCGGCGGTCTCCCGGACGAGGCCGTCGGCCTCCCGGACGAGGCCGTCGATCAGGGCGAGGGCGTCGTGCGCGGCGTACTCCTTGGCGAGGGCGGCGGCGCGCTCGCGGTAGGAGGGGACGGACAGGACGGTGTCCACGGCCTCGCGGAGCGCCTCGACGGTGGGGTCCGCGGTACGGAGGTTGACGCCGGTGCCGGACCACTCGACGCGGGCGGCGACCTCCGGCTTGTCCTCGGTGTCGCCGCCCACGATCAGGGGCACGCCGTGGGCGAGGGCGGCCTGGGTGCCTCCGTAGCCGCCGTTGGTGACCAGCAGGTCGGCCAGCGGGAGGAGTTCGGCGAAGGGCACGTACCCGGCGATACGGGCGTTGGCCGGGACGGCGGGCAGGTCGGCGGCGATCCGCTCGGCCGCGTCGGGGCGCCCGGTGGCGGCGACGACGAAGACGTCCTCGCGGTCCGCGAGCGCCCGGACGGTGGGGACGACGAGCCGGCCGAGGGCGGTGTTGGCGAGGGTGCCCTGGGTGACCACGACGATCCGCTTCCCCTCGGCGCGGGCCGCCTGGAGCTCGGGCCACCAGGCGGGCGGCTCCTGGGCGGCGCCCGCCTCGATGGGGATCGCGCCGACGAAGCGGATGTTGGCGGGCTGGTCGCTGCGCGGGTACTCGAATCCGGCCACGGTGAGCTGGAGGAACGCGTCGGCGGCCTGGATGCGGAGCCAGCCGAGCGAGCCCTCCGCCAGGGTCACTCCCGCGGTGGTGAAGCAGCCGCGCAGGTGGGTGGCGAGGGGCTTGCTCCGTTCGGCCATCCGCGCCGCCATCTCCGCGTACCGCGCGCGCTCCGCGTCGTCGGCGGGCGGCAGCAGTCCGAGCAGGTGGGGCGCGGTGTCCCGGCTGTCGACGCCGAGCGGCGAGATGCCCACGCTGAAGACGGCGGGGCGGTGGCCGGCCTCCTCGCTCAGGGCGAGCGCCACGCCGCCGAGGAACAGGTTGTCGTGGATGACGACGGAGGCCGGGAAGTCGGCCAGGACCTCGCGCACCGCGCCGAGCTGGGCGGGGATCGGGTCGCCGAAGACATGCATGACATCCCACATGACCTGCTCGGGCCCGGCGGGGATCGCCTCCCGGCCGGGGAACCGGGCCGTCAGGTCACGGTCGTCGTAGTCGGCCGCGGCGGGCAGCGCCCGGAAGGCGGGCCCGGCCGCCTCCACCTGGGCGGCGAAGCGGGAGCCCCCGAGGAAGACCACCTCGTGGCCGAGGCCGGAGAGATGGCGGGCGATCTGGAGCAGCGGAGCGTGGTGGCCGGACACGGGCGTGGCGGCGACGAGGATCCTGGACATGGTGACGTTCCCCCCTGGGTACGTACGTCGAGCGGTGGGCGCGCCGTCGTGGATGACGCGCGTAGCGAGCCTACGACCTGCGGTGACGCGGCATCGAAGCGTTGCCGGGCGACGGCGCGTCGGGGCTCCTCGGGGTCTCGGGTTCTCGGGGTCTGGGGGTCTCGGGGAATCGGGTTCTCGGGGAGAATGCCCCCGTGAAGATCACCGCGCGTGAGCTCAATCGCGCCACCCTCGGCCGTCAACTGCTCCTGGAGCGCGCGCCGCTGAGCGTCGCCGACGGCGTACGGCGGGTGGTCGCGCTCCAGGCGCAGCACCCCGGTTCGCCGTATCTGGCGCTGTGGAACCGGCTCGTGGGGCTGGATCCGGACGAGGTCGACGCCGTCTTCGCGCGCGGTGAGGTGGTGAAGGCGACGCTGATGCGGATCACCGTGCACGCGGTGCACGCCGGGGACTACCGGATGTTCCGGGAGGCGCTCCAGCAGACGCTGTACGGGTCGCGGCTCGGGTTCCGCTTCGCGGAGACGGGGCTCACGCCCGCCGACGCCGAGACGCTGGTGCCGGAGCTGCTCGGGTTCGCCGAGGAGCCGCGGACGATGGCCGAAATGCGCGGGTGGCTGGCGGGGCGGGTCGGCGAGGAGCGGGCGGAGGGCGCGTGGTGGGGGCTGCGGGCGTACGCGCCGTTGCACCACCATCCGACGGGCGGCCCCTGGTCGTTCGGCCGGAGCCCGTCGTTCGTGGCCTCCGGCGGTGCCCCCGTGACCGGCCGCGAGGTCAGGCCCGAGGCGCTGCGAGGTCTGGTGCTGCGCTATCTGGAGGCCTTCGGCCCCGCGTCGGTGGCGGACGTGGCGCAGTTCGCGATGGTCCAGCGGGCGCCGGTCCGCCGGGTCCTGAAGGAGCTCGACGCGGACCTCGACCACCTCGAAGGACCCGACGGCACGGCGCTCTTCGACCTCCCGGGCGCCCCGCGCCCGCCCGGGGACACGCCCGCGCCGCCCCGGCTGCTGCCCATGTGGGACAGCGTCCTGCTCGCGTACGCCGACCGGAGCCGGGTGATACCGCCGGAGCTCCGCCGGGTGGTGATCCGCGTCAACGGCGACGTGCTGCCGACGCTGCTCGTCGACGGGTACGTGGCGGGGGTGTGGCGCCCGGTGGAGGGCGGCATCGAGGCCACGGCCTTCCAGGAGCTCCCGGAGACGGCGTGGCAGGGGCTCGCGCAGGAGGCGCGCGCACTGTCCGCGCTGCTCGCGGCCCGCGACCCCTGGCTCTACCGGCGCTACGACCACTGGTGGGCCAAGCTGCCGGAGGGGCGGGTGCGGGTCCTGCCCGCGTAGGGGACGACACCCATGTAAGGGACGGCACCCCCTAGGGTGGACCCGCCAGGAAGCCCCCGGGCGCACGCCCGCGCGCGGGGGCTTCGGCTTCTGGCGTGGTGGCCCCCCCCCCGGGGGGGCCCCCCACGCGCGGGATAAGGGTCAGAAAAAAAAGTGC